>NZ_JBHSMZ010000001.1:0-128666 GCF_042656905.1 Massilia aerilata
TGCAATGATCATAAAAGGTGTTACCTATGTCTCTAGACAAGTGTTACCTATGTCCCTGTGCTGAACAGGTATCGGTGCCCATCCATTTGACGATCTGGCCGGCGCCGTCGCGCACCGGCAGGGCGCGCGCCAGGATCCAGCGGTATTCGCCGCTGCGGTGGCGCAGCCGGTAAGTCATTTCGTAGGGTTCGCCGCGCGCCACGCTGCGGTTCCAGATCTCGCGGCCGGCCAGGCGGTCGTCCGGGTGCAGCACCGCCTCGGCCCAGGCCGTGCCCTCGGCCTCGTCCGGCGCCAGGCCGACGAATTCATGGAACTGGTCGTTGTGGTAATCGATGCTGCCGTCGGGCAGGGCGGTCCAGACCATCTGCGGCATCGCATTGGTGATGGTGCGGAAGCGCTCCTGGCTGGCCAGCAGCTCGTCCTCGAACTGCTTGCGCTCGGTGACGTCGCGGGTCGTGCCGGCCACCGCTTCGACTTCGCCGTCCAGCCCCAGCACCGGCACGAAGATGTAGTCGTAGATGCGGCGGCCGAAGGTGCCGTTGAAAGGCACCTCGCCGCGGATGGCCCGCCTGGTGGCCTTGACCTGCTCGATCTCGCGGCCGTGCATCTCGGCGTGCCAGGCCGGGTAGCCGAGTTCGAGGCAGTTCTTGCCGATCGCTTCATCCCACGATTTGCCCCACATCTGCAGCAGCACGGCGTTGGCGTAGACGAAGCGGTGGTCGAGTCCGAACACGTAGACCAGGTCCGGCGTGGACGACAGGACGGCCTCGTACAGGCGGTGCCGGCGCCCGGTGTCGGCTTCGCGCAGGTGGCGCTGCACGACCAGCGCGGCCAGGTCGGCGAAATAGGCGATGTCGTCGGCCAGGGCCGGGGCCGGCGCGCAGGGAGCGCGGTGATAGAAGGCCAGGGTGCCGATCACGCCGTCGCCGGGCGCATGCAGCGGATAGGACCAGCAGGCCTGGACGCCGTGCGCCGCCGCCAGCGGCAGCCAGGGCGCCATGCGCGGCTCGGCCGCGATATCCTCGACGATCACGGCCTGGCGCAGATGGGCGGCGCGGCCGCAGGCGGCTTCCCTGGCGCCGACCGGCACCCGCGCCAGCGCGGCGGCGAGCGCGCCGTCCATGCCGATCGAGGCCGCCAGTTCGAGCTCGGCGCCACCGCGTTCGGCCACGTAGATGGTGGCCATGGTCGCGTCGCCGGTCAGCCGGCAGGCCGCCTGAAGCAGGCTGGCCAGCAGGTCGTCGAAAGGGGCGCCGCGCGCGGCGAGCGACAGGACGTCTTTCAAATTCTCCAGGTTCAAGCGTTCCTGCATGTTCCCCATCGTGCCTTTGCCTCTGGTCGCATGGGCCACCTGTGCAATAGATAAAAGGAAAACATTTTATCCCTTAGCCAGCCTGGACGGCGCGCGCCCGGACAAAGCCTGCAGGAAAGAGCCGTTGCGGACGGGCGACACCGGAGCATGCGCCAAAACAATAGATCTGGATATGCTGAAGCATTCGTGTCGTGGGTTTAAGCGCGGGCGTATTATCATTTCGTAATTCAATGCACATGAAAGGACTGTCATGAACCACGATAAAGGCGTCCGCCTCTCACGTTTGTCGCAGCAGAAGCAGCGCGCCCGCCGTGTCCGTATCGGCGTGGTACTGGTGCTGTGCGCCCTGCCGGTGGCGATGGCCCTGGCTAAAACCGGCCTGAACCTGGTCCAGACCGCGCCGCTCTGAGCGGCCATCCGCGCCGGCGCGACTTTTCTTCCGAACCGTACTATGATGTCAAGACAACACATCATCCGTCCAGGAAAGAAGGAGACCACGCCATGCGCGCTTTGAACAATCACGACGATGCCCGAAACCAGGGCGGCCTTGCCAGAAGCCTGGGCCGGGTCTTGCTGGGCACGGGCGCGATCCTGACGATCCCGCTGGTGGCCATGCGTTTTACCCGCGAAGTGAACTGGGGCGTGTTCGATTTCCTCGTCGCCGGCATCTTGCTGGCCGGCATCGGCAGCCTCTACGTCCTGCTCACCCGCAAGCTGCGCACTGCAACCCAGCGCCGCGCCATCGGCGGCGGCCTGCTGCTGACCCTCCTGCTGACCTGGGCCGAGCTGGCCGTCGGCATCTTCGGCAGCCCGATCGCAGGCAGCTGAGCGGGCAGCTGAGCGGACAGCCCAGCGGCCCGGTCCTCCTTACGCCGCCGGCTGCAGGCCGAAACCCACCGCCAGCCGGTTCCAGCTGTTGATGGCCGAGATGGCCAGGCCCAGGTCGACCATCTCGCGCTCGCTGAAATGCTCCTTCAAGGCCGCATAATCCGCGTCCAGCGCCGGCTGCCCGGACAGGCGCGTCAGCGCTTCCGTCCACGCCAGCGCCGCGCGCTCGCGCGGGCTGAAGAAGGGCGTCTCGCGCCACACGGCCACCGCGTACAGGCGGCGTTCGGACTCGCCGGCCGCGCGCGCATCCCTGGCGTGCATGTCGACGCAGTAGCCGCAGCCGTTGATTTGGGAGGCGCGCAGCTTGACCAGTTCGAGCAGGCTGTGTTCGAGACCGGATTCGCGCACATAGTTTTCGACGCCCAGCAGGGCTTTGTAGGCGGCGGGCGAGGCTTTGGCAAAATCGAGGCGTTGCATGGTGTGCTCCTTCAGTTTGGTTGGCTTACCATGCCTAGTCGAATGAATACGCCGTTTTGTGACAGCCCGCACCGCTGTCACAAAACGCGGCCCGGCCTCGTCTAATCTTCATGGACACACAAACCGACATTTTCCAGGCCCTGCGCCCGCGCCTGTTCGGCATCGCCTACCGCATGCTGGGCGTGCGCGCCGACGCCGAGGACATCGTGCAGGAAGCCTGGCTGCGCTGGCAGCAGGGCGGCGGCCTCGAGGCCCGCATCCCCGAGGCCTGGCTGGTGACCGTGGTGACGCGCCTGAGCATTGACCGCCTGCGCAGCGCCATGGTCGAGCGCGAGCGCTACGTCGGCCCCTGGCTGCCGGAGCCGCTGATCGACGAGGCGGCGCCGGCGCCCGAGGCGGCGCTGGAAGCGGCAGGCGACATCTCGACCGCTTTCCTGCTGATGCTGGAACGGCTCGGCCCCGAGGAGCGCGCCGTGTTCCTGCTGCACCAGGTGTTCGAATTCGAGTACGGCGAAGTGGCGGCGATGGTCGGCAAGACCGAGGCGGCCTGCCGCAAGATCCTGCAGCGCGCGCGCGAGCGGGTGCGCGCCGGGCGCCCGCGCTTCGAGGTCGGCCGCGAGCAGCACCTGGCGCTGCTGGCCAGGTTCATCGAGGCTTCGCGTTCGGGGGTGCCGGCGCGCGTGCAGGAACTCTTGACGGCGGACGCCACTTATATGGGCGATGGCGGCGGCAAGGCCAAGACCACGGTGCGGGCGGTGCTGGGCGCGGACCGGGTGGCGCGCCTGGTGGTCGGCATCGAACGCAAGTGGACCGGACGCGGCCACCACGAAATGATCGAGGTGAACGGCGGCCCCGGCCTGCTGACCTGGCGCGACGGGCTGCCGGACTCGGTCACCTCGCTGGACGTGCGCGAGGGCCGCATCGCCGCCATCTACGTGGTGCGCAATCCGGACAAGCTCGCGCAGTTGCACCAACTGGCCGGCCGGCGCGGCGCTCAGTCGTCGTAGCTGCTCTCGCGCACGATCAGCTGCACCGGCAGGGTGGATTCGGCGGTCTGCTTTTCGAGCAGGAGTTCGACCCCCGCGGCGCCCAGCGCTTCCTTGTCGATGGCGATGCTGGACAGCGGCGGGATGGCCTGGGCGGCGGCGCTGATGTCGTCGAAGCCGACGATGGCGATGTCGGACGGCACCTTCAGGCCGGCGTCAAGGCAGGTCTGCATGGCCGTCAGCGCGGTGCTGTCGTTGTAGCAGAACAGCGCGTCCGGGCGCGGGTTCAGGGCCAGCAGGCGCCGGGTCGCCGCAACCACGCCCTCGGCCGGGTCGCCGCTGGCCGGGATGTGGACTTCCAGTTCCGGATCCGCCAGCATGCGCGCATCGAACAGGGCCTTGCGGTAGCCGCGCGCGCGCTGGTGGATGCTGAAGTGGGCCAGCGAGCCGGAGATCATGGCGATGCGGCGCCGGCCGGTGCGGATCAGGTGGCGCGTGGCCAGGTAGCCGCCCAGGTGATGGTCCGGATTGATCGAGCTGAAGCCCGGCAGGTGCATGTCGACCAGCACCAGCGGCTTGCCGCTGTCGCGCAGCACGGCCACCAGCTCGGGCTCGAAATAGCCGGCGCACAGGATGGCGTCCGGCTGCTGGGCGCGCAGCAGCTCGGCCACCGGCTCGGCCGGGTTCACCACGTAGAAGGACAGCGCCACGCCGGCGCGCCGGCAGGCCTGTTCCGCGCCCTGCAGCACCGGCGAATAAAAGGGGCTGGACGACAGGGTCTTGTGCTGCTGGTGCAGCAGGAAGGCGATGCGGCGGATCGCGCCCAGGCGCAGGCGGCCGAAGTCGTAGCCCAGCTCGCGCGCGGTGGAGAGGATGCGCGCGCGGGTCGGTTCGCCCAGCCCCGGCTGGTTCTTCAGCGCGCGCGACACCGTGCCGATCGAGCAGTTGGCGGCGCGCGCGAGGTCGCGGATCGTGACCGTCATTTCATTGCTTCTCCTCCGCGGCGGTCGAGAAGGAGTAGGGCGCGTCTTCTTCCTTCGTGCCGCGGGTCTGGTTGGGCTTGTCCGACATGCTGAAGTCCAGCTTCGCGCCACGCATCAGTTCCGCATGGCTCACCCAGTTGCGCTCCACCTTCTTGCCGTCGATGCGCAGCGCGTCCACGTAGCGCCGCGCATCGCTGTTGCCAGGGGCTTTGATGCTGACCTGGCGGCCGTTCTCGAGGTGCAGCACGGCTTCCGGGAACAGCGGCGCGCCCAGCGCGTATTGCGGGCGGCTCGGCGTGACCGGGTAGAAGCCCAGGCTGGAGAACACGTACCAGGCCGAGGTCTGGCCATTGTCCTCGTCGCCGCAATAGCCGTCCGGGGTGGCGCGGTACAGGCGGTTCATCACCTCGCGCGCCCAGTACTGGGTCTTCCAGGGCGCGCCGGCATAGTCGTACAGGTAGATCATGTGCTGGATCGGCTGGTTGCCGTGGGCGTACTGGCCCATGCCGGCGATCTGCATCTCGCGGATTTCGTGGATCACCTGCCCATAGTAGCTGTCGTCGAACACCGGCGGCAAGCTCCATACCGCGTCCAGCTTGCCGACGAAGGCCTTGCGGCCGCCCATCAGCTGGACCAGGCCGGCCACGTCGTGGAACACCGACCAGGTGTAATGCCAGCTGTTCCCCTCGGTGAAGGCGTCGCCCCACTTGAAGGGGTTGAAGGGCGCCTGGAAGCTGCCGTCGCGGTTCTTCCCGCGCATCAGGCCCGTCTCCGGGTCGAACAGCTTGCGGTAGTTGCGGGCGCGCTCCGCGTAGATGGCGATTTCCGACTGCGGCTTGCCGAGCGCCTTGCCGAGCTGGTAGATGGCGAAGTCGTCGTACGCGTATTCGAGCGTGCGGGCGGCGTTCTCCTTGATGCCGGCGTCGTAGGGCACGTAGCCGAGGCGATTGTAGTCCTCGACACCGGCGCGGCCCACGGCTTCCATCGGCCCGGCGTTGTTGGCGCCATGGACCAGGGCCTGCCACAGGGTCTCGATGTCGTAGCCGCGCAGGCCCTTCAGCCAGGCTTCCGCCACCACCGAGGCCGAGTTGTTGCCGACCATGACGTTGGCGTAACCGGGACTGGACCATTCGGGCAGCCAGCCGCCTTCCTTGAAGTCGTTGGCCAGGCCTTCCTGCATTTCCTTGTTCACCGACGGGTACATCAGGTTGAGGAAGGGATAGAGGGCGCGGAAGGTGTCCCAGAAGCCGGTGCCGGCGAACATGCGGCCCGCCATGACCTTGCCGTTGTAGGGGCTCCAGTGGATTGGCTGGCCGGCGGCGTCCAGTTCGTAGATCTTGTTCGGGAACTGCACCATGCGGTAAAGGCTGGAATAAAAGGTGCGCTGCTGGTCGATGCTGCCGCCTTTCACTTCGACTTTGCCCAGCACCTCGTTCCAGCGTTTCGCCGCCTTGGCGCGGGTGGCGTCGAAGTCGTCATTGCCGATTTCGCGCGCCAGGTTGCGCTCGGCCTGCTCCAGGCTGATGAAGGAAGAGGCCACGCGCGCGCCGACCTTCTCGCCGTCGCGGGTCGCGAAACCGACGATGGCGCCGGCGTGCTGCACTTCCGCCTCCTGCGCATCGGCGATCAGCTTGTCGCCGTCCCACACCTCGGCGGAGCTGAAAGGCTTGTCGAACTGGATCACGAACCAATTGCGGAAGCCCGGCATCGGCTTGCCCGCGTGGCGGGTCGAGTAGCCGACGATCTTGCGCTCGGCCGGGATCAGTTTGACGAAGGAACCCTTGTCGAGGGCGTCGATCACGACCCAGGCCTGGTCCGTCTTCGGGAAGGTGAAGCGGAACTGGGCCGCGCGCTCGGTCGGCGTCAGTTCGGCGGTGACGTCGCTGTCGGCCAGGTAGACGCGGTAGTAGTCCGGCTTGGCCAGCTCCGCCTTGTGCGAGAACCAGCTGGCGCGATCGTCCTGGGTGAAGCGCTTCTTGCCGGTCAGGGGCATGATGGCGAACTGGCCGTAGTCGTTCATCCAGGGCGAGGGCTGGTGGGTCTGCTTGAAGCCGCGGATGCGGTCGGCGTCATAGGTGTAGGCCCAGCCGTTGCCCATCTTGCCGGTCTGCGGGGTCCAGTAGTTCATGCCCCAGGGGATGCCGACCGAGGGGTAGGTATTCCCGTTCGAGAGCTCCGGCTTGCTGGCCGTGCCCATCAGCGGATTGACGTAATCCAGCGGCGCATGGTCGAGCGGCGCGGCGTGGGCGGCAAGGGCGGCAAGGCCGGCAAGGCCGAAGGCGGCGGTGAAGACGAGTCGTTTCATTGGTAGGCCGTTTGCGTGTAGGGACGGGCGCTCTTCGCCTTGCCCCAGTTGGTGTCGGGCGTTGCCTGCATGGTGAACACGAGTTCACCGCCCGCCAGGATGTCTTCGTGGCGCAGGTAGCTGCGCGCCAAAGGCTTGCCGTTGAGCGTGACGCTGCCGACATAGCCGTTGGCGTCAAGCAGGTTCACCGCGCGCACCGTGAAGCGCTTGCCGTTCGGGAGATTCAGCGTGGCGCGTTCGACGAAGGGGCGGCCGATCACGTACTCGTTGGTCCCCGGGGCCACCGGATAGAAGCCCATCGCGGTGAAGGCCAGCCAGGCCGAGGTCTGGCCCAGGTCGTCGTTGCCGGCCAGGCCGTCCGGCGCGTCCTTGTACTGGCTGGCGACGATCTGCGCCAGGCGGCCCTGGGTCTTCCACGGCGCGCCGGCGTAGTTGTACAGGTAGGCCACGTGGTGCGAAGGCTCGTTGCCGTGGGCGTAGTGGCCGATCAGGCCCGAGATGTCTTCCATGTGGGCGTAGACGTTGGCGTCGATCTTCGCATCGAAGACCTGGTCGATCTTGTTTACCAGGCCGGCGTCGCCGCCCAGGAATCTCACCAGGCCCGCGTTATCGTGCGGCATATACCAGGAATACTGCCAGGCGCTGCCTTCCGTATAGTCGCTGCCGAAGTTCGACTGCACCGGGTTGAAGGGCGTGCGGAACTCGCCGCTCGACTTGCGTGCGCGGACGAAGCCGGTCTTGGGGTCGAACACGTTGCGCCAGTTCTGCGCGCGCTTGTAATAACGCGCGGCCACGTCCTGCTTGCCCATCTTCTCGGCCATGCGCGCGATGGTCCAGTCGTCGAAGGCATACTCGACGGTCTTGGAGGCCGCTTCCGGTTCCAGGTCGATCGGCACGTAGCCGTACTTCATGTAGTGCTGCAGGCCGCCGTAAGGGCCGTACTCGGCGCTGGCCGTCATCGCGGCGAGAGCCTGCTCGGGTTCGAAGCCGCGGATGCCCTTCATGTAGGCGTCGGCGATCACCGGCACCGCGTGGTAGCCGATCATGCACCAGGTCTCCAGCCCGGCAAACTGCCACACCGGCAGGATGCCGTAGGGGCTGGCCTGCTGCGAGGCGATCAGCGAGCGCACGAAGTCGGCGTTGCGCTGCTCCGGCTGGATCAGGGTCAGCAGCGGGTGCAGGGCGCGATAGGTGTCCCACAGCGAGAAGGTCGAGTGGAAGCGGAAGCCCTCGGCCTGGTGCACCTGGTTGTCGGGGCCGCGGTACTTGCCGTCGCGGTCCATGAACAGGCTGGGCGCCAGCAGGCTGTGATACAGGCTGGTGTAGACCATGCGCTTCATCGGCGCGGGGGCATCGACGTCGACCGCGCCCAGCGCCTGTTCCCAGGCCTCGTGCGCGCGCTTGCGCTCGGCGTCGAAGTCCCAGCCCGGCATCTCGTCCAGGTTGGCCAGGGCGCCTTCTTCGCTGACGGCGGACACCGCCACCTTGACCAGTAGCGGCGTGTCGCCCATCTGTCCGAAGTCGAGCGCGGCTTCGAGCGCCTTGCCCTCGACCAGCACTTTTTCAGCGGGATTCTTGCCGGGCGAGGCGAAGCCGCGGTATTCGACGCCTTCCTCGCGGTTCATCAGCTGGTGGCCGTGGAGCGGCTTCGAGAAACGGATCGCGAAATAGAGCTGGCGGCCGGGCGCCCAGCCGCGCGTTTCGCGCATGCCGGTGATGGTGTCCTGGCCGCGCAGGCGCAGGCGCGACCACAGATTCTTGCCGCTCCAGTCGTAGATGCTGCTTCTCAGGTCGAGCACCACGCGGGCCTCCGCACCGGGCTTGAAGCGGTAGCGGTGCAGGCCCACGCGCTCGCTGGCGGTCAGTTCGACGTCGACTTCGTTGTCGAGCAGCTTGACCGCGTAGTAGCCCGGCTCCGCCTGCTCGTCCTTGTGCGAAAAGCGCGAGCGGTAGCCGCTGAAAGGGCGTTCCGGGTAGCCCGGTTCGAGTTTCAGTTCGCCGCTGGTGGGCATCAGCAGCACGTCGCCGAGGTCGGAATGGCCGGCGCCGGAAAAATGGGTGTGCGAGAAGCCGAGGATGGAATCGTCCTCGTAGCGGTAGCCGGCGGCCCAGGGGTAGCTCTGCTTGAAATGCCGGACCTGGGTGTCGGGGCTCAGCTGGATCATGCCGAAGGGGCGGGTGGCCCCGGGGAAGGTGTGGCCATCGCCCCCGGTGCCGACGAAGACATTGACTTCGGCGGTTCTGGCGCCCGGCGCGGCCTGCTGCGCCTGAGCGATGCCGGCGCACAGCAGGCCCGCGGCCAGGCAGAGGGCCGTCAGATGTTTTTGTTTACCCATGGTGTCTCCTTGGTGTAATTCAGGAAACATAGCCTGAAACTTATCAAGCAGCAATAGCGCTTCGGTCCAGCCTGCGCTGTTTATAGTGTTTACTAAACAAAATCGCAGCTGCATGGAAGTGGCCGCCGCAGGACTGATGAGTGGCATAATGCCGCCCCATGTCCAGTCGCCCGCCAGCCCACGCCACGATCCGCACCATGCGCGAAGCCGACCTGCACGCCGTCCTCGCGGTGCAGGCCGCATGCTATCCGCCGGCGATGCGGGAAGCGGCCGGGGTGGTGCTGGCGCGCCTGCGCACGGCCCCCGGCACGGTGCTGGTCGCCTGCGACGCGGAGGGCGTGTGCGCCTACCTGTTCGCCTATCACTCCCGGCTCGGCGCGGTGACGCCGCTGGGCGCCGGGTTCGACGCCGCGCCGGATGCCGATACCCTGTACCTCCACGACCTCGCGGTGGCGCCGCGCGCGCTCGGCCAGGGGCTGGCGCGCCGGCTCGTCGCCTCGCTGCTGGAGGCAAACGCGGCGCTGCCCTGGGCCGCACTGGTCGCGGTGCAGGATTCGCGCCGCTTCTGGGAAGGCCAGGGCTTTGCTGTACGGGAGGCCGGGGAAGGGGGCGCGCGCCGGCTGGCCACTTACCCCGGCGGCGCGATCTACATGGCGCGCGGCGCGGACCGGCCGGCGCCGCGATGACCGAAAGACATCACCCAATATTCGAACGACATTACCCAATAATCGATCGACATCGTTTCGGCCGCCCCGGCTGTTTCGGGGGCCGCATTGGCCCCGGATTTCGTTGTTTTTTGTCGGCTTCCAAGCCCAAAATCCATTGGCTTAGGCTAATATTGTCGTTGGGCAAGTATTTTTCGGGATTCCATATGTCGAGCTTCAAGCGAACCACCGTGCGGGAGCGCGGCTTTACCCTGATCGAACTGATGATCGTGGTGGCCATCCTCGGTATCCTGGGCGCCGTCGCCATTCCCGCCTACGGCAATTATGTGATGCGCGCGCGCCTGGCGGATGCGTATTCCGGCCTCGGCAGCGTGCAGACCGCCGCCGAGGAATACTGGTCGAACAACCGGACCTATGCCGGCTTCGACCGCCTGCCGGCCGCCAGCGCCAATTTCTCCTACACCCTCACCAGCGGTACCGCTTCGGCCTATGTCGTCACGGCGGCGGGCAGGGGCGCGGCGCTGGGCTTTTCGTTCACGATCGACCAGAACGGCGCCCGCACGACGCCGCGCGCGCCCACCGGCTGGACCACCAGCACCAGCTGCTGGATCGACCGCAAGGATGGCCGGTGCGTGCAGTAATGCCGCCACCGCCGCGCGCCGGCGGATTCACCCTGGTCGAGGCCACCGTGGTGGTCGCGATCCTCGCCGTCCTCGCCAGCGCCGGCATCCCCAGCATGTCGGCCTGGCTGCTGGGCCGCAAGGCGAGCGCCGCCGCCGGCTACTACGCCGACGGCTTCGCCTTCGCGCGCAGCCAGGCGATCGGCCACAACAGCGCAAGCCGGCTGGTGCTGGACGATAACGCCGCCAGCGGCCAGCAGCAATGGCGTGTCGACCTCTGCTATCCCTCCACCGACGACGCCTGCGACGACGACAGCACCGGCTGGTCCACCGCCGCCGCGGCGGCCGCCGGCGACCCGCGCGGCGCCCTGGGCGACAAGTCGGTCGTACGCAGCGCCAACGGCCTGCCGTCGGCGCGTTCCGTGTCGCTGCTGGTCGGGCCGTCCGGCGCCAACGCCGTGTACTTCACCGCGCTCGGCTGGGTCGACACCCGCATCTCGCCGCAGATTTCCCGCATCACCCTGTCGCCCACGGACGACCGCGCCGGCGCCTTTGCCCCGGTCGCGGTGTCGCTGACCCTGGCCGGCGTGGCCATGCGCTGCAATCCGGCAGCGGTGGCGCCCGACCGCCGCAGGTGCCCGCGATGACGCCGGCCCGCCGTCTACGCCGCCGCGCGCAGCAGGGCTTCGCGCTGGTCGAGGCCCTGGTCGCGGTGGCGCTGCTGGCCATCGGCCTGATCGGCATGCTGGGCCTGCAGGCGCGCTCGGTTTCGGCGCTGGAGGATTCCGCCATGCGCACCGAAGCCACGCTGGCCGCGGAAAGCCTGCTCGGCATCATGGCCACCGACCAGGCCAACCTGGCCGCCTACGCGGTGGCCGAGGGCGCCGCGCCGGGGGCCCAGCTGAAGCCCTGGCACGACGCCACCAAGGCCCGTATTCCGAGCGCCACGATCGGCGTGACCGTCACCCCCGGGGCCGCGGCTGCAGGCACCCGCGTCGACATCAGGATCGCCTGGACCCGCAAGGCGGGCGCCGCGAACCAGCACCGTGTCACTTCCTACATTGCGGGCAGCAAGACATGACAGGCCGTATGCGCTCACCTGAACAGGGATTCTCGCTGGTCGAGCTGATGGTCAGCATCGTCATCGGCATGCTGGCGCTGGTGTTCGCGCTGCGCCTGATGAGCGGCTCCGAACGCACCCAGCGCAATGGCGTGGGCAGCTCGGACGCCATGCAGAACGGGATGCTGGCGCTGTTTTCCATGAGCGGCGACGCGGCCCAGGCCGGATATGGCTTGAACGATCCGATCATCGCCGGTTGCGACACCGTGTTCAGCGACGCCAGGCACTATGCGCTGGCGTCGGTGACTGTCGGCGGCGTGACGCTCAATCCGCTGGCGCCGGTGATCATCGAAAAGGAAGTGGGCGGGGCGAGCGCCGCACCTGCCACCGACGGCGAGAATCCGGACCGCGTCAATTTCTATGCCGGCAGTTCGATCACCGGCACCGGCACCATGCGCCTGCTGTCGGCCTACACCGCCGGCACCCGCATCGTGGTCGACCGCGTGCCCTACGGCTTCCGCCAGGGCGACGTGATCGTGGTCGCGCCCGAGCAGCTGGGCGGCAAGTGCGCGCTGGCCCAGATCTCGTCCGATCCGGACGCGCTGGCGGCGCTCCCGGCCCAGCAGTCGGTGGACGTGGTGCAGAACAGCGCTTACCGCTACAACAGCGGCGCCCTCGGCGCCAGCTTCGGCGCCGGGGTCTCGCGCGTGTTCAACCTCGGCCCGGCAAGATCGCTGTCCTTCCATACCTGGTCGGTCGCGAACGGCTTCCTGCAGCTGCGCTCGACCGACATGGACGGCGCCGCGGAGAATCCCGCCGCGGTGGCCGGCGACATCGTCTCGATCAAGGCGCAGTACGGCTTCGACAACCGCGTGGGCGCCAACTTCACGCCGGACGCCGGCATGCAGGTCAAGGTCTGGTCGTCCACCATGATCAATGCCGATGGCGACGGCGTGACCGGCGGCGCCGGCGACACCCTGCGCATCGCGGCGGTGCGCCTGGCCGTGGTCGCGCGCAGCCGCACGCCGGATGCGGCGCCCGCGGGCGGCAACTGCACCGCCACCACCGCGCCGCTGACGGTGTTCGCCGGCGGCAGCGCCGGCGCGGCCGCGGTCCCGGTCAAGGTCAAGCTCGGCGTCCCCGGCGATACGGTCGACTGGCGCTGCTACCGTTACCGGGTGTTCGAGACCATCGTCCCGCTGCGTAACTTCGTCTGGAGGCCATGATGAACAAGCCGCCGAAACAGCCGGCCTCGCGCATCCGCCGCCGCGCGCGCGAGCAGGGCGTCGCCCTGCCGGTCATGCTGATCATCCTGGCGGTCATGCTGGTCGGCAGCGTCTACCTGCTGAAGTCCAGCCACTCGACCGCGCTGGCGACCGGCAACCTGGCGTATGACGCCACCCTCAACCGCGCCGCCGACCTCGGCCTGCACCAGGGATTCCAGTGGCTGAGCAGCACCGCCGCCGCCAACAAGGCCGCGCTCGACGCCGACGACCCGGACGACGGCTACCACGCCTCGCTGAGTACCAAGGTCACCCCGCATGACGACGGGTTCTGGGACGACGCGAAAACCATCACGGACGCCGGCGGCAACAGCATCCAGTACGTCGTGCACCGGCTGTGCGCGCGCGATGGCCGTTACGACATCAAGGACAACCGTTGCGTGCAGACCTCGTCGGTGCGCGGCAGCCTCGGCAACGCCGTGGCGCTGGGCGAGAGCCTGGCATCGGACGCGCCCAGCTTCGACGGCGCGCCGCAACTCCATTATGTGATCGCCTCGCGCATCAACGGGCCGCGGGGTGCCAACGTGATCAACCAGATGATCGTGCTGATCGGTGTGTAAGTTTGGGTCTCCCATGAAAAAACTCCTCGCTTTCTTCTTCCTGGTCCTGCTTGGCGCCGGCGCCGGCGCGGCCCCGACCAGCATCGCCCAGCTGCCGCTGCTGAACATCACCGGCAGCGGCAACGTCAAGCCCAACCTGATGCTCCTGTACGATAACTCGGGTTCGATGGCCTCGATGTTCACGCCGGACTTCGTGGACGACTCGACGAGCTGCCGCAACAACACCACGCTGGCCAACGGCAGGACCGCCTGCAAGCCGGGCCATCCGCCCTTCAACAGCGCCGATTTCAATCGCCAGTACTACGACCCGAAGGTGCAGTACACGCCGCCGGTCGACGCCCAGGGCAATGCGTATGCGTCGATGACGAAGACGCAGACGACGTCCTGGACCATTGTTCCAACCGACGGCTTCGGCATCAACAAGACCAATCTGCTCGGACAGAGCGAGAGCAACACCAATCTCACCAGCGACTTCCCCGAGATCGGCTGGTGCAAGTCGGGTACGACGACCTGCATCTACGGCAACCCGACCTACGCCTATCCGGACGGCACCTACAAGAGTTCCAGCAATTACACCGGCACGGCGCCTTACTACTACACCATCAACGTTGCCGAATACTGCAAGGAAGCGAGCCTCGTCACGTGCAAGACCGTCTCGGTCGGCACGCCGCCGCCGGCCGGCTACCCGTTCCCTGCCAAGGTGCGCTTCTGTAACAGTACCGCACTGACGGACTGCCAGGCGAAGTACGTCGGCAGCTACATCTACCCGCGTTTTTCCAGCGCCACCAGCACCGTCACCGCCGCCTACGGCACCGTCACCATTGGCGCATCGGACACGAGCAACGACCTGGTGATCAACAAGATCACGGTGACCGAATCCGGGGGCACCGTGACCATCACCGGCGGCGCGGTGACCGCGGTCGGCGGCACCACGACCCTGTCCAAGCAGGGTGCGCTGGCCAACTCGCTGGCGGCTTCGATCGTCGGCAAGACCGGCCTGTCCAGGCAATACTTGGCCTGCGTGCGCAGCCCGACCAGCAGCGATGTGCCGGCCTGCTCGGCCTACGGCATCAACCTGCCCACCAACAACGTGATCGCCATCGTGCCGATCGTGTGCCCGGCCGGGGCCGACAAGACCAGCGCCGACTGCACGGTGGTGGCCGACGGTAGCCGCAATGGCTGGGCGGTGAACGTCGACGCCCAGGTCAAGTCGACCGGCAAGAAAACCACCGACGTCATCCCGTCCACCACCACCGCCCTCGGCGCCGGCGCCCCGGTGTTCGTGCGCACCGACATCGTGTCGACCAATACCAGCTATCCGAAGGCGCCGGCCCGCACCGACTGCGCCGGCGCGACCTGCACCTACGACGAAGAGATGACCAACTTCGCCAACTGGTACGCCTATTACAAGACGCGCAACCAGATGATGAAGACGGCGGTCGGCCAGGCCTTCCAGGCCCTGAATGGCAACTACAACGTCGGCATCGTCTCGCTGTCGAGCGCCGCGGCCGAGTCGTCCAGCGGATTCACCTATCCCGCCGAGTTTTCCGGCACCAACCGCAGCGCCTGGTACACCGCGCTGTACAAGATGAACGGCTCGAACTCGACGCCGCTGCGCCTGGCCCTGAACGCGATCGGCAAGATGTACGCCAACCAGGGCAACATGAAACGCGCGGCGGGCTCGGAAGTGATCCAGTATCCCTGCCAGCAGAACTTCGCCTTCGTCACCACCGACGGCTACTGGAACGGTGGCGCTGCGAGCAACGTCGCCAACAACGACAACAAGGAAAACCTGCCGCGCTTCTGCAGCAAACGCCTGGGTTGCGTCGACACCCGCGCCCAGACCGATGCCTCGCTGGCCGACGTGGCCCTGCACTGGTACAACGGCGGCAGCAGCACCGGCACCACCTCGCTGCGCACCGACATCGACCCGATGACCAAGGACGGCGTGGTGCCGGCCGCCGCGGGCGACAACCAGCACCTGCACATGAACACCTATGCCCTTGGCCTGGGCGTGGACGGGGTCATGACCTTCGACCCGAAGTACGACACCGGCGCGACCGAGGGATCGGATTTCTACAAGCTGGTCACCGGCGTCACCACCGGCTGCCCCTGGAACAACAAGGGCGCCTACGTGTGGCCGGATCCGGACACCGGCAACGACAGCGGCAGCGCGGCCCTGCAGGAGCGCGTCGACGACCTCTGGCACGCGGCCATCAACGGCCACGGCAAATACTTCAGCGCGTCCGATCCGACCCAGGTGGTGGACGGCTTGTCGAAGGCCCTGGCCAACATCGAGGTGCACGTCGGCGCCGCCGCCGCATCCGCGACCTCGACCCCCAACATCACGCTCGAGGACAACGACATTTTCTCCGCGACCTTCACCACCGTGAAATGGTTCGGCGTGCTCACCGACCGCAAGCTGGACCCGGTCAGCGGCGAAGTGATCAAGACCATCACCTGGCACTCCAGCAATACCCTCGGCGCCAAGGTGGCGGCTGCCACCGACACCCGCAAGCTCAAGATGCTGGACGTCGACAACGGCGGCCTCAAGGAGTTCTTGTACGCCAACCTGAACGCCACCGAAAAGGCCTGGTTCGACAACAAGTGCGGCGCCCTGGCCCAATGCACCAACCTGTCGGCCGCCGACCGCCTGATCGTCAACAACGGCAGCAATATCGTCGACTGGCTGCGTGGCCGCCAGCAGTACGCGGACGATACCCGCCTGCGCGCCTACACGCTGTCCAGCACCAAGGACGACGGCGTGACCCAGGTGCTGCCGATCGTCCTCGGCGACATCGCCGCGTCCAAGCCGGCCTACCAGCGCGATCCGCGCAAGAACTACACGGCCGCCGGCTATGCGGACTTCAAGGTCGCCAAGGCCGGCCGCACGCCGGCGGTGTTCGTGGCCGCCAACGACGGCATGCTGCACGCCTTCGATGCCGCCAACGGCAACGAGCTGTGGGGCTACCTGCCGCGCGCCACCATGAAGAAGCTGCACCTTCAGGCCAGCACGACCTACAGCACCAACCACCAGTTCAGCACCGACGGCTCGCCCGAGATCTCGGACGTCAAGATCGGCACCGAATGGCGCTCGGTGCTGGTGGCGGGGCTGAACGCCGGCGGCCGCGGCTACTATGCGATCGACGTGACCAACCCGGCCACGCCGGTCGCCCTGTGGGAGCTGTGCGCCGACGCCAGCGTCTGCAGCGGCAGCAGCTACGATGCCGACATCGGCCTGTCCTTCGGCAACCCGCAGTTCGGCACCTGGAAGGATGCGTCCGGCGTCGAGCACTGGGTCGTGTTCCTGACCTCCGGCTACAACAACATCCCGGGCACCGGCTTCGGCGGCGACGGCAAGGGCTACCTGTACGTGGTCGATGTCGCCAGCGGCCGTGTGCTGAGCAAGAAGAGCACGGGCGTGGGCAGCACCACCACGCCTTCGGGCCTGGCCAAGATCACGGCCATTACCAACAATCCGCTCAGCGATCCGCTGGTGACCTATGTGTATGGCGGCGACAACCAGGGCAAGATGTGGCGCTTCGACTTCACCACCCAGGGCGACCCGACGGTGGTGCAGATGGGCGACGCCGGCACCGCCCAGCCGGTGACCAGCCGGCCGGAAGTGACGATGTGCCAGGTCTCGAACACCGACAAGCTGGGCGTCACGACCGTCAGCGCGCAGAAGATCGTCATTTTCGGCACCGGGCGCCTGCTCGACCTGCCGGACATCGACGACACCTCCACCCAGAGCGTCTACGTGCTGAAGGACAGCAATACCGGCATCGGCGCGGCCAGCTGGCGCAATCCGCTCTCGATGGACAAGCAGACCCTGGCCCACCCGGCCAACACCTCGGTGTACACGATCAGCGGCCCGGCCGTCAGCCTGGGTCCCAAGGCCGGCTGGTTCTTCGACCTCGACCAGAACGCCGGCGAGCGCGTCAACCTCGATCCGAAAGTGGCGGCCGGCACCCTGACCGTGGTGTCGAACATGCCTTCGTCCTCGTCCTCCTGCAAGGTCGGCGGCAGCAGCAATGTGTACCAGCTGAACGTCTGCACGGGAATGCCGGTGAACAGCCAGCAGGGCGTCGGCGCGATCGCCGGGTCCACGCTGTCGGGTAATTCGGCGGCGGTCGGCTTCATCATCGTCCGCCTGCCTTCGGGCGCCCTGAAGATGGTCACCACCACCGCCGACGGCAACACCATCACCTCCAGCGTGGCGCGCGCCACCGACGTCGAGGCGCACCGCGCCGGCTGGCGCCGCGTGCGCGACTAAGCCGCGCAGGAACGCCCTTAACGCTCGACGCGGGTGAGGACCTGCGTCGACACCGAGCCGTCCGCCGCGGTCAGGCGCAGCTGCACCGGCAGCCAGTCCTGGGACGGCGCCAGCCACAGTTCGAGGCGCGCCTGGCCGGGCGCCGCCGCCTGCGCCAGATGCCAGGCCGGCAGGGTGCCGATGCCGGTGGCGACGTCTTCCTGCCCCAGCACCTGGTACTGGCTGATAACCACCGCGGCGGCATCGGCCACGGCGATCCGGATCACGTCCTGCATCTGCTCGGTGCTGGCGCGGCCGATCGCGGCCAGCTGCACCAGCACCGAAGCGCGGTCCTGCATGCCGATCACGGCCTGCGCGCTGGCGCCGCCGGCCGCGAACCGTACTTCTCCCGTCTCTGGATCGAAGCTGGTGCGCAGCGCCCGGTCGCCCTGGGTTTCGCTGGCCTGCAGCGGCACGATGCCGGCGTCGCCGCCCATGCCGCGGCTGGACAGGCGGCCTGCCAGGCCGTCGATGTCGAGCGTGTAGCTGGCGCCGTCGCTGCGCCAGTCGAGGTAGGCCGGCCTGTCCGGCGCCGGCCGTCCCTGCAGCAGCAGCTCGTAGCGCAGGCGCGCCGAGGGGGGCAGGGAGACCCGGTAGCGGCCCGGCATCTGCACCAGCAGGCGCGCACCGGGGACTGGCTGGGCAGTGGCAGGGGCGCTTGCGGTATTCGACCCTGGCATGGCTGGCGCCGGCGGCGCGGCCTGGCGCGGGCGGGCAGGGGGCGCCGCTGGTCTCACGGGCGCGGCGGCGGGCGCCGGCGCGGGCCGCGTGGCTTGCTGTCCGGGTTCGGGTTCCGGTGCGCGCTGCGTGGCGGCGGCGCTGCCGTGCGCGTGCGGCGCCAGGCCCACCAGGCGCAGCGCCAGCGGCGCCGGCGCCATGGGCGGCGCCAGCGGGCCGGGCTGGCGCTGCGCAGCCAGTTCCAGCAAGGCGCCATGCAGCGCCACCGACACCGCGCACAGGACGAGGAGACGGCGGTTGCGCGACAGGAAAGCGGTGGACTTCATCCCGCTAGTGTACCGCCTGGCGCCGCCGCCGCCCATCCGTGCGCCCCGGCCGCCGCCGGCGAGCGATCATGCATCCATGAACCTGCCCCGCAAGCACACCCTCCCGCCGCACCAGGTGCGGCGCTACCTCGAACCCGGCCCGGTGGTGCTGGTGTCCTCCAGCTGGCAGGGCCGGCGCGACATCATGACCATGGGCTGGCACACCGTGATGGAATTCACGCCTTCGCTGGTCGGCTGCGTGATCGCGTCCGGCAACCACAGCTTCGAACTGGTGCGCGCCAGCGGCGAATGCGTGATCAACCTCCCGACCACGGCACTCACCGAGGCGGTGCTCGGGATCGGCTCGACCAGCGGCGCCGAGATCGACAAGTTCGACGCCTATGGACTGACGGCCCAGCCCTCGCGCCTGGTGGGCGCGCCGTCCATCCGCGAGTGCCACGCGCAGTTCGAATGCCGGCTGCACGACGACAGCCTGGTCGACAAATATAATTTTTTCGTCTGGGAGGTCGTGGCGGCGCGGGCCGCGGCCACGCCGGCCCATCCCGAGACCCTGCATTACCAGGGCGAGGGCATCTTCACGCTGTCCGGGCGCGTGGTCGACCTCTCGCGGCCGGGTTTGAAATAAGCTTTTGCAAAGCAACTGAGGGTTTTGCGCGACAGAAGGGCCGCAGAATAGGTGCTTTCCTTGACGCAACAGGGTGAGTCCGGCACAGTTTGGCCTGCGTCCTTTGCCCCTTTCTCCTTCTACATGCCGATCGATTTCCAGCTCCCCGACAATCCGCCTGCCCAGGTCCAGCCACCCAGCGCCCCATCCTTCGACGACCAGTACGCGAAGGCGCGTGCGCTCGCCAATGGCGGCCAGCCCGAGCTGGCGCTGGCGGCGTATTCGGCCCTGCTGACGCGCTCGCCGGGCAATGCCGACGTCCTGCTGGGCCGCGGCATCGTCCATTCGCGCCTGGGACGCTGGAACGAGGCGGTGGCCGACCTGTCGGCTGCCGCGGCCGCCTCGCCGGACTATGCCGACGTCTGGGAAGCCCTGGGCAATACTTACCGCTGGAGCGAACAGCCGGCCAAGGCGCTGGAAGCCTACCAGCACCTGGCCGCCCTGCGCCCGAACGACCCGGCCGCCCTGGTGGCGCGGGCCCGTGCGCAGCGCGCTCTCGGCCATGCGCCCGAGGCGCGTGCGGACCTGGAACGCGCCCGCGTTCTGGGCGGTGATGCGGCCGAGATCGACGCCCTGCTGGCCGAGCTGCTGCCACGGCCGGTCTTGCCGTCCGCGGGCACGCCCGACGCCGTCGGCGCCGCCGGTTACGATTGGGCCGCCGGCCTGTCCTCGAGCTGGACGGACGTCGGCATCGGTCCGCGCTGGAACGATCAAACGGTCAGCCTGCGCCATTACATGAAGGCCGGCTCGCTGGGCTTCGAGACCCTGCGCGCGCACCGCTTCGGCCAGCAGGACCATGCCTGGGCGCTGGACGGCTACGCCAGCCTGTGGCAGGGCGCCTATGCCAACCTGCGCTACCAGCACTCGGCCGGCAGCCGCCTGTTTCCGGCCAACTCGGGCCGGGTCGAGGTCTGGCAGGCGCTCGGTTCGGGCTGGGAAGCCTCGCTCAGCGATGACGTGCTGGGCTTCGACTCGCGCGTCAACATCTACGGCATCAGCATCGCCAAGTACAGCGGCAACTTCTACATCCAGCTGCGGCACCAGAACATCGTCTCGCAGGATTCGCGCAGCACCGGCGAGCGCCTGCTGGCGCGCTGGTATTACACCGGCGACGCCGACAACTACCTCGAGCTGAGCGCCAACAGCGGCCGCAGCGACGATCCTCTCAGCCTGGTGGGCGGGCGCGCCCGCTCGGGCGGCGGCGGCGTCGCCTGGGTGCGCTACTTCACGCCGCAATGGGGCGGGAAGATCGGCGCCAGCTTCTCGCGCGCGGCGTCCGGCGGCGCCGGTGCCGGCGACGAGCGCGGGATCACGTTCGCGCTGTACCGCCGATGGTAGCCGTCGCCGAGAAGCCGCCGGCGCCGGTCAGGGAGACCGGTCCGCTGCGCCGCGCGCTGGGCGCGGCCCTCTCCGACGTCCTGAGCTGCCTGCCGGCCCTGATGCTGGCCTGGCTCTGCCTGCGCATCGCCGAAACCTCGCACGTGGCCGGCACGGTCAAGGTATCCATCCTGTTCGGCCCCGCGCTGGCCAACGACCTGCTGTCGCTGCTGCGCTACGGCTTCCTGTTGGTGCTGGGCGCGACGCTGCTGGCGCCGATCCCCGCGCGGCGCTGGCGCCTCGCATTGCTGGGCCTGTGCTGGTCGGCGCTGCTGGCCTGCCAGGCCGGCCTGGTGCAATACGAGTGGATCGCCGGCGTGCCGCTGGGCGCCGACCTGTTCGGCTATTCCCGCGCCGAGGTCGCGACCACGGTCGGCGGCGGTTGGCGCGTCCATCCGCCGCTGGTGGTGGCGCTGCTGTCCGCCCTGGCCGTGCTGTGGGTGGCGCTGAATGCCTGCAGCCGCGCATGGTGGCCGCGCGCCGGCGCGCGCCCGGCCCTGATCGCGGGCGCGGTCAGCTTGCTGGGCTTCGCCTTCCTGCCCGATCACTTTGCGCCGCCGGCCGCCCAGAGTGAAGCCAGCATCGACTACCTGCTGAACAAGACGGCCTATTTTGCCGACCGCAACCTGGCCCACGTGGCGGGCACCGGCGGCGCCGGCGAGCTTGCACACGGCAAGGGCGAGCTGCCCTGGACCGGCAAGGACCCGCGCTATCCCTTCGCGCGTGCCGAGCGCACCCCCGACACCCTGGGCCCGCTGCTCGAGCGGCGTCCTGGCTCGCCGCCGCCGAACCTGGTCTTCATCATCGTCGAAGGACTGGGCCGCACCTTCTCCGGGCCGGGCGCGCGCCTGGGCAGCTTCACGCCCTTCCTCGACGAACTGGCCGGGCGCAGCCTGTACTTCGAGAACTTCCTGGCGGGGCAGGGCCGCACCTTCGGCGTGCTGACCACGGTGTTCGGTTCGCTGCCCTTCGGCGACAACGGCCTGGCGGCGCTGGGCGACCGGATGCCGCGCCACGCCTCGCTGCTGAGCGTATTGAAGGCCCAGGGCTACCGCCTGAATTTCTACAGCGGCTCCAACCTGGAGTTCGACAACGAAGGCAAGTACCTGCGCCAGGAAGGCGTCGAGCGCTTCGTCAGCGAACGCGATTACGGCCCGCCGGCCCAGCGCAGCAACGAATGGGGCTATCCGGACGGCGAACTGGTCGACATGGCGCTGCGGCGCCAGGCGCAGGACCGCGAGCAGGCGCCCACGGTCTCGATCATCCAGACCACCAGCATGCACGATCCCTTCAGCTTCCCGGACAAGCCGCGCTACCTGGAAAAGGTGGGGCAGCGCCTGGCCCGGCTGGGCATCGCCGGCAATGCGAATCCGGGCTATGCGGCCCAGCGCGAGATCTTCGCCTCCATTCTCTACACCGACGATGCGCTGCGCCGCTACTTCGAGGGCGCCGCGAAGCTGCCCGGCTTCGAGAACACCATCTTCATCATCACCGGCGACCACCGCCTGCCCGAGCTGCCGATGGACACCCGCATCGAGCGCTACCACGTGCCGCTGATCGTGTATTCGCCGATGCTGAAGGCGCCGCGCGCGGTCAAGGCGGTGTCCTCGCAGTTCGATCTCGCGCCCTCGCTGCTGGCCTACCTGTCTAATAATCACGGGCTGCAATCGCCGTCCCAGGTGAACTGGCTCGGCACCGGGCTCGATACCGACACCAGCTTCCGCAACCTGCACGTGATCCCGCTGAAGCAGACCAAGACGGAACTCAGCGACTTCGTTTCCGGCTCGGTCTACCTGGCCCAGGGCCGGCTGTACGCGCTGGCCGACGGCCTGCTGACCGACCGCGCGCCCGACGGCAAGGCGTTGGCCACGGCGCGCAGCCAGTTCGAGGGCTTCCTGCAGGCCAACCGCGTGGCCGCACGCGCAGCCGCCCTGGCGCCACCGGCCGCCATCGACCAGCTGGCGCCTTACCGCAGCGAGGCGCGCGAACTGCGCAGCGTCGCGCTGGCGGCCGAGGGCGGGGTCGGCGTTTCCGGCGTCAAGCGCGCCGCCGCCGCGGGTCCGGACGGCGCCGCCGTGATCGAAGCGACCATGAGCAACCAGTCCACCGCGACCTCCCAGCCCTTCGTGCCGCTGCTGGTGATCAGCGACGCCGGCGGGCTGGAAGTCGGCGAGGCGGCCGGCGAGCTGCAGACGCTGGCGCCGGGCGCCGCGCTGAAGGTGGCGCTGCCGGCCAGGCTGGGCAAGCTGCCGCACGGGACTTATTTCGTCTCGATGATTCCCTCGCACCCGGAGACCGGCCGTTCGATCGGCATCGGCCAGTACCACGTGGAGATGAAGCTGTGATGCGCGGCCTGGCGCTGGCCGCGCTGCTCGTGCTTGGCGGCGCGCAGGCCGCCGACTTGCCCGCCACCGCGGCCGGCCCGCGCGCGATCTGGACCTGGGAAGGCGAGTCCTACGCCATGCTGGAGAGCGAGGGCGCGGCCGCCCAGGGCATCGCCTTCCTGAAATCGAAGGCGATCGGCACCATCTACCTGTACGCCGATGCCTGGCGCGGCCGCAACCTGATCGCATCCCAGCCCCAGGCCTACCGCCGGCTGCTGCGCCGCATGCACGCGTCCGGGCTCAAGGTCTACGCGCTGCTGGGTTCGGGCTACCTGAACACGGAACGCTACGTGCTGCCGCGCCACCGCGACGAAGCCGTGGCCATGCTCCAGCGTGTGCTCGACTACAACAAGGCGGCCGCGCCGGAAGAACGCTTCGACGGCATCAACCTCGACATCGAGCCCCACATCCTGGCCGAGTGGTCGACCCGCAAGATGGAACTGCTGGCCAGCTTCGTCGAGATGTCGGATGCGCTGATGCGGGTAAAAGCCGCCTCCGGCCAGGCCCTGCCGATGGGCCCGGCGATCCCGTTCTGGCTGGACGGCATCCAGCTCGAGTGGAAGGGCCGGCGCAAGCCGGTCAGCCAGCACGTCCAGGACATCTACGATTTCGTCGCGCTGATGGACTACCGCGACCATGCGGAGGGCGGCGACGGCCTGGTCAGCCATGCGATGGACGAACTCGGCTACGGCGAGGCGATCGGCCGCCCGGTCATGATCGGGATCGAGACCATGCCGAACGCGCTGAAAAAGGTGTCTTTCCACCACCTGGGGGAGGCCGATCTCGAACGCGAGCTGGCGGCGACATCGCGCAGCGTGGGGCGGATGTCTTCCTTCGGCGGTTACGTGGTCCACCACTACGCGGCTTATCGCCGCTGGCTGGGCCTGGACTAAGCGCTCCGCATGCGGCCGTGGGCACGGCGTGCCCACCCTACGAAGGCCCGCGCACCACCAGCACCGGGATCGCGCACGTCTCCAATACCCGAGTCGTTTCGGTGCCCAGCAGGCGTGCCCGCAGGCCGCCGTGGCCGTGCGAGCCCATCACGATCAGGTCGCACAGGCGGTCGCGCGCCGTCTCGACGATGGCCGCGGCCGGACTTTCGCTGTGGACCAGCAGGGTTTCGCAGGGCACGCCGGCTTCCGCGGCGCGGCGTGCGATCCAGGCCAGGGCGTCATCGCCGGCCTGTTCGCGTACGAGCAGCCAGGCGGCGCGCACGGTATCGTCTTCGGCCAGCGGGTTCAGGCGCTCGGGCGGGCCCGCATGCAGGCCGAGGGCGGCAGTGCAGAGTTCGGTGCCGTCGGTGGGCACCAGGATGCGCTTGTACATGATAAATGGCGACCGGGACCTTCAGCGGTGCACCAGCACCGGCACCCTGCTGTGTACCAGCACCTTCTGGGTCTCGCTGCCCAGCAGCAGGCCTTTCAGGCCGCGGCGCCCATGCGAGGCCATCACGATCAGGTCACAGCCAAGGCGCTCCGCGGCGGCGACGATGGCGGCATAGGGGTCGTCGTCGACGGCGTGCTCGAGACGGCAGGGCAGGCCGGCTTCGCGCGCCGCGCCGTCGATGGCGGCCAGGATGCTGCGGGCGCGGCCCTCGCCGGCGGCGGCGAATTGCTCGGGTGTGTCTTCGATCATGTCGCTGTTCGTGCTCAGCACATGGAATTCGGGTGTGACCGTCAGGCCCACCACCTCGGCGCCCACCTCGCGGGCGAATTCGACCCCGGCCAGGATGGCGCGCTGGGAGGTTTCGGACCCGTCGCTCGGGATCAGGATACGTTTATACATGGCCGTCCTTCTATAGATGCGCCGCCCGAAGCCAGGCGGCTCACTCAGGATCGCGCATATGCTTCCTGCATGGGTTGAGATGCATCAAACGCGAATTCGCCCTCGACGGCGACACGGCCGCCGGAGGCCACCGTAAAGCGCCCCTCCGCCAGGCTGGCCGCCAGCGCGGCCTCGCCGCCGAGTTCGATCGGCGCCCGGAAACGCCCGCCAAGCGCCGCCACCGGGCGGCCGCCGGCGCGTTCCAGCTCGGCGCAGGCGCGGCCCAGTGTGTGCATGCCGTGGATGATCGGCGCCTTCAGGCCCATCGGGCGCGCCGACCAGGGCCACAAGTGGATCGGGTTCCAGTCGCCGGACAGGGCGGCATAGCGGCGGCCGCTGGTGGCGGACAGGCGCCAGCCAGCCACGGGCGCCAGCGCCGGCGCCGCCCTTGCGGAGGCGCGCGGACCGTCGCCGCTGCGCTTTCCGCGCACCACCAGGTAGGTGCTGCTGCAGGCAAACACCAGCTCGCCGTCCTGGGTCGCCCGGGTGTCCAGCACCGCGTGTACGGCGC
This sequence comes from Massilia aerilata, assembly GCF_042656905.1. Classification (NCBI taxonomy): domain Bacteria; kingdom Pseudomonadati; phylum Pseudomonadota; class Betaproteobacteria; order Burkholderiales; family Oxalobacteraceae; genus Massilia; species Massilia aerilata. The sequence goes on from NZ_JBHSMZ010000001.1 coordinate 25,495, forward strand.
CGTTGGCGGCAGGCGTCCCGACGCGGACCTCGGTCGCCAGTTCCAGCGGGCGCCCGGCCACCGGCTGCATGCCGGCGCGCAGCGCATTGTCGACGTGGATCGCCCCGACCAGGCGGAAGGGAAAGGCCGCGCCCAGCATGGTCGCCAGGTGGGCGCGCTGGGCCAGCAGGTAGTAATAGGTGAGCGGTATCCGCGTTCCCGCAAAGCCCAGCGCGCGCCGGTAGCGCGCCACCTCGTCGGCGCCGATTTGTTCGAGCAGGTAGCGGGTCGCAATCGGCCCGGCGCCGGCGCTGCGGGCAGGGCGCTTGAACAGGGTCCGCAGCAGGGTGGCGGCGGAAAGTGTCGGCAGTTTCTCAGGCATGGCCACCATTCTGCAGGAAAACCGTATTGTTTACAGGGAATACTTGTGAGCTACAACTATCCCTTGTAACATATCGTTTTTGATATAAAGAATCACCTGTATAGACGAGGATGGAATGAAGAAGTATCTATTTGCCTTGAGCGCATTGTCCGCCGCCGGCCTGGCGCCGGCCCAGGAAGTCGTCCGCATCGGCCACGTGGCCGCCATGACGGGACCGGTGGCCCACTTCGGCAAGGACAGCGAAAACGGCGTGCGCATGGCGATCGAGGCCTTGAACGCGCGTGGCGCCACGATTGCCGGACGCAAGGTGAAATGGGTGCTGGCGCCCGAAGATGACGCCGGCGAGCCGAAACAGGCGACCGCCGCCGCCCAGAAGCTGGCCGATGCGAAAGTCAACGGCGTGATCGGGCACGAGACGTCGGGCACCACGATCCCGGCCTCGAAGATCTACTTCGATGCCGGCATCCCGCAGATCACCGCGTCGTCGACCAATCCGGCGTACACGAAGCAGGGCTTCAACACCACCTTCCGCGTGGTCGCCAACGACATCCAGCTGGGCCGCGCGCTCGGCCGCTATGCGGTCAAGAGCATGGCCGCCAAACGCGTCGCCGTGATCGACGACCGCACCGCCTACGGCCAGGGCCTGGTGACCGAGTTCGTCAACGGCCTGCGCCAGCAGGGCGTGAATGTGGTGGCGAAGGAGTTCACCAACGACAAGGCGACCGATTTCTCGGCGATCCTGACCCGCATCCGCGCCAGCAATCCCGACCTGGTGTTCTTCGGCGGGATGAACGCGGTGGCCGGCCCGATGCTGCGCCAGATGAAGCAGCTGGGCCTGAACGTCAAGATGATGGGTGGCGACGGCATCTGCTCGGACGAGATGCACAAGCTGTCCGGCGGCACCATGGCCGACGGCCAGGTGGTGTGCGCGGAAGCGGGCGGCGTCGAGGCGGCCGGCAAGGCCGCCATGGACAAGTTCCGCGCCGATTACAAGAAACGCTTCGGCATCGACGTCCAGATCATCGCGCCGTATTCGTATGACGCGACCCTGATCCTGGCCGAGGCGATGAACCGGGCCGGTTCCGCGGCGCCCGCGAAATACCTGCCGGCGCTGGCGAAGCTCCGCTACAAGGGCGTGACCGGCAACATCGCCTTCGATCCGCACGGCGACATCCGCGACGGCACCATCACCCTCTACACCTTCAAGGGCGGTCACCGCACCGAGATCGCGGTCACGAAGTAATGAGCGAAGTAATCAGTCGGCGCGCGGAGCGCAGCACTTCTTCGGACAGCGCGGGGTCGCCCTTGGCGGCGCCGCGCGCCACGGCCTGGGCGCCGACCAGGGCCGCCACCACCGTCAGCGCGCGCGCCCGGGTGTCGCCGCCCGGCCCCATGCCGCGTTCGAAAGCGGCCGCCATCGAAAGAATCCCTTCTCCGAAACGTGCGCTGAGCGCGCTGTCCTGGCGCCCGATCTCGCTGGCCGAGGCGGCCACCGGGCAGTTGGCAGCGTAGTCGTCGCGCCCGGCGGGCGACAGGAAATCGTCGAGGAAGCGCGACAGGCCGGCCAGGCCATCGGCGCTGGCCTCGTCCAGGCCGGCGCAGGACTGCTCGAGTCCATGCGAGAGCGCGGCCAGCGCCAGCGCCTCCTTCGAGCGGAAGTGGGCGTACAGCGCGCCGTGCGTGAGCCCGGCCGCCTTGCTGATTTCCGCCACGCCCACGCCATCGATGCCGCGCTCGCGTATCAGTTTGCTGGCGGCGCGGACCAGGGCAACCCGGTTCTCGGCGGCTTTTTCCTTGCTGATTCTCATAGCGCCGCAGTATAAGCCGCGCCCGGCGCTGCGCGATGTCGCGAAATTGGCGACAAGCGTGCGGCGATTCTGTCCGGCAAGCGGGAACGGCGCGCCGGGCAAAGCTGCTACCCTTTCGGCACCCAGGCCAGAGGGGAGGAGCAAGCGAGATGCCCGTGCAGGACCCAGGACCCGATGCGCCGTACTACGTCGTGCTGAACGCCGGCTCGGGCCGCACCGATACCGAGCTGCGCTGCGCCACCATCCGCGAGGTGCTGGCAGGCGCCGGGCGCCGTTGCGAGATCGAGCTCGTGCACGAGGGCGCGCGCATGCCCGACACCGCCGCCAGGGTGGCGCAAAAGGCCGCGGCCGACGGCGCCATCCTCGTCGCGGCCGGCGGCGACGGCACCCTGAACGCGGTCGCGCACGAGGCGGTGCGCCAGGGCTGCGTGTTCGGCGTGCTGCCCCAGGGCACCTTCAATTATTTCGGCCGCACCCACGGCATACCGGAAGACCTGCGCGAGGCCGTGCATGCGCTGCTGCGCGCCCGCGTGCGCCACGTGCAGGTGGGCGCCGTGAACGGACGCAACTTCCTGGTGAACGCCAGCGTCGGGCTGTATCCGCGTTTGCTGGAAGAGCGCGAGCTCGACAAGCGCCAGTACGGCCGCAGCCGCGTGGTGGCGATCCTGTCGGCGCTGAAGACGGCGCTGGGCCGGCACCGCAACCTGCGCATCGAACTGGACCTGGACGGCCGCGCCCACCGCCTGCGGACTCCGACCCTCTTCTTCGGCAACAACCGCCTGCAAATGGCGCAGGTCGGCATGCAGCCGCTCGATCATGCGGTGCAGGAGGGCCGGCTGGCGGCGATCGCCCCGCGCCCGGTCGGCAAATGGCGCATGCTCGCGCTGCTGCTGCGCGGCGCCCTCGGGCGCCTGGGCGAGGCCGAAGACGTGACCGCCTTCGCGTTCCGCAACATGACGGTGCGGGCGCCATTTTTGTCCGGGCGGCGCAGGATCAAGGTGGCGGCCGACGGTGAAGTCTGCATGCTGGAACTGCCGCTGCGTTTCGAGGCGCTGGAAGGCAGGCTGGCGCTGCTGGTGGCGGACCCGCCGGAGGCGTCGTCAGGCCCCGGCTTCGGCGGCGAGGACGGCGCTGCGTTCTGGGCGGCTGCCCAGTAGCTTGCGCAGTTCCGCCAGCGGCAGCGGGCGTCCCAGCAGATAACCCTGGGCCTCGTCGCAGGAAGCCGCGCGCAGGAAGTCCAGCACCTCGGTGGTTTCCACGCCTTCCGCCACCACCTGCATCTGCAGCGCGTGCGCCATGTCGACGAAGGCTTTCACGAAATCGAAGGCGCTGATGCGGCCGTCGTCCTGCAGCACGAAGGAGCGGTCCAGCTTGAGCACGTCGATCGGCAGGCGGCGCAGGTAGGCCAGGCCGGAATAGCCGGTGCCGAAGTCGTCGACGGCCAGCTTCACGCCCAGGGCCTGCAGCTCGCCGAGCATGGCGGCGGTGCGTTCCAGGTCTTCGATCAGGGCGCTCTCGGTCAGCTCCAGTTCCAGCGCGACCGGGGCCAGGCCGGCGTCGGCGAGGGCCTCGCGCACCTCGGCCGCAAAGCCCGGCTGGGCCAGCTGGCGCGCCGAGACGTTGACCGAGACCCGGATCGGCTTTGCGTACTCGTCGATCAGGCGGCGGGTCTGGCGGCAGGCTTCGCGCAGCACCCAGCGTCCGATCGGATTGACCAGGCCGGTCTCCTCGGCGATGCCGATGAACTGCTGCGGCGGCACCATGCCCTGCTGCGGATGGCGCCAGCGGATCAGCGCCTCCATGCCCACGATCTCCATGCTGCGCAGGTCGACCCGCGGCTGGTAGTGCAGCTCGAATTCCTCGCGCGCCAGCGCCGGCCGCAGCGACAGCTCGAGCGCCATGCGGGCGCGCGCCGCCACCGTCATCGCCGGCTCGAAGAAGCGGTAGCGGTTGCGGCCTTCGGCCTTGGCGCGGTACATCGCCGTGTCCGCGGTCTGGAACAGCAGCTCGCGCGTGGCCGCATCGCGCGGGTACATGCTGATGCCGATCGAGGCGCCCACCACCACGTCCTGGGCACCGACCGTGACCGGCAGGGTCAATACTTCGAGCAGCTTGGCGCCGATGGCCGCGGCGGGACAGGCTGCCCCCGCGCTGCCGCCGCCGATTTCGGCCGCGACCACGAATTCGTCGCCGCCCAGGCGCGCCACCACGTCGGCCGGGCGCAGCACCCCTCGCAGGCGCGCGGCGACTTCGCACAGCAGCACATCCCCATGCTCGTGGCCGAAGGAGTCGTTGACTTCCTTGAAGCGGTCGAGGTCGAGGAACATCACCGCCACCGAACGGCCCGGCGCGCAGTCGTCGAGCATGCGCTGCAGGCGTTCGTGCAGCAGGGCGCGGTTCGGCAGGCCGGTCAGGGTGTCGTGGGTGGCAAGGTGGTGCAACTGGCGTTCGGCGTCCTCGCGCTCGGTCAGGTCGCGGATGATCGCCTGGAAGAATTCCTGGCCGTTCTCCTCGAAGCGCGAGACGTGGACTTCGGCCGGGAAGGTGCTGCCGTCCTTGCGCCGCTTGACGATGCGCAGCAGGTGGGTCTGGCCGCGCAGCAGGCTTTCGTACAGCTCGGCGCCGTAGCTGAAGTTGCTGTCGATCGCGCGCGCCGACATTCCCAGCAGCTCGTCCTCGCGGTAGCCGAAATGGGCACAGGCGCGGCCGTTGGCGGCGACGATGCGCAGCTCGCGGTCGGTGATCAGGATGCTGTCGCCAGCCTGCTGGAACAGGTTGCGGAAGCGCTGCTCGCTCTTGCGCAAGGCTTCTTCGGCGAGGCGCTTCTCGGTGATGTCGTGAAAGTAGACCGACAGGCCGTCCGCGGTCGGGAAGGCGCGTGCTTCGACCCAGGTTGCGGTCGGCGCCCAGTAATCCTCGAACACGGCGGGCTGGCCGCTTTCCATCGCTTGCAGATAGCGGTCGAGGATGGCGGTGCCTTTCAGGTCCGGCACCACCTCCAGCAAGGGCTTGCCGATGCTGCTGCCGAGGTCCACGCCGACGAAGCTGGCGGCCTTGCCGTTGGCGTACATCACGCGCCAGTCACGGTCGACGGCGAAGAAGGCGTCGCCTATGCTTTCCAGCATCGCGTTCATGCGCTCGCGCGAGCGTTTCAGCTCTTCCAGGGCGTCGTCGATGCGCAGCTGCGGGTCTGCGGCGAGGGAATTCAGGGCCGGCGCGTTCATGGTGGGGAGGGGGAGTGGTGGTATGCGTGCAGGGAAGGCTTGCGAGACCAGTATATGCATTCCGCATGGAAACATCCAGCGCTTGCGGCGTGGATACGACAGTTCAAGAACTGTGGACCTTACCGCGGGAAGGAGTGCGCGGCGGACATTGCGCCCGCCGCTGAAGGAAGGATTGACTTCTGTTGCATGTGTCGCTGTTGCTGCTTGCCCTGTTGCCGATTCAGATTTCCTCCTTGCTGACGATTGCCAAGATTGGCCTGAGCGCGCTGGGAATTACCCTGGGCTGGAGTACTGCCCGGCTGGCCGGCCTTGACCGATTACTGCTTGGCATTCACTCCTCCTTGTCCGTGCCGAAAACTTCATGGTAGTCCGCTTACTGATAGCGACAATCGGAAAATAGGCGGAGGACATGTAGGACATCTCGGACAGGACATTGACAAACTGTCCAAAGCATGGCGCAATCCGGGGTCGGCCGAACGGCCATCAGCGGGAAGACGATGAGCAGAAGCAGGGCAGGTAAAGGACGCGGAACGGGCCGGGCAACGCTGGAGGAAGTGGCGCGCCTGGCGGGCGTGTCGACCATGACCGCCTCGCGCGCGCTCAGCCGGCCGCAGCTGGTCTCGGATGCGACCCGGGCCAAGGTCGAGCGGGCCGTGCTGGAACTCGGCTATGTGCCGAACCGCGCGGCGCAGGCGCTGGCATCGCGCCAGTCGCACGTGATCGCGGTGCTGGTGCCTTCGCTGTCGAACGCGGTGTTCACCGCGGTGCTGGACGGGATCCAGGACGCGGTCGAGGCCAGCCACTACCAGCTCCTGATCGGCAATACACACTATTCGGACGCCGAGGAAGAAAAGCTGCTGCGCACCTACCTGCAATCGGACCCGGACGGCATCCTGCTGCCCGGCCTGAGCCACAGTCCCGAAGTGGCCAGCATGCTCGAGACCCTGCGCGTGCCGGTGGTGGCCATGATGGACCTGGCGGAGACGCCGTCGATGCTGTCGGTCGGCTTTTCCCAGCTCGACGCCGGCATGGCGCTGACGCGCCACCTGTTGGGGAAAGGCTACCGCCGCATCGCCTTCGTCGGCGCCCAGCTCGACGAGCGCACCCTGCGCCGCGCCGACGGCTGGCGCCAGGCGATGACTGAAGCCGGCCTGTTCGACCAGCGCCTCGAAATCATGACGCCCGCACCCTCCACCGTCGCCCTCGGCGCGGCGCTGATGCGGCGCGTGCTGGCCGAGCTGCCGGATGCCGACGCCGTCTTTTTCTGCAACGACGACCTGGCGCACGGCGCGATCTTCCATTGCCAGCGCGCCGGCATTCCGGTGCCGGGGCGGATCGCGGTGGCCGGCTTCAACGACCTGCCGGCCTCCAGCCTGATGCTGCCTTCGCTGACCACGGTCGACACGCCGCGCTACCAGGTCGGCTACCAGGCCGCCTCGCTGCTGCTGGACCTTATCGCCGGCAAGGCGCCGGCAGCGCGCCGCATCGACCTCGGCTTCACCCTGCGCGAGCGCGAGAGCACATGAGCGCCTGGGTGATCATGGGGGTGAGCGGCTGCGGCAAGAGCGAGGTCGGCAAGCGCCTGGCCGATGCCCTGGACGCCGAATTCATCGAGGGCGACCGCTTTCATTCGGACGACAACGTGCGCAAGATGTCGGCCGGGATCGCGCTGACGGACGCCGACCGTGAAGGCTGGCTGGCGCGGCTGGCCGGCGAGCTGGCGCGCGCCTGCGCCGGCGGCCGGGAGGTGGTGCTGGCCTGCTCGGCGCTCAAGCGGGCGTATCGCGATACCCTGCGCGGCTCGGGCTGTGATCTGCGCTTCGTGCACCTGGATGGGAGCCGCGAGCTCATCGCTGCGCGCATGGGGGCGCGGGCGGGGCATTACATGCCTGTGTCGCTGCTGGATAGCCAGTTGCGGGACCTGGAGCCGCTGCAGGAGGATGAGGCGGGGATGGTGGTGGATATTGAAGAATCGCCGGAGCGGATGCTCGAGCGGATACAGCTGGCACGTCGTGCCCGCCTACACGGGAGCGACGGCATCTAGGGCCAGCGGCAAGCGCAAGGTGAACACACAACCCCGGCCCGCCCCCTCGCTGCGCGCCTCGACACTCCCACCATGCAGCGCGGTCAACTCCTTCACCAGGGCCAGCCCCAGTCCCAGTCCGCCCTGGGCCCGGTCGATTCCGGTCGGCCCCTGCACCAGCGCGTCGAAGATCATCGGCAGGGTATCGGCGTCGATGCCGACCCCGGTGTCCGCGACCTCGATCACGGCTTCCGCGCCGGACTCGCGGGCGCGCACGGCAATCGCGCCGCCGGCCGGGGTGTACTTGATCGCGTTGTGCAGCAGGTTGTCAAAGATCTGTTCGAGGCGGGTCGGATCGGCGAGGATCCACAGGCTGCCGGCGTCGACCTGCCAGGCGTGGGCGCCGGCGTCGGCCAGCCTGCGCGTCTCGCAGCACTGGCGCAGCAGGGCGCCGGCGTCGATGCGGTCGCGCCGCAGCTTCACCTTGCCGGACAGGATGCGGCGCACGTCCAGCAAGTCGTCGACGATGCGGGTCAGGTGGCGTACCTGGCGCCGGCCGATCTCGCGCGCATGGGCGGCCAGCGCCGGCTTCACGCCGGGCAGGTCGAGCACCTGGACCGCGCCGGCGATGGCCGCCAGCGGATTGCGCAGCTCGTGGCTCAGCATCGCGAGGAAGGCGTCCTTGGCGATGCTCTGTGCCTCGGCCTGGCGCCGCGCTGCCTGTTCGCTGCACAGCAGGGCTTCGCGCTCGTCCTGCAGGCGCTGGCGCGCGGCGCGCTCGCACGTGAGCTCGCGGCTGGTGTGGCGCAGGCCGTCAAGCAGCATGTCGACTTCGGCCACCATGGTCGATGCCGTCGGCGGCTCGGCGCCGCCGGCCAGGGCCTGGGCGGCCACGCGTGCCTGGTCGAGCGATACCGACAGGCGCTTGGCCAGGAACACGGCGATGGCGATCGCCAGCCCCATCACGCCCAGCAGCGCCAGCGCCGCATACAGGGTCGCGGTGCGCGCCTTCGCCTCGATCTCGGGCGCCGGCACGCCGATGGCCAGCGTCCAGCCGCTCAGCGGCGCGCGGGTGTAGACGCTGTAGACGTCGATGCCGTCATGCGTCGCGTGGCGCAGCACGCCGTTCGGCTCGCGCCGCGAGGCCTGGTACAGCTCGGGACGCACCGGCTTGCCGACCAGTTGCTCGGCATTGCGGTTGCGCGCGATCGAGATGCCGTTGGCGTCGAAGATGGTGACGACCCAGCCGCTGCCGATGGCCTTGTCCTTGAATACCCGCCCGAAGTAGCTGGCGTCGAAGACCTGGCTCACGACATAGGGCTCGCCATGGACGCCCGGCACCGGCACGTCGACCGAGATCGCGGGCCGGTGGGCCAGGGTGCCGATGAAGTAGCCCGACACCCGGGTCTTCTGCGCGGCATAGACGTCGCCGACCCACTTGGCCGAATACTCGGGCAGCGGTGCGCCCCAGGGCACCAGGGTGTTCAGCATGGGCGTGCCGCTGGCGTGCATCAGCAGCGTCCAGGACCAGGGCGTGGCACGGTTCATGGCGCTGGCTTCGCGGTGCAGCTGGGCGAAGTCGTGGCGGCGCAGCGCTTCGGCGCTGACGATGCCGCGCAGCGAAGCTTCGGCGACGGCGATCTCGCGGTCGATCGCCAGCGCCCCGACGCGGCCGGTTTCCTGCACGCCGCGGATGCGCGATTCGCGCTCCGAATGCAGCAGCCTCGACAGACCTACCGATGCGACCAGGGTCACCGGGAGCAGGATCGCGGTGGCCATCAGGATCAGGTAGGTGCGGGCTTTCATCGGGCCGTATTCTACTTGCAACATTCGCGGCCTGCTCGGCTTTCGATGGTGCGCCCCTTTTGCGCGCTTCCGGCTAGCATGCTCGCACCTCACACCCACGCATGAGCGAAGGAGAACGGCATGGCGAAAGTACTGGTCTTGTATTACTCCACCTATGGCCACATCGAACAGATGGCGGAGGCGGTCGCCGACGGCGCGCGCAAGGCCGGCGCCACGGTCGCACTCAAACGGGTGCCGGAGACGGTCCCGGAGCACATCGCGCGTCCGGCCCACTTCAAGCTCGACCAGCAGGCGCCCATCGCCACCGTCGACGAACTGCCGGACTATGACGCCATCATCATCGGCGCGCCGACGCGCTATGGCCGCATGCCTTCGCAGATGGCGGCCTTCCTCGACCAGACCGGCGGCCTGTGGGCGCGCGGCGCCCTGAACGGCAAGGTGGGCGCGGCCTTCACCTCGACCGCGACCCAGCACGGCGGCCAGGAGACCACCCAGTTCTCGATCCTCACGAATCTGCTGCACTTGGGGATGGTGGTGGTCGGCCTGCCGTACAGCTTCCAGGGCCAGATGACGCTGGACGAGATCACCGGCGGCAGTCCCTACGGCGCCAGCACCATCGCCGGCGGCCAGGGCCAGCGCCAGCCGAGCCAGCTGGAACTGGACGGGGCGCGCTTCCAGGGCGATCTGGTGGCGAAGACGGCGGCCAAGCTGTTCGGCTGACCATGAGGGTCGTCGTCCCCGCGAAGGCGGGGATCCAATGTCGTGTGCATTATGGATCTGCCCGCAAACCTGGGTTCTCGCCTGCGCGGGAACGACGGTCCCTACAAATTCCTGCCATCTCGTCCTTGTTTTGTAGGAAAATCCACGTCAGGTATTTTCTGTTTGACACTAATTTCGGCCCGGTGCTATAGTCCGGCAAAAGCCATGGGAACGTTTCCAATCCGGACACGCCCGCAAATGGCAGCCGATACATTGGAGACGAGATGGTTGCAGGTCGCTGCCTGGCGTTCGCCGCCTGGCTATGCGCCTCCGCTGCGGCGGCGCATGCCGGTCCGCGGGCCGAGGTGATCCACTGGTGGACGTCGGGAGGCGAGTCGGCCGCCGTGCGCCAGGTCGCGCAGGCCTACCGCGACGCCGGCGGCACCTGGATCGACAGCGCCATCGCCGGCGGCGACCAGTCGCGCGCCGTCACCGTCAACCGCATCATCGGCGGCAATCCGCCCACCGCCGCCCAGTTCAACACCTCGAAGCAGTTCCTCGACATCATCGAGGAAGACATGCTCAACGACGTCGACGACATCGCGCGCCGCGAGAACTGGGACCAGCTGCTGCCCGAACCCATCGTCGGCGTCATCAAGGTCAAGGGCCACTGGTATGCCGCGCCGATGAACATCCACATGCAGACCTGGCTGTGGTATTCGAAGGCCGCCTTCGCAAAGGCCGGCATCGCGAAGGAGCCGGCCAGCGTGGCCGAACTGTTCGCCGCCCTCGACAAGCTGAAGGCCGCGGGCCTGATCCCGCTGGCGCACGGCGGCCAGTCCTGGCAGGAAGTGATCCTGTTCTCGAGCATGCTGTCGAACATCGGCGGGCGCGAGCTGTACCTGAAAGTGATCCGCGACCGCGACCAGGCGGCCATCAATTCCGCCGCCTTCCGCAATGTGCTGCTGGCCTACAAGCGCCTGCAGACCTATGTCGATCCGGCTTCGCCCGGCCGCAACTGGAACGACGCCACCGCGCTGGTGATTGCGGGCCGCGCCGGCATCCAGATCATGGGCGACTGGGCCAAGGGCGAGTTCACCAACGCGGGTCAAGCCGCCGGCAAGCAGTACGGCTGCATCCCGGGCCTCTCTGCCAATAGTCCCTACCTGATCCAGGGCGACGTGTTCGTGTTCCCGAAAACCGACGATGCGGACGCCATCCAGGCCCAGAAGCTGATGGCCAGCGTGGTCGAACAGCCGGCCGTGCAACTGCAGTTCAGCAAGCTGAAAGGCTCGCTGCCGGTGCGTACCGACCTCGACGCCAGCCAGTTGGACGATTGCGCGCAGAAGGGCATGGCCATCCTGCGCGACCGTTCGCGCCCGGTCGGCGTGACCGAGGTGTATCTGACGCCCGACCAGAACGGCGCCCTGCAGGACGTGTTGACCGCCTACTGGAATACCAATATGCCGGTCGAAAAGGCGCAGAAGAGCATCGCCTCGGCGCTGCGCTACTAAGGGGGAACCGCGATGACCGCCAAAGCCCAGCTCCGCAAGATCACGCCGTACACGGCGCTGCTGCCGATGTTCGTCACGGTCCTCGTCGGCTACATCGGCGCTGGCCTGTGGACGCTGGGGATGTCGCTGACGGCCTCGCGCACCTTCCCGTCCAGCCACTTCATCGGCCTGGCCCAGTACCAGCGCCTGTTCGACAACGAGCGCTGGATGCTCTCGCTGAACAACCTGGCCGTGTATGGCCTGCTGTTCGTGCTGGCCTGCCTGGTGATCGGCTTCCTGCTGGCGGTCTTCATCGACCAGAACGTGACCGGGGAGGGCGTGCTGCGCACCGTCTTCCTGTATCCGTATGCGATGTCCTTCGTTGCCACCGGCCTGGTCTGGCAATGGCTGCTGCAGCCGGGCGACGGCATCGATTCCGCGATCCGCGCCCTGGGCCGGGCCGTGTTCGGCTGGCAGGACTTCACCCTGGGCTGGATCGTCGACCAGGACCTGGCCATCTACACGATCGTGATCGCCACCGTGTGGCAGGCCTCCGGCCTGGTGATGGCGCTGATGCTGGCCGGCCTGCGCGGCGTCGATCCGGAAATCTGGAAGGCCGCGCGTCTGGACGGCATCCCGGCCTGGCGCGTCTACCTGCAGATCGTGCTGCCGATGATGTGGCCGACCGTAGCCACGGTCCTGCTGCTGCTGGCGACCGCCGTCGTCAAGCTGTACGACGCCGTGGTCGCGATGACCCAGGGCGGCCCGGGCACGGCCAGCGAAGTGCCGGCCAAGTTCATCATGGACCACCTGTTCCTGCGCTCGAACGTCGGCCTGGCTTCGGCCGGCGCGGTCGTGCTGCTGGTGCCGGTGCTGGCGCTGGCCGCGCCCTATGCCTACGCACGCAGCCGCAAGGAGGCCGCATGAATCTCAACAGCATCGCCCAGCGCCTGCCGGCCGCCGCCGCCGGCGAGCAGGTCCCGGTCCGCACGCGCAGCCGGCGCCGGCTGCCGGCCCACCGCATCGGCATCTACGCCTTCCTGTTCATGGCCGCGCTGTTCTTCCTGCTGCCGCTCTACGTCATGGTCGTCACCTCGCTCAAGAGCATGGACGAGATCCGCCAGGGCGGGATCTTCGCGCTGCCCCTGAACGCCACGCTGGAACCCTGGCGCCAGGCCTGGAGCACGGTATGCACCGGCGCCGCCTGCGAGGGCCTGCGCACCGGCTTCCGGAACTCGGTGGCGATCGCGGTCCCGTCGACCGTGCTGCCGATCCTGATCGGCGCCGTCAACGGTTATGCGCTGTCGTTCTGGCGCCCGCGCTACGCGAACCTGCTGTTCGGCGTGCTGATGGCCGGCGCCTTCGTGCCGGTGCAGGTGATGATCTATCCGCTGGTGCGGGTGATGGCATTGGCCGGCGTGTTCGGCTCGCTGCCGGCCATCGTGCTGGTGCACCTCGTGTTCGGCATGCCGATGATGACCCTGCTGTTCCGGAATTACTACTGCTCGGTGCCGCACGAACTGTTCCAGGCGGCGCGCGTGGACGGCGCCGGGTTCTGGCGCATCTTCCTGCGCATCATGCTGCCGATTTCCTTGCCCATCATCGTGGTCGCGGCCATCATCCAGGTGACCGGCGTGTGGAACGACTACATCCTCGGCCTGGTGTTCGCGGGGCGCGAGAACCTGCCGATGACGGTCCAGCTGAACAACGTGATCAACACCACCACCGGCACCCGGCTGTACAACGTGAACATGGCGGCCACCATTCTCACCGCGCTGGTGCCGCTGACCCTGTATTTCGCCTCCGGGCGCTGGTTCGTGCGCGGCATCGCCGCCGGCGCAGTCAAAGGTTAAGGAAGAACATGGCCAACGTCAGCCTGCGCAAACTGAATATCGTCCTGGGCGGGAAGAGCATCATCCGCGACCTCGACCTGCAGGTCGAGCCGGGCGAATTCCTGGTGCTGCTGGGGCCTTCCGGCTGCGGCAAGTCGACCCTGCTGCACAGCATCGCCGGCCTGGTCGACCTGGATGCGGGCGCGATCGAGATCGGCGGCCGCGACATGACCGGCGCCGACCCCAGCGAGCGCGGGATCGGCATGGTGTTCCAGTCGTATGCGCTGTACCCGACCATGAGCGTGGAAGACAATATGTCCTTCGGCCTGAAGATATCCGGCACGCCGAAGGCCGAGATCAAGCGCCGCGTCACGCATGCGGCCGGGATGCTGCAGCTCGATGCGCTGCTGTCGCGCAAGCCTTCGCAGCTGTCCGGCGGCCAGCGCCAGCGGGTTGCGATCGGGCGCGCGCTGGTGCGCCAGGCCCAGGTCTTCCTGTTCGACGAGCCGCTGTCCAACCTCGACGCCAAGCTGCGCGCGGAACTGCGCCGCGAACTGAAGCTGCTGCACCAGAACCTCGGTTCGACCATGATCTACGTGACCCACGACCAGGTCGAGGCCATGACCCTGGCCTCGCGCATCGTCGTGATGGATAAAGGCCAGGTGCAGCAGATCGGCACCCCGCTGGAAGTCTACGAGCGTCCCGCGAACCGCTTCGTGGCCGGTTTCCTCGGCGCCCCGGCGATGGCCTTCGTGGACGGCACACTGGATGGAGCAGGGCGCTTCACGGCCGGCGAATTGCGGGTCGATCCGGGCGCCGGCTGCTGCGCGCCCGGCGCCGCCGGCCGCAGCGCCGTGCTGGGCGTGCGGCCCGAGCACGTGGCGATCCGCGCCGACGGCGCGATGCGGGGCACGGTCTCGCTGGTCGAGCCGATGGGGAACCACCAGGTGGTGTGGATCCGCTGCGGCGCGCATACCCTGGCTTCGCTGGTCCACGGCGACGGCGCCTACTTGCCGGGACAGGAAGTGCGCTTCGGCGTCGATGCGAACCGGGTGTCGCTGTTCGACCCGGCCACGGGCAACCGCCTGTGAGCCCGCGATACGTTATGCTTCTGTTTTTTATCGATTTCGAATTTCGTGTAAGGATCCGTCTGTGGCCACTATCAAGGATGTAGCGAAGCTAGCCGGTGTCGGTCTGGGCACGGCCTCGCGCGTGGTCAGCGGCAAGGGCTCGGTGTCGCCGGCCACGCTCGCCAAGGTCAAGAAGGCCATCGACGAACTGGGTTTCCGGCCCTCGCACGCGGCGCGCGCGCTGCTGTCCGGGTCCAGCCGCATGATCGGCGTCTACATTCCGGTGTTGAGCGGGACCTTCTACACGCCCATCCTGCAGATCATCGACACCGAGCTGCGCGCCGCCGGCCTGCACATGGTGCTGGCCTTCGGCGTCGGCCTCGGCGACGAGCGGCGCCAGGCCATCGACGGCATCGAATTCCTGATCGAGCGCGGCTGCGACGGGCTGATCGTGATGACCGGCGCGCTGCTGGAAGAGGATATCGCCTCGCTGGGCATCAAGGCCGGCCAGCTGGTGGCGCTGAACCATAGTTTCGACAGCATCGCCGAGCAGTGTTTCACGGTCGACCACACGCTGGGCGGCCGGCTGGCGGCGCGCGCGCTGCTGGACCACAAGCACCGCCGCATCGCCCTGATCGAAGGCCCGCGCCGCCTCGCCGACAACGTGGCGCGCCTCGACGGCTTCGACAGCGAGCTGCGCGAGCAAGGCATCGACCCCGGCAAGATCTGGCGCGTCGAAAGCGATTTCTCGCCGGCCGGCGGCTGGGCCGCGGCCAAGGCGCTGCTGGAATCGGATTACCAGTGCAGCGCGCTGTTCTGCGCCAACGACGAGATGGCGGTGGGCGCGCTGTCCTATTTCCAGGAAGCCGGCGTGCGCGTGCCGCACGAGCTGTCGGTGATCGGCTACGACGACACGCCCAGCGCGGCTTTCTCGGCGCCGCGCCTGAGCTCGGTGCACATGCCCTGGCGCGAGATGACCCAGAACGGCGTCAACGCGCTGCTGAACCTGTGCTACGACATGAAGCGCCCGGTGACCCGCGACTTTCCGGTCAGCGTCACCCTGCGCGCCTCGCTGTCGAAGGCGGCCGGCGGGAGGCGCAAGGCGGCCTAGGCATGCAGCACCCGGCGCCGGCCAGGCGCTTTTTTTAGCGCCGGTACTGGAAAGCTTTCCAAAGAATTCGAAGACAAACACTGAAGAAGAACCAGATCATGAGCAAACCGACCCGCACCGAACCGCAAGCGCCCAGGCGCGCCGACTTCGCCTCCGATTTCCTGTGGGGCTGCGCCACCTCGTCCTACCAGATCGAGGGCGCGGCGCACGAGGACGGCCGCGTCGAATCGATCTGGGACCGCTTCGCCGCGACCCCGGGCCGCATCAAGGACGGCTCGAGCGGGGAGGTCGCCTGCGACCACTACCACCGCTGGCCGCAAGACTTCGACATCGGCCGCGACCTGGGGCTGAACGCCTACCGCTTTTCGATCGCCTGGCCGCGCATCTTTTCCGGGACCGGCAAGCTGAATGAAAAGGGCCTGGACTTCTATTCGCGCCTGGTCGACGGCATGCTGGAACGCGGCCTGCAGCCCTGGGCCACGCTGTATCACTGGGACCTGCCGCAGTACCTGCAGGACCGCGGCGGCTGGAACGAGCGCGCCACCGTCGACGCCTTCGTCGAACTGGCCGACGCCATGACCCGCAAGCTGGGCGACCGCGTCAAGCACTGGATCACCCACAACGAGCCGTGGTGCACGGCCATCATCGGCAATTTCGAAGGCTGGCATGCGCCGGGCCTGACCGATTTCAAGACCGCGCTGCAGGTCAGCCACCACGTGCTGCTCTCGCACGGCAAGGCGGTGCCGGTGATCCGCGCCAACGTGCCGGATGCGAAGGTCGGCATCTCGCTCAGCCTGCATCCGTTGCGCGCCGCCAGCCAGAACCCGCGCGACCTCGCGGCGATGGAACGGCATGACGGCCTGCGCTACCGCTGGTTCCTCGATCCGCTGTACGGCCGCGGCTACCCGGCCCGGACCCTGGAACTGGTGGGCGATAATGCGCCCACGGTGCTGGCGGGCGACCTCGACGCGATTGCCGTGCCCACCGATTTCCTGGGCGTGAACTACTACTTCCCGGAGACCATCGCCGACGATCCGGCCCATGCGCCGCTGGGCGCGCGGGTGCTGGAACCGCAATCCGAGGACATCACGGCGATGGGCTGGCCGGTCGAGCCGGCGGGCATGGCCGAGCTGCTGGCGCGGGTCGAGAACGACTACCATCCGGGCCCGATCTACGTGACCGAGAACGGCTCCTGCTACGAAGACAGCGTCAGCCCTGACGGCAGCGTGCACGACACCGAGCGCCGCCATTACCTGATGCGCCACCTGGGCGCGCTGCGCCAGGCGATCGCCGATGGCGTGCCGGTGAAAGGTTATTTCGCCTGGAGCCTGGTCGACAACTTCGAATGGGCCGAAGGCTACCGGAAGCGTTTCGGCCTGGTCCACATCGATTACACGACGCAGCAGCGGCGCCTGAAGGACAGCGCCAAGTGGTACCAGTCCTTCCTGCGGCAAGTGTGAAGCGGCGCGGGGCCTTTTTGTTGACAGCTTCATCAATGTCATTCACTATTGTCGGGTCCCGTTGGAATCGTTTCCAACGCAGCCTCAAAAAGAATATCGTGGAGACCTCCCGCATGCACAAGCCGCTCCGTTCCAGCGCCCTGGCGCTCGCCATCGCACTGGCCTTTCCCGCCTATGCCGCCCAGGCACCCGCCGCCAAACCCTTGACCGACTGGCCGCACGTGACCAGCGCCTTCAAGAAGGACCCCGCGATCGAGGCGCGCGTGGCCGAGATCCTTGGCAAGATGACGCTGGCGCAGAAGATCGGCCAGATGACCCAGCCCGAGATCAAGGCGGCGACCCCGGACGATGTGCGCCGCTACTACCTCGGCTCGGTGCTGAACGGCGGCGGCAGCTGGCCGAACAACGACAAGCACGCCAGGGCCGCCGACTGGCTGGCCATGGCGAACGCCTTCTACGATGCCTCGATGGCCACCGACATGGCGATCAAGGTGCCGGTCGTGTGGGGCACGGATGCGGTGCACGGCCACAACAACGTCTACGGCGCCACCATGTTCCCGCACAATATCGGCCTGGGCGCGGCGCGCGATCCCAAGCTGGTCGGCGAAATCGGCGCCGCCACCGCGAAGGCCGTGCGCGCCACCGGCATCGCCTGGGTGTTCGGCCCGACCCTGGCCGTGGTCCGCGACGACCGCTGGGGCCGCACCTACGAAAGCTATGCCGAGGAGCCGAGCCTGGTCCGGGAATATGCCGGCGCCTACGTGAAAGGCATGCAGGATACGTTCAGGCAGGACGCCAACACCATCGCCACCGCCAAGCACTTCATGGGCGACGGCGGCACCGACCAGGGCAAGGACCGCGGCGTCAACAAGTCCAGCGAACGCGAGATGATGAACATCCACGCCCAGGGCTATTACACGGCGCTGGCCGCCGGCGCCCAGACCGTGATGGCCTCCTTCAACAGCTGGGACGACGTCGCCGCCGGCCGCAACTACGGCAAGGTGCACGGCAGCCGCGCCATGCTGACCGATATCCTGAAGAACAAGATGGGCTTCGACGGCTTCGTCGTCACCGACTGGAACGGCAACGGCGAGGTGCCGGGCTGCACCGCGGCCAGCTGCGCCCAGGCGATCAACGCCGGCGTCGACATGGTGATGGTGACCGACGAGTGGAAGGCCTTCATCAGGAACACCATGGCCGACGTCGAAGCCGGCCGCATCCCGATGGCGCGCATCGACGACGCCGTCACCCGCATCCTGCGCGTCAAGCTGCGCGCCGGCCTGTTCGGCAAGCGGCCTTCGCGGAACGCCTATGCCGGCAAGGACGACGCGCTGCAGGCGCGCGAGCTGGCACGGCGCGCGGTGCGCGAATCGCTGGTGCTGCTGAAGAACGAAGGCCCGGCGCTGCCGCTGGCTGCCGGTAAAAAGATACTCGTGGTCGGCAAGGCCGCCGACAGCATGGCCAACCAGACCGGCGGCTGGGCGCTGACCTGGCAGGGCACCACCAACACGAATGCCGACTTCCCGAACGCGGACACGATCCTGGCCGGCATCCGCGCCGCCGCCGGCGAAGCCAGCGTGCGTTTCAGCCTGGACGGCAAGGACGTCAATCCGGCCGACTTCGATACCGTCATCGCCGTGATCGGCGAAGGCCCGTACGCGGAAGGCGACGGCGACATCGGCCCGTCCGGCACCCTGCGCCACAGCAGCCGCTATCCGGAAGACCTGGCCGTGCTGCAGCAGGTGGCGGGCAAGGGCAAGCCGGTGGTGACCGTGTTCCTGTCGGGCCGCCCGCTGTGGGTGAACGATTTGATGAACCTATCGGACACCTTCATCGCCGCCTGGCTGCCCGGCACCGAAGGCAAGGGCGTGTCCGACCTGCTGGTGGCGGGCAAGGGCGCCAAAGCCTACGACTTCAAGGGCAAGCTGTCCTTCTCCTGGCCGAAAACCGTCTGCCAGACCCCGCTCAACGTCGGCGACGCCAACTACGCGCCGCTATTCGCCTACGGCTATGGCCTCGGCAAGGGCGCCCGCTCGCAGCTGGGCAAGCTCGATACGAACTACCCCGCCGGCGGCTGCGGCGTCTCGAACGTGTTCCCGCTGTTCGGCCAGTCCGACCGCGCCAGCTTCCCGCTGCAGATCCGCAGCGGCGGCAAGGTCCAGCCGCTCGGCGCCGACCTGAACGCGACGGTCAGCCTGCCGGGCATCACCGTCGGCACCGCCCAGATCAACACCCAGCAGGACGCCAAGCTGGTCACCTGGACCGGCCCGGCTTCGCTGGAAGCGCATGGCGCCAAGCCGCTGGTGCTGCCGGCGGCTGCAGCAAAGGATGCGGTGCTGCGCTTCGACACCATGGTCGAGAAGGCGCCGGCCGGCAGGGTCGATATCGCGATGGGCGGCACGGCGCTCGACGCCACGGCCCTGTTCGCGCGCCTGGCCGGGAAGGGCAAGCAGTCGGTCAAGATCCCGCTGGCCTGCTTCACGGCGAAGGGCGCCGACCTGGCCAGGCTCGATACGCCGTTCAGCGTCAGCAGCAGCGGCGCCTTCGCCGCCGCCATCGGCAATATCGACGCGGTCGGCGGCGCTGCCGGCGACCAGGACGCCGTGCCTTGCGGGGCGCTGAAATGACGCTCCGCCTGCTTGCCGACATCGGCGGCACCAACGCCCGCTTCGCGCTGCAGCAGGCCGGCGGCACCGGCTTCGCCGACATCGAAGTGCTGGCCTGCGGCGACTACCCGGCGATCGACGATGCCGTGCGCGCCTACCTGGACGGTGCCGCGGCGCGCGGGCTGGCGACGGCAGGCGTCAAGCAGGCCGCGATCGCCATCGCCAACCCGGTCGAAGGCGACGAAGTCGGCATGACCAACCACTGCTGGCGCTTTTCGATCGGCGCATTGAAGGCGGGGCTGGGACTGGACACGCTGCTGGTGGTGAACGATTTCGCGGCGCTGGCGATGGCGCTGCCGCACCTGAAGGCCGAGCAGCGCGAGCGCATCGGCGGCGGTGAAGCGCAGCCGGGCAAGCCGATCGGCCTGATCGGCCCCGGCACCGGCCTCGGCGTGTCCGGCGTCGTCCCTTGCGGCGGGCGCTGGACCGCGCTGGCGGGCGAGGGCGGCCACGTCAGCTTTGCGCCGGTGACGAAGCAGGAGATGAAGATCCTGCAGGCGCTGTGGGAAGAGTACGGGCATGTGTCGGCCGAGCGCCTGCTGTCCGGCCTCGGCCTGGAGCTGATCCATCGCGCGCTGGCCGGGCAGCGCCTGAGCGCGCCGGAGATCACCGCCCGCGCGCTGGACGGCGGCAGCATCGCCTGCCGCGAGACGGTCGAGACCTTCTGCGCGGTGCTGGGCAGCGTGGCCGGCAACGTCGCGCTCACGCTGGGCGCCACCGGCGGGATGTACATCGGCGGCGGCATCGTGCCGCGCCTGGGCAGCCTGTTCACCGGATCGCGCTTCCGCGAACGCTTCGAGGGCAAGGGCCGGCTCTCGGGCTACCTGGCGCGCATTCCGACCTGGCTGATCACGGAAGAATATCCGGCGCTACGTGGGGTCGCGGCCATGCTGGACGATATTCAAAATTAAGAAAGAAGGAGACACCATGGCACAAACCGCACCGAATACAGCGATCCCGCCGGCGACCCACGCGACCGGCAGCAATACCGGACCGCTGGTGATCGTCACCATCCTGTTCTTCATGTGGGGTCTGCTGACCTCATTGAACGACGTCCTGATCCCGCACCTGAAGGCGATCTACACGCTCAGCTACGTGCAGGCGATGCTGGTCCAGTTCTGCTTCTTCGGCGCCTACTTCATCGTCTCGGTGCCGGCCGGCGCCCTGATCCGGCGCGTCGGCTACCAGAAGGGCGCCGTGACCGGCCTCTTGATCGCTGCAGCGGGTTGCGCGCTGTTTTACCCGGCCTCGAAAAGCGGTTACGGCCTGTTCCTGTTCGCCTTCTTCGTGCTGGCGAGCGGCATCACCATCCTGCAGGTGGCGGCGAATCCCTATGTGACCGTGCTCGGCCCGGCCAGCACCGCATCGAGCCGCCTCACGCTTACCCAGGCCTTCAATTCGCTCGGCACCACCATCGCGCCCTATGTGGGCGGGATCCTGATCCTGTCCGGCGCGGCGGTCGGCGCCGACCGGCTGGCGGCCATGAACGCCAGCGAGCTGGCGGCCTACCGCGCCCACGAAGCGGCCAGCGTGCAGGGGCCTTACCTGGCGCTGGCCGCGGCGCTGGCCATCCTGGCCGTGCTGTTCGCACTGGCCCGCCTGCCGAAGATCGAGCATGGCGAAGAGACCACCGCGGCCGCCAGCGGCAAGGCGTCGGCGCTGGCCTACCGCCACCTGGTGCTGGGCGCGGTCGCCATCTTCCTGTACGTGGGCGGCGAAGTTAGTATTGGCAGCTTCCTGGTCAACTTCCTGGGCGAGCAGCAGATCGCCGGCCTGGCGCCGGCGGTGGCGGCGGGTTACGTCAGCGTGTACTGGGGCGGCGCCCTGGTCGGCCGCTTCATCGGCTTTGCCGTGATGCGCTACGTCAGCCCGGGCAAGAGCCTGGCCTTCAATTCGCTGGTCGCCATCGTGCTGGTGCTGACCGGGATCTTCGGCAAGGGCGCGCTGGCGATGTGGGCGATCCTGGCGGTCGGCCTGTTCAACTCGATCATGTTCCCGACCATCTTCAGCATGGCCGTGCATGGCCTGGGCCGCCACACCGGCCAGGGCTCCGGCATCCTGTGCATGGCCATCGTCGGCGGCGCCATCGTGCCCTTCGTGCAGGGCGCGCTGGCCGACGCGATCGGCCTGCAGACTTCCTTCTTCATCCCGGCGGCCTGCTATGCCTTCATCCTGTATTTCGGCCTGAAGTACGCCAGACTACACCTCGAGGTGTCGGCGCCGGCCTGACCCGTTTCGTACTGTCCCTAGGGTAGTTCTTCCCAGCGGCGCGCCTGCGTGTCGCTGGGTTTTTTATTTGGTTTGCGGTAAGATAGCGGCACCCATTGGGGAGTAGCCTGCTCCTGCCGTTTTCAGGAGTTCCCGTATCAACATACTTGTCGCCTCTCCGGCGACGTGGTACGGGCAGCCGTCTCGGTTGGCAAGACCTTTGGCATCCTGCGCGCTTTTGACCGGGCCGCGCAGGCATGCCTTCGTGTTTGCCCGGCCAGCGAGAAATCAATGAATCTAGCCGCCACGCTCGCCATCGCGCTTGCCATGTCCACCGACGCTTTCGCCGTCGCCATCGGCAAGGGCGCGGCCCTGCACCGTCCCCAACTCAAGGAAGCCCTGCGCACGGGCCTGATCTTCGGCGTGATCGAAGGCCTGACGCCGCTGGTCGGCTGGGCCCTCGGCAAGGTGGCCGCCCCGTATGTGGAAGCCTGGGACCACTGGATCGCCTTCACGCTGCTGGGCGTGCTCGGCCTGCGCATGATCCACGCCAGCCTGACCGCCGACGAGGAAGAAGAAGAAAAGCCGAGCAGCCATGGCTTCTGGCTGCTGGCCATCACCGGCTTCGCCACCAGCATCGACGCGATGGTGGTCGGCGCCAGCCTGGCCTTCATCGACGCCAACATCTTCACCACGGCCGGCGCGATCGGGCTGGCGACCTTCACCATGGTCACCTTGGGCGTGATGCTGGGCCGGGGCCTGGGCCAGCTGGTCGGCAAGCGCGCGGAGCTGGTTGGCGGGCTGGTGCTGATCGCGATCGGCGGCGTGATTTTGTATGAGCACCTGAGCGTGGGCTGAGACAGTCAGGGGCGCATCAGACTGCCGTGGCGGACTTGCCGGATTTCTTCCGTTTGGAAACGCCACCAATCTCCGCTGCGTGGTGCATCGCCGATACGTCGATCACGAAAACCTTCAAGCGGTCGATCGCGTGCTCAGGGATTTGTTTGTACAAGGCCTTCAAAAGCGCTTCCGGCGTGTCCGGAAGCGGCTCCGGTTTGGGAGGCGCCATCAGCCTCGGGGTTGTTGGTCCGCGCATGCCATCTGCGCCAAACCAGAATACGCCATATATACCGTAACCATTGACCTTCTCATGCTTCGTATAGCGGTCGAGCTGTGACATGATTGCAGTCCACAAATCGTCGTGTGAATCGCGTTTCAGTTCGACGACAACTTTCCCTTTTTTGCATGTGAAAGCGATGTCGGTTCGCTGATCTGCCGGCATGGCCTCTTCCGGCGCCATGTCGATGGAATCCGCAAGCATGGGTTCCAGCAAGCCCATGAGCACGTCCCGGCAACTCTCTTCGGGCTTCGGCGAATACACACTGCCGTGTGGGCCCTCGTTCCAGAACCATTTATGGATATTCATCGGCGATCCGTCGATCCGTGCCTGGACCGACTTCATGTAGTCCATGACAAGGTCCTGCAGCTCCTGCTGGTCCGCAGGCGGGCCATTGCGCAGGCTTCGCTCGACACGCTTCCAGTCGTGCTGGTGGTCTTGGCTATCAATCGCAGCGCGCAACTGCTGTTTCAAGACCGGCTCCAGGATGTTCTTCAGGCCGGCGAGGTCCGGGTCGGCATGCATGTCGTTCAGGGCGTTGGTGGCGTCCGGGCCAGAACGCTGTTCCAGCGCGCGCAGGAAGATCCCGATGCAGTAATGTACCCACGAGAGATTAACGTCCGGCGAGCCCTTCGCAAGCTCGAATTTGAACCTGGCGTACATCAAGCGGACCAGCCCAGCAAGGTGGAAGGCTTCCATTCGTTCAACGGCGGGACCCATGATGTGCGAGAACCTCATCAACCATGCCAGCGCCGCCCCGAGGCCGGGGCGGTCGACGTAGCTGTCGAACA
This sequence comes from Massilia aerilata, assembly GCF_042656905.1. NCBI lineage: Bacteria > Pseudomonadati > Pseudomonadota > Betaproteobacteria > Burkholderiales > Oxalobacteraceae > Massilia > Massilia aerilata. The sequence goes on from NZ_JBHSMZ010000001.1 coordinate 49,164, forward strand.
GCGCAAAGTGTGTTTCGGGATCGAGCGCAATGCCGAAAGCCAGCCAGGAACGATACGCTGTCGAGTCGATATTTTCCGGCGTGCGGGCAAGGACATCCCCGACGAGCTGTCGGACCATGTTTCGGTCCTCGAGGTACACGAGCACTTCCATCAGTTCGAGACCGGCAGAGTCGGGGAGCGTCGGAAATTGCCTGAGTAAGGTCAACACGGCCTGCTGATGGCCTGTCATATAGACGAGTGCCTCGGCGGCGTACGCAGCGAGCGCGCCTTGCCCGCCGCAAGCCGTGACAAGCTGCGCGTTTGTTTCGACGGCGAGCTGGGGGTGATCGCGCCCGATCCGGTCAGCCCAGGCTCTTGTTGCTCCGCTGCTTTTGCCGGACTGGTACAAATCCTGCCGCGTCATGCAATCCGCCATGAGGCGCGCGCCTACCAACTCGGGCCGCAAGGGAGGACAGTCAGCCGCTTCCGACAGGGCGAGCCCGGCGGATACGGCGTAGCAGGCGTCGGATGTCACGCCGTCCTGCGCCATTCGCAAGACCTCGCGCTCGGGCAGCACATCAGCGCGAGCGGCGTAGGAGATCAAGCCCGCACATATCTCAAGGGCGCGATCTTCGCCGAGGTGTCGCCGAAGGCGTTCGATCCCGGATGCGGAATCCGGGGAGGTCGAATCGATGCCGTAAAAAATGCGGCCGGCCTTCCACAGTTCCTTGCATTCCAGCTCAGCGAGCGGCAAGCTTTCCAAACGCCCGACCTGCAGCGCAAGGCGCTCCCGCCACAGAGATGCGGTGCGGTCCCCGGTGTCCGTCACGGCACGGGGCGGATCGGCGGGCCTCGGGAGCGCGGCGCCGGCATCGGGCGCGATGGGCGCCGCCAGGCGCGACGCGGCAGCCTCTAGTTCCCCGCGAGGGCGGCCGCCGGCGGCCGCCAGTGCACGCCCGATCCGCGCGGACATCAGGTCGGCCGTTACGGCACCGGCAGAAATTGCCATCAACTCGGTCACCGCGTCCCAGCCCGCCTGTCCTTCAGCCAGTTCGCCGACAATCAGGTCTGCGAGTCGATCGCACAGGCCGGTAGTATTGATCAGGCGAGATAACAGCACCGAATCGGATTCGGGCGCGAGACGCCATTCCAGCACAAAGCGGTGTCGAGCGCGGAGCCAGGCGCGCAAGCGCTCCGCCGACGGGCAGCATACCAGTGCTTCCGCCACCAAGTGATCGATCGTCCACAGTATCGGTGGGGACTGCAAGGTGCGCAGGCCCTTCGGTTTGCGCGCGGCGGCGTCGACAAATTCGTCCAAGAGTGCCGTGAGATCTTTGTGCGGTATCACGAGCGACACGTAGGGCGCCCTGTTCAGAACGATTCCTTTCTGTGGTTCCATCAAATCCGAGAGCAGGCTCAGGACGTCGGCACGGCTACGATGCTGGCCGTAGAGAAATGGGAGGATCTTCCCACGCAGGCGCAGGCCTGTTTCGGTGCTGCCGAGCGTACCGTAACCCGCGTTCAGCTCGTCGAACGGTATGACGGGCAGCCGGAGGAGCGCGTGCAGGCTGTCGTAGCGGAGCTCATGGCGCATCACCGGATCGAACAAAACGGCAAGCAGGGCGTCCATCAGTTCAGGTCTCGGTTCGCCATGGGCGACGGCTTTCAGCGTCAGGGAAAGCAGCCGCGGTTCGGCGCTGCCGTGAGCCATGGTTTTGTGGAAGGCGGGCACCATGCCTTCGCAAGACAAGGTTCCAATGTTGAGGTTCGACCAGAGATGTCGATCCGACTTCTCGTTGGCATTCGCCGGCTGCGCAAGTTCGCTGAGCAGGCGCTGTTTGTTGGCGAGCCTGAGAAGGCTGGCGTCTGCGTAGGCGAGGACTCCGACAGGGTCCGCGGCGATCAGTTCAGCGGCTTCGTCCGGCCTGGCCTTGTCGAGCAGGACCGCGAGCCAGGCATGGATCCCGCGCAGCGGAGTTGGTGGCAGACCACGGATGCAGATGAGCGCGCGCACCCGGCTTAGCGGCAAGCCTTTGACGACCTGGCCGGCGAGCCATTCGGCGGCGAGGAATTCGGCGATCGACTTGTGACTGGCGTCCATGCTCCCCCTTGCGTCTGTCGACGCGAACACGAGACGTCCCAGTGCCGCCTGCGCTTTCGCAGGCTCCCAAAGTCCGCTGTTCCCATAAAACGGCGTCCTGTCGGAGCCCGGGTGATTAACCGAGATACCGGCCACGTCACTCAGTAGCCGCAGGGCGCACAGCGCGCCGGCCGTGCCGCGCAGCTGTTCCGCGAAGTACTCGATACCGACGAGGTAGACGCTCGAATTATGTTCGGTGAGAAGCTTGTCGATCGCGACATCGAACAATGCGTGGCGGCCGGCAGGCCATTGTTCGCCCGCGACAGCCTTTACCAGCAACACGAGACTCAGGGGATTTTCAAGTAATTCTTGCAGGCCGTGTGCTTTCGCCTTGTTGATGAAAGCGTGGGGCTCGGCGACCCGCTTTTCCTGCAGGAGCGCCATTTGCTCACCCTCGTCGAGGGGTTGGAGTGCCAGCAGGCGGTATTCTGCATAGCCATTGAGCCCGCCCGGCTTGTCGAGGCCGAAGCTGCTGTGCCAATCGACGGCGCGGCAGGCAATCCGGACCTTTGCCGGCTTCAAAGCATTGATTGCCTTGAAGAGTGCGCGGATGGTTTTCCGTGGATCGGCGTGTTTCCGGTTTTCGTCTAGGCCGTCGATGTAGAGCGTCGCGTCCGGGGTGATATCGATATCCGGGTCGCTTAGAAAATCGACAGCCTGCAGCAGATGAGCACTCTCGTCGCGTGCCATGAACTCCGTGAACAGACTGGTCTTCCCTGCACCCGGATCGCCCAGCACGATAAGCCTGGGATGCTCGTGGTGATCCGAAAAGCGGGATACCGGCTCGGGCTGCTCTGCGCCCGCTTCGATACGCCGGACCCGACGATCGTGAATCTTTGGAGGTGAAGGCGGGGTCGAATCGACAGAGGTGTTCATATTGGCTTGGTCGCGATGCTGAGCTGGCAATAAGTTACTCTAACCCGACGCCAGTCATTTGGCCACCTGGGCCATCGACGATCTGTCCTAAGTAGTTGATTGACACTGTTATCGGCCGCCGCATCGAGCTCGACAGCCCCGACGTGCTGGCGCAGGCGATGGTCAAGCTGCGCAATGCAAGGCCGAGCGTCGTGTCGGCGCGGCAGTAGCCGTGCTAGAATCGCCCTGTCGAAAAAGGCAGCGGCGGTTCACGGTAAGCCCGCCCGCTTCCCACGCACGGAAGTTCTGTTCCTTCATCTCGCATGCATGAGAACCCACGACGAACCCGAGACATTTATTGTTCGGGCTCGTCTGCGTTTTTCGCATCGCTTCTTCGCGACGCCGATGAGCCCCCTTGACCTGGAGCTCAAATGCAAGCAACGCATATTCATTACGACGCCGTCGTTTCCGGCGCCGGCCCCGTCGGCCTTTTCCTCTCCTGCGAACTGGCGCTGGCCGGCTGTTCGGTGCTGGTGTTCGAACGCGAGGCCGATCCCCATTCGCTATTCAAGCAGCTGCCCTTCGGCATACGCGGTCTGTCCGCGCCCACCATCGAAGCCCTGTACCGGCGCGGCCTGCTCAACGAACTCGAGGTGCCGCGGCGCCTGAAGAACCCCTTCGGCATCGGCGGCCCGCAAGCTGGCCAAGCGCTGCGCCAGGCCGGCCACTTCGCCGGCATCGGCTTCCAGGCCGAGCGCATCGATGCAACGCGCTGGCCATGGCGCCTGCCGGGTTCCCCGCCGGCCTCGCTGATCGCGGAGATGGCGGAACTCGAGACCGTGCTGGCGCGCCGGGCGCAGATGCTGGGCGTCGAAATCCGGCGCGGCTGCATGGTCAGCGGCTATACGCAGGACGACGATGGCGTCGATGTTCGTGCGGGTGCGCTGCAGATCCGCGCGCGCTGGCTGGTCGGCTGCGACGGCGCCCGCAGCAGCGTGCGCAAGGCCGGCGGCTTCGACTTCGCCGGCACCGAGCCCGAATTTACCGGCTACTCGGCACGCGCCGACGTGGCCGATCCCTCGTTACTCGGCCAAGGGCGCCAGCTGACGCCGCGCGGCATGGTCTTCCAGTCCCAGCCGGGCTATCTGGCGATCCAGGAATTCGACGGCGGCGCCGGCCACGACGGCGCACCGGTCACGCGCGAACGCCTCCAGCAAGTGCTGCGCCGCGTGTCCGGCGTCGATGTCGGCATCTCGGTCCTGCATGCGGCCAGCACCTGGACCGACCGCGCGCGCCAGGCCACGCGCTACCGCCAGGGCCGCGTGCTGCTGGCCGGCGACGCCGCCCACATCCATGCGCCGCTGGGCGGCCAGGGCTTGAACCTCGGGATCGGCGACGCCATGAACCTGGGCTGGAAGCTGGCCGCCACCATCAAGGGCAGGGCGCCGGCTGGGCTGCTCGATACCTACGAGGCCGAGCGCCATCCGGTCGGCGCAAAAGTGCTGGATTGGTCGCGCGCCCAGGTGCTGCTGATGCGGCCGGAACCGGCATCACGCGCCTTGCGCGCAATCGTGGAGGATTTGATGGACACGGTGGACGGCGCCACATACATGGCGGGCCGCGTCTGGGGCATGGCGACACGCTACGATCTCGGCGGCGACCATCCCTTGATCGGACAGAGCGCACCGGACTTCGAGCTCGGCGACGGCAGCCGCCTGGGCCAGCACATGCACGACGGACGCGCGATCCTGCTCGATTTCAGCGGCGACGCGGCGACGCAAAGCCAGGCCGCGGCATACGGCCTCCCGTTCAGGCATGTGCAGGCCCGGCCGAACGAGGACTTCGGCCTGGGCGCCTTGCTGATCCGGCCAGATGGCATCGTCGCCGGCGCCTGGGACTTGTGACGCCCAGTCACAAATCCCCGCCCATGCCTACAGCTTGGCGCCGCAGTAGCGCTCCACATACGCCTGGTGCGCAGGCAGCTGCGCCACCGTGCGCTCGACGCGCGTGCGGATGCTCTCCAGGAAGGCGCCGAGCTCCTCGTCGCCCATCAGGTCGGCGCTCGGGTGGTGCTGCTCGGGCGTGATGCCCTGGCCCAGCATCACCTGGATCCACGAGTTCTCGCCGAACAGTTCGTTCACCACGCGGAAGGCGCGGCCCGTCTCCTGGAACATGTCGATGCGGTGCTGCAGCTGGGCCGGCACCGGCATTTCCGCGGCCTGCTTCCAGTAGGGCGTGTCGCGGCGCTCGGTCACCTTGTAATGCAGGATGATGAAGTCGCGGATGAATTCGATCTCGGACCAGGTCTGGGCATTGAACTCGTCGACGTCGCTCCGGCGGATGCCCTGCGACGGGAAGTTCTGCAGCAGGCGGACGATGGAGCGCTGGATCAGGTGGATGCTGGTCGATTCGATCGGCTCCAGGAAGCCGCTGGACAGGCCGATCGCCACGCAGTTGTGCGACCAGGTCTGGGTCCGTTGGCCCGGCTTGAAGCGGATCACGCGCGGCTCGGTCAGGGGCTTGCCTTCGATATTCCCGAGCAGGGTGGCCTTCGCGGTGTCGTCGTCGATGAAGCGGCTTGCGTAGACGATGCCGTTGCCGACACGGTTCTGCAGCGGGATGCGCCACTGCCAGCCCCAGTCGTGGGCGATCGAGCGCGTCATCGGCAGGGCCGGGCCCATGGACTCGGTCTGGACCGCGATCGCGCTGTCGTTGAACAGCCAGTGCGACCAGTCCTGGTATTCGATGCCCAGGGTCTGGCCCAGCAGCAGCGAGCGGAAGCCGGTGCAGTCGATGAACAGGTCGCCTTCGATGCGCTTGCCGGAATCGAGCAGCAGGGCGGCGATGTCGCCATTGGCGGCCTGCTCGACGCTGGCGATCCTGGCCTCGATGCGCTCGACGCCGAAGTGTTCGCTGAAGCGGCGCAGGAAGCGCGCGTAGCGGCCGGCATCGAGGTGGTAGGCGTAATGGATGCCGTCGTTCGGCAGGTGGGCGAATTTGTGTTCCAGGCCCGCGCGCAGTTCCAGGCAGTAGTCGCCGTAGTCGCGCGCCAGGCCGCGCTCGCGTCCCTTCATCCAGAAATGCTGGAAGCCGGCGGTCCAGTGGTCGGTGCCGGTGGTGCCGAAGGAGTGGATGTAATCCTTGCCGCGGTCGCGCCATCCCTCGAAGCTGATGCCCAGCTTGAAGGTGGCCTGGGTGGCGGCCATGAATTCCTGCTCGTTGATGTCGAGCAGGCGGTGGAAATGGACCAGGGTCGGGATGGTCGCCTCGCCCACGCCCACGGTGCCGATCTCGTCGGACTCGACCAGGACGATGTCGAGAGCTTTGCCGAGGGTGCGCGAAAGCGCAGCCGCCGTCATCCAGCCGGCGGTGCCGCCGCCGGCGATCACGACGCGGCGGATGTGCTTGTGCTGTTGTTCCATGGTGTCTCCTGCAGGTCAGCTTGTTATCGGTTGTTATCGCTTGAGCCGGTTCAGCAGCGTCTCGCGCAGCGCACGTGCGCGCTCCTCGTCGAGCGGCGCCAGCGCATGGCGCGCGTGCGGCGGCAAGTGGGCTTCGTTTTCCTCGGCGGGCTCGAAGATGTAGTGGCGGAAGAGCTCCTGCCAGGCGCGGCGCTGTTCGAGCGGCAGTTCGCGCGTCGTCAGCAGGGCCAGCATCAGGGCGTTGGTCGGCGTGTCCATGTACGCCGGCGACTGCCGCCACCAGTAATTCACCAGTACGTTGAAGGGCGTGAGCGCTTCCACGTGGTGCCACCACATCGAGGGGATGAAGATGGCGTCGCCGGCGTCCAGCTCCGCCACCTGGGCATGCCGCAGCGCCTCGCGGAAGCGCGGGAAGCGCTCGTCGTCGGGTTCCGCGAAGTCGACCAGGCTGATGGCCTGGCCGGCCGGGTTGAAGTCGAGCGGGCCGACATACAGATTCGCCAGCTGCTCCGGCGGGAACAGGGTGAAGCGGCGGCGTCCGGCCGCCACCACCGCCAGGTTGTCGGGCAGGTCGTAGTGGGCGGCGATGCGGGTCTGGTTGCCGATCCAGATGCTGGCCAGCGCATTGCGCGGGCCCAGGTCGATGTCGTTGTTGGCGCGCAGGCCGGGCAGCACGGTGTCGACCGTGGTCGAGCCGACGTAGATGGCGGCCGGGCGCGGATTCTCGCGGTAGCCTTTCATCTCGTCGAGCACGGCGTCCAGGCGCGCGCGCGCCGAGTAGTAATTGAAGCCGCTCAGGTCCTGGTTGTAGAAGAAGCGGCCGCGAATTTCGGGCTTGCCCAGCATCGCGCCCACCGTGGCGCCCTGGTAGAAGCGGCGCAGGTAGGCGTCGGCGGCGTCGATCGAGCTGCGGGCGGCCTCGACCAGCGGCCAGTGCGCCGCCAGGCCGCGCACGATATACGGTTCGGTGGCGCGCAACAGCGCATCGGACAAGGCGCCGGGCAGCTTGCCGCCGGCCTCGATCTCGCGGATGGGTTTAGCGACGGGCAGCATCGGTACCCGCGACGAGGCGGTTCTTGCGGTCGATCAGGCCGCGGAACTGCGCCAGCGAGGCCACCGCCATGTAGATGGCCTGCAGGTAGCCGGCTTCATGCAGGCGGCCCAGCTGCTCGGGCTTGAGGGCGGCGAGGCGCTCCTCGTTGATGGTGTAGAAGCCCGCCAGGCGGTTCTGCGAGCCGTCGTCCAGCTCGATGTCGAGCACGAAGGACTCCAGCAGCTCGAGGTGCAGCAGGGCTTCGATGAAGGTCTTCGAGGTCTCCAGGCCGTCGTGGATGCTGCGCAGCACGCGGCTGATGCGCTCCAGGTATTCGCTGCTGCCGCCGTAGGACAGGAACAGCGGCTCGCCTTCCGACCTGCTCAGGCGCGGGCTGTCGAGGTCGACGTGGATCATCATGCCTTCGCCGGAACCATCGGCGGGCCGGCCGATCAGGAAGGGCTGGCGCTCCACGGTCAGCGGGATGGTAGGCGCGTCCCAGCCGTTGCCGAGACCCTGGCCGCCGCCCAGGAACAGGTTCTCGCCCTGCTGGAAGCCGAACAGCGCGATCGGGTCGAAGGACGTGCCCTCATGGTTCTTGGCGAAGACGATCGGATAGTGGGCCTGCAGTTCGCGGAACTCGGCCGGGAAGGTGAGGGCGGACATCACCGCGTCACCGTAGGCCGCGCCGCGCTGGGTGAGGATGCGCAGGTCTTTGTGCTCGATGTTGTTCAGGAGTGCGTGATTGGGCATGGTGTCTCTTGTTATAAGTTAGATCCGCTGCAGGCCGTGCTTGCGGATATGGTCCAGCAGTTCGCGGTTCGAGGGCAGGGCCGGCAGCATGCGCGCGGTCAGGCGCGCGGCTTCGCGGAAGGCTTCGTCGGCCAGGTCGGGACGGTCGGAGGCGCGCGGCGCGGCTTCGCTGGTAAAACCCATGCCGTACAGGATGTACTGCCAGCTCGCGGACGGGAACACTTCCTCGATGCGCGGGAAATCCCGGCGCGAAGGCGGTCGCGCGCGCCACAGCTGCAGCAATTCCCGCAGGCGCTCCGGGATCGAGGCTTGTTCCCGGTGCTCGCGCCAGTAGGCGGTGTCGTCGCGCCTGCTGAGTACATAGTGCAGCTTGAGGAAATCGATGATCCGTTCCCAGCGATAGGTGAAGGCTTCGTTGAAGCGCGCGGCGAGCGTGTCCATGTCGGCGCGCGTGGCCGGCATGTCGTCGGCCAGCCAGGCGGCCGACAGCTCCACCAGGGCCAGGGCCGAGGCTTCGAGCGGCTCGATGAAGCCGGCCGACAGGCCGATCGCGACCACGTTGCGGTGCCAGAAGCGCTCGCGGTAGCCTGGCTCGAAGTCCAGCTTGCGCGGGGCCGGCATGTCGGCCGGACCGCCGGACTCGCGCACGTAGGCGCGCAGCACCCGCTCCGCCTCCTCGTCGCTGGAATGGACGCTCGAGTACACGTGGCCGATGCCGCGCCGGCCGGGCAGGCCGATGTCCCAGATCCAGCCGTTCGGCTGCGCGCTCGAGGTGGTCTGCGAGGCGATCGGCGTGTCCTCGCTGGCGTAGGGCACCTGCACCGCCAGCGCGCTGTCGTTGAACAGCACGTGGCGCTGGTGCAGCAGCGCCACGCCGTAGTGCTTGCCGAGCAGGAGCGACTGCATGCCGGTGCAGTCGACGAAGAGATCGCCCTCGACCACGCCGCCGCCGCGCAGGCGCAGGGCGGCGATGTCGCCGTTCTCTTTCGAGCGGATCTCCTCGACGTGGCCGACCACGTGGTGCACGCCCAGCTTGCCCACGCAGTGCTCGCGCAGGAAGACCCCGAACTTGCCGGCATCGAGGTGGTAGCCGTAGTTGGCGACCGCCGCGAATTCCGGGGTGGCGGCCTGCTTGGGCGCGCGGCCCCGCACGCACAGGTGCGGCTGGTAGCTGACCAGGTCGGCGAAAGGCAGGTGGCGGTGGGCGCGCTGCCAGGCCCCGGCCAGGTTGGCGTCGCCGTAGCCCTGCGGCAGGGAGAAGGGGTGGAAATAGGCGTCGCCGTCGGCGCCCGTGACCCAGCGCTCGAAGCGCGAGCCCTGCTTGAAGGCGGCGTCGCATTCGCGCAGGAAGTCGGATTCGGACACGCCGATGCGATGCAGGGTATCGCGCATCGAAGGCCAGGTGCCTTCGCCGACGCCGATGGCGGGCACCGCCGGCGATTCGACCAGGGTCACGCGCAGCGGATGCTCGGCCGCCAGCACCCCGGCGACCAGCCAGCCGGCGGAACCGCCGCCGACCACCACGATGTGTTCGATCGTGTTGTTCATCGTTCGAGTCTAACCAAAAGGCTTTAGTTGAAGCAAGGCTTAATCCTAAAAACAACTTGGCCCCAAAAAGCACGGCCGGGAGAGCCCGGCCGTGCCAGGTCGCGGGGCGCCGGGGACGCCCCTGGCCAGGTCAGAACTTGTAGCGTGCGCCCAGCATGTAGCGCGGGCCGGTCTGGGTCACGTACTCGGCCATCTCCTTGGCGCGGCCGTGGCTGCGGGTGATTTCGTTGGTCAGGTTGATCGCTTCGAACTGCACGCTCAGTTTCGGCGTGATGTTGAAGCCGACGCTCAGGTCCAGCTGGCCGTAAGGCTCGGTGTACTGCGGGTTCGGACCGGCCGCATCGAAGGTCGAGGACAGGAACTCGCCGCGCCAGTTCCAGGCCAGGCGGGTGCTCATGAAGTCGTTTTCGAAGATGCCGACCACGTTGTACGAGTTCGACAGGCCGACCAGCGCGAACTGCTCGCCCACCGACTTGTTGTCGTAGCGGAGGCCCGAGTGCACGTAGGTGTAGTTGGCCGAGACGCCGAAGCCGGTGTTCGCGAACATGTGCTGGACGTTGAACTCCAGGCCGTTCAGGCTCGCCTTCTTCTGGTTCGAGAAGGAGGTGATCCGGAAGTTGGCGACCGGGTCGCCCGGCTGGCCGACGATGTCGCCGGTGGCGTTGCCGAGGCTGTCGTTACCCTTGAAGATCACGCCGTTGGCGCCGGCGTGGTTGCGGAAGATGTAGTTGCGGATGCAGGTGGTGTCCGAATTCGCGCAACCGTTCTGCATGGCTTCGTTCCAGAATGCGCCGCCGACCGGGGTATGCAGGCCGAAAGGCTGCTCCACGACCTGCGACTGGCCGGCGTAGTTCTCGAGGTCCTTGTAGAAGGCGTTCACCGAAGCGAAGCTCTGCTTGGCGTAGTACCACTCGAAGGACAGGTCGAAGTTCTTCGACTTGACCGGCTTCAGCGCCGGGTTGCCCTGCGAGCCAGTGCCGCCTTCGACGCGCGCCAGGGTATTCAGGATCTGGCCGCCGGCGATCTGGTCGTAGCGCGGACGGCCGATGGTCTCGCCGTAGCTCGCGCGCAGCTTCATGTCGGCGCGCAGGTCCATGTCCCAGTCCACGCTCGGCAGCAGGTTGTGGTACTTGCCGGTCAGGGTGGTGAAGGTCGGCTCGCCCATGTTGACCGTGAACTCGTTCTGCGAACCCCAGCTGATCGAGGTCGCGGCAGGCACCAGCGCGGTCGAGACCACGTCGGTCTTCTCGTAGCGCACGCCGATCGCGGTGTGCATCGGGAAGCGGGTATCCCAGTCGGTGTTGAACTGCAGGTAGAGGTTCTTGGTGTCTTCCCTGGTGCGCTGGTCGGTCGTGAACGAGGTCTTCGGCAGGTAGCCGGCCGGGTTCTTGGTGGCGTTGGCGGCGGCCAGGCGCGCGTCGTTGAAATTGAAGGTGTAGAAATTGTTGAACAGGTTCGGGCTGTCGCTGCCGTCGATCTGGTCGAAGTAGCCGCGCACGGTGGCCGGGTGCCACAGGCTGCTCGGGTAGTCCGATGCCTTCGAAGCGCCGCCCCAGGTATCGAGCTGGTTGTTCGATTCGGCCGAACGGTTGTTGACCTTGATGGCGCCCAGGCCGAAGTTCAGGTTCGAGGACTCCAGCATGCGCAGGCGGCCCTTGACCTGGTACTGGTCGATCTTGCCGATCATGTAGCGGTTCTGGAAGTTCGAACCGGTCACCTGCTGCGGCGCCCTGGTGAAGTCGGCGCCGGCGATGCTCAGCACCGGGAAGTCCTTCGAGAAGTCGGCGCTGGTGTCGCCGCGCGAGAAGCTGGCGGTGCCCAGGGTGTTGAAGGAACCGAAGGGGCTGTCCGCCATCGACTCGGCGGTCGAGTGGTGGGCGTCGAATTCCAGCTTCAGGTCGTTGGTGGCGCGCCACTGGGCGTTGAAGCCGAGCGACTTGTTGTCGGTCTTGGTGGCGAAGTTACCGGCGCCCATCGCGATGTCGCTGGTGGCCGGCGAGATCTGCTCGGTGTAGACCAGCGGCGCCGCGACCGGGCCGTTGGTCCAGGACGAGGTCGACGGGCCGAAGTTGAACCAGGCCGAGAGGTCGTTGCGCTTGGTCTGCAGCTTGTTCTGCGAGTAGGTGTAGTCCAGCGTGGTGACCAGTTCCTTGACCGGTGCGAATTGCAGGGTCAGCTGGCCGTTGGTGCGCTGGCGCTTGACGCCGGTGAAGCTGTAGTTCAGGTTCTGCGGCACCTCGTAGACGTCGCTCGGCTTCGGGTGGTTGGTGGCGCCGGTGGCCGGGATCGCGCCCCAGGTCTGCTCGTCGCCGCGGAACGGGCCTTTCCAGCCGCTCGACACGGCGGCCTGGTTGTAGCCCGAATTGCGTTCCTGGTAGCTGGCGCTGATGCCCAGGCCCCACTTGCCGTCCTTGCTGGTGGTGGTGTAGATGCCCGAGAATTCCGGCGTCGACGAACTATCTGCGCGGTCGTCGGCAGGCAGGTTGTTGTTCGAGGCGTCGTACGCCCACTTGACGCCGAAGCTCGAATAGGTGCCGAGGCGGTCGAGCGGACGCGCGGTGAGGACGTTGATGGTGGCGCCGATGCCGCCGGTCGGGGTCTCGGCGCGGCTGGTCTTGTAGACCTGCAGCTGCGAGATGGCTTCCGAGGCCAGGTTCGAGAAGTCGAAGGCGCGGCCGTTCAGGTCGCCCAGGTTCGAGGTCGGCATCTGGCGGCCGTTCAGCAGCACCATGTTGAAATCGGGGCCGATACCGCGCACGGTCACCTTCTGGCCTTCGCCGTTGCTGCGGTCGATCGACACGCCCGAGATGCGCTGCAGCGACTCGGCCAGGTTGGTATCCGGGAACTTGCCCATGTCTTCGGCCACGATGCCGTCGACGATACCGTCCGAATTGCGCTTCAGGTTCAGCGACGAGGCCATCGACTGGCGGATGCCGCTGACCACCACCTGCTGGACGCCGGCGGCTTGCGCGGTGGTGTCGCCGGTGGCGCTGGCGGCGTCCTGCGCATGCGCCGGCAGGCCGAACGCCGCGCAGGCGCCGGCAACTGCCAGGCTGATCAGTTTCTTGTTTGCCTTGGGATAATGCATTGGGTCTCCTCTGTTTTTCTTGGCGTAGTTGTCATTCATCAGGTCCGGCTTGCTCCTTGAATCCTTTCAACTCATCTGGAACCGTTGGAAACGTTTCCATCTCAGTTGTCTGAATCTTATGATTAGTAAAAAAAATTGTCAACGGGTTACTTTCATTTTTTATTGAAAGCGCGTGGCGGACGCAACACTTGCAAAATGCTATAGTCGGCGCCGATCTGGGAACGTTTCCAAGCGGACCCATAAAACAAGACCAAGGAGACTGCCAAACCATGAAGATCCGGAACCTGATCCAGGCCGCGGCGCTGCTGCTGTGTGCGCCCTTGTGTGCCCATACCGCGCTGGCCGCCGGCCCTTTTAGCTGGCCGAACGGCGCCCGCGCCGCGGTCAGCCTGGCCTACGATGACGCCGCCGATTCCCAGCTCGACCACGCGATTCCCGACCTGGACCGCCATGGCCTGAAGGCCAGCTTCTACCTGGAGTTGTCCAAGCCGTCCGTGCGGAAGCGCATGACGGAATGGCGTGCCGCCGCCCGCAGTGGCCACGAACTCGGCAACCACTCGCTGTTCCACCGGTGCTCCCGCTCGAAGCCGGACCGCGGCTGGGTCCAGCCGCAGCGCGATCTCGATACCACCACGGCCGAGCAGATGCGCGACCAGGTGGAGCTCGCGAATACCCTGCTGCAGGCGATCGACGGCGGCCATGAACGCACCTATACCGTGCCCTGCGGCGACCGGCTGGCCGCGGGCAAGGATTACGTCGATGGCCTGCGCGGCGCCTTCGTCGCCATCAAGTCGGGCGAAGGATCCGGGGTGATCGACGACATGGCGGCGCTCGACCCGTGGGCGGTGCCGGTGCTGGCCCCGGTGGGCCTGAGCGGGCAGGAGCTGATCGCCATCGTCAAGCGCGCCGACGCGAAGGGGACGATGGTGAATTTCACCTTCCACGGCATCGGCGGCGACCACCTGGCGACTTCGAACGAGGCGCACCGCGAGCTGCTGGCCTATCTTGCCGCGCACCGCCAGACGGTGTGGACCGACACCTTCCTGAACCTGATGCGCCACGTGAAGACCAAGCAGGCGGACGCGGGGCCGGACTGGGTGCTGGACTGGAGCGACGAATTCAATGGGACGGCGCTCGACCGCACGAAATGGGTCGCGGAGCTTGGCGGCCATGGCTTCGGCAACAACGAGCTGCAGGTCTACACGGCGCGTCCGGAAAACCTGCGCGTCGGTGGCGGCAATCTCGTGATCGAGGCGCGCCGCGAGAACCGCGACGGCATGCGGTACACTTCGGCGCGGATCAAGACCGCCGGCCTGTTCGAGCGCACCCACGGCCGCTACGAGGCGCGCATCAGGATCCCGCGCGGGCAGGGCATCTGGCCGGCCTTCTGGCTGCTGGGCGCCGACTGCGCGGCGAGCGGCTGGCCGCGCTGCGGCGAGATCGACATCATGGAGAACATCGGCAAGGAGCCCAGGACCGTGCACGGCACGCTGCACGGCCCCGGCTACTCGGGCGAGCACGCCTTCGGCAGGCCCTCCGGCATCGACGCCGACTTCGCCGACGGCTTCCACCTCTACGCCGTCGAATGGGAAGCGCGCGAGATCCGCTGGTACCGCGACGGCGTCCTTTACCACACAGCGCGTCCTGCGCTAGTGAATGGCGACTGGGTGTTCGAGCACCCCTTCTTCGTGATCCTCAACCTGGCCGTCGGCGGCGACTGGCCCGGCAATCCGGATGCGAGTACGGTCTTCCCGCAGCGGATGCTGGTCGATTACGTGCGCGTCTACCGCCGTTCGGGTTCGGGCTCGGCTGCCGGATCGGCGGGCGCCGTCGCCGGCAAATAGTGTTCCCGCGCCTCGCGCGTCAGCTCGGCGACGCGGCGCAGGCAGTCCAGGGTCGGCACGCCGGCGTTCGCGTCGGCCCCCTTGGCGTAGATGCGGGCCAGCTGGGTCGCGACCGCCGCCGCGCCCGGGATCTGGTCGCGGAACAGCTTGATCAGGCTGACGACGGTTTCATGCACGGCGGCGTGCGCGGCGCGCGCGACATGCCTGCCGCCGGGATCGGCGGCCAGGGACTGCGTGATCGTGCGCTCGAACTGGTTCTCCGCGCGCTGGATGAGCATGCGGAGCTGTGCCGGTGAGTACTGGAGTCGCATGGTGGTCTCGTCCTCTCTACTGGTCCGCGAATGCCGGCTCGCCCTGCGGTTCGGGCCGCAGGCGAGCGTGGGATTTTCCCGGCCGCACCCGTAGCGGCGCGCGCGGCGTGGACGAGCGCACCGGTGTGAGCGGGCCTTCGTAGGGCGGGGTGTCGTGGTCGATTTCAGTCGGTTCGCCGCGTCCGGCGCCGGCCAGGAACTGGGCGATCGCGATCTTGACGATGGCCCGGTTGCTGAGTTCTGCCGTCAGGCGGAACTTGCGGTTGTAGTAGAAGAAGGTGGCCTTGTCGCCATCGCCGCTGACGATGTCGACTTTCTTCGGCAGCGAGAACCCGTAGCGTCCGCTGGCCCACAACTTGACCGCGCAGGCCCCGGCACCGGGTGAGGAGAATGTAAAGTTCATGCAGGAATCGTAATCCTGCATAGCGCCGCGCACGGAACGAAATTGTTCCAAACTATTACGGCGAGAACAGTTCTTTCCTGCGGGTAGCTTTACCGCCTGCGGTAGGGTGGGCACCCTGTGCCCACGCGACACCGGCGGTCGAACGTAAGCGTGGGCACGGAGTGCCCACCCTACCGGGTGGTCTTCAGCATCGAGGGATAGCCGACATCTTCGGTCGCCTTTTTGAGATCGGCCACGCTCGCCTGGGCGTCGTCGTAGACGATCACGGCTTCGCGCTTTTCATAGCTGACTTGCACCTTGGACACGCCCGGCACCTTGACCAGGGATGCCTTGATCGTGATCGGGCAGGTGGCGCAATCCATGGTCGGTACGTTGAGCTTGACGGTCTGCTGTTTCGCCGATGCGAAGGGCGCGGCGGACAGCAGGGCGATCAGGGACAGGGTTTGCAGGGTTTTCATGGAAGGACCTCAGTAGAACAGGGGAGCGATCAGCGGAAAGCCCAGCAGCAGGGCGATGAACACGGCGCAGCCGAGGAACAGCTTGCGCATCGCCGGCCGCGTGGTGGCGCAGGCCGGGTCGTCGACGCTGCAGGCGGCCGCGGGGCGGAACAGCAGCCAGCCGGCCCAACCCAGTGCGCCCAGGGTGAGGGCGATCGCCCAGGGCGTCAGCGGCTTCAGCGCCGTCAGGTGCACCATCCAGGCGCCGGTGATGCCGACCAGGACCAGCACCAGTGGCAGCACGCAGCAGGCCGAGGCCAGGATCGCCGCCAGGGTGGCGACGGCGATCAGCTTGCCGGCGCTGCGTTCGGATGGTGCTGCCATGGCCGCATGTACCTCAGATGGCGCGCGAAGTGATGGTGTAGGCGAAGCTGTCCGGCGCCAGCGCGTCGTAGGCTTCGCCGCGGCTTTCCGCCTGCGGGTACATCAGGAAGCCGACCTTGCCGGCGTCGAAGCCCGGCAGGCGCACGTCGTGGGCGAAGTTGTAGCCCATCCAGTTGCCTTCCCAGCCGCCGAACAGCGCCTGCTTGACCGGCGCGACCAGCGGGTGGTCCGGATCCTTGATCCAGTTCGGGGTTTCCTGGCGCATCACCTTGGCGACGTCGGCCGGGTCCATCGCGACCCAGCCGTGGCGCTTCAGGTAGACCTCGGCGCGGCAGTGCTGGGCGCCCTGCAGGGATGCCGGCTTGCCGCCCAGCTCCTTGTAGCCGAAGGCGCTCGGGGCGATGCGGATGCCGTAGACGTCGCGCGCCGGCACGCCGCTTGCCCGGCACAGGCCCACGAACAGGCCGTTCAGGTCGGCGCACTTGCCGCCGAAATTGCCGGTCTCCAGCATGGTCTTGATGTCGCCGGTGCCGCAGCCTTTCACTTTCGGCTCGCGGAAGGTGTTCAGCACGATCCAGTCGTAGATGCGCTGGACCTTGTCTTCATCGGTTTTCGCGCCCGAGGTGATCTGCAGGGCGGTCTTCCTGACGATGCCGTCCAGCGGCATCAGGTCGGTCGGCTGCAGCCACAGGCGCAGGTCGTCGCTCGACTCGGCGCCAGGGCTGGGCTTCTTCCAGTTCTCGGCGCGGTCGCGGGTCTGGATGCGCGACACCACTTCCAGCACCGGCGGGGCGCTGCCGTCGAACTCGGCCACCAGGAAGCGGGCCCCGTAGTGCGGATCGCTGCCGACCTTCATGCTCTTGGCGTTGCCGGACCAGTTGTTCGACAGCGTGCGCTGCCAGTCGGTGTCGACCGAGGGCAGGGGAATCCAGACCGTCGACGGGCCGGCGGCGCGCTGCAGCTTCACGCGGGTGACGACTTCGAAGCTCTTCCAGTCGCCGGGGCGCGGATCGAAGTGGCGCTCCGCTTCTGCCGCCTGGTTCTGGGCCAGCAGGGTGCGCGGCAAAGCGCCGGCCAGCAGGGCGCCGGTGGCGGCTTTCAGGACGGCGCGGCGGTGCATCGGTTTCTTGTTTTCCATGGTCGAGTCTTCCAGTCTGGATTGATGGTTATTCGTTATTCGTTATTCGTTATTCGTTATTCCGCTGCGAGCGCATCGATTGCCGCTTTCAGGCGCGTGTCGCCGGCCCCGATCTCGCCCACGCTGCGCCAGCGCGCGCGGCCCTGGCGGTCGACCAGGATCGTGGTCGGCATCACGCCGGCGGTCCACTGCTTGAACATCTCGCCATTCCGGTCGCGCAGCAGCGGGTAGGCGAAGGGGTGTTCTTTCGCAAAGCGCTCGATGCTGTCGAGCGGCTCCTTGTAGTTCACGCCGACCACGGCCACCTTGCCCGTATCCTGGCGCGCCAGCGCGTTCAGCACCGGCAGCTCATCCACGCATGGGCCGCACCAACTGGCCCAGAAGTTCACCACCACGACCTTGCCGCGCAGCTGGTCCAGGTCCCAGGTCTTGCCGTCCAGGCCGGACAGGCGCAGCGGCGGCGTCGCCTGCTTCGCCGGCCACGGCTTCAGCACCGCCTCGGCCGCCGAGGCCGCGCCGGCCAGGCCCGCCAGCAGGCAGGCGGCAAGCGCGAGGAAACGGCGGAATGTCCTGGTCTGCATCGGCGTCAAGAGGGCTTGGGAAAGGCCGTCATGATACCAGAGTGGCGATTTGGGCGCGGCTCGTCGATAATCGCCGACTCAATCATGAACAGGACGACAAATGAATAATTGGGTGTGCCTGGCGATCGCGATCCTCGCCGAAACCGTGGCGACCACGGCGCTGAAAGCCAGCGCCGGATTTACGCGGCTGCTTCCCTCGGTGCTGGTGGTGCTGGGTTACGGCATCGCTTTCTATATGCTGGCGCTCACCCTGCGTTCAATACCGCTGGGTGTGACCTATGCGGTGTGGTCGGGGGTGGGGATCGTGCTGATCACGCTGGCCGGCTGGCTGCTGTATGGGCAGAAGCTGGATGCCGGGGCGCTGGCGGGGATGGCGCTGATTCTGGCCGGGGTGCTGGTGATGAATCTGTTTTCGAAGACGGCCGGGCATTAAGTTCGGTGCGTGTGGCCCGCTGTCCGCAAACCTCATTCCCGCGGAGGCGGGAATCCGAGTTCGTGGTGTTGCCCAAGCCTCACTGTTCACCCGAGGCTTGGGTTCCCGCCTTCGCGGGAACGACGATTCGGAGGGTGCGGGCCGGCGCCGCAGTGGCGGTTTTCAACCGTGCAACACCCCCGCAGACCCTACGGTATCCTCTTCCGCAAAAATCCGAGGAGACACCGATGCCCCCGTTCCGCTCCCTGGCCGCGGTCCTGCTGACGCTGCCCCTATTCGCCGGCGCAGCCGGTCCAGCCCCCTCCACCCGCGCCTACCACAACCCCCTGACCGTACGCCTCGCCAGTGGCGAACCAGCCCAGAACTGCGCCGACCCGGCAGTCCTGCGCGACCCGCGCACCGGTGGAAAGAACGGCGCGCCCACCTGGTACATGTACTGCACCAGCGACCCGGTCAGCAAGCGCGAGCGCGACCCGAACGGCAAGGACGGCGGCTGGCATTTCCGCATGATCCCGATCTACCGCTCCACCGACCTGGTGCACTGGGACTTCGTCAGCGACGCCTTCTCCGATCGCCCGGCCGGCCTGGCGGCGCCGACGTCCGGCCTGTGGGCGCCGGAGCCGGAATACCTGAACGGGCGCTACTACCTTTATTTCACGGTCACCGACGTGGTCGACGAGCACAGCCCCGAGAAGGGCTGCGGCAACGACAGCGCGATCGGCGTCGCCACGGCCGATTCGCCCACCGGCCCCTGGCGCGCCAGCACCACGCCGGTGGTCATGCCGCGCCGCGCCAGGCCTGGCTGCAACTTCCACTGGACCTTCGATCCCAAGGTGATCGAGGCCGATGGGCGCAAATACCTCTACTACGGCAGCTACGGCGGCGGCATCTTCGTGACGCGGCTGAGCGATGACGGCCTGCGCGCCGAAGGCGAGGCGACCGCGGTCGGCGCGCCCGGCCGCTACGAGGGGGCGGAAGTCAAGTTCCGCGACGGCTGGTGGTATCTGTTCGCGTCCGCCACCGACTGCTGCAACGGCCCGCTGACCGGCTACGCGGTCTACACGGGCCGCGCCCGCAGGCCGGAAGGGCCCTTCCTCGACCGCTACGGCAACGACATGGCGAAGGGCCGCGCGGGCGGCACGCCGCTGCTGCTCCAGAACGGCAACCGCTGGATCGGCGTCGGCCACAACACCGTGTTCACGGACGCCGCCGGCCAGTGGTGGACGATCTACCACGGCATCGACCAGGCCGAGTCCTTCTTCAGCGCGAAGGACAAGCTGACCCGGCGCCTGGCGCTGCTGGACCGGATCGACTGGGTCGACGGCTGGCCGGTGGCGGGCGGCGGGCTGGCGCCGAGCGACCGGGCGATGGCCGCGCCCATCGTGACCGAGGGCGTGCGCGCCGATCCGCAGCCGCTGGCGGTGCAGGCGGCCGCGCGCTTGAAGCCGCTGTGGCGCGAGGACTTCCGCGGCCGCGAACTGAACCCGCGCTGGTCCTGGCTGCGGCCGCGCGCGGACAAGGAATGGTCGCTCGGCCGCGAGGGGCTGGTGCTGGCCACCCAGGACGCCGACCTCTACGTCGACCGCAACACGGCCAGCGTGCTGCAGGCCGCGCTGCCGCAGGGCGATGTCCGTATCGAGGCCGAAATCAGGCTGGCCGCGCCGGACGACTGCTGCACCACCGCGGTGCAGGCCGGCCTGGTGGTGATGCGCGACGACGACAACTACGTCAAGCTGGTCGAGATGGCGCGCGAAGGCCTGCGGCAGGTCGAGTTCGCGAAGGAGATGGCGCCCGCCGAGCGGTATTACCCGCGCTACGGGAACACCCTGGCCGGCACGCCCGGCGCCACCACCTGGCTGCGCCTCGATGTCCACCGGGAGGGTGGCCTCGAACGTTATACAGGGTATTCCAGCCAGGATGGGCGCAACTGGGTCGGCGGTGGAACGTGGACGCACCGCCTCGGCCGGGACGCCCGTCTGGGGCTGGTCGCGATGGGCGGCGCCGGCCGGCGCGCCACCTTCGTGCGGGTCGCCGTCAGTGCGCTGTCGCCATAAAAATACAGGGCGTGAAACCAGTTGTAACGGCAGGCGAAAGCGCTTGCTTTCGGCTGCGGCGGGTCATTAAATAGGTGCATAAGAATAGCAGGAGCTGATCGTGGAATATCCCCGCCCCCAATTGCGCCGCGCCGCCTGGCGCAGCCTGGATGGCCCATGGCAGGCCATGCTCGACGACCTCGCCGTGTGCGCCGACCCATCGGAAGTCGACTGGGACCGCACCATCGTGGTCCCGTATCCGCCCGAGGCGCGCGCCAGCGGCGTGCATGACCGCGGCTACCGGCGCCGGGTCTGGTACAAGCGCCAGATCCAGCTCGACCCGTCGATGGCGCCCTCGCGCGACGAACGCCTGATGCTGCATTTCGGCGCCGTCAACTACCGCGCCCGCGTGTGGGTCAACGGCCGCTTCGCGGTCGAGCACCGCGGCGGCCACAGCCCGTTCTCGATCGACGTCAGCCGCCACCTCGACGGTTCGCTGCTCGAGGTCGTGGTGCAGGCCGAGGACGACCCGCAGGACATGCACAAGGCGCGCGGCAAGATGGACTGGGAGCCGGAGCCGCACAAGATCTGGTATCCGCGTTCCAGCGGCATCTGGCGCACGGTGTGGATCGAGAAGGTGCCGCGCGCCCACGTGAGCCAGCTGCGCTGGACCGCCGACGTCGCGTCCTGGCAGATCCGGCTCGACGCCGACCTTGCCCACGTGCCGGAAGGCGGGATGGCGAACGTCACCCTGAAGCTCGGCGACAAGCTGCTGGTGGCGGACCGCTGCCTGCTGACCGGGCCGCGCCTGTCGCGCATCTTCCAGCTGCCCGATCCCGGCATCGACGATGCGCGGGCGCTGTGGATGTGGAGCCCGGAGAGCCCGCAGCTGATCGAGGCCGAGATCGAGATCAGGACCAGCGACGGCAACCTGATCGACAGCGTGCAGAGCTACACCGCGCTGCGCACGGTGAGCGTCGAGGGCGACCGCTTCGTGCTCAACAGCCGCCCGTATTATCTGCGCATGGTGCTCGACCAGGGCTACTGGCCGGACAGCCTGATGGTGGCCTCGAGCGACCAGCTGCGCCACGACGTCCTGCTGATCAAGCGGCTCGGCTTCAACGGCGTGCGCAAGCACCAGAAGTCCGAAGACCCGCGCTGGCTCTACTGGTGCGACGTGCTGGGCCTGTGCGTGTGGGGCGAGATGCCCTCGGCCTACGGCTTCTCGAGCGCCACCGTGCATGGCGTGATGGAAGAGTGGAAGGAGCTGGTCGAGCGCGACATCTCGCACCCCTGCATCGTGGCCTGGGTGCCGACCAACGAATCCTGGGGCGTGCCGGAACTGATGAACGACCGCCGCCAGGTCGACTTCGTGCGCGCCCTGTACCACATGACGCGCGCGCTGGACGGCACGCGCCCGGTGGTCGGCAACGACGGCTGGGAGATGCCATGCGGCGACCTGGTCTGCGTGCACGACTACGAACAGGACCCGAAGGTGCTGGTCGAACGCTACGGCACCCGCGACGCCGTCGCCTACACCCTGCAGCACGTGCAGCCGGACCGGCGGCGCCTGCTCATCGACGGTTTCACCGGCGTCGGCAAGCCGCTGTTCCTGTCCGAGTTCGGCGGCGTCGCCCTCATGAAGACCAGCGAGGAGCCGGGCTGGGGCTATTCGAAGGCGAAGGACGGCAAGGAGCTGCTGGCGCGCTACCAGGGGCTGATGGCTGCGGTCCATGCCTGCCGCCCGCTATCCGGCTTCTGCTATACCCAGCTGACCGACACCTTCCTCGAAAAGAACGGCTTGCTGACCGAGGACCGGGTGCCGAAGGCGCCGGTGGAGGCGCTGGCCAGGGCCACCCGCGGCCCCGACGCCCATCTGCAGGACTGGCACCTCGACCCGCTCGGCCACGCCAGGCGCTGGCTGGCGCGGCGCGGGCCGGATTTCCCTATAGAATGGACGCGCGTCGGAGAAATTGCGGAAGTGTTAGCCTATCCGGGCGAGCGCCAGGGCGTCGTCGACGGTGCGGTGGCGGGACCGAACGATCCGGGTCCGGACGATCCGCCGGCCAGTCCGCCCAGCGGTCCCGGCCGATTCGAGCGCCGGAGCCGTGGCGGCGCGGGAGCGCGGGCGCGGCGCAAGGCGGCCTGACCCGGATACCTGAGCTAAGGCGGCAGCGCTCCGGCAGCACATCATAAAGAAAATGGAGAATACGACGTGGCGAGACGAGGATGGACCCTCGCCGCCGCCGTCGCGCTGCTGGTAACGCTGGCCGCCGGGCCGGCGCCGGCGTGGGCGCAGGTTGAGGTCAGGATGTGGACGCTGCTCAGCGGCGGCGACGGCGCCCGCATGCGGGCCCTGGTCGAGGACTTCAACGCCAGCCAGCGCGAGGTGCGCGTGGTGAGCACGACCCTGAAATGGGGCGAGCCGTTTTATACGAAGCTGATCACTTCGTCCGTGGTCGGCGCCGGGCCGGACCTGGCCACCGTGCACCTGTCGCGCCTGGTCAACCTGGCCGGCGGCGGCGTGCTGCGCCCGATCGCGGACGCCGAACTGGCGGCGGTCGGCCTGAAGGGCAGCGACTACCTGCCGCGCCAGTGGGAGAAGTCGCGCTGGCAGGGCCGGACCTGGGCGGTCCCGCTGGACATGCACCCGCTGGTCCTCTATTACAACAAGACCCTTCTCAAGCAGACCAATCTGCTGGACGCCGACGGCAAGCTGAAGCCGATCGAAGGCGTCGATGCGCTGACCGACGCCTTCCGCATCGCCACCGAAGCCAGCCATCGCCGCGGCCTGACCATGGAAAGCAGCCAGAACTCCTTCGCGATCTGGCGCCTGTGGCTGTCCATGCTGGCCCAGCAGAACGTGGCCATCGTCCGCAAGGGCCAGTACAGCTACGGCGCGGCCGGCGCCGCGACCCTGACGCGCATCAGCGACTGGTTCCGCAAGGGCTATGCCCAGGCGGGCCTCGATTACCCGGCCTCCACCAGCCAGTTCATGGGCGGCGGCGCCGCGTTCATGCTGAACGGGGTGTGGGAAGTGCCGGAGCTGGTGCGCGCCTCGAAGGCCGGCACCCTGGGCTTCGAATACGGCATCGTCCCGCTGCCGAAGATGTATGCGAACGCCAGCGCCTGGGCCGATTCGCACGCCTTCGCCATGCCAGCGAACGCCGGCGATCCGCCGTCCCCGGCCAAGGTCAAGGCCATCCTGGCGTTTGTCGCCTGGGTCGGCAAGCACTCGATGGGCTGGGCCGAGGGCGGCCATATCCCGGCCTACCGCGCGGTGGCGGAATCGCCGGAAGCGCTGGCGCTGCAGCCGAATGCCCAGTACGCCGAAGCCGCGCACAGCGTGGTCTACGATCCGGACGGCTGGTACATGGGCGCCGCCGGACCGCTGGAAGCGATCGCCTCGAAGTTCCTGCCGGCCGCGCTGTACGGCTACATGACGCCAGCGCAGGCGATCCATCGCTTCGAGACGGAAGGCGCGCGCCTGGTCCGCAAGCAGCCGCCACGTTATTAATGAGGAGCCAAGGATGAACGCCGGATGAAGCCGAACGACCTGGCCTTGAGGAGCGCCCGCCGCGAAGGCTTGCCGGCATTGACGCTGCTGGCGCCTTTCCTGATCGTGTTCCTGCTGTTCTTCCTGGTCCCGGCCGGCGTCACCTTCTGGATGAGCCTTACCGAGAGCAGCCTGACCCGCACCAATGCCTTCGTCGGCCTGGCCAACTACCACACGCTGCTGAACGACCCCGCGTTCTGGGACTCGGTGCTGAACACCTTTTATTTCGCGCTGCTGACCGTGATCCCCCTCACCGCGCTGGGCCTGGTGATGGCGCTGCTGGTGAACCGCTTCGTCAAGGCCCAGGCCTGGCTGCAGGGCGTGTTCTTCCTGCCCTTCGTGCTGCCGATCTCGGTGATGACCCTGATTGCGGACTGGATGCTGCAGCCCTCGAGCGGCGTGATCAACCACATCCTCGGCGGCCAGCGGCCCTGGCTGGCGGACCCCTACTTGGCGCTGCCGGCGGTCGCCATCGGCACCGTCTGGTGGACGGTCGGTTTCAACATGCTGCTGTTCCTGGCCGGCCTGCGCAACATCCCGGCCGATTTGTACGAGGCCGCGGCACTGGACGGCGCGCGCGGATTCACGCTGTTCCACTCGATTACCTGGCCGGCCCTGCGCCCGGTCGCGACCACCGCCCTGATCCTGCAGATCATCGCCTCGCTGAAGGTGTTCGGCCAGACCTATATCCTGACCTCCGGCGGGCCCTTCAACACCACGCGGGTCACGCTGCACTACATGTACGAAACCGCATTCACCCAGAGCGACGCCGGCTACGCGGCGGCGATCGCGATGGCATTCGTGACCATCGTGATCCTGCTGTCGGCGCTGCAGGCGGGGGTCGTGCGCTGGCTGGCGAGGAGGGACATATGACTATAAGGATAAATGCGCGTTCAAATATAGGCTGGTCCATTGTCGGCGTGGTCGCCGCCGTGGTGCTGGCCGCGCTGTGGGCCACACCATTGCTGTGGGCCTTGTCGACGGCGCTGCGGCCGGAACTGGAAACCGTGTCGAGCGACTTCCACTGGCTGCCGCAGACCTGGACCCTGGACGCCTTCGCCAGGACCCTCGCCGCCGGCAATGTGCTGCGCTGGCTCTTCAACAGCTTCCTGGTGGCGCTGCTGGTGACGGTGGTGACGATGGCGATCAGCCTGATGGCGGCCTATGCCTTCTCGCAGCTGCGCTTCCGCGGCCGCTCGCTCCTGTTCGGCATCGCCATGCTGGCCTTCTTGTTACCTTTTGAAGCGTTGCTGGTGCCGCTGTTCCGCACCATGAACCAGCTCGGCCTGATCAACAGCTATGCCGGCATCGTGCTGCCGCAGGTGGTGGCGCCGGTGGTCATCTACGTGTTCAAGCAGTTCTTCGACGAGATCCCGGCCGACTTCCGTGAAGCCGCGACGATGGATGGCGCCGGTCCGCTGCGCGTGCTGTGGAGCGTCTACCTGCCGATCTCGGGGAACATCGTGTGGGCGATGGCGATCGTGACCTTCATCGCGGCCTGGAACAACTTCCTCTGGCCCTTCATTATCGTGACCTCGAACGATATGATGACCATTCCGCTGGGGCTGACCCAGACCTACGACGCCTTCGGGGTGCGCTACGCCCAGCTGATGGCGGCCGCGCTGCTGGGCGCGATGCCGGTGGCGCTGGCCTACGTGGCCTTCCAGCGCCGCGTGACGCAGGGCTTCCTGGCGGCGAGCGGACTAAAAGGATAAGAACAAGGAGACTCTCGATATGGCATCTGTCAGGCTGCGCGGCATCAGGAAGGACTACGGCGACAATCCCGTCATCAAGGGCATCGACCTGGATATCGCGGACGGCCAGTTCGTGGTCTTCGTCGGGCCTTCCGGCTGCGGCAAGTCGACCCTGCTGCGCATCATCGCGGGCCTGGAAGACGTGAGCGCGGGTGAGTTGGAAATTGGCGGCGTGCCCAGCCTCGGCGTCGATCCGTCGCGCCGCGGCATCGCCATGGTCTTCCAGAGCTATGCGCTGTACCCGCACATGACGGTGGCCGAGAACATGGGCTTCGCGCTCAAGCTGGCCAGGCTGCCGAAGGACGAGATCGCGGACCGCGTGCAGCGCGCCGCCGAGATCCTGCAGATCGGCCATCTGCTGGAGCGCAAGCCGAAAGCCCTGTCGGGCGGCCAGCGCCAGCGGGTGGCGATCGGCCGCGCCATCGTGCGCAAACCCGAGGTCTTCCTGTTCGACGAGCCGCTGTCCAACCTCGACGCGGCGCTGCGCGCCCAGACCCGGGTCGAGCTGGCCCGGCTGCACCGCGAACTGGCCACCACCATGATCTACGTGACCCACGACCAGGTCGAGGCCATGACCCTGGGCCAGAAGATCGTGGTCTTCAACGCCGGCCGCATCGAGCAGGTGGGCACGCCGTTCGAACTGTATGAAAAGCCCGCGAACCTGTTCGTGGCCGGCTTCCTCGGTTCGCCGCGCATGAACTTCCTGGAGGCCAGCCTGGTGGGCGAGCAGGGCCACATCGCCACCGTGCGCCTGGCGGGCGGGGCGCAGGTGGAGGTCGCGGCCGATGCCGACAACGCGGCGGTGGGCGCGAGGCTGATCCTGGGCGTGCGGCCCGAGCATCTGCGCATGCAGCGTGCAGGGGCGGGGGCATCGGGCGGCATTCCGGGCACGGTCGGCCTGGTCGAGTACCTGGGCGACGTCATTCTGGCTTACGTGCAGGTCGAGGGTGCGCCGGAAATGGTGGCCGTCAAATGCGGCGGCGGCCAGCCTGCGCCGGCAGTCGGTTCGCCGGTGCTGCTGGCCTTCGAGCCGGGCCAGGCTTATCTGTTCGGCGCCGACGGTGCGGCCATGCCGGCGCGCGAACGCAGCGGCCGGACGCCGGCGCCCGCGGCGTAAGGAGGGCGAGCGATGAACAGGCCGGCGCGCGGCCGCCGTCCGACCATGACCGACATCGCCAAGCTGGCCGGGGTGTCGCAGTCGACGGTCTCGCTGGTGATCAATCACCTGAGCGGGGCCAAGGTCTCGCGCGCGACCCGCGAGACGGTGCTGCGTATCGCCCGCGAACTTGGCTACCCGCTCGAACGCCACCACGGCCGCATCGATAACCGGCCTGGCGCCGCGCGTAATTTGATCGTCTACCTGACCGACGAGCTGACCACCAGCCCGCACGCGATGCAGACCATGGACGGCGCCAAGGACGGCGCCTGGGACCAGGATTGCCTGGTCGCCGCCTTCGCCACCCGCGGCGACCCCGAACAGGAGCAGGCGGTGCTGGCGCGCATGCTCGACCATCCGGCGCTGCTGGGCGTGATCTACGCCACCATCTTCACGCGCGCGGTGAGTCTGCCGCCGGCGCTGGAGGGCGTGCCGACGGTGCTCCTGAACTGCCATGAGCGCGAACCCGCCCACCCGGCGGTGGTGCCGGCGGAGCGGCAGGGCGGCTACACGGCCACCATGCACCTGGTGGCGAACGGCCATCGCCGCATCGGCTTCATCAATGGCGAAGGCTGGATCGAGGCCGCCGGCGACCGCCTGCAGGGCTACCGGCTGGCGCTGGCGGAGGCGGGCATCGCCTTCGACCCGCTGCTGGTGCGCGAAGGCGACTGGCAGGTCGACAGCGGTTATGCGCATGCGCTGTCGCTGCTGGACGCGCCGGACCGTCCCAGCGCGCTGTTCTGCGCCAACGACCTGATGGCCCTGGGCGCGCTGGACGCGGCGCGCGAACGCAAGCTGGCGGTGCCGCGCGCGCTGTCCGTGGTCGGTTACGACGACCAGGACCTGGCGCGCTATACCCATCCGCCTTTGACGACGGTGTTGTTGCCAAACTACGAAATGGGCCGATGGGCCGCGGAAAATTTGATCGCCCAGGCGCGCGGCGGACGCGTCGAAAACATGGTTTTCGAGAGCGAATGCCCGCTAGTGAGCCGCGATTCGGTGGCGCCGCCGGCGTTGTAAAACCGATACGAATCTGGCCCAAGCGCGCGCTCCGCCGAAGTCTTTTGCGTTAGCTTCCTGATAAAAATTATTACTAATATTTTTTCAGGAGACTTGCTCATGACCACCTTGCAGCTTCGCCCGGTGTGCGCGGCCGTTCTTGCCCTGATCGCCCACGTCGCCCTGGCCCAGACGAGCGACGCCGGCGCCCCCGCGAACGACGCGCCGCAGGCCGATGCGGCGCCGGCCCAGCCCGCGCAGACGCAGCAGGAGGTCCAGCAGGTACGGGTGACGGGCCTGCGCAGCAGCATCCGCAGCGCCGAGGCGATCAAGCGCAATGCCGACCAGGTGGTCGACTCCATCAACGCCGAGGACATCGGCAAGTTCCCCGACCGCGCCACCGGCGACGCCCTGCAGCGCATCGCCGGCGTGCAGGTGGGCCGCGACCGCGGCGAGACCAGCACCGTCATCATCCGCGGCCTGCCGGACGTGGTCACGACCATCGACGGCAACCAGATCTTCACCGGCAATGGCCGGCGCCTGTCCTACCAGGACCTGCCGGTGCAGTCGATCGGCGGCCTGGATGTCTACAAGAGCGCCACCGCGAACCAGCTCGAAGGCGGCATCGCCGGCGCCGTAAACGTACGGCTGCGCGCGCCCTTCGACGTGAAGGGTTTTAACGCCACCGGCTTCCTCGAAGACCGGCGCCAGAAGATCAACGGTTCCAGCGCCACCAGCGACAAGAACAACCCGGCCGGCGGCTTCGCCGTCAGCAAGCGCTGGAACACCAGCTACGGCGAGATCGGCGCCCTGGTCGACGTCCAGTTCAACCGCGAGAACTGGGGCTATCCGGTGCAGTGGGTCGACCGCCCGGACCGCATCTTCTCGGTCAGCCCGGACGGCACCGCGGTGCGCCTCAACGACGACCAGCCGATCGCGCCGCTCAAGGCCGGCGACCGCCTGGGCGAGCTGCCCAACGTCGGCGGCATCTACAACCAGGGCAAGCGCGACCGCGGCAGCATCCACGGCGCCCTGCAATGGAAGATCAGCCCGCAGATGGACGTCACGGCCCAGTACCTCGGCACCGGCTACCGCGCGCGCAACGCGGTCGACTACATCCTCGGCATCGTCACCTGGACCCCGCGCCTGAGCAACGTGGTGCTGGCGCCGCAGGGCGACTACTGCAATACCCCCAACGGTTCGATCTGCCCGATCCAGTCGGCCTACGCCGGCGCGGCGCAGTTCGGCGGTCCCTACGACTGGGACCCCTACACCGCCACCTCGACCTGGGGCCAGAAGGAGCACACGACCACGCACTACATGAACCTGGCGGTCAACTACAAGAACGGGCCGTGGAAGGCATCGTCCAACTTCGCGTGGACCAAGTCGACCTTCGTCAACGACACCGTGATCGTCGACCAGCAGATCCCCGGCGCCAGCATCGACGTCTACACCTACGGCCGCGACGGCCATGGCGGCTACAACACCGTCACCACGCCGGGCAGCAGCGCCGCGCTGCGCGACCCCAACCAGTTCGTGCTGCGCGGGATGGTGCAGAACTGGGGCATCTCGACCGGCGAGCAGACCCAGTGGCGCCTCGACGGCAGCTACCGGCTGGGGGACGAGGGCTTTTTCCGCAGTATCGACAGCGGCATCCGCCTGTCGCAGCGCCGCGCCGGCTTCAAGGGCGCGGAAGGCCACAGCGACATCAGCGGCACCCGCGCTTCGCCAACCGGCGCCTTCGGTCCGTCCTTCGAGACGCTGGTGCCGGGCCTGGACCGCCTCGGCGGCCCCTGGATGACGCCCTCGCACGATTTCCTGATCGACCAGGCGGACACCGTGCGCGCCTTCTATGGCGCAGCGCCGGGCCGCGTGGACGAAGACCCGACCCGCGCCTTCAGCCAGAACGAGAACAACACGACCGTCTACCTGCAGGGCCGCTGGGAGACGAAGTTCAACGAGATCAGCGTCAGCGGCACGGTCGGCGGGCGGTATATGCGCATCAGCCGCAGCCTGCTCGGTAACAGCCGCATCGGCGACGTGATCAGCCCGATCGACGTGTCCTCGCGCGACAACAACTTCCTGCCGAGCGCCACGGCGGTCATTGCGTGGCTGCCGGACCTGCAGTCGCACCTCTCCTACGGCAAGACCCTGACTTATCCGGACTTCGCTTCGCTGAATCCGGCGCTGTCGCTGATTCCACCGACCGTCAATGCGCCCGGTACCGGATCGGCGGGCAACCCGAACCTCAGCCCGACCCGCTCGAAGAACTTCGACGCGACGCTGGAGTACTACTTCCCGAAGAACGGCTACGCGCAGATCGCGCTGTTCCACCGCGATATCGACGGCTATTTGCAGAACATGGAGTCGAACGAGACTATCGGCGGCCTGAATTACCGCGTGACGCGGCCGCAGAACTCCGGTTCGGGCAAGCTGAAAGGCGCCGAACTGGGCATCCAGAAATTCTTCGACTTCCTGCCTGGCATCTGGAGCAACTTCGGCGCGCAAGCCAACTACACCTGGATCTCGGGCGAGAACCAGACCCTGGTCTCGTCGACGGGGAACCAGTTCACGACCACGCCATTGATCGGCGTGGCGAAGAAGAACTACAACTTCGCGCTGCTGTACGAGGGTATGGGCATCACCGGGCGCTTGTCGGCCACCCATCGCGGCGACTACGTCGAGCAGATCGCCGAGCCGCGCTTCGGCCAGGACCGCCACGTCAAGGCCGCCACCTTCGTCGACCTGAGCCTGTCGTATGCGATCACACCCAGCATCTCGCTGCAGTTCGACGCGATCAACATCACCAAGGAGAAGTTCGAGAGCTACCTGAACGACCCGATCCGCCCGCGCGACATCCGCTACAACCCGACCACCTATGGGCTGGGGCTGCGCTTCTCGCTATGAGCACCTACCGCAACCCGGTGTATCCGGAGGTCTTCGCCGACCCGTTCGTGTTGCGGCATGAAGGGGTCTACTACGCCTACGGCACCGCGCCGGGCGGCGCCGACGGCCGGCAGATCCCGGTGCTGCGCTCCACCGACCTGGTCGACTGGCAGGCGCTCGGCCACGCGCTGGCGCCGGCCGCCGGGATGGGAGCGGCGCAGGGTTACCACTTCTGGGCGCCGGAAGTCGCCAGCCACGACGGCCGCTTCTACATGTATTACTCGTCCGGGAACGCGCCCGAGGGCACCGACCAGAAGCTGCGGGTGGCGGTGGCCGAGCACCCGGCGGGTCCCTTCGTCGACGCCGGCAAGATCCTCGTGCCCGGCCAGCCATTCTCGATCGACGCCCATCCCTTCCGCGACGACGAAGGGCAGTGGTGGCTGTTCTACTGCGTCGACTTCCTCGAACCCGCGCACGACGAGCGCATCGGCACCGGCATCGTGGTCGATCGCCTGCTCGACATGACGACCCTGGCCGGGCAGCCGCGCGTGGTGGTGCGCCCGCACCAGGACTGGCACGTGTTCCGCAAGGACCGGCCGATGTACGGCAGCGTCTACGACTGGCACACGGTCGAGGGCGCGGCGCTGCTGTACCACGACGGGCATTACTGGTGCTTCTACAGCGGCGGCGCCTGGGAGAAGGAGAACTATGGCGTCAGCTACGTGGTGGCCAAGCACGCCGAGGGGCCGTACCGGCGGCCCGAGGGCGGGCACGAGGCGCTGCTGATGCGCACCCCGGCTTCCGGGGAGCTGCTGGGGCCGGGGCATAATTCGTTCACGGTGTCGCCGGACGGGAGCGAGACCTGGATCGTGTATCACGCCTGGGATCCGGCCAGGACCGCGCGCAGGATGTGTATCGACCGGGTGGATTGGGTGGACGGGAAGCCGGTGACGCGGGGGCCGACCTGGACGGAGCAGCCTGCGCCGAAAATTTAGGCGTTAACGGGTGAGCCGTCGTTCCCGCGCAGGCGGGAACCCAAGTTTGTCAGGGCAGAGTTAAAGCACGCAGAACTTGGGGGGAGAGTGCCGGGGGCACTCTCCCGCCTGCGCGGGGACGACGGTTTTTGCGTTAGCGCTTACCCAAAAATTCCTTCACCTCCGCCTGAAACCGCACCGGCTGATCCCACATGATGAAGTGCGCACTGTCGTTCACCCGCTTCAGCGTCAGCTTCTGCACCGGCGCAAACGCCGCCTTGTACCCCGCATCGAAATGCTCGACCGGAACCGGCACATACTTCGGCTGGATGTACAGCACCGTTACAGGCACCGAAATCTTCGGCAGTTCCGGCCCCAGGTCGGTGACGATCAGTTCACGGTAAGCCCGCGTGCCCACGTCGGCGTCGCTGCGCTGCGAATCTTCGATCGCGCCGGCGCGCATGGATTCGGTGTTGACCATGCTGTTGATGGTGTCGACCGCACGCTTGCTGCGATCCTCCGGCGTGGCCGCGCGCATGCCGGCTTCGATGCGGTCGGCCACCGGCACGATATTCGCCGCATTCGCGCTTGGGCCGCCGAAGAACACGCCCAGGAAGGGCACCATGTCCACCACCATCAGCCGCGACAGGTCGGCCGGATGGCGCGCCGCCAGCATCATGCCGATGGTCCCGCCCATCGAATGGCCGATCACGGCCGGCTGCTTCAGGCCGGCCTCCTTGATGTAGCGGTCGATCTCCTCGGCCACCGGCGCGGCAACCGGGCCTTCGGCGTTGCCGCCCTTGGGCTGGCCGGCGAATCCGGACACCTGCACCAGGTGGTAGCGATAGCCCGGCACCGCCTTGAGCATCTCGGTCCAGACGCGCGGCGAGGAATTCAGGCCCGGGATCAGGACCACGTCCGGGCCGGCGCCCTCGGTACGGACCGTGATGCGTGTCGATTCGAAGGAAGCGGCGAGGGCGGGGACGCCGAGCAGGGCCAGAGCCGCGGCGGCGGCCAGGGTCTTGAGGGTGGAACGGCGTGAAAGCAGGTCAAAGGGCATCTCGTCTCCGGACTAAGTGTTTGTAGACAGGATTTTATTTATTAATGGTGAATAAAGCTTCCTGAAAGAAATGATAGGGCAGGCCCGCCAGTCAACCACGAAGCGCGCGTACAGCTTCGCAGCGGCTCAAGACCAGGCGCCACGTGCATAGAGCGCAATCGATAGCTGAATTACCAGTTGAATGAGAAGGACATTTGAAACCCGCGCCTGTGCGGTTCCAGGCGGCTTGCCGTTCGAAGCCAGAAACCAGACCACCAGGGCGACGATCGGGTTTATCAGATGAATTGCCGAGCCTCCGACCCAGGCGTCGGGACGGCTATCCGGTCCCCAGTGTGTCGCGACCTGCCCGCCAGCCGGAAGGCTGTAGATGGCCAGGAAGGCAAGCGCGAACATCGCAGCGACTAGCATTCCGTTCAATACAAAGCGTGACCAACGATGCATGAGCTTCCTTTCGAGACCTTGTCGAACCGCCCGCGAGATATTATCGCGCACCCCGGGATCGCTCAAGGCGCTGGAGCGGCGGCCGTTTGCTGTATCATCGCGCCCCTGAAGACGAAAGCCGCACATGCTGACCATTACCATCAAACAGGGCAAGGAAAAAAGCATCCTTGCCGGCGACCCGCTGATTTATCTCTCCGCGATCGACAAGGTCGAAGGCAAGCCCTCGGCGCGCAACAAGCCCGGCGCGACGGCCATCGTACAGTCGTCGTCGCGCCAGTTCCTCGCCCGCGCGGCCTACAACGCCAAATCGCAGATCGCCGCCCGGGTCTGGACCCTGCGCGAGGATGAGCCGGTCGACCACGCGATGATCAAGCGCCGCGTCCAGGCCGCAGTGGATCTGCGCGCCGATGCAATGCGCGCGGCGGATCCGGAAGCCCTGTTCCTGCTGGTCGATGGCGACAAGGACGGCTTGTCCGGACTGCTGGTGCACAGCTACGGCGGCGAAGCGGGCTACCTGGTATGCCGGTTCAATGCCGCCGGTGTCGAACATTGGAAGGTGCCCGTCGTGCAGGCCCTCATCAAGGCCACGGGCTGCGCCAATGTGGCCGAAGGCTGCGACCCGCTGATGCGCAAGGGCGAGGGACTGCCCCTCAAACCGGGCACGCTGGCCGGCGACGAAGCGCCCAAGCGGCTGATGGTGCGCGAAGGCGGACGCCTGCTGCCGATGGACATCCGCACCGGCTTCG
This sequence comes from Massilia aerilata, assembly GCF_042656905.1. Taxonomy (NCBI): domain Bacteria; kingdom Pseudomonadati; phylum Pseudomonadota; class Betaproteobacteria; order Burkholderiales; family Oxalobacteraceae; genus Massilia; species Massilia aerilata. Next base: position 83,118 of record NZ_JBHSMZ010000001.1, read on the forward strand.
TCTATCCGCGCTAAGGCCGGCGCGGGGCGATGCGCTCAATCCCAGTCATGTCTGGTCTCTTCTTCCTGCGTCCGCCGGTCCCGCGCAATCATCTCCTCCAGCTCCTCGCGCGCCCGCTTGGCCATCGACTCGTACTGCTCGCGGTCCTTGTAGTAGGGGTAGACCGCGTGCACGTTGGCGATATTGTGCTTCCTAAACTTCAGCGCGGCCTGGCGCACGCGGTAGGCGTTGTGTCCGAGGCCGGCGGTGAGCACGGCGCGGCCCATCTGCAGCGATGACTCGAAGGTCTCGCGCTCGATCATCGTGACGCCGCGGTCCATCAGCTGGTAGTAGTGGGTCACGTTGCGGGCGCGCGCGAAGATCTGCAGATCCGGCCAGTCGCGGCGCGCGGTCTCGACCAGTTCCAGGCTGTCCTCGATATCGTCGATCGCCACCACCAGCGCGCGGGCGCGGGCGGCGCCGGCGGCGCGCAACAGGTCGGCGCGGGTCGCGTCCCCATAAAACACCTTGAAGCCGAAGCGGCGCAGCACTTCGATCTGGTCGGGGTCGTGGTCCAGCACCGTCAGCTTCACATCGTTCGCGTTCAGGAAGCGGCCGACGATCTGGCCGAAACGGCCGAAGCCGGCGATGATCACGTGGTCCTCGTTCGGTTCGATGGCGTCGGCATCCGGCTGGTTGCCCTTGCACTCCCGGCGCGCCATGATGCGGTCCCAGGCCATCAGCACCAGCGGCGTGACCACCATCGACAGCGCGACCACGACCACCAGCATCGAGGCGACATCGTCGGTGAAAACCTTGGCCGTGGCGGCCGCGCCGAACACCACGAAGGCGAATTCGCCGCCCTGCGACAGCAGCAGCGCGAACTGCAGGTGCTGGCCGCGCGCGATGCCGAAGATCCGCGAGAGCCCGTACAGCACCGCGGTCTTGATGAGCAGGAAGGCCGCCACCAGGCCCAGGATCATCCACGGCTGCGTCAGGAACACCGCGAAATCAACCGACATGCCGACCGCGATGAAGAACAGCCCCAGCAGCAGGCCCTTGAAGGGTTCGAGGTCGGTCTCCAGCGCATGGCGGTATTCGGAGTCGGCCAGCAGCACGCCGGCCATGAAGGCGCCCAGCGCCATCGACATCTCGATCCACTGCATCAACAAACCGATGGCGATCACCAGCAGCAGCGCGAAGGCGGTGAAGATCTCGCGCGTGTCGGTGCGGGCGATGATCTGCAGCAGCGGGCGCACCAGGTAGCGGCCGCCGACGATGATCCCGGCCAGCACGCCCACCACTTTCAGGGTGGCCAGCCAGAAGTTGCCGCTCGAGCCGGCGTCGTCGGGGATGCCGAGCAGGGGCACGATGGCGATCATCGGGATCGCGGCGATGTCCTGGAACAGCAGGATCGCGAAGCCGGCCTGGCCGGCGGGGGTCGGCATCAGGTTGCGTTCTTCCAGCGACGCCAGCGCGATGGCGGTCGAGGACAGCGACAGCCCCAGGCCGGCGATCAGCGCCAGCTTCCAGCCGACGCCAGCCAGCAGCGCGGCGCCGAACAGGGCCAGGGCGACGGCCGCGACCTGCGCGCCGCCCCAGCCGAAGATGGGCCGGCGCAGCGCCCACAGGCGCTCCGGTTCCAGTTCGAGGCCGATCAGGAACAGCAGCAGCACCACGCCGAACTCGGCGAAGTGCAGGGCGTCCTCGACGTTGCCGATCAATTTGAGGCCATAGGGCCCGATCAGGATACCCGCCGCCAGGTAGCCGAGCACGGTGCCCATGCCCAGGCGTTTCGACAGCGGCACGGCGAGCACGGCGGCGGCCAGGTAGACGAGCGCGTTGGTGAGGATGCTGTGCTCCATCGTCTACTCCTGCGCTTGCGCCTGCGCGGCGCGTGCGGCTTGCAGCGGCGCAGCATAGGCGTGCAGCCTGCGCGTGAATTCGGCGATGTGGGCGTCGACCGCCGGCTCCCCGGCCTGCGCCGCGCCATGCATGACCAGCGGCGCGATCCAGTCCATGCCGCACAGGGCGGCGGTCTGCTCGAAGGGCGCGAGGAAATCGGCGAACGGACGCCCGTGCAGGCCGCCGGGCCGGTAGGCGTCCTCGCCGCTGCCGGTGGTGGCCACCAGCCAGTAGCCTTTGCCGCGCAACACGGAATCCGGCTTGCCGTAGGCCCAGCCGGGCACCATCACCACATCCATCCACTCCTTCAGCAGCGAGGGCATGCCGTACCAGCGGATCGGGTGCAGGAAGACCAGCAGGCTGGCGTCCTGGACCAGGGCGCGTTCGCGTTCGGCGTCGATGTCGAAGTCCGGGTAAGTGTCGTACAGATCCTGGACCAGGACCCCGGGCGTGGCGCGCGCGGCGTCGGCCAGGCGGCGGTTGACCGGCGAGCGGTGCGGGGCGGGGTGGGCATACAGGACGAGGATATGTTGTTTGTTCATGATCTTGATTATTCCACAATGCTCCGCCCGACATGTCCTACAAGCCAGTCGGGCGCATGCCTATTTGTCTTCGTCGCCGCCAGGGCTATGATGAATGAGACCTTACCGAAAGGAGGACCTCATGTCGAACCAGAACGAAGGCAAGGACCCGAAAGGGCGCAGCTACGATCAGATCACGAAGGATGGGACCAGCTCGGCCAGCACCATGGGCACGGGCGGAACCGGCGATATCGGCCGCATGTCGGGCGAAACCGCCGCTGGTAATTCACAGTCCGACACCCGGACCGATGACCTCATGACCTCCGACAGTGATCAGGAGCAAAGCCAGGGTTTCCGTCCCAGCGCACCCGATTCATTGAAGACTGGCATGGAAGGAATCGGCAATCTGAACCGTGATAAATCCGGCAACCGCCAGTGAAGGAGGACTCGATGACGACAGAAAACGGACCGAACGTACCCAGGAAGGACGCTGATATCGGCGCCGGCAACCAGCACAATGACTGGGGGCATAGCGACGTCGGCGGCAACAGGCAGTCGGATTCGCGGCTGGATGATGTGGTCGGGTCGGATGCCGGGGCTGCCAGTGAAGAGGCTGGTGAGCTGCAGACTGGACTGGGCGGCGTCGAGAGCCTGAGTACGGGGAATGCGGGTAGCAGGCAGTCTGAGGAAGATATCCGGCGGAATAAATAACCGTCGTGCCCGGCATTGCCGGAAACGACTCCCCGCGAAGGGGAATAGTGCCCCCGGCACTATTCCCCCAAGTTCTGCATGCGCTAACGAAATGCTAGCACCTTGGGTTCCCGCCTTCGCGGGAACGACGAGTCATGCTAAATATGCAGCGCGTGCCCTAATGCCCTGAGCGCCGCCTCCTGCACCGCCTCACCCAGCGTCGGATGCGCATGAATCGTCCCGCCCACATCCTCCAGCTGCGCCCCCATCTCGATCGACTGCACGAAAGCCGTGCTGAGTTCGGAAATCGCGCTGCCTACCGCCTGCCAGCCGACGATCAGGTGATTGTCCTTGCGCGCCACCACGCGCACGAAGCCTTCCGTGCCCTCGATGGTCATTGCGCGGCCGTTGGCGGCGAATGGGAAGTTGGCGACGATGCAATCCAGCCCCTGGTTTGCCGCCTCCTGCGGCGTCAGGCCGACCACCACCACTTCCGGATCGGTGAAGCAGACCGCGGGTATCGCCGCCGGCATGAAGTGGCGGCGCTTGCCGGCGATGATCTCGGCCACCATCTCGCCCTGCGCCATGGCGCGGTGGGCCAGCATCGGTTCGCCGGCCAGGTCGCCGATCGCCCAGACGTTGCGCATCGAGGTGCGGCACTGGTTGTCGATGCGGACGGCGCGGCCGTTCATGTCCAGCATCAGGCTTTCCAGCCCGAAGCCGGCGGTGCGCGGACGGCGGCCGACGGCCACCAGCACGCGGTCGGCCTCGATCGCCACTTCCTCGCCGCCGGCATTCTTCATACGCACCGACTTGCCGTCCTCGCTCATGCCCAGCACGCTCGATTCCAGGTGCAGCTCCACGCCCAGCGATTTCAGGCGCGCCGCCACCGGACGCACCAGTTCGTCGTCGTAGGCCGGCAGCACGCGGCCGGCGGCTTCCACCACCGTCACGCGCGCGCCCAGCTTGCGGTAGGCGGTGCCCAGTTCGAGGCCGATGTAGCCGGCCCCGACCACCACCAGGTGGTCAGGCAGGGTCTCGGGCGACAGCGCCTCGGTGGCGGAAACCACCTTGCCGCCGAAGGGCATGAAGGGCAGCTCGACCGCTTCGGAACCGGTGGCCAGCAGCAGGTGCTCGCAGCGGATGCGCGTGGTCTGGCCGCCGGCATCGTTGGCCGCGCCGGCGCCGCTGGTTCCAGGCCCGCCGCCGTCCTCGGCGCCGCGCACCTCGACCGTCTTGCCGTCCAGGATGCGGGCCCAGCCGCGCACCACCTGCACGCCGTTCTTCTTCAGCAGCGCGCCGACGCCGCCGGTCAGGCGCTTGACGATGCCTTCCTTCCAGGCCACCGTGCGGCCGACATCGATGCTGGGCGTGCCGGTGCTGATGCCGAGCGGCGATGCCTCAGGCCCCTGCGCCGCGTAATGGCAGGCCTTATGAAATTCCTCGGCCGCGTGGATCATGGCCTTGGACGGGATGCAGCCCACGTTCAGGCAGGTGCCGCCCAGTTGCGCACCTTCGACCAGCACGGTCTTGATGCCCAGCTGGCCGGCGCGGATGGCGGCCACGTAGCCGCCCGGTCCGCCGCCGATGATAAGTAAAGTCGTTTCCATCGTCATCTTCTCAGTGAGCCTTTATTCGACGAACAGCGTTGCCGGCGACTCGAGGTAGCCGCGCACGGTCTGGATGAACTCGGCCGCGACCATGCCGTCGATGACCCGGTGGTCGAAAGACGACGACAGGTTCATCAGCTTGCGCGGCACCAGGCCGCCGTTTTTCACGACCGGGCGGTCGAGGATGCGGTTGACGCCGACGATGGCCACTTCCGGATGGTTGATCACCGGGGTGGAGACGATGCCGCCCAGCGGGCCCAGGCTGGTGATGGTGATGGTCGAGCCCGACAGCTCGTCGCGCGCCGCCTTGCCGGTGCGCGCGGCTTCCGCCAGGCGCAGGATCTCCTTCGCGCTGGACCACGGATCGCGGGCCTCGGCGTTGCGGATCACCGGCACCATCAGGCCGGCGTCGGTCTGGGTGGCGATGCCGAGGTGGACCGGCTGGTAGCGGGTGACGATGCCGGCCTGGTCGTCGAAGCGCGCATTCACCTCGGGGAATTTGCGGATCGCCAGCACCACCGCGCGCATCAGCAGCGGCAGCAGGGTCAGCTTGCCGCGCTCCTTGCCGTAGCGGTCGTTGAGCTGGGCGCGCAGGGCTTCGAGTTCGGTGACATCGACTTCTTCCACGTAGGTGAAGTGCGGAATCTGCCGCTTCGACAGCTGCATCTTCTCGGCGATCTTGCGGCGCAGGCCGATCAGCGGCACCGCTTCCTCGCCGTGCAGCTCGGCATAGCGGCTGTCGCCGCCGGCTTGGGTGGCATGGCCGCGCCGGCTTCCGGATACATAGGCGTCGAGGTCGGCATGGGTGATCTGGCCGGCCGGTCCGCTGCCGGCCACGTATTGCAGTTCGATGCCCATGTCCCAGGCGCGCTTGCGCACGGCGGGCGCGGCCAGGGGTTTTTCGTTCGGATCACGGAAAAGCGCGCGGGGCGCAGCGTCTTTGCCTTGCGGCTCAGGCCGCGCCGGGCGCGCAGCCGGAGAGGGCGCCGCCGCCGGTGCGCGCGCCGCGGAGGCAGCAGGCGCCGCCACGCTGGCCGCACCGGCTGCGACCCGCTGCGGCTCCGGCACGAAGCCATGCGGCAGCTCGGCCGGCTCGTCCGCGGCCGGCGCGGCGGCAGGCGCCGAAGCAGCGGCGGGTTTGCCGGCATCGCCCTTGAAATTGCCCGCGCCCTCGACCTCGATGCGGATCAGTTCGCCACCCACCGGCAGCGATTCGCCGACCTTGCCGCCCAGCGCCATGACGGTGCCGTGCACCGGCGACGGAATCTCGACGGTGGCCTTGTCGGTCATGACGTCGGCCAGGATCTGGTCTTCCGTGATCGTGTCGCCGGGCTGGACGCGCCAGGCCACCACTTCGCATTCCGCAATGCCTTCGCCCACATCGGGCATCTTGATGATGTGAATACCCACCTGTTATGCCTCCATCGCTCGTTTGAATGCCGCGCTGACGCGTTCCGGTCCGGGGAAGTACGCCCACTCCTGCGCGTGCGGGTAGGGCGTGTCCCAGCCGGTGACGCGCTCGATCGGCGCTTCCAGGTGGTAGAAGCAGTGTTCCTGCACCAGGGAGGCGAGTTCGGCGCCGAAGCCGCTGGTCCTGGTCGCCTCATGCACCACCACGCAGCGGCCGGTCTTCTTGACCGATTCGACGATGGTGTCGAGGTCCAGCGGCCACAGGGTGCGCAGGTCGATGATCTCGGCGTCGATGCCGGTTTCATTCGCCGCCGCTTCCGAGACCCAGACCATGGTGCCGTAGGTCAGCACGGTGAGATCCGCGCCGGGGCGGAAGATCGCCGCCTTGTCCAGCGGGACCGTGTAATAGCCCTCCGGCACCTTGCCCAGGGCGTGTTTGGACCAGGATGTGACCGGGCGGTCGTGGTGGCCGTCGAAGGGCCCGTTGTACAGGCGCTTGGGCTCCAGGAAGATCACCGGGTCGTCGTTCTCGATCGAGGCGATCAGCAGGCCTTTCGCATCGTAGGGGTTCGAGGGCATCACGGTGCGCAGGCCGCACACGTGGGTGAAGAAGGCTTCCGGGCTCTGGCTGTGGGTCTGGCCGCCGTAGATGCCGCCGCCGCAGGGCATGCGGATGGTCAGCGGCGAGGTGAAATCGCCGGCCGAGCGGTAGCGCAGGCGCGCCGCTTCGGAGACGATCTGGTCGGTCGCCGGATAAAAATAGTCGGCGAACTGGATCTCTACCACCGGGCGCAGGCCGTAGGCGGCCATGCCGACCGCGGTGCCGACGATGCCGCCCTCGGAGATCGGGGCGTCGAAGGCGCGGTGCTTGCCGTACTTGGCCTGCAGGCCGTCGGTGACGCGGAACACGCCGCCGAAATAGCCCACGTCCTGGCCGTAGACGACCACGTTGTCGTCGCGTTCCATCATCACGTCCATGGCCGAACGCAGGGCCTGGATCATGGTCATGGGCGTGGTCACAACATCTTTTTCAATATCTCGCATCACTTCACACCCCCAGTTGTTGGCGTTGGCGGCGCAGGTGTTCGGGCATCTCTTTATAGACGTCCTCGAACATCGACGCGGCGCTCGGCACGCGGCCATCGATCAGCGTGCCGAATTGCTCGGCTTCCTTTTGCGCGGCCAGGACTTCGGCTTCCAGTTCCACCTGCAGCGCGTCCTGCTCGGCGTCGGACCACCAGCCCTTCTTGACCAGGTGGCGCCGCAGGCGGCCGATCGGATCGCCCAGCGGGAAGTAGGTCCATTCGTCGGCCGGGCGGTAGCGCGCGGGATCGTCGGAGGTCGAATGCGGACCGGCGCGGTAGGTGACCCACTCGATCAAGGTCGGCCCCAGGTTGCTTCTGGCGCGCTCGACGGCCCAGCAGGAGGCCGCGTACACGGCCAGGAAGTCGTTGCCGTCCACCCGCAGCGAGGCGATGCCGGCGCCGACGCCGCGCGCGGCGAAGGTCACGCTCTCGCCGCCGGCGATGGCCTGGAAGCTGGAAATGGCCCACTGGTTGTTGACCACGTTCAGGATCACGGGAGCGCGATAGACGTGGGCGAAGGTGAGGCCGGTATGGAAGTCGCTCTCGGCGGTGGCGCCGTCGCCGATCCAGCCGGAGGCGATTTTCGTGTCGCCCTTGATGGCCGAGGCCATGGCCCAGCCGACCGCTTGCGGGATCTGGGTGGCGAGGTTGCCGGAAATCGTGAAGAAGCCGTCCTTCCTGGACGAGTACATCACCGGCAGCTGGCGTCCCTTGAGCGGGTCGCGCTCATTGGACAGCAGCTGGCAGATCATCTCGACCATCGGATACTGGCGCGCCATCAGCAGGCTTTGCTGACGATAGGTCGGGAAGCACATGTCGCCATCCTTCAGCGCCAGCGCGTGGGCGGCGCCGATGGCTTCCTCGCCGAGCGAGGTCATGTAGAAGGACATCTTCTTCTGGCGCTGGCCGATGACCATGCGGGCGTCGAAGATGCGGGTCTTCATCATGGTGCGCAGGCCGGCCAGGAGGGTCTCCTTGTCCAGTTCCGGCGCCCAGGGGCCGACGGCATCGTCGTTTTCGTCCAGCACGCGGATCAGGCTGGAGGCGATTTCCGCGGTGTCCTGGTAACGGACATCGACGGGCGGGCGCGGCACGACGCCGGCGGGATTCAATCCAAGATACGAAAAATCAGTCTTGCAACCCGGACGGCCGGTAGGCTCCGGGACGTGCAGCGACAGAGGTTGACTCTGGCTCATAGTTCGCTTTCCCCTCGGTAAAGGTGTGTACAGCAGAAAACATATTAATTGCCGCAAGGCCGCACACGCATGTTTTGCGCGAATATTTTTCTGCTGCCCTGCAGCACGGGAACCGCCCGTAAAGGCAAGTTCTCCCGGCAGGCACAGGACAAGACACTAGCATGCGCCGCAGCGAAGCCGGGTCGGCTGCGGCAAGCGTGCGCGCCCGTCTCGAATCGTGTTTCCACGTATCTTCAAACCCTTTAAAATTGCGGGCTTCACAGGAATAGTAGGCATATTGACAACATGGCGATGCGCGACGCGGCCCCGGCAAGGACCTTTGGCAGTGACGGTGGAATCCTCGGCAAACTGATCGACGACCACGATTGGAGCGCCACCAGCCTCGGCCCCATCGGCAACTGGCCCGCCGCCATGCGCACCACCGTCGAACTGGTGCTGCGCTCGCCGGCGCCCATCGTTACCCTGTGGGGCCGTGAAGGCGTCATGATCTACAACGCCGGCTATGCGGCGATTGCCGCTTCGCGCCACCCGGCCATGCTCGGCCGGCCCGTGTGCGAAGCCTGGAATGAGGCCGCCGGTTTCAACGCCAACGTGCTGAAGGTGGTGCTGGACGGCGGCACGCTGTCCTACCGCGACATCGCGATGACACTGGAGCGCGATGGCAGGCCGGCCCAGTGCTGGTTCGACCTCGATTACTCGCCGGTAATCGGCGAGAACGGCGAAGCGCTCGGCGTGATGGCGGTGGTGGTCGAAAGCACCGCCAAGGTCAGGGCCGAGGCCGGGCTGGACGCCGAACACAGCCGCCTGCGCGCCATCTTCCAGCAGGCGCCGGGCTTCGTCGCCCAGCTCACCGGCCCGGAGCATGTGTTCGCGCTGGTGAACGCGGCCTACAGCACCCTGATCGGTGAACGTCCGGTGATCGGCCGGCCGGTGCGCCAGGCGCTGCCGGAGACGGTGCCGCAGGGCTTCGTCGATCAGCTGGACCGGGTCTACCGCAGCGGCGAGCCGTTTGCCGCCACCGCCGCGCCGCTGTGGCTGTCGGAGGGCGAATTCGAGCGCCGCCTGTACTACATCGACTTCGTCTACCAGCCGCTGCGCGGCGAGGACGGCAGCGTGACCGGCGTCTTCGTGCAGGGCCAGGACGTCACCGAGCGCGTGCTGGCGGAGCAGGCGCAGCGCGAGAGCGAGGCGCGCTTCCTCAGCTTTGCGCAGGCGATCCCGCACCACGTGTGGAGCGCCACCGCGGACGGCAAGAATGACTGGTTCAACGATTATGCCTATGCCTACAGCGGCCTGGGGTTCGAGGATTTGAAAGGCATCGCGTGGACCGCGATCGTGCACCCGGACGACCTGCCGCAGGTCACCACGCGCTGGGCGACCGCGGTGGCCTCCGGCGCCACCTATGAAGCGGAGATGCGCCTGCGCGCGCATGACGGCGCCTGGCGCTGGCACCTGTGCCGCGCGGTGGCGCTGCGCGGCGGCGACGGCGAGGTGAGCGCCTGGGTCGGCACGAATACCGATATCGAAGACCGCAAGCAAAGCGAGCAGCGGCTCGAGCACCTGAACGCCAGCCTCGAACAGGCGGTGGCGCAGCGCACGGCGGAGCGCGACCGCATGTGGCGGCTGTCGAAGGACATCATGCTGGTGGCGGGTTTCAACGGCAGGATCGAGGCGGTCAGCCCGGCTTTCGCGTCGCTGCTGGGCTGGAGCGAGGCCGACGTGGTCGGCCGCAACGTGCTCGACCTGGTGCACCCGGACGACCATGGCGCCACCGCGGCGCAAATGGATTCTCTGGGCAGCGGCCACTACGTCTACAAGTTCGAGAACCGCTACCGCCGCAAGGACGGCAGCTGGTGCCTGCTGTCCTGGTCGGCCGCGCCGGACGCCGCCTTCATCCACGCGATCGGGCGCGACATCACGGCCGACCGCGAACAGGCCGAGCAGATCCGCCGCACCGAGCTGGCGCTGCAGCAGTCGCAGAAGATGGAGACCATCGGCAAACTGACCGGCGGCGTGGCCCACGACTTCAACAACCTGCTGCAGATCATCTCGGGCAACCTGCAGCTGCTCGAGGTGCATTGCGAGGGCCTCGAGGTCCAGCGCTGGATAGTCAATGCCCGCTCGGCGGTCGAGAAGGGCGCCAAGCTGGCCAGCTACCTGCTGGCCTTCGGCCGCCGCCAGCCGCTGGAGCCGCGCGTGGTGAAAATCAGCCGCGTCGTGATGGGCATGGAAGACATGCTGCGCCGCTCGCTGGGCGAAGAGGTCGAGGTTGAACTGGTGATCTCGGGCGGCCTGTGGAACACAGCCGTCGACGTCGCCCAGGTCGAGAATGCGGTGCTGAACCTGGCGATCAATGCGCGCGACGCGATGGCCGGCGCGGGCCGGCTTACGATCGAGGCCCACAACGCAGTGCTGGACGACCTGTACTGCCGCAACCACGCCGAAGTCGCGCCCGGCCAGTACGTGATGATCGGCGTGACCGACACCGGCGCCGGCATGTCCCCCGAGGTGCTGCGCCAGGCCTTCGAACCCTTTTTCTCGACCAAGGAGGAAGGGAAAGGCACGGGCCTGGGACTGTCGATGGTGTACGGCTTCGTCAAGCAGTCCGGCGGGCACGTGAAGATCTACAGCGAGCCGGGGCAGGGCACGACCGTCAAGATCTACCTGCCGCGCACCCTGGCGGCCGAGGATGCGCTGGCGCCGGTGGCCGAGCTCGCGCCGCCGGTGGGCGGCACCGAGACCATCCTGGTGGCCGAGGACGACGAAGCGGTGCGCGCCACGGTGGTCGAGATGCTGACCGAGCTCGGTTACCGCGTGCTGAAGGCGGCGGATGCGGCCAGCGCGCTGGCGGTAGTGGAATCCGGCGTGCCCATCGATGTGCTGTTCACCGACGTCGTCATGCCCGGCACGCTACGCAGCCCGGAGCTGGCGCGCATGGCGCGCGAGCGCCTGCCCGGTCTGGCGGTGCTGTTCACCTCGGGCTATACCGAGAACGCGATCGTGCACGGCGGCCGCCTCGACCCCGGCGTCGAACTGCTGGGCAAACCCTACACGCGCGAAAGCCTGGCGCGCCGTATCCGCCAGGTGCTGGCCAACCAGCGCAGCCGGACGCCGGGCGAGCCGCCGGTGCTGTATCCGCGCGCGGACGACCGGTCGGAAGCGCCATCGCTGCGGATCGTGCTGGTGGAAGACGAGGAAGAAATCCGCGACGCCACCGAGGCCCTGCTGGTCCACCTCGGCCACGAAGTGTGCTCGGCCGGGACCGCGGAGGAGGCGCTCGGACTGGTCTCCAGCGAGTCCGACCTGCTGATCACCGACGTCCAGCTGCCGGGCATGTCAGGCGACATGCTGGCCGCCGAGGCGCGCGTGCTGGCGCCCGGGATCCGGATCGTGTTCGCGACCGGCAAGGGGGAAGTGAACAACTGGCCGGATGCGCTGGTGTTGCGCAAGCCTTATGATTTGAGCGGTCTGGCGGCGGTGTTGGGGAGTGTGGCCTAATCCCGTCGTTCCCGCGAAGGCGGGAGAGTGCCCCCCGGCACTCTCCCCCCAAGTTCTGCACGCGTTACGTTAGCTCGCCCAACTTGGATTCCCGCCTGCGCGGGAACGACGCGTCGTGAGCTAGCCCCTGCAAAGCAGTCTCGATAAACGCCACCGTCTTCTCCACCTGCGTCACCGGCAGCATATGCCCGCCCTCGACCAGCTCGAGCCGCGCCCCCGGCACCTTGTCCACCAGCGCCTGGCCATTTGCCTGCCAGTCCAGGATCCGGTCATCCTTCCCGTACAACACGCTCACCGGCACGCGCAGTTCGCCATAGCGCGCCTGCACCAGCGGCAGGCACGCCGGCAAGGCCTGCAGGTCGGCAGACGCCGACAGGAAAGCCGAAGGACGCAGGCTCAGCAAGCCGCCGCCCCTGGTCGCGAAATCCTTCGGCACCGCTTCCGGCCCGAACACCATCTCCAGGGTCGCGGCGCTTTTCTTGATCGAGGCCGGAATTGCCAGCGTCCAGGCGAGCAGCTTGCGCACGAAAGGCGACTGGATGGTCAGTCCGGCAAACGCCGGCGGCACATCCTCGCGCAGGTGCGTGAGCGGCGCCAGCAGGCCCAGGCCGGCCACCTGCCGCGGATGTTCGAGGGCCAGGGTCAGCGCGATCGCGCCGCCCAGCGAGTGGCCGACCACGAAGGCAGGGCCCAGGCCGAGGGTGCGGAGCAGGGCCGCGATCGCGGCGGCTTGCGTGGACAGGTCGGCGGCGGTCTCCGGGGCGCGGGTCGAGTAGCCCGAGCCGGGGCGGTCGACCACGACCACGCGATGGCGCGCGGACAGCTTGCCGGCCACGCCATAGGTGTAGTGCGAGAGCTGGCCGGCCAGGCCGTGGATCATCACGATGGCCGGGCGCTCGGCGTCGGCCTCGCCGAACTCGCGGATATGCAGGCGCGCGCCCGGCACGTCGATGAAGCGCCCCTTTGCCGGGAGCGCGCTCTCGACCTTGCGCGCGGTCCAGGCGGTGAACAGGGCAAGGATGGCGACGAACAGCAGGACGAAGCCAAGGAGGAAACCAATCACGGTCAGGACAATGTTCATCGCTTCATCGCTTTCTTGAGGAGGTTCCAGTAGCCGACGGGTGCCAGGCGTTCCAGCAGGGCGGCGGCCTTGGCGTCGCTGCCGACCAGGATGCGGGCCTGGCGCTTCTCGATGCCGCGCACGATGATCTCGCCGGCCTGTTCGGGCGGCATGCGCAGCATCTTCTGCATGGCCTTGCGGCCGCGCGCGATCTCGTCGCCGTGCGCGCCGGTCGGCACGCGGGCATTCGTCGCGATCGAGGTGGCGACGCCGCCCGGATGCACCACCGAGACCCCGACCGTGCTGCCTTCGAGCTCGAGGCGCAGCGCGTTCGAAAAGCCGCGCACCGCGAACTTGCTGGCCGAGTAGGCGGCTTGGCCCGGCGGCGTGATGATGCCGAAGATGCTGGAGACGTTGACGATGCGCGCGTCGTCCGAGCCGTGCAGCAGCGGCAGGAAGGCGCGGGTCATGCGCACGACGCCGTGGAAGTTGATCTCCATCAGCCAGTCGAAGTCGTCCGCGCCGACCTGTTCGAAGGTGCCGCCCACGGCCACGCCGGCATTGTTCATCAGGATGTCGACCCGCTCGTGCGCCTGCCTGACTTCCTGCGGGAAGGCGGCGACGGCGGCGCGATCGGCCACGTCGAGCCGGTGGGCGGTGGCGCGCACGCCCAAGGCCTGGGCCGTTTGCGCGGTCGCCTGGGCGCCGGCTTCGTTGATGTCGGCCAGCGCCAGGTGGCAGCCGCGGCGGGCCATGGCGAGGGCGGTGGCGCGGCCGATGCCGCTGCCGGCGCCGGTGATGACGGCAACCCGGTTACTGAGCTTCAAGGCATGGCTCCTTCTTGTTTGGCTTCGGCGGCGCCGAAGTGCATGACGCCGTCGGCGATGCGGCCGTAGCGGATGGTGATCATGTCCTGCAAGTAGTTCTGGTAGACCTGCCAGGGCTTGCGCGAACCCTGCTGCGGCAGCTCTCCCTTCGCCCGCTGCACATAGCCGGAAGTGAAGTTGAGGAAGGGCTGGGGCTCGACTCCGGCCTCGCGGCGCGGCACGGCGATGGCGACGCCCTTGCGGTCCATGTAGCGCAGCAGCCGGCACACATAGGCCGCGGTGAGGTCGGCCTTCAGGGTCCAGGAGGCGTTGGTATAGCCGAAGGTCATCACGCAGTTCGGCAGCTCGCTCAGCATCATGCCCTTGTACGACATCGCCTCGCAGGCGTGGAAAGGCTTGCCGTCGACGGTGATGGCGATCCCGCCCAGGATCCTGATCTTCAGCCCGGTGGCCAGCACCACCACGTCGGCCGCCAGTTCCTTGCCCGACTTGAGCAGCACGCCGGTCTCGGTGAAGCGTTCGATATGGTCGGTCACGACCGATGCCCAGCCCTTGCGGATGGCCTTGAACATGTCGCCGTCCGGCACCACGCAGATGCGCTGGTCCCAGGGTTTGTAGTCGGGCGTGAAATGGGTGCCGACGTCGAAGTCCTTGCCCAGCTGGTGCCGCGCCATCTCGATGATCTTCTGCTTTGCCAGCGCCGGCTTGCTGCGCGCCACGCGGTACAGCAGCATGCTCTCGAAGATCACGCGCCAGCGCGTGGCCCGGTAGGCGGCCTTTTCCGGCAGCCAGCTGCGGAACCTGCGCGCGAAGCCGTACTCGGACGGGCGCGTGACGACATAGGTAGGGGAGCGCTGCAGCATGGTGACGTGGGCGGCCTTCTCGGCCATCGCCGGCACCAGGGTCACGGCGGTGGCGCCGCTGCCGACCACCACCACCTGCTTGCGCCGGTAGTCGAGGTCCTGCGGCCAGAACTGCGGCTGCACGATCTTGCCCAGGTACCCGTCCTCGCCCTCGAAGCGCGGGCGGTAGGCTTCCTCGTAGCTGTAATAGCCGCTGCACATGTACAGGAAACGGGTGCGGATCGTGACCGGGGCGCCGTCATGCTCGGCTTGCACGGTCCAACAGGCATCCTCGCTCGACCAGGCGGCGCCCGTCACCTTGTGCCCGAAGCGGATGTGGCGGTCGATGCCGTTGTGGCGCGCGGTGTCCTGGATGTAGTCGCGGATAGCGGGGCCGTCGGCGATGGCCTTGCCGGCGGTCCAGGGCTGGAAGGCGTAGCCCAGGGTGTACATGTCGGAGTCGGAACGCACGCCGGGATAGCGGAACAGGTCCCAGGTGCCGCCGATGGCCTCGCGCGCCTCGAGGATGGCGTAGCGCTTGTCCGGGCAGCGCCGCTGAAGGTACCAGGCAGCGCCGATGCCGGACAGGCCGGCGCCGACGATCAATACGTCCAGAGGTGGGTCCAGATGCGCGTCTTGCCGCTTCGAAGAGGAATGCATGTTGTCTCTTTGTTCTGGTTCTTTATAGTGACACTCTACATTGTCACATTTGTTCTGACAACATTCCGTGGCAAAATAGAAGGATGTCTCGAGAAACCCCACCAGCGCGTCCCTATCGGGGCGTGTCGCAGGACGAACGCCGCGCCCAGCGGCGCAGCCAGTTGATCGCAGCCGCCATCCAGGTGTATGGCGAGCGCGGCTATCGGCAGGCCACCGTCAAGGCGGTATGCGAAGCGGCCGGCCTGACGGAACGCTACTTTTACGAATCCTTCGCCAACAGCGAGGACCTGCTGATCGCGTCCTACAACGCGGTGACCTACGCCGTGTTCGGCGAAATCCGCGCGTCCGGCGTGGCGCCGGGCGCCACCCGCGCGGAACGGGCGCGCGCGATGCTGCGCGCCTACTTCTCGGCGCTACAGCGCGATCCGCGCTCGGCGCGCGTGTTCCTGGTCGAGATCCGGGGCGTCAGCCGCGCCGTCGACAAGGCCTTCGACGCCTCCCTGCGCGCGATCGGCGAAGAAGTCGCGCGCATCGCCGGGCCGGAAGCCGGCGTCGCCGATCCGCTGCTGCAGGCCGGCGTGGTGGGCGGCGTGATCCACATCGCGCTGCGCTGGATCGAGGATGGCTACACGCCGGACATCGACAGCGTGACCGGCAGCGCGATGCGGCTGGTGATGGTGGAGGGCAGGCCGGCGCTGGCTTAGGCCGGTTCAGGGCCAGTCGAGGTCGACCCAGGTCGGCACATGGTCGCTCGGCTTCTCGCGGCCGCGTACTTCGTGGTCGACCCCCGCCGCCTTCAGCTTCGGCGCCAGCGATGGGCTGAGCAGCAGGTGGTCGATGCGCAGGCCGGCGTTGCGTCCGTAGGCGTCACGCATGTAGTCGAAGAAGGTGTAGATGACCTGGTCGGGGTGGGTCGCGCGCAGCGCGTCCAGCCAGCCCTGGTCGACCAGCTTGCGCCAGGCGGCGCGGGTCTCGGGACGGAACAGGGCGTCGGCGAGCCAGCGTTCGGGCTTGTAGACATCGAGCTCGGTCGGCATCACGTTGTAGTCGCCGCAGATGACCACCGGGGCGCCGGTATCGATCAGTTCCTGGGCGCGCTTGTGCAGGCGATCGAACCAGCGCAGCTTGTAGTCGAACTTGGGGCCGGGCGCCGGGTTGCCGTTCGGGAGATACAGGCAGCACACCAGGATGCCGTTCACGGCGGCCTCGATGTAGCGGCTCTGCTCGTCCTCCGGGTCGCCGGGCAGGCCGCGCCCGACTTCCTGGGGCTCGGCGTCGCGCGCCAGGATCGCGACGCCGTTCCAGCTTTTCTGGCCGTGCCAGATCGGGTGGTAGCCGGCGGCGCGGATTTCCATTTCGGGGAATTTTTCCTGCGGCGCCTTCAGCTCCTGCAGGCAGGCGACGTCCGGCTGCGTCTCTTCCAGCCATTGGAGCAGGGCAGGCAGGCGGCTGTTGATGCCGTTGACGTTGAAGGTGGCGATGCGCATGAAAGCTCCCGATGTCGATTTGGCAGTATTGTGGCAGAGTCAAGCCGCCCTTGCCGCACCTTGAGCGCGGCAGTAGTCAAACTACGGATCAACCAGGTATGCGAAACGACGCTCGCCGCTCGCCGGCCTGATTTCTGCTGTAAATTTACTACCTCATCCATGTAAATTCTGGCATGCTCTCGGAAGAACCATGACCATCATCCCGAGACCATGAAACACACCCGCCTCAAGGCCGCCCTGGCCGCCGCCTTCGCTACCCTGGCCGCCAGCCCGCTGGCCCACGCCCAGAACGCCGACCGCCATTTCATCGGCGTCAGGAACGCCGGCAATGGCATCGAGATCGCCACCAGCGACGGCCGCTACCTGATCAAGCCCTACGCACCGAACATCGTCGAGACCAGCTTCATCCCGTCCGCGGACGAGGGCAAGCCGCAGGCGCCGTCGCACGCGGTGGTCCTGCAAGCCGGCCAGGTGGCGGCCAAGGTCCAGGAAGACGCAAGCCGCATCGTGCTGTCCACCGAAGGCATCACGGTCACGGTCGAGAAGTCGCCCTTCCGCATCGGCTACAGCTACAAAGGCATGCCGCTGGTGGCCGAGAAGCGCGGCTACACGCATGCCGACAAGCTCGAGGAAATCGAA
Source organism: Massilia aerilata (assembly GCF_042656905.1). Classification (NCBI taxonomy): domain Bacteria; kingdom Pseudomonadati; phylum Pseudomonadota; class Betaproteobacteria; order Burkholderiales; family Oxalobacteraceae; genus Massilia; species Massilia aerilata. Next base: position 100,527 of record NZ_JBHSMZ010000001.1, read on the forward strand.
TTCGCGGTCGAGGGCAACGAAGCCCTGTACGGCGCCGGTTCGCGCGCGGTCGGCATGAACCGCCGCGGCTACCGCTTCCCGTTGTATAACAAGGCGTCCTATGGTTTCGGCGCGCACGCCGAGCAGATGGGCTACGGGATTCCGATGGCGCTGTCCTCGAAGCGCTACGCGATCCACTTCGACAATCCGCAGGCCGGCTACCTCGACCTCGACAGCCGCAAGGACGGCACGCTGCGCTTCGAGGCCATCGGCGGGCCGAAGACCTACCAGGTCGTCGCCGGCGACGACTGGGCCCAGATCATGGACGGCTACACCCGCCTGACGGGGCGCCAGCCGCTGCCGCCGCGCTGGGCCTTCGGTAACTTCGCCAGCCGCTTCGGCTATCACACCGAGCTTGAAACGCGCGCGGTGGTGGACAAGTTCATCGCCGACGGCATCCCGCTGGACGCCGTCGTGCTCGACCTCTACTGGTTCGGCAAGACCGTCAAGGGCACGATGGGCAACCTGGCCTGGGACCGCGACAGCTTCCCGCATGCCGAGCAGATGATGGCGGACTTCAGGCAGAAGGGCGTGCAGACGGTGGTGATCACCGAGCCCTTCATCCTGACGACTTCCAGCCGCTGGAACGAAGCGGCGCGGAAGCAGGTCCTGGCGACCGGCCCGGACGGCAAACCCTTCACCTACGATTTCTATTTCGGGAACACTGGCCTGGTCGATGTCTTCAAGCCGGAAGCGCGCGACTGGTTCTGGAACATCTACAAGGACTTGAAGGCGGGCGGCGTGGCCGGCTGGTGGGGCGACCTCGGCGAGCCGGAGATGCACCCGAGCGCGGCCCGGCATGTGCTGGGGACCGCCGACCAGGTGCACAACATCTACGGCCACGAATGGGCGCGCATGATCCACGACGGCTATGCGCGCGACTATCCGGCGGAGCGTCCCTTCATCCTGATGCGCTCGGGGTATTCGGGTTCGCAGCGCTTCGGCATGATCCCCTGGTCCGGCGACGTCAGCCGCGGCTGGGGCGGGCTGCAATCGCAGATGGAGATCTCGCTGCAGATGGGGATGCAGGGCCAGGCCTGGATGCATTCCGACCTCGGCGGCTTTGCCGGTCCGGTGCTGGACGACGAGCTGTACGTGCGCTGGTTGCAGTACGGCGTGTTCCAGCCGGTGTTCCGCCCGCATGCGCAGGAAGACGTGGCGCCGGAACCCGTGTTCCGCGAGCCGAAGACGAAGGCCCTGGCGCGCGAGGCGGTGCGCCTGCGCTATGCCATGCTGCCGTATAACTACACGATCGCCTTCGAGAACAGCCGCAGCGGCATGCCGATGATGCGTCCGATGCTGTTCGAGGAGCAGGACGAGGAAGGCGCGGCAGGCATCTCGTCGACTTATCTGTGGGGGCCGAGCTTCCTGGTGGCGCCGGTGGTGGAGCCGGGCGCGACCCGCAAGGAGATCCACTTCCCGACCAAGGGTTCGGTCTGGTTCGACTTCTACGACGACCAGCCGCACCGCGGCGGCATCACCGAAATCGTCACGCCGGTTGCCGGCCACATCCCGACCTATGTGCGCGCCGGCGCCTTCGTGCCGATGGCGAAGGTGGTGCAGAGCACCCGCGACTACGACAGCCGCGCCCTCGACCTGCACTACTGGCACGATGACGGCGTAGCGGCCTCAAGCGGCCAGTTGTACGACGACGACGGCATGACCCCGAACGCCTTCGAGGCCGGAAAGTACGAGCTGGTCCGCTTCAGCAGCCGCTTCGAGGCCGGCAAGCTCCAGATCGGCCTGGCGCCGGAAGCCGGGGCCGCCTATGCCGCGTCGTCGCACAGCTTTGCCCTGAAGGTGCACAACGTCGCGCGCAAGCCACGCGCGGTGCAGGCCGGCGGCAAGGCTTTGGCCTACCGCTGGCACGCTGGTAAGCGCCTGCTGGAAGTCGACTTGCCGGCCCTGCGCCAGAGTGCGATGACGGTGTCGGTGAGCCTGTAAGTGCTTGTTTTTACTGTTGAGTTTTATCGCTGAGCAGTAAGCCGGACGCGTTCAGGCGCGCTCCGGCAAGGTGGGCGATCCGGTAGACTGGGAGTCCGGAACGCAGAAGCGACGCGATCGCCCATGAAGACCCAACTGCTACAGGATTTCAACGACAGCCGGGCGGACCATGCCGGGCCGCCGCGGCCAGGCGCCGGCGCGCGGACTGAACCGCCTGCCGCGCCGCCTGCGACTGCTGCATCCGCCGCGCCTGCGGAGCTCGAGGCAACAGTTGTACCGGCCGAGGCCCTGCCACCGGCACCGGCTGCGCCTGCCAAGGCCGCGGCGTCGCCATCCGCATCGACCACGCCGCCACCCGCATCGACCACGCCGCCGCCACCGGCGACGTCCGTCTCCAGGCCCGTCGCGCGGCCGCGTCCGGCCGTGTGGCAGCGTCCGCAGCAGCAAGCGGATGCCGACGCGACGGTGAAATTCCCGCCGCCCATGATGCCTGCGTCACCGCCGCTCGAGTCGCCGCTCGAGTCGCCGCCGGTGCAAGCACAGGCACAGGTACAGGTCCCCGACGGCGCCCAGGCCACCACGCCGCTACCCGGCCGGGCCCGCGGCTTTGCGCCTCAGCCGACGGCTTCCGGCCTCACGCCGCCATTGTCGGACACCACCGTGCGCGAATGGCCGCAAGGCGCGCCCGCGGGCGGCGGCGATCCCGACTGGCTCACGGAACGCCTGGCGCGCGACGTGGCCGTGCACGACAGTGGCGAATGGAACGGCCGGTGGAAGACCCGGCTCCTGAGCTGGGGCGCGGCCGGCGTGCTGCTGGCGCTGGTGGCCGGCGGCGGCTTCTGGCTGTACGAGCAGAGCCGGGTGGAAGGTGCGCTGGTGGTGGTGGCGAATACGAACCCGTCGCCGGAGGCCAATGTGCCGGGGACCGGCCGGGCAGCCGAAGCGCCGCCGGCGCCGAAGAGCGCCGCGGCCGCCAACGCCGATAATTCGGCCGCGATCCTGGCGCCGGTGTCGGCGCTGCCGCCCTCGGCGCTGCCCGCCGCAAGGCCTGCCGGGCCGGGCGCCATCGATACCTCGCCCTTCAGCATCACCGACCGCACCGTGAAGCCAGTCGCCCTCGGCGACGAGCCCGCGGTACCGCCGAAGCGCCCGCGCAGCAAGGAACGCAAGCAGGCCAGGCCGCAGCAGGAAGCCCGGGCCCGCGTCCAGGACACCGAACCCTCGGCCCGCCAGCGCCGCGAAGAAACCCTGCTGCAATGCCGCGCCCACGGCTACGACGAACGCCAGTGCCTCCGGCGCGGCTGCGAAATGACCCGCTACGGCTTCGCCTGCCGGGGCTGAAGCCGCAACGGCGCCGCGATCATTCCTCGTGGTGGTGCTTCTCGTACTCGTCGGCTTCGGCCTTGGTCGCGTGAACGATGCCGTCCGGGTGCTCCGGCGGCGTGTACAGCGTGTACAGGCGCATCGGTTCGGACTGCGACTTGTTGATCACATTGTGCTCGGTACCGGCCGGGATCACCACGGCCACGCCGTCTTCCAGCTGGTGCTCTTCGCCGTCGAGGATGGCGACGCCGGTGCCGGCTTCGACGCGGATGAACTGGTCGTGGCCGGTGTGGTGCTCCATGCCGATCTCTTCGCCCGGCTGCAGGGTCATGATGACCAGCTGGCTGCGCTGAGTCGTGTAGAGGACTTCGCGGAAGTTGTTTCCTGCGAGGGTTTTTTGTTCGATGTTGATGCTGTAACCGGACATGCTTTTCTCCTGTCGTGGGGGGGATTGGCCTGATAAAGATTGTATAAGACGCGGCGAATCGCTGCAGACAGCGGTGCAGCTGAAGCATGCCCGAACCTCTCTTTGCACGATTGCCAATCGCGCGCCGGTAACAATCTGCGCGTGCTAATGTTTCCTTGTGGCAATCATTCAAGGACGGACAAGCGTGCAATCCCAAGTCAAAGCATCGGTGATGGAAGCGATCGGCGAAACGCCGGTCGTCAGGTTAAGCCGGATCTTCCCGGCCGCGAACGTGGCCGCCAAACTGGAGTACATGAACCCCGGCGGCAGCATCAAGGACCGCATGGTGCGGCACATGCTGCGCGGGATGCCGTCCGGGACCGCGCACGTGGTCGAGAGCTCGTCCGGGAATACCGGCGCGGCGCTTGCGATGGCCAGCGCCGTGATGGGCCTGCGCTGCGACGTCACCGTGCCCGACACCACCAGCAGCGAGAAGGTCAAGCGTATCGGCGCCTACGGGGCATCGGTCCACCTGTGCGCGCCGGACGATTACCACGCCGCCGCCGAGCGCCTGGCCGGCGAGCATGACGCCCACTACCTGGACCAGTACTGCACGCCGCTGAACCGCGAGGCCCATTACCGCGACACCGGCCCGGAGCTGTGGCGCCAGCTGGCCGGCGAGGTCGACGTCTTCGTCTGCGGCGTCGGTTCGGGCGGCACCATTTCCGGCATCGGGCGCTACCTGAAGGAGCAGAACAAAAGCGTGCGGGTGATCGGCGTCGAACCCCTGAATTCCGCCTACCGCAAGCTGGTGACCGACCGACCCGCCGACGGCAGCTTCAAGAGCGCGATCGAAGGCGTGGGCAAGCGTCAGCCCTCGTCCAGCTTCGATCCGGCCGTGGTCGACGACGTGGTGCAGGTGAAGGACGAGGATGCGCTGGACTGGTGCCGGCGCCTGGCGCAGAAGGAGGGCATCCTGGCGGGCGGCTCCAGCGGCTGCGTGGTGGCCGGGATCGCGCAGCTTCTGCCCAGGCTGCAGGGCTTGCGGGTGGCGACCGTGTTCCCGGATTCCGGCGTCTATTACCTGTCGAAGTATTTTTGACTGGCAGTCATAAATCTTCGACCTTATACTCGTGGTTTTGTCATTCCGCCAAGGACCACCAGGAGCCCTATGAACCGCCGCCGCCTCTCGATCATCGCGCTGTCGCTGTCCCTCGCATTTGCCGCCGGCGCCCATGCCGGCACCACGGCCGCCGCCGCAGCCGAGTCGGCAGCCGACGCGCCGGCGCCGCAGCGCGACCTGCGTGCGCTCTACACCAAGTACGAGTACCGCATCCCCATGCGCGACGGGACGAAGCTGTTTACGGTGGTCTACGTGCCGAAGGATGGGGCCAAGAGCTATCCCTTCCTGCTGAACCGCACGCCCTACAGCTCGGGCGTCTACGCCGACGGCGAACTGCGCTACGGCGAGGACTGGTTCCCGGCCTCGATCGGCCCATCGAAGGAGTTCGAGGACGCCGGCTACATCTTCGTCAAGCAGGACGTGCGCGGCCGCTATATGTCCGAGGGCAAATGGGTCGAAATGACGCCGCACGCGCTGCCCAAGCGCGCGACGGGCGAGGGCCAGGAAAGCCAGGACATGTACGACACCATGGAATGGCTGCTCAAGCACGTCCCCAACAACAACGGCAAGGCCGGCATCTACGGCATCAGCTACCCGGGCTTCTACGCCGCCGCCAGCATCATCGATTCGCACCCGTCCATCAAGGCGGCCTCGCCGCAGGCGCCGGTGACGGACCTGTACATGGGCGACGACTCCTACCACGGCGGCGCGTTCATGCTGGCGGCGAACTTCGGCTTCTACGCCAACTTCGTCGAGCAGAAGAACCCGACCACCGGCCCGAAGAACCGCGAACGCTTCGACTACGGCGCGGCCGACGCCTACGACTTCTTCCTGAAGCACCAGAGCATGCCGAACATCCTCGGTACCCTGACCGACGGCCAGCGCGCCTACCTGGCGCCGACCATCGAGCACGACACCTACGACCAGTTCTGGCAGACCCGCGACATCTCGCGCCACATGAAGAACGTCAAGGCCGCCGTGCTGACGGTGGGCGGCTGGTTCGATGCCGAAGACCCGCAAGGTCCCTTCACGACCTACCAGGCGGTCAAGAAGTACAACCCGGGCACCTTCAGCGGCCTGGTGATGGGGCCGTGGGTGCACGGCGGCTGGGCGCGTTACGATGGCGCGCAGCTGGGCCACGTGCGCTTCGACAGCAAGACCGGCGAGTACTTCCGCAGCCAGCTCCAGTTCCCCTTCTTCGAGCAGCACCTGAAGGGCGTGAAGCCGAACAAGCCGATCGCCGAGGTCACCGCCTTCGAGACCGGCTCCAATGTCTGGCGCCAGTACACGGCCTGGCCGCCGGTGCAGGCGAAAGCGCGCACGCTGTACTTCGGCGCCGGCGGCAAGCTGTCCTGGACCCAGCCGGCCGGCGCCGCCGCGCAGTCCGATTATGACGAGTACGTGTCGGACCCGAAGAAGCCGGTGCCCTACATCGGCTATGCCTCGACCCAGGTGCCGCAGGAGTACATGGTGTCCGACCAGCGCTTCGCCGCCACCCGCCCGGACGTGCTGGTCTACCAGTCGGACGTGCTGGAAGAGGACGTGACGGTGGCCGGCCCGGTCACGCCCAAGCTGTTCGTCTCGACCACCGGCACCGATGCCGACTGGGTGGTGAAGCTGATCGACGTCTATCCGTCCGAGTACCCGGCCGGCGAACGCGGCGCCCGCGGCAAGGACGTCGGCACGCCAGAGACCAGCCTGGCCGGCTTCCAGCAGCTGGTGCGCGGCAATCCGCTGCGCGGCAAGTTCCGCAACAGCTTCGAGAAGCCCGAGCCTTTCGTGCCGGGCAAAATCGAGGCGATCAGCTACCACCTCGGCGACGTCAACCACACCTTCCGCCGCGGCCACCGCATCATGGTGCAGGTGCAGAGCTCCTGGTTCCCGCTGATCGATTTGAATCCGCAGACCTTCACCTCGATTCCGAAGGCCAGGCCGGAGGACTTCAAGGCGGCGACACAGCGGGTTTATCATGCGGCGCAGACGGCTTCCGGGGTGCAGTTGATGGTGATGCCGGGGCATTGAGCGGCGCCCGCCTACTTGAGGTGTGGGCAGCCTCAAAGTTTGTGGCGATGATGGCAATACTTTATGATTGCCATTTCGACCACTCGAGCAGTGAGCGCCCCATGAAGCGGACCATATCGACTTTCGTTCTTGCCGCGGCCCTGTATTTCGCGAGCGGCCTTGCCCTTGCCGAGGAAGCGCAGTACAAGTTACCGACGATCGACTTCAAGCAATGCGGCTTCCCCGCCTATCCGAGTTCGGCCTTGAGGAACAGCGAGGAAGGCGTGGTCTTCGTTGGCCTTCAGGTGGATGAAAACGGCGCCGTGCTCGATTCGAAGATCCTGCTCTCCAGCGGGTCGGCCGCCCTTGACCAGGCTGCGCGGCAGGTCTTCCACAAATGCCGCCATATGCCTGGCATTGTGAATGGTCAGGCCGTGACCATGTGGATGACTGTGCAGTATCTGTGGACGATCGATCCGTCGAGCGGAAAGACGCTCGCGAAGCTCAAGCAGGCTGCTCTCGAAGGCAACGCGCAAGCGCGTTATGTCCTCAGTACGATCATCGAATCGCGGGCCAAGACCGACGAAGAGCGGGCGGCAGGCCTGAAGCTGGTGCCCCTCGCGGCAGAGGCTGGGGAGCCCATGGCGCAGGTCTCGCTGGCGCGAAGGTACGAAAGCGGAAAGCAGCTTCCGCGCGATCTGGACGAAGCGCGCCGCTGGTATGACAGGGCCGCAGCACAGGGCAACGTCATCGCGATCGATCACCTGCGCTTCATCGGGGAAGCAAAGTGAGCGCGCGAATGTTGGCCAGGAAATCGATGGTATTCGCCAGCCAGTCCACGGCCTCGGTGGGGACGGCAGGGCCGCTACAGCCCTGATAGAGCATCACCGTCTTTGTCTTCCCGCCCTTGGTGACGCTGATCGTCACGGAGGGATTGTCGGTGTACATGGTGGTACATCCATCCTCGGCGGACAGGTAGCTGGCCTTCCACGACGCGAAACCGGACCGCTCCAGCACCGCCGACATCAGGGCGACGTCGCCTGGGCTGAGCCGGACTTCGCGCACGCCCTTCGCCTTCACGAATTCTTTGCCGGTGAAGCTGCCGGATCCGTCCCTGGCGATGTCCAGCTGGTACACCGGACACTCGCCGAAGCATGCGGTTCGCTCGAGATGGATGGCGTCGAATCCCTGTATGGCCTTCGTGTCCTTCGTGTCCTTCGCGGCTGGCGGCGCATCGGGATGCCGCGCGCAGCCCGATACCGTCAGCGCAAGCATGGCAAGGCTGGCGATGGCCGCTTGCTTCACGATGCGCTGCTCGCGACGAGCTTCCTGCGTTCGCTCATGCGATAGCCGATCCCCAGCACCAACAGCCACACCGGAATCAGCCACACCGACATACGCATCTCCGGCGTCAAGAACATAATCACCAAAATCCCCGCCAAAAACGCCAGGCAAAGCCAGTTCGTTACCGGATAGAAAGGGCTGCCAAACACCGGCTTGAAACCCTGCACCGCCTTCGCCTGCCGGAAGCGCAAATGACTCCAGCTGATCATCGCCCAGTTGATCATCATCCCCGCCACGGCCAGCCCCATCAGCATCCCGAGCGCCTTGCCCGGCATGGCAAAATTCACCGCCACGCAAATCACGGTAGCAACAGCGGACACCCCCAAGGACACCAGCGGCACCCCACGCTCATTCACCTTCAGCAGCGCACGCGGCGCATGGCCCTGCGTCGCCAGGCCATACAGCATGCGGCTGTTCGAATACACGCAGCTGTTATAGACCGACACCGCGGCCGTCAGCACCACCAGGTTCAGCACGTGCGCGACCACGCCCGCATCCAGCGCCTTGAAGATCAGGACGAAGGGGCTGGCGCCGGGCTTGATCTGGTCCCAGGGATACAGCGACAGCAGCACCGCGAGCGAACCGACATAGAACACCAGGATCCGCCACAGCGCCTGGTTGGTCGCCTTCGGAATCGACTTGGACGGGTCGTCCGCCTCGGCAGCGGTAATCCCGATGACTTCCAGCCCGCCAAACGAGAACATCAGCACCGCCATCGACATCACCAGGCCCGAGACGCCATGGGCGAAGAAGCCGCCGTGCTGCCACAGGTTGGCCACGCCGGCCTGCGGGCCGGCGCCGCCGGAGAACAGCAGGAAGATGCCGTAGATGATCATGGCGACGATGGCGACCACCTTGATCACGGCGAACCAGAATTCGGTCTCGCCGAAGGCACGCACATTGAACATGCTGATCGCGTTGGCGAACACGAAGCAGCCGAGCGCCGAGACCCAGGTCGGTATCTCCGGGAACCAGTACTGGACGTAGATGCCGACCGCGGACAATTCCGCCATGCTGACCAGGACGTAGAGCACCCAGTAATTCCAGCCGGTCAGGAAGCCGGCGAAGCGGCCGCAGTATTTATCCGCGAAATGACTGAACGAGCCGGCCACCGGTTCGTCGACCATCATTTCGCTCAGTTGGCGCATGATCAGGAAGGCGACCAGGCCGGCCACCGCGTAGCCCAGCAGGATCGAGGGGCCGGCCATCCTGACCGTCTCGGCGACCCCGAGGAAGAGGCCGGTGCCGATCGCGCCGCCAAGGGCGATCAGCTGGATGTGCCGGCTCTTGAGGCCGCGCTTGAGGTGATTTTCGTGGAGCGCCATCGGTACCCGCCTTGAAGATATTGCTTTAAAGACAGCAATAATAATCCATGCATGGCGCGCGGGGGAGAATATCAGTTCGTCGGTGGCGTTTCCGGGGTGTATTGACGTGTGCAAAGAATTGTAAGGACCGGCAACTTTCGCTGTTGTTCAGGTATCCTTCAGCCTTCGTTCGCCCGGCATCGTGCCCGGTCGGCGACCCCGAGACACGTTCGACGCCCATAACAATCAAATGAACCACTCCCCACGCAAGCGCACCGGTGGCGCCTCCCGGCGCCGGCGCGCGCATTATCTGGCCATTGGCCTGGCCCTGTGCGACCTGGCCGCGCTGCAGCCGGCGATGGCGCAGGCCGACCAAAACACGACGGCCGCCAGTCCGGCGCCCGCCACCACCCCTGCATCGGCCAGTACCGCCACTTCGGGCCAGGCCGGCACCGGCAACAAGATCCAGTCCGTGAGCGTGGTCGGCGAGCGCCAGACCAACCGTATCGACCGCCAGGTCTACGACCCCAAGACCGACGTCAGCACCTCGAACGACAGCGCCGCCGATGCGCTGGCCAAGGTGCCCTCGGTCGGCGTCGATCCGGACGGCACCATCTCGCTGCGCGGGAATACCAATGTCCAGATCCTGGTGGACGGCAAGCCGTCGGCCATGCTGCAAGGCGAGGGCCGCGGCTCGATGCTGCAGGCCATGCCGGCCGAGGACATCGATTCCATCGAGGTGATCAACAACCCGGGCGCCGAATTCGGCAACGAGGGCGGCGGCGGGCCGATCCTGAACCTGGTCATGAAGCGTTCGCGCCGTCCGGGCGGCCAGGGTGTGGTCAATGCCAACTACGGCAGCGCCGGGCGCTACAACTCGGCGCTGAACGGCGGCTACAACAGCGGGCGCTGGGGCATTCAGGGCCGCGTGTTCGTCCGCCACGATGGCAAGGACCAGGTCAGCGAAAGCGACCGCGACCGCATCGATCCGCGTACCGGCGTCGACCAGCACACGCACACAGTCGGTTCGAGGACCGGTCTGAACGACATGGCGGGCTTCGCCGGCCAGGTGACCTATAACCTCGGCCAGGACGATACGCTCGAGGCCAGCCTCGGCTACCAGAAGCGCGACACCGATAACCTCAACCAGAACCGCTACACGACCGCGAACAACGGCCTGCCGTACAGCGATTACCTCCGCACCGCCAAAGGCAGTGGCGACAACACCGGTTCCAACTGGGGCGCGCGCTGGGACCACAAGGGCGAGAAGATCGGCGAGCTGTTCCGCATGGACCTGCGCGTGTCGAACAGCGATACCGACAGCGAATCGCGCTCGGTGAACGATTATTTCCTGTCGCCGCCGCGCTCGCCGGATCCGCGCTTTCCGTTCTCGGGCGTCGATTCGACCAGCCAGCAATACGGCGCGACCAAGGTCAGGATCGTCGATTACACGGGCGACTACGAAAGGCCGCTCGACAGCGGCGCCATCGTCAAGCTCGGCTACAAGATCATCGACACCGACAGCCAGTTCGACAACCGCTACTTCGACCTCGATCCGCTCACCGTGGCGGAAATCGCCAACCTGCGGCTCACGAATGCCTTCGAAGTCGACGAGCGCGACGCGGCGCTCTACGGCTCCTACCAGTGGAAGGTGAACGAGCGCTGGGGCGCGCTGCTCGGCCTGCGCACCGAGTACACGCACATGGACCTGGACCAGATCACGGCCGGCACCAGTGTCACGAACAGCTACATGAACTGGATTCCGAGCGCGTTCGCGACCTACAAGCTGAACGAGACGACCAATCTGCGCTTCGCCTACGCGCACCGGATCCGCCGCGCCACCGGGCAGCAGCTGAATCCATTCCTGGTCTACCAGGACGAGCTGAACGAATCCAGCGGTAATCCGAAGCTGAAGCCGGTGCAGACCGACTCCTTCGAGATCGGCTACGAGACCAAGGCGGGCCAACTGAACGCCAACGTCCGCGCCTACTACCGCGCCGACCGCGACATGATCCGCAGCCGCCAGGTGCCGGTCAGCGATACGGTGCTGCTGACGACGCTGGAGAACGGCGGCAGCAACCGCGCCGGCGGCCTGGAGTTTACCTTGAACGGCAAGCTCACGCCCAAGCTGACGATCACGACCAGCGGCAACCTGGCCTTCACCGAGCAGCAGCAGATCGACATCACCGGCGCCGAGTACAAGCGTTCCGCGACCTCGCTGACCGCGCGCGGCCGCGTCCAGTACCAGCTCACGCCGGAAGACGTGGTGCAAGTGATGGTGAATGCCCAGGGCAAGACGCTCGCGGGCAGCGGATACCGCGAGCCGATGTCGACCCTGAACCTCAGCTACAAGCGTTCGCTGACACCGACCCTGAGCCTGGTGTTCAATGTAAGCGACGTGTTCCGCTCGCAGAAGATGGAGACGATCACCGATACGCAGTACCTGAAGCAGCACACGATCACCCGTTACGCGGGGCGCACGGCGTTCATCGGCCTGGCTTACCGCTTCGGCGGCTTCCAGGGCGGTGCGCAGCGCCAGCGCGGCGAGGGACGTGAAGGCGGCTTCCGTGGCGGTCCGCCAGGCGGCCCAGGCGGTCCGGGCGGATTCGGCGGCGGCGGTCCGGGCGGCGGCGGCCCGGGTATGTAATCCTTAAACGCTGTGCGGCAAACCGAGGTTGCGGTTGGCCGGCACGGCAACGTCGATCAGCTTCGGGCGCGGCAGATTCAGCTGCCCCATCAGCACGACGAAATCGGCGAGCGAACGGTTCGCCAGGCGCGCGTTGTGCTGCTTTTCCCAGCCGATGGTCGACACCGATTGCCCCTTGTAGTCGTGGCCCGGCCAGATCCGGGTTGCATCGGGCAGGGCGAACAGCTTGCGCGTCACGCTGTCGTACAGCGCCGCCGCGCTGCCGCCCTGGAAATCGGTGCGGCCGCAGCCGTCGATCAGCAGGGTGTCGCCGGTGAACACATTCCCCCTCCAGACGTAGCACATGCTGCCCGCCGTGTGGCCGGGCGTGTGCAGCACTGCTATCGTTTCTTCCTTGCCGAAGCGGATGACATCGCCGTCGCATAGTTGCAGCTCGGCGGGCGGGATGCCGCAGCCGCTCGGCACCGCGGCCTTGGCGCCGGTCAGCGCGCGCAGGCGGCCGGCCGAGGTCACGTGGTCGGCGTGGGCATGGGTCTCGAGGATGTAGACCAGGCGCAGGCCGAGCCGCTCGATGTGCGCGAGGTCGCGCTCCCAGTGCTCGTCGACCGGGTCGATGATCGCTGCTTCATCGTCGTTCGGGCCGGCGATGATGTAGGTGAAGGTCGAGGAGACGGGGTCGAAGAGCTGGATGGGATTCATGCCGGTGTCTATACAGGTTGCTTGATGGCGCAGTGTGCCATGGCCGGATTGCAAGGGCAACTAGGCAAAGCGCCTGTAGCCGATCTCCTTGAAGTAATCGCGCAGTGCTTCCACCTTCCCACCCGCATCCGCGAAGCCCACATACCCATCCGGCCGTACCAGGTAAACCGCATTCCGCGTCAGGCCCGCATGCTCGTGCGCGCGCTCCCAGTCGAACACGCGCAGCGGCAGGCCGGTGTGGTGGCACCAGGCCGAGAGCGCGTCGCTGGCGTCGCCGTACACCTGCACCTGCCAGTCCACCGTGCCGGTCGGCCCGAAGTTGTCGATGGCGGCGCCGGCCGCCCAGGGCAGGCGGTCGCCGCCTTTCACCTTGCCGACCGAGCCATGGCTGAGCGCACTGCCGTGGTAGTTCAGCATGCACTGCGAAACGAGCCGGAACATGAATTCCTTTACCGCGCCCACGCTGTAGGCCGCGCTGACGAACAGCGGCGCGATCCGCGTGCGGACGAAGTTCGCGAAGTTGCCTTCGGCGGAGACGAAGCTGAACACGCGGTCGGTGGTTTCGACCAGCTTATGGGCGAAGGCCAGGCGCTCGCTGTCGAAGCTGTCCAGCAGGCGCTGGTCGGCTTCGCCGCGCAGCACCGCTTTCAGCTTCCAGGCCAGGTTGATGGCGTCGCCGATGCCGGTGTTCATGCCCTGGCCGCCGGCCGGGCTGTGGATGTGGGCGGCGTCGCCGAGCAGGAAGACGCGGCCGTGCCGGAAGTGCTCGGTCAGGCGGTGGTGCACTTTATAGGTCGAGAACCAGTTCACCTTCTTCACCTCGACGCCGAGGCCGTGGAGGGCGCGCTCGCCCACGTCCTCGAAGCCCAGCTCGCGGTCCGGCGAGACGCGGTCTTCGCGGATGCTGCCGATCAGCCGCGCCTGGCCGTCGGCGGCATAGGAGAACAGGGCGAGGAAGTCGGCGTCGTCGAGCGACAGGTGGACCTGGCCGTCGGCCGGCGGGCCTGCCGCGATGACGTCGGCCACGTAGAACAGCTGGTCGTAGGTGCCGCCTTCGAAGCCGGCATTCAGGCCGTGGCGCACCGGCGACCTGGCGCCGTCGCAGCCGGCCAGGTAGCGCGCTTCGCAGGACTCTTCACCCTGCGGTCCGCGCAGGCGCACCTGCACGTGGTCGTCATGCTGCTCGAAGCCGAGCAGCTCGGTCTCGCGCTCGACCTGCACGCCCATGTCTTCCAGGTGCGCGATCAGCAGGCGCTCGTGGCGGTCCTGCGGGTAGACCAGCAGGAAGGGGTAGGGCGTGAACCCGGCGCCGGCGTCGCCGAAGCTGATGTGGGCGCGGCGCTTGCCGTGCACCCAGAGGTTGATGCCGGGATTCGGCATGCCGGCCGCCACCACTTCCTCGGCCAGGCCGAGCTGGCGGTACAGTTCCAGCGTGCGCGCGTGGACCACCACGGCGCGCGAAGTGGTGCCGGGACCTGCGGTCTTGTCGACGATGCGCACGCCCACTCCCTGGCGTGCCAGCCACAGGGCCAGCACCAGGCCGGTCGGGCCGGCGCCGGCGATGAAAACGTCCTGGCGGTTCATGGTGCCTCCGATGCGGTTTGCAAGCGCCTGCGGGAAGAGCGCCAGGCGGCGATGCGCTCGCTGACTTCGAACACGGCCATCCCGGCAATCATGGCCGCCACGAACAGCCAGTCGATGTTCATGGGGGGCCTCCTGTCAGCTGCATTCTGGCACCTGTGCCCGCGCTGTCAAGCACCGCGCCGGCGCGAGTCAGCCCTCGGGGCGCTTGACGGGTATCACCATCAGCCGGTCGATCCGGTTGCCGTCCATGTCGGCCACCTCGAAGCGCCAGCCTTCCCAGTCCAGGGTTTCGCCGGGTTTCGGGATGTAGCCGAGCTGGTAGAGGATGAAGCCGGCCAGCGTGTGGTAGGCGTCGTCGCCTTCGTCGGGGAATCTCAGCTCGGCGCCGGTCAGGTAGCGGAAGCGGTCGAGCACCATGCCGCCGTCGATGAACCAGCTGCCGTCCTCGCGCCGCACGGCGTCCGGCGCTTCCTCGTCCTCCACCGCCGGCACTTCGCCGACCAGCGCGGTCATGACGTCGGTGAGGGTGATCATGCCCTGGATTTCGCCGTATTCGTCGACGACCATGGCGAGCTCCGCGTGGTTCTTCTTGAGCTGTTCGAGCAGGTCGATCGCGCTCACCGATTCCGGGACGTAGAGCGGCACGTCGAGCTCGGCCTCGATGTCGATCTCCTGCAGCGAGCCCTTGCGGATCGCCTGGCGGAACAGGTCGCGCGCGTTGACGATGCCCAGCACCTGGGAGCGGTCGCCGCGGTAGACCGGGAAGCGGGCGAAGGGGATCTCGGCCAGGCGCGCCAGGTTTTTGTCCAGCGGTTCGCCGAGGTCGAGGAATTCGAGGTCGACGCGCGGCGTCATCAGCGCCCGCAGATGCCAGTCGTCCAAACGCAGGGCGCGCGCGGCGATGTCGTATTCGGCCTTCTCGAACACGCCGGCGTCGGTGCTCTCCTTGATCATGCCGGTGACTTCTTCCTCGGTCGGCGTTTCATCCTTGTGGTGGCGCATGCCGAGCAGGCGCATGATGAAGTCGGTGGTCAGCGACAGCAGCTGCACGAAGGGGTGCATCAGGCGCGACAGCTGGCGCAGCGGCCGCGCCACGCGCGAGGCCAATACTTCCGGATAAAGTATGGCGATACGCTTGGGGACCAGTTCGCCCAGGACGATCGAAGCGAAGGTGATGCCGACCACCACCACGCTCAGCGCGACCGGGCGCGCGTAATCCTCGGGAATGCCGGCCGCCACCAGACCGGGCACCATGCGCGCCACCAGCGAGGCTTCGCCGAAGGCGCCGTTGAAGATGCTGATCAGGGTAATGCCGACCTGGACGGTGGAGAGAAAGCGGCTGGGGTCGTCGTTCAGCTTGATGGCGCTGCGGGCGCCGGCGCTGCCGTCGAGCGCCATCTTTTCGAGGCGCAGGCGCTTGGCCGAGACCACGGCCAGCTCCGACATCGCGAAGATGCCGTTGAGCAAAATTAGAGCGAAAATGATGATGATGTCGGCCATGCGCTTCCTGAATGTGTTGTCGGCCTGATCATCGCATGGCGGCAGGGCTGCGCCAACGGGCGCACGATACCTTGAGGACAAGAATGGATGAGAAGCATGAAAAACTTGCTTTTCAGGTAATCGTACGCACACTCGACGGCTTGCGGCAACATCGGGGATGACGCGGACGCATCCTGCTCTGGTCATTCGGGAGGGCGTGGTGACGGCATCTACGGCATCGCGCTGAAAAAGTCCGGATCGAAATGCCTGCCGATCCCGGCCCAGCAGTCCTGGTAATTCGCCTGCAGCTGCGGCGAATTCAGCGCGTAGTCGGTGGCCGCGATCGGGGTGCGGGTCTCGAACATGAAGGCCATTGTGTCCGCCACCTTGTGCGGCTTGCTCGTGTCCGCGCTGCTGGCCTTGTCGAAGGTCGCCGCGTCCGGGCCGTGGCCGCTCATGCAGTTGTGCAGGCTGGCGCCGCCCGGCACGAAGCCCTCGGCCTTGGCGTCGTAGGCGCCGTGGATCAGGCCCATGAATTCGCTGGCGACGTTGCGGTGGAACCAGGGCGGGCGGAAGGTGTCTTCGGCGGCCAGCCAGCGCGGCGGGAAGATCACGAAATCGAGGTCGTCGACACCGGGCGTGCTGGTGGGCGAGTGCAGCACCAGGAAGATCGACGGGTCCGGGTGGTCGTAGCTGATCGAGCCGATGGTGTTGAAGTGGCGCAGGTCGTATTTATAAGGGGCGTAGTTGCCGTGCCAGGCCACCACGTCCAGCGGCGAGTGCCGGATGGGCGCGGTCCACAGCTTGCCGCCGAATTTCGCGACCAGTTCGAACTCGCCCTCGGCGTCTTCATAGCGCGCCACTGGCGACAGGAAATCGCGCGGATTTGCCAGTCCGTTGGAACCGATCGGGCCCAGGTCGGGCAGGCGCAGCAGGGCGCCGAAGTTCTCGCAGACGTAGCCGCGCGCCGCGCCGTCCGGCAGGTCGACGGAAAAGCGCACGCCGCGCGGGATCACGGCGATCTCCTGCGGTTCGAGTTCCAGCAAGCCGAGTTCGGTGGCGATGGACAGGCGGCCCTGCTGCGGCACGACCAGCAGCTCGCCGTCGGCAGAGTAAAAGTAGCGGCCTTTCATCGGCCGGTTGGCGGCATACAGGTGGATCGCGCAGCCGGCCATCGCGCCCGGCGAGCCGTTGCCGGCCATGGTGACGAGGCCGTCGACGAAATCGGTGGGGGCGTCGGGGATGGGCAGCGGACTCCAGCGCATCTGGTTGGGCGAAGGCGCCAGGCCGTCGAAACCGCCGGCGATGCGGTTCTGTTCCAGCGGCACGAAATTGCCGTGCATGGCCGCCGGGCGGATCCGGTACAGCCAGGAGCGGCGGTTATGGCTGCGCGCGGCGGTGAAGGCGGTGCCGGAGATCTGCTCGGCGTACAGGCCGTAGGCCACGCGCTGCGGCGAATTGCGGTGCGCCGGCAGGGCGCCGGGCAGCGCTTCGGTGGCGAACTCGTTGCCGAAGCCGGACATGTAGCCGTTGGTCAATGCAATCTCCTGATCGTCGTGTGTCGTTTTTGTCACTGTAGAGGAGAGCGGCTAATTTTACGAGATGAATATAAAAATGTAGACTATTCAGCACATCAATAACACTATCGAGCGCATGATCGAACCGTCTAGCATCGACCTGAACCTGTTGTCCGTGTTTCAGGAGGTCTACCGCGAGCGCCAGATTTCGGGCGCGGCGCGCCGCCTCGGCCTGACCCAGTCCGCCGTCAGCAATGCGCTGGCGCGCCTGCGCCGCACCTTCGGCGACGAATTGTTCGTGCGTACCGCGCACGGCATGCAGCCGACGCCGCTGGCGCAGCAGATGGCCGAGCCGATCGGCGCCGCGATGGCCCAGGTCGCGCTTGCGCTGAGCCAGCGCAGCCGCTTCGAGCCGGCGACGAGCACGCGCCGCTTCACGCTGGCCATGACCGACGTCGGCGAGGTCTACTTCATGCCGGTGCTGATCGAGCGCTGCCGCGCGCTTGCGCCGACGGTGGAAATATCCTCGGTGCGCGCCAATGCACTGACGCTGAAGGACGACATGGAAACGGGCAGGGTGGACCTGGCGATCGGCGCCTTCGAAGAGGTGTCGGAAGCCTTGTACCAGCGCCAGCTGTTCCGGCAACCTTTCGTCAGCATGTTCCGCAAGGGGCATCCGCTGGGGTCCGGCGCGGTGGACCTGGCGCGCTTCGTGCAGGCGACGCACCTGATCGTGGACGCGGCCCAGAGCCCCTACGACCGGATCAACGCGCTGCTCGAGAAGGCCGGCGTGACGGCCCAGGCAAGATTCAGGGTGCCGCATTTCACCGCGGTGCCGTATATCGTGAGTACCAGCGACCTGGTGGTGACGGTGCCGCAGAAGCTGGCGGAAAGCGCGGCCAGCCCGTTCGGGCTGAAATGGATCGCGCCGCCGCTGGAACTGCCGAGCTTGCAGACGAACGTGTTCTGGCACCGGCGCTTCAACCATGACCCCGGCGTCCAGTGGCTGCGGGGACTGATCGCGGACGTGTTCGCGGAGTAGCAAATAACCAATGAGATAGAGGACAAGACAATGGCTGACCTGTTTGAGAATCCGATGGGCCTGATGGGCTTCGAGTTCGTGGAATTCGCTTCGCCGACCCCGGGCATGCTCGAGCCGATCTTCGAGAAGCTGGGCTTCACCAAGGTGGCCGTGCACCGCTCGAAGGACGTGGTGCTGTACCGCCAGGGCGAGATCAACTTCATCGTCAACAACGAGCCGAAGAGCGCCGCCGCCTATTTCGCGGCCGAGCACGGCGCCTCGGCCTGCGGCATGGCCTTCCGCGTCAAGGATGCGCACAAGGCTTACGCCCGCGCGCTGGAGCTGGGCGCGATCCCGCTGGAGATCCCGACCGGCCCGATGGAGTTGCGCCTGCCGGCCATCAAGGGCATCGGCGGCGCGCCGCTGTACCTGATCGACCGTTTCGAGGACGGCAAGTCGATCTATGACATCGACTTCGAATTCATCGAGGGCGTGGACCGCCATCCGCAGGGCCACGGCCTGCAGATCATCGACCACCTGACCCACAACGTCTACCGCGGCCGCATGGCCTACTGGGCCGGCTTCTACGAGAAGCTGTTCAACTTCCGCGAGATCCGCTACTTCGACATCCAGGGCGAGTACACCGGTCTGACCTCGAAGGCGATGACGGCGC
The DNA here is from genome assembly GCF_042656905.1 of Massilia aerilata. Taxonomy (NCBI): domain Bacteria; kingdom Pseudomonadati; phylum Pseudomonadota; class Betaproteobacteria; order Burkholderiales; family Oxalobacteraceae; genus Massilia; species Massilia aerilata. The sequence goes on from NZ_JBHSMZ010000001.1 coordinate 119,631, forward strand.
CGGACGGCAAGATCCGCATTCCGCTGAACGAGGAATCGAAGACCGGCGGCGGCCAGATCGAGGAATTCCTGCTGCGCTTCAACGGCGAAGGCATCCAGCACATCGCGCTGCTGACCGACGACATCTTCGCCACCGTCGACGGCCTGCGCGCGGCCGGCATCCCGCTGATGGCGGCGCCGCCGGAAACCTATTACGAGATGCTGGAAGCCCGCCTGCCGGGCCATGGCGAGGACGTCGGCGCCCTGAAAGCGCGCGGCCTGCTGGTCGACGGCAAGGTCGAGGACGGCTCGAAGCGCCTGCTGCTGCAGATCTTCTCGGAAAACCAGCTGGGGCCGGTATTCTTCGAGTTTATCCAGCGTAAAGGCGATGAGGGCTTTGGCGAGGGGAACTTCAAGGCGCTGTTCGAGTCGATGGAGCGGGACCAGTTGAAGCGTGGGGCGCTCAAGACTGCGGCTTAAACGCCGTCGTTAGCTGCAATACCGTCATTTCGGGCATTGCCCGAAATGACTTCCCGCGCAGGCGGGAATCCAAGTTGCACGCGCTGGCGTAATGCTCGTAGAACTTGGGTCCCCGCCCGCGCGGGGACGACGTTCTAGCGCTGCGGGGGTGACGTTGACGGTTAGTATTTTCAGTCCGCCATCGTTCGCTACCGAAAGTGTTGTACGCATACCGCATACCCGCATTTCCGGTAGTTTTTCACCCCGGATCCGCGCAAATCCGCCGCTGATCCTTCTAGAATTGCCGTGTGGAATCTCTCCACGCTACCCCACACGGACAATCCCATGCATCCCGCACACCGGCTCGCATCCTGCGCCGCCTTGCTGTTCGCGGCCGCCGCGCCGCTTGCCCATGCCGCCGATTCCGGCGCCGCCCTCCATATCGCCGGGACCCAGGCGACACAGAATGCAAGAGTCAACGCAAGCTGGTACCAGGAGCCCGGTGCACGCCTGCCCGGTCTCAGCACCAGGCTGGAAGGCGGCTGGCGCCTGGCCCTGAACCTGGGGCGTAGCGGCAGTAGCAGCGCGCGCGCCGACGGCCGTCCTTTTGCCGCCGGCGGCCGCCGCGCCATGGTGCTGAGCCTGACCCGCCGCTTCTGATATCCTCGCCGGATCGACACGATCCGGAGAAAATCTTGCTGCAAGCGTTTGCCGTCCTGCTGGTGTTCCAATGCCTGGGCGAAGGCCTGGTGTTCCTGGCCGGCTGGCCCGTGCCCGGCCCGGTGACCGGCATGCTGCTCCTGCTGGCGGCCCTGGTCGCCTTTCCGCGCCTGCAGGACGTCGTGGAGGCGGGCGCGAATGAGCTGTTGCGCCACCTGTCCCTGCTGTTCGTGCCGGCCGGGGTCGGCATCGTCGTTGCGGCCTCGAGCGGCAGCGGGCAGTGGCTGGCGATCGCGGCCTCGGTGGTGGCCAGCACCCTGGTCACGCTGGCGCTCACGGCCCTGGTCCTGCAAGGCCTGATGCCGCGCACCAGGCCGGCGCAGGAGCAAAAGGATGTTTAGTTTTAATGAACTGAGTTTCGAGGAGCTGACCCACTTCTGGGTCTACCTGTCGGCCTCGCCGCTGCTCGGCCTCACGCTGACCCTGTGCGCCTATGTGTTCGCGCATTGGGTCTATGCGCGCTGCGGCATGTCGCCGCTGGCGAACCCGGTGGCGATCGCGATCGCCCTCATCAGCCTGGCGCTGGTGGCGAGCGGTATGTCCTACCAGCGCTATTTTGCGGGCGCGCAGTTCGTCCATTTCCTGCTCGGCCCGGCCACCGTGGCGCTGGCGGTGCCGCTCGCGCGCCAGGTGCCGCGCCTGCGCCGCAGCCTGTTCCCGCTGGCCTGCGCGCTGGTTTGCGGCTGCGTGGCGGCGATCGTGACCGCGGTCGTGGTGGCCGTCATGCTGGGCGCTTCGCCCGAGCTGGCGCGCACCATCGCGCCGAAGTCCGCCACCACGCCGATCGCGATGGCGGTATCGGAACACCTGGGCGGAATCCCGGCGCTGACCGCGGTGCTGGTGATCGGCACCGGCATCTTCGGCGCCATCACCGCGCGCTTCCTGCTGAACGCGCTGCGGATCGAATCGCATGCGGCGCGCGGCCTGGCGCTGGGCGTGGCCGCGCACGGCATCGGCACCGCGCGCGCCTTCCAGGTCAGCCCGGAAATGGGGGCCTACGCCGGCCTCGGGATGGGCCTGAACGGCGTGCTGACGGCAATCTTCGCACCCTGGCTGGTGCCCCTGCTGCTGGGGTGGATGGGGCGCTAGCCGTATACTGCAAACCTATCGCGCGCCAGCAACGCTGTGGCGGCGTATGATTGTTTTCCCAGGTAGTCTGGATCAGGAGAACGATCTTGAATCTCTCCCCACTGCCGCTTGCGGTCTTCGTCGTGGATGCCAGCGGCGGAATCACGAGCTGGAACCGGGCATGCGAAAAGCTCGCCGGCTACCCCGCCGCCGAGATGCGCGGCCGTACGCTCGGCGATCTGGTCGAATTCGACGATAAAGCGGGCAAGAACGCATCGATCCAGGCGCGCGTCGACCAGGACAGCGCAGGCACGCTCGTGTGCGCCGACGGCCGCCGGGTGCCGGTGCGCGTGACCGTGGCGCCGCAGTCGCTGGATATCGAACAGCAGGGCAGCTTCAGCGTCATCATCGTGCCGCGCGGCGCCACCGCGCCCTCGCGCTATGCGCTGATCCAGGACCTGCCGGTCAACGACGTCATCGAAGGCTTGCCTTGCGTGTTCTACGTGGTCGACCAGAGCGGCCGCCTGCTGCTGTGGAACCACCAGCTCGAGGAAGCGCTGGAGATGCCGAGCGAGGACTTGCCGACGGTCGAGGTCAAGTACTTCTTCGATGAAACGAACCGCGCCGCAATCGTGCAGAAGATCCTGGACGCCTTCGAGCAGGGCGCGTCCTGGCACGAGGCGGAGCTGGTCGGCCGCCACGGCAAGCGCACCAGCTACCTGTTCCAGTGCGCGCGCACCAGCGTCGGCAGCCTGCCGTGCGTGTTCGGCACCGGGCTCGATATCACCATGCGCAAGGAAGCGGAACATGTGCTGAAGGTGCGCGAGCGCGCCATCTTCGCCAGCGTCAACGCGATCTGCATCACCTGCTGCGACGGCCCGGATAACCGCATCGAATACGTCAACCCGGCCTTCGAACGCATCACCGGCTATACGCTGGCCGAGATCAAGGGCCGCGACCCGCGCTTCATGCGCATCGAAGGCTGCGACAGCGGCGAGCACAAGCGCATCCACGAAGCCCTGCGCAAGAAGCAGAGCGTGCGTTCGGTGCTGCGCAACGCGCGCAAGGACGGCGAAGTGTTCTACAACGACCTGCGCATCGATCCGGTGATGAACGCCGACGGCGAGGTCACGCACTTCGTGGCCGTCATCAACGACGTCACCGAGGCCCGCCACTACGAGCGCCGCCTGCACCACCTGGCCCACCACGACCCGCTGACCGGGCTGGCCAACCGCACCCTGCTGCAGGAACGCCTCAAGCAGGCGATCCAGCACGCGACGCGCAACCATACGACGGGCGCGCTGGCCTTCATGGACCTCGATAATTTCAAGCACATCAACGACAACCTGGGCCACGACGTCGGCGACGCCGTGTTGCGCGAAACCGCCGAACGCCTGCGCGCCAACATGCGCGAGGAAGACACCGTGGCGCGGGTCGGCGGCGACGAATTCGTGCTGGTGATCTGCGACCAGGGCAGTCCGGAACAGGTGGCCGACCTGGTCGAACGGGTGCGCCGCAGCGTCGGCCGGCCGATCCTCCTGGACGGCAAGGAAGTGGTGTCCGGCACCAGTATCGGGGTGGCGCTGTTCCCGCGCGACGGCGGCTCGGTCGACAAGGTGATGCGCGCCGCCGATGCCGCCATGTACCACGCCAAGAGCCTCGGCAAGAACAACTGCCAGTTCTTCTCGGCCGAATTGAACCGCCTGGTGCACGAGCACCTGCTGCTCGAGGCCAGCCTGGGCCGCGCGATCGGCAACAGCGAGATGGTGCTGGGCTACCAGCCCAAGGTCGACCTGCGCAGCGGCAAAATGGTGGGCGCCGAGGCGCTGGTGCGCTGGAACCACCCGGAGCATGGCCTGATGGGGCCGGACAGCTTCATCCCGGTGGCCGAGCAGACCGGGCTCATCGTCCCGCTGGGCGAATGGGTGATCGACGAGGCCTGCCGCGCGCTGCAGGCGCTGCATGCGCAAGGCATCGAAGATTTCGTCATCTCGGTCAACCTGTCCCTGCGCCAGCTGCGCCAGCGCCAGTTCGTCGACCGCCTGGCGGACAGCCTGCGCCGCCACGGCGTGTCGCCGCCCTGCCTGGAACTCGAGGTGACCGAAAGCCTGCTGATGGAGCGCCCCGAGGAAGCCAAGGAAGTGATGGCGCGCCTCAAGAAGCTCGGCGTGCGCCTGTCGATCGACGATTTCGGCACCGGCTATTCGAGCCTGAGCCAGCTGCAGGCCTTCCCGGTGGACCATATCAAGATCGACCGCTCCTTCCTCTGCAACGTCGACAGCAACGGCCACTCGGTGATCACGCGCGCCATCATCGCCCTGGGCCACAGCCTGAAGCTGAAGGTGATCGCGGAAGGTGTCGAGACCCGCGAACAGGTGGCCTTCCTGCGCGACCACCACTGCGACCAGATGCAGGGCTATTATTTCAGCCCGGCGCTCTCGCAGCAGGGCCTGGCGGACATGGTGAGCCGCGGCGTAACACTGCACAGTTAGCGGAGAAAGAGGCGCCCGCCCTCGCGCACGCACGCGAAGACGGGCTTGGCACGGCCGGAGCACGTGCCGGGGGAGCGCAAACGGCAGGGCCGCTGCGGAAGCCTGGAAGTCTCAGGAAGGCTTGCGGGTAAAGGCGCGCGCGGCGAACAGGGCGCCGGCGACGCCCATCACCACGGCGGCGGTGCTGCTGGAGAAGCCAACCGCGGTGTTTTTCGCGATCTTGCCGGCCTTCGGCGTCACCAGTTCCAGGCGGCGCTTGGTCATCTGGGTGCCCAGTTCCGACAGGCGGTCCTTCGTCATGGTCTGCTCGGCTTCGGGCAGCAGCACCGTTTCCTCGTCGGCCACGTGGTGCTGGACGTCGCGCATCAATTCGAACACCAGTTCGTCGTGGCGGCTGTCGCGCGGGTCGGTGTTGCGCAGTTCATGGATCAGGCGGCGCATTTCCATGTGCTCCGGCTCGCTTTTTTCCATCACTTTCTGGTTGCCGGCAAGCGGACGCATCGCCGGGTAGAAGATTTCTTCTTCCAGCGTCGCGTGGATCTCGAGCGCGTCGCAGATGGTTTCGGCCAGGGCTTTCTTCACGCTCGGGCGCTTGTCGCCGGTGTACTGGTGGAAGGTCACCATCACATGCGAGTGATCGAAGCGGATCATGTCGGTGATCGACGGGCTTAGTTTTTTTAGAGAAAACATCATCTTCTCCTGTCGTTGTAGTCGGATAGACAAATGTTAGTGCGCCCGCCATGGCCGCCGCGTAGGAGCGCGGCGCATGGCCGTGTCAGTGCAGCACTCAGGATCAGGCCCGTCCAGGCCCGCAGTCGGTAAAGCCGGGTCGTGGCCTCTGCTCAGGCCAGCGTCAGCTGCCAGTACCCGACGTCGACCCAGGCGCCGAACTTGAAGCCGACCTCATGGAAGCAGGCCACCTGGCGGAAGCCGAGCCGCTCGTGCAGCGCGATGCTGGCGGCGTTCGGCAGGGCGATGCCGCCGATCACGCTATGGAAATGGCCCTGCAGGCGCGCCAGCAGCGCGCGGTAGAGCGCAAGCCCGTGGCCGCGGCCGCGCTGGCCGGGCGCCAGGTAGACGCTGGATTCGACCGAGTTACGGTAGCCGGGCCGCGCGCGCCATGTGCTGGCGTAGGCATAGCCGCGCAATTCGCCGTCCTCGAGCAGCACCAGCCAGGGCAGGCCGCCGCGCTGGATGTCGGCGATGCGCCGGGCCATCTCTTCGGGGGCGACCGGATCGGATTCCATCGAGATCGTGGTGGTGGCCACGTAATGGTTGTAGATGGCGGCGATGGCGGCGGCATCGCTTGGGGTGGCGTCGCGGAGGCTGGAAGAGGCGTGCATGCTATCGGTCCGATAGAGCAAAACTATGAATGGTGTTTATTGCATTATTGCATTGCTATTAGTTTACATCAACCGGATGTCGCTTTTCGTCCTACACGGACACGGCGAACACGCTGATGTATGCGACCAATGGGCCTGCGATCATGGAGCGATGAATACGCAAGCGATACGCGCGCTGACGCCGCGCAAGGCGATCGGGATCCTGATCTGCGGCCTGGGCTGCGTACTGCTGCTCACCAAACTGTTCGCCGGGCTGCTGGACGGCTCGAGCAGCCTGCGCGCCGCGCTGATCGGCGGCGGGACGGCGGCCGCCGCCACCGCGCTCGGCACCATCCCGGTGCTGCTGGCGCAGAATTTTTCGAAGCGGACCTACGACTGCTTCCTCGGCTTCGGCGCCGGCGTGATGCTGGGCGCGACCTCGTTCTCGCTGGTGATCCCTGCGCTGGCCGTGGCCAAGGCCGGCGGCGCCGGCAATTGGGGCGCCAGCCTGAGCGTGGGCGCCGGCATCCTGCTGGGCGCCGGCCTGCTGCTAGTGCTGGACCGCGTGATCAGCACCGACGGCATTCTCAAGCCGAACGAGCTGGCCAGCGCGCATTCCCTGAAGCGTGCCTGGCTCTTCGTCTGGGCCGTGTCCCTGCACAACCTGCCGGAAGGGCTGGCGATCGGCGTCGCCTACGCCGGCGTCGATCTCGGCAAGGCGAATTCCCTGGCCACCGGCATCTCGATCCAGGACGTGCCCGAGGGCCTGGTGGTGGCGCTGGCGCTGCGCACCGTCGGCTACGGGCGCGGCCTCTCTACGTTGCTGGGCGTGGCTTCCGGCCTGATCGAGCCGGTGGCCGCGGTGCTCGGGGTCGCCCTGATCGGCATCTCGGCCGGCCTGCTGCCGTTCGCGCTGGCCGCGGCCGCCGGCGCGATGCTGTTCGTGATCGCCAACGACGTGGTGCCGGAATCGCACCAGCACGGGCATGGCACCTGGGCCAGCGTGGCGCTGATCTTCGGCTTTATCCTGATGACCGTGCTGGATACCGCTCTGGCTTAGTCCTGCGGTTCAGGTCCCGGCCCGGCATGCGTCGGCTGCGGCAGGCACCTGGCCCGGCTCTCCAGCGCCGCGCGGTGCAGGTTGGCGGCATGTTCGAAGCTGGCGGGGTGGCTGAACAGCCAGCCCTGGGCGTAGCCGACCCCGCGCACGCGCAGGAAGGCCGCCTGCTCGTGGTTCTCGACGCCCTCGGCGATCATCCTCAGCTCCAGGTTGTGGGCCATGCCGATGATGTGGCTGACCACCTGGCTGATCGGCGCCCCGGTGCCGATCGACTCGATGAAGGAGCGGTCGATCTTCAGGAAGTCGAGATCCAGCGATTCCAGGTAGGACAGGCTGGAATAGCCGGTGCCGAAATCGTCGATCGCGACCTCGATGCCGCGCGCGTGCAGGGCCGCGATCACTTCGCGCGCCTTTTCCTTGTCGACGAAGCCGCGCTCCGTGATCTCGACGATGACGTTCGAGGGCAGGGCGCCGCTGCGCGCGATCATGCGGTCCAGCATGCCGACGATGGCGGTCGAACGCAGGTCGGCCGGCGACAGGTTGATCGCCACGTGAAAGCCGGGGTGGCTGGCCAGGAAAAGGCCGGCGTCCTCGCACACCAGATCGATCACCCTTTCCGTCAGTTTGCCGATCAGGCCACTGGACTCCGCCACCGGGATGAAAATTTCGGGCGGCACCAGCTCGCCGGCGCCGTCGCGCCAGCGCAGCAGCGCCTCGACCCCCACGCAATGGCCGCTGCGCAGGTCGATCATGGGCTGGTAAGCGATGAAGAACTGGTTGCGGCGCAGGCCCACGCGCAGGCTCGAGACCAGCGACAGCTGCTGGCGCGCCAGCAGCAGCACGGCGGCGGCGGCGGCCAGGCCCGCGAACAGGCCGGCCGGCACCAGGCGCGCGGCGATCTCGCGGGTGCGCGCGGCCAGGTGGGCGATCGGCGTGGCGGCGATGGCGGCGGTCAGGAAGTGCTGCGACCTGACCATGGTGACGAGGTAGCGCCCGTCGCTGAAGGTAAGGCTGGGCTGCTTGCCGAGGCGTCCCAGCCAGGCTGGCGCGATGTAGCCGTGCTGGATGGTGGCGGTGTCGCGCTCCACATGCATGATGGCCAGCGAGACGTCCGGGACGCTGGTCCAGATGTCGAGCGGCAGGTCGCGGTGGATCAGCGCGGCGTAGCTGTCCAGTTCCAGCGCCAGCAGGGGGTGGCCGAAGGTGGTGCGGATCGGGACGTCGAGGTAGAAGTCGACGCCGTTGCCGGTGCGGAAGCTGCGGGGGCCGAGCGGCACCGGGGCCCCGGTCATCGAGGAGCAGACCAGCATGCCGTTGCGCACGTAGCCGATCGCCTGCAGGTAGGTGGAGGTCAGGTCGATTTCGCGCATCAGTTCACGCGCGCCGTCGGAGCAGGGCGGCAGGCCGGACTTGAGCAGCGCCTGGATGCCGGCCAGCGCCTGGCGCCCGGTTTCGTCGGTGCGGTGCAGCACGTCGTGGGCGTAGCCGAGCGTGAGGGCGGATTCGGCGTCGAAGGCCTGGCGCTGGGCCTCACGCCAGACCAGCCAGGGCGGCAGGACGAGCGCCGCCACTGCCAGCATCAGCGTGAGGCCGAACGTCAAATGTCTGCGCATGATGGGCACCCTCGGGACGCCAACGCGGCATTGCCGGGCTGGGCCGGCGCTGGCCAGCCGATTATAGCGAGGGGCGCAAAGACGCAGCGCGCAAAAAAAAGGTTCTTCACGGGTTCCCGGGAAACGCTGCTTTGATCTTGAGGAAGAAGAAGGCGCTATCCCGGTACCCATAGGCCATCCGCTTCATGACTTTGATGCGGTTGTTGATGCCTTCGAGCTGGCCGGTGTGCATCGTCCAGCGCACCCGCGCCAGGATGCCACGCCAATAGGGCGCGAGTTTGTTGGCAAAGCGGGTCAGCGGTTCGACGCCGCTGTCTCGGGCCA
>NZ_JBHSMZ010000001.1:128704-573812 GCF_042656905.1 Massilia aerilata
TGGATTGATCGCGCAGCCGGTTCGCCTCGTCGACCCGGACCCGGTCGATCACTTCCCGTCCATACTTGGCGATGACGTGGAACAGATCGTAGACGACGCGCGCGTTCGGACACTGTTTTTGCACTTCCAGGTCGAAGGCCGTATTCATGTCCATCGCGACGACTTCGATGGCTTGGCAACGCTCGATGCCCAACCAGGTGAAGAAAGGCCGGATGGCTTCACGGCTACGGCCTTCGCCAACCCAAAGCACCTGCCTGCTATCGGCATCGAGTACGACTGTGGCGTAACGATGGCCCTTGAACAGAGCAAATTCATCCATGACCAGACGCTTCGGACGCGCCTCTGGTAACGCAGCAAGCTTCCGCTCCAAAGCTTGCTGGTGAATCTGCCGCACCGTACTCCAGTGCAGGCCGGTGAGCTGGCAAACGTGAGTAAGCGGAATGCGCTCGCTCCACAGTGCCACGAATGCCGCCAGGCGGCGCGTTATCCTCGAATGTGGATCAAGCCAGCTGACGCGCTGGCTTCCAGTACGTCCACAACCATCGCATTTGACCCGGTACACTGCCACTTCCAGAGTCAGTGCATGGCCTACCAGCGGCAAATCGCGCACGGTACGCCAGCTGACATCGTGCACCTTTGGTGTAACGCCGGCGCAATGCCTGCAGATCCGGGCCGTAGCCGGACAAGGCTCTAGCCGAATCGATACCGACTGGCCTACTTGCTTAAACGAGGTGATGGAAAAACCTTCCCAGAACGGGAGCGAGGCAATATGATCTGGCATGAGAGCGGTAGGTTGGGAATTCTGTTTGGTCGCACAAACACAATAACTCTTCCTTACTGCTCTCTTGCGTTTACAACAGGTTCATCCCTGAAACCCGCGATGAACCAAAAAAAAGCCCCGGTATCAACCGGGGCGTAAGCTCTGCTGCTTCCTACTTTAGCGTCAGTTGCGGATCTCCAGCGCGCGGTTCAGGCTCAGCGCGGCCAGCGAGGCCAGCGCGCCCGAGAGCAAGTAGAGGCTGACGTAGCCGAGGCCGTAGTTGGCGGCCAGTCCGAGCGCGACCAGCGGCGCGAAGGCGGCGCCCACCAGCCAGGCCAGGTCGGAGGTCAGGGCCGCACCGGTGTAGCGGTACTCGGGCAGGAAGTTCGAGGTCACGGCGCCGGACGCCTGGCCGTAGGACATGCCGAGCAGCAGGAAGCCGACCAGGATGAAGGTGTTCTGGCCCGTCGCGCCGCCGTCCATCAGGGTCGGCACGAAGCCCGAGAACAGGGCGATCAGCGCGGCCAGGGTGCCCAGCGTATTGCGGCGTCCGAATTTGTCGGCGATCAGGCCGGACGCCAGCACGCCGACGATCGCGAGGCCGCCGCCCCAGATCTGGACCACCAGGAAGTCCGACATCGAGCGGGTGTCGTAGAGCTGGAGCCAGGACAGCGGGAACACGGTCACCAGGTGGAACAGCGCGTAGCTGGCCAGCGCGGCGAGGGCGCCCAGCACGATGGTGCTGCCCTGCTTGCCGGCCACTTCACGCACCGGCACGGCGTCGAGCTGGTGCTCGTCGAGCAGGTGGGTGTAGTCCGGCGTCGAGATCAGGCGCAGGCGGGCGAACAGCGCGACCACGTTGATGGCGAAGGCGACATAGAAGGGGAAGCGCCAGCCCCAGACCAGGAAATCGTCCTGCGACAGCTCGGCCATCAGGTAGGAAAACACGCCGGCCGCGATGATGAATCCGACCGGTGCGCCAAGTTGTCCCAACATCGCGTACCATCCGCGCTTGTGTTCGGGGGCGTTCAGCGCCAGCAGCGAAGGCAGGCCGTCCCAGGTGCCGCCGAGCGCGAAACCCTGTCCCAGGCGCAGTACCGCCAGCGAGATGATGGCCCACTCGCCCCAGCGCGAATAGGTCGGCAGGGCGGAGATGGCGACGGTGGCCGTGCCCAGCATGAACAGCGCGATGGTCAGCTTGATCTCGCGGCTGAAGTGGCGCTGGATGGCCATGAAGATCAGGGTGCCGATTGGCCTTGCGATATAGGCAAGGGCGAAGATGGCGAAGGAATACAGGGTGCCTTCGAGCCGGTCCGCGAACGGAAAGAACACGGCCGGGAACACCAGCACCGAAGCGATCGCGTAAACGAAGAAGTCGAAATACTCCGAGGCGCGGCCGATGACCACGCCGACGGCGATGTCGCCGGGAGAGATGGCGGTGTCGCGCGAGTTGATGTTGCGGGCGCCGCTGTGCGGGGCGGTGATGGGAGAAGCGGCTGCGTCGCCGTAGGTGGTGGTGTTCTGCTGCATATTTCGTCTCCTGTAGTCTCTTGACAACTGGGTAAAAACCCTTCGGGATGAAACGCCGACAACAAAAAAGTGCGAAGGGTGGGACAAAACGTCCAATCGCCAAACGTGCACCGTTGGCGTTACATTAGCATGTTATCTTTCCCATGTAACGTAAAACACAAGCATGATTCCCAAGACCGTAAGTCGCGGATTGCTTCTCACCCCCCTGTTGGCGGCCCTTGCCGGCTGCAACACGGTGGTGATGAACCCTACCGGCGACATCGCCAAGCAGCAGGCGCATCTGATCACCGTCTCGGTGGTCCTGATGTTGTTGATCATCGTTCCAGTCATGATTCTCATCGTCTGGTTCGCCATTAAGTACCGGGCCAGCAATACCGAGGCCGCCTACGAGCCGGACTGGGACCACTCGACCAAGCTCGAACTCGTCATCTGGGGCGCGCCCCTGCTGATCGTGATCGTGCTGGGCCTGGTGACCTGGATCTACACCCACAAGCTCGACCCCTACCGTCCGCTCGACCGTCTCGACGAGAACCGCCCGATTCCCGCAACCGCCAAACCGCTGGTGGTGCAGGCCGTGGCGATGGACTGGAAATGGCTGTTCATCTATCCGGAGCAGGGCATCGCGACCGTGAACGAACTGGTGGTGCCGGTCGACCAGCCGCTGCGCATCAAGGTCTCCGCGACCTCGGTCATGAACGCGTTCTACGTGCCGGAACTGGCGGGCATGGTGTACGGCATGCCGGGGATGGAGATCACCCTGAATGCGGTGCAGAACAAGCCGGTGAGTTCCTTCGGCATCTCGTCCAACTACAGCGGCGCCGGTTACTCGGACATGAAGTTCGCCTACCGCGGCGTTCCGCAGGGCGATTTCGACGGCTGGGTGGCATCGGTCAAGTCCACCAGCGCCGGCAAGCTGGACCGCGCCAACTACCTGGTGCTGGAAAAGCCGAGCATCAAGGATCCGGTCCGCCACTACGGCGCCGTCGATGACGATATGTACTATCGCATCCTGAACCGCTGCGTCGCCGATGGCGTCGTCTGCCAGGACAAGATGATGATGGACGACGCCCGCAAGGCGCGCGAGATGGCAATGAACCGGATGCCCCAACACGCGGCAGCGACCCGCCTGGCCCAGGCCAACAACGGCGAAGTCTGCACCACGCCCGATGAATCTGTGAAGAAGAAGTAATCATGCACGAGCAACTAGACTTAATGAAGTTGATCTTCGGTCGGCTCAGCTGGGAAGCGATTCCCTACCACGAGCCGATCCTGATCGGTACCTTTGCGATGGTGATCCTGGGCGGCCTGGTCGTCCTCGGCGCGATCACCAAATTCAAGCTGTGGGGCTATCTCTGGAACGAGTGGTTCACCAGTATCGACCACAAGAAGATCGGCATCATGTACATGATCCTCGGTCTGATCATGTTCCTGCGCGGCTTTGCCGACGCACTGATGATGCGCGCCCAGCAGGCGTTCTCCTTCGGCGATTCGCACGGCTTCCTGCCGCCGCACCACTACGACCAGGTCTTCACCGCCCACGGCGTGATCATGATCTTCTTCGTGGCGATGCCGCTGGTGACGGGCCTGATGAACTACGTGGTGCCGCTGCAGATCGGCGCGCGCGACGTCGCCTTCCCGTTCCTGAACAACTTCTCGTTCTGGATGACCACCATGGGTGCGCTGCTGGTGATGGCTTCGCTGTTCGTCGGCGAATTCGCCCGCACCGGCTGGCTGGCCTTCCCGCCGCTGTCCGGCATCCTGGCCAGCCCTGACGTCGGGGTCGACTACTACATCTGGTCATTGCAGATTGCCGGTGTCGGCACACTGCTGTCGGGTATCAACCTGGTGGTCACCATCGTCAAGATGCGCGCCCCGGGCATGGACCTGATGAAGATGCCGGTCTTCACCTGGACCGCGCTGTGCACCAACATCCTGATCGTGATGGCCTTCCCGATCCTGACCGCCACCCTGGCGATGCTGGGCCTGGACCGTCTGTTCGACACCCACTTCTTCACGAACGAACTGGGCGGCAACGCCATGATGTATGTGAACCTGATCTGGATCTGGGGCCACCCGGAGGTGTACATCCTGATCCTGCCGGCTTTCGGCATCTACTCGGAAGTCGTGGCGACCTTCTGCAACAAGCGTCTGTTCGGCTACTCGTCGATGGTCTATGCGACCGTCGTGATCATGGTCCTGTCCTACCTCGTGTGGCTGCACCACTTCTTCACGATGGGTTCGGGCGCGAGCGTGAACTCGTTCTTCGGCATCACCACGATGATCATCTCGATCCCGACCGGCGCCAAGATCTTCAACTGGCTGTTCACCATGTACAAGGGCCGCATCCGCTATGAACTGCCGATGATGTGGACCGTGTCCTTCATGATCACCTTCATCATCGGCGGCATGACCGGCGTGATGCTGGCGGTCCCGCCGGCCGACTTCGTGCTGCACAACTCGCTGTTCCTGATCGCCCACTTCCACAACGTCATCATCGGCGGCGTGCTTTTCGGCCTGTTCGCGGGCGTGAACTACTGGTGGCCGAAGATGTTCGGCTACAAGCTGGACCGTACCTGGGGCGTGCGCTCCTTCTGGCTGTGGTCGATCGGCTTCTGGGTCGCCTTCACCCCGCCTTACATCCTGGGCTTCATGGGCGTGACCCGCCGCCTGAGCCACTTCGACGATCCGTCGATCCACTGGCTGTTCCAGATTTCGCTGGCCGGCACCCTGATGATCGCCGCCGGTATCGCCTGCCTGCTGATGCAGGTTGCCGTGTCCGTCATCAATCGCAAGCAGCTGCGCGACGTCACCGGCGACCCGTGGGACGGCCGTACCCTGGAATGGGCTACCTCGTCGCCGCCGCCTGACTACAACTTCGCGTTCACGCCGGTCGTGCATGACAACGACACCTGGGCCGACATGAAGAAGGCCGGCTACAAACGTCCGCTGAGCGGTTTCGTGCCGATCCACATGCCGGCAAATACCTGGGCCGGTCCGGTGATCCCGTTCATCACCTTCGTGCTCGGTTTCGGCATCATTTGGCATATGTGGCTGCTGGTGGCCGTCGCCTTCGTCGCGACCGTGGCCGTGACCATCTACCACACGTTCAACTACAAGCGCGACTACTACATCCCTGCGGAAGAAGTGGCGCGTACGGAAGAAGCTCATACCCGACTGCTGGAAGCCCATGTCTGAGATTAATACCAACACCGTCAGCGCCACCGGCGCCGACATCAGCTCGCGCTACTACGCGGTCGAGCACCACCCGGAAAACGGCACGCTGCTGGGCTTCTGGATTTACCTGATGAGCGACTGCCTCATCTTCGCCTGCCTGTTCGCGACCTACGCTGTCCTGGGCCGCAACTACGCGGGCGGCCCGTCGGGCGCCGAGATCTTCGAACTCGGCACCGTTGCGCTGAACACGGCCTTCCTGCTGTTCTCGTCGATCACCTATGGCTTTGCCATGCTGGCGGCGCAGAAGAAGAACGTGAAGGCGACGCTGGTCTGGCTCGCCATCACCGGCGTGCTGGGCGCCTGCTTCCTCTACCTGGAGCTGGACGAGTTCTCGCACCTGATCCACGAAGGCTTCGGCCCGTGGCGCTCGGGCTTCCTGACCGCGTTCTTCTCGCTGGTCGGCACCCACGGCCTGCACGTCACCTTCGGTATCGTGTGGCTGGTCACGCTGATGTTCCAGGTCGGTAAGCACGGCATCCACGCCGCCAACTACCGCCGCCTCGCCTGCCTGTCGATGTTCTGGCACTTCCTGGACGTCGTCTGGATCGGCGTGTTCACCTATGTTTACCTGATGGGAGTTCTGCCATGAGCGATCACCACACCCACGCTCACGGCCACGACCATGGGCACGGCCACGGCGTCGACCACGGCGACCACATGGAAGCCCACGGCAGCTTCAAGGACTACACGATCGGCTTCATCCTGTCGGTGATCCTGACCGCGATCCCGTTCTGGCTGGTGATGACCCACCAACTGCCGCCTGCCACGACCAAGTTCGTGATCCTCGGCTTCGCCGCGGTGCAGGTGGTCGTGCACATGATCTACTTCCTGCACATGAACTCGAAGTCCGAGGGCGGCTGGAACATGATGGCCCTGATCCTGACGGCGATCCTGCTGTTCATCGTGCTGACCGGCTCGATCTGGGTCATGTACCACATGAACGCCAACATGATGCCCAGCATGATGGGCAACGATGGCGGCGCCGTGCATGGCATGCACGACATGCAGTAAATGGCAGTAAGCGATCCAGCAGCAGACCCCGGCATGCCGGGGCACACCCCGCGCGGACCCGCTTCGCGCGTCCTCCTGGCGGCCTTCGCGCTGCTGCTGATCGTTCTTTTCGCAGGTCTGGGCACCTGGCAGCTCATGCGCCTGCAATGGAAACTGGACCTGATCGCGCGCGTCGAACAGCGCGTGCACGCCGCCCCTGGCGCGCCGCCCCCGGTGGCGCGCTGGGCCGGCATCACCGCCGAATCCGACGAATACCGCCGGGTGCAGGTCGCCGGCACCTATCTCTACGAATACACCACCCCGGTCCAGGCGCTCACCGAGCAGGGCAGCGGCTACTGGCTGCTGACGCCCCTGTGCACCACGGACGGCCACGTCATCCTCGTCAACCGCGGCTTCATCGCCGCCACGCCCGGCGAGCGCACCCGCTACGCGCCGCGCAAGTCGCGGGACTATCCCTGCGCCGCGAACGCCGGCGGCGCCGTGCAGCTGGTCGGCCTGCTGCGCATCAGCGAGCCGAAGGGCTTCTTCCTGCGCACCAACGATCCGGCCGCGAACCGCTGGTACGCGCGCGACGTGCCCGCGATCGCCGCCGCACGCGGCCTGCCCGCCACGCTCACCGCGCCTTACTTCATCGACGCCGCCGCCGGCCAGAACCCGGCCGGCTCGCCGGACCAGCCGCAGGGCGGCCTCACGGTGGTCAGTTTCCACAACAGCCACCTGATGTATGCCGTGACTTGGTATGCTCTCGCCTTGATGGTGGCCGCCGCCTGGTGGTGGGCCACGCGCGGCGCCGGCAGGGCAGGGAACGATGAACACGACGACTGACGTACTGAAAAACACCGCCGCCGACGTCGAATACGTCGCCGGCCACAAGAACATGCTGCAGCTGATCGAGCTGCGCTGGATCGCCGTCATCGGCCAGGTCACCACGATCGCGGGCGCGATCCTGATCTTCGACGTCAAGCTGCCGCTGGTGCAGATGCTCGAGGTTCTGGCCTGCCTGATCGCGTTCAACGTCGCCAGCCACCTGCGCTGGCACGAGCACCGCCCCGTCACCAACAACGAGCTGTTCCTGGCCTTGCTGGTCGACGTCGCCAGCCTGACCATGCAGCTCTACCTGTCGGGCGGCACCACCAATCCCTTCGCCTTCCTGTACCTGCTGCAGGTGATTCTGTCCGCGGTCCTGCTGGAAGCCTGGTCGACCTGGACCATCGTCGGCATCACCCTGGCCTGCCTGGCGGGCCTGTCGATCTTCGCGCGCCCGCTGCCGCTGCCCTTCGACCACGCGCGCGGCATCTCCAGCCTGTACGTGCAGGGCATGCTGATCTGCTTCGTGCTGAACGCGGCGCTGCTGGTGGTCTTCATCTCGCGCATCACGAACACCCTGCGCGGCAAGGCCGCCCAGCTGGCCGACCTGCGCCAGCGCGCCGCCGAGGAAGAGCACATCGTGCGCATGGGCCTGCTGGCCAGCGGCGCGGCCCACGAACTGGGCACGCCGCTGGCGACCCTGTCGGTGATCCTGGGCGACTGGAAGCGCATGCGCGAGTTCAGGTCGAGTCCCGACCTGATCGAGGAGATCACCGAGATGGAGACGCAGCTGAAGCGCTGCAAGTCCATCGTCAGCGGCATCCTGCTGTCGGCCGGCGAGGCGCGCGGCGAATCGGCGGTGCGCACCACCATCCGGAGCTTCATGGACGAACTGGTCGAGGAATGGCAGGAGTCGCGGCCGGTGCGCGAGTTCGCCTACGTGAACCGCATCGAGAAGGACTTGCCGGTGGCCTTCGATTCGGCCCTCAAGCAAATGATCGACAACGTGCTGGATAATGCACTCGAAGCCTCGCCCGACTGGGTCGGCCTCGAAGCCAGCGCCGCCGGCGGCACGCTGCAGCTGTCGGTGACCGACCGCGGCCCCGGCTTCGCCCCCGGCATGCTGGCCCAGTTCGGCAAGCCCTATCAGTCGACCAAGGGCCGGCCGGGCGGTGGGCTCGGGCTGTTCCTGGTGGTGAACGTGGCGCGCACCCTGGGCGGCAGCGTGTCGGCCTCGAACCGTCCGCAGGGCGGCGCCGAGGTCCGCCTGACGCTGCCGCTGAAGGCGATCGCACTGGAAGAAGAATGAACGAAGAAGAGAACTTGCTGGACCAGGACGACGACCCTGAGCGCGACCGTCTGCTGCTGATCATCGAGGACGACGACGCCTTCGCGCGCACCCTCGGCCGCTCCTTCGAACGGCGCGGCTACACGGTGCTGCACGCGCCCGGCTTCGACGAAGCCCAGGAACTGCTGAAGGAGCACAGCCCGAACTACGCGGTGGTCGACCTCAAGCTGAAGGGCAACAGCTCCGGCCTGGCCTGCGTGCAGCTGCTGCATGCGCACGACGAGGAGATGCAGATCGTGGTGCTGACCGGCTTCGCCAGCATCGGCACCGCGGTCGAGGCGATCAAGCTGGGCGCCTCGCAATACCTGGCCAAGCCCTCGAACACCGACGACATCGAAGCCGCCTTCGGCCATGTGGCGGGGAACACCGAGCTGGAACTGACCAACCGCGCGACCTCGATCAAGACCCTGGAGTGGGAGCGGATACACGCGGTGCTGGCGGAGACGGATTTCAATATTTCCGAGGCGGCGAGGCGGCTGGGCCTGCACCGGCGGACCTTGGCGCGGAAGCTGGAAAAGCAGCGCGTCAAATAAGCCCGCCACGCGGCTGCCGCCTAGACGTTCAGCGCCACCGCCTTGCTGTCGGCGCCGACCTTCGGCACCGCGATATCCGCACTGCGGGCCAGTTTCACCACCGTCCCCATGAAGCCCGACACGTCGATGGCCACCTTGGCCAGCATCGGGATCGCATCCTTCACCGGCGCCACGCGCACCAGTTCCATCGGATTCAGGCCGACGCTGGCCGCCATCGCCTTGCCCTGGCGTCCCAGTTCCACCGCTTGCAGGGCGCCGATCGCGAAGTTCAGCAGCGCCTGCCCGATCAGTTTTTTCTTGTCGCTGTCCAGCATCGCCATGCGCTTTTCCATGTCGCCGGAGTCGATCAGGCGCCTGGTTTCGCTGGCTTCGGCTTCGTACAGCGCACGATAAGCCGCGGCGCGCTCCTTCGGGTCCGCCACCGCGGCGATCGCCGCCAGCGCCGCGCGCTTGGCCATCAGCTGTTCCTCGCTGGCGAAGGCGGCATTGATCGCGGTGACCGAGCGGCCGGCGATCTCCGACAGTTCCGCGGACTTGCGCACGAAGCCGTCGACGTCGTAGGCATCGCCGCCGGCCATCGGGTTCACGGTGTTGCTCAGCATGCCGCCGAGGCTGCTGGCCAGGCCGCCGAGCGCGGACAACTGGGCGTGGGCGGCGTTCATCGCCAGCAGGCAGGCGCCGGCCGCGCACAGGGAAACAAGCTTGGAAGAAATGCGGGTCATGGTTGCCTCTTTGCTTACATCGTTATGGGGGGTACGAGGCCTGCACGATAGCGCGCCACGTTTCGGCTTGTTAGCCCCATGAATGGGGTGGCAGGGCAATCCGGCCTGGCGCCACGGTGCTGGCAGACCCGGCGTGCCGCCCACGGCCGCCGTGACGCATCACGAAATTTATATGCGGAAAAGCGATCCGCCGCGGGTGCGGGAAGCTACCCGCCCAGCCGGCTCAATGCAAACGCCGCCAGGAAGCCGGCCACGGGATCAGGCGCTGCGGCACCATGATGAAATAACCGACCGCCGCGCCGATCAGCAGCGCGGCCGGCCACGAATCCCCAGAACCCCGCCTGGGCCCACGTTGGCATGTTGTGCATGCCATCATGATAAGCAGACCGGGGCGGACGGCGCGTACGGCAAGCGGCTTACCAGGTATAGCCGACCTTACCGTAGAAGAAACGCCCATTGAAGCCATTCGGCGCCCAGACACTATAAGGCTGCGTGCCGTTCACGTTCAGGTTGCCGTTCGAGGTCACCTGCGCCGGATAGCGGTTGGTGACGTTGTCGATGCCCAGGGTCACGCGCCAGTCGCTGGCCACGCGCACCGACGCCGACAAGTCCAGCACCCATTGCGGATCGTAGGTCTGGTCCAGCGCCACGTTGTTTTGCGGGACGGTGAATTTTCCGTAACGCGTCACGTTGGCGTGGCCGCTCCAGGTGCCGCGGGTGTAGTCGCCGGACAGGGTCAGCTTGTCCTTCGGCGAGCCGACGGTCAGGCGATTCACGGTCTGGCGGTCCGCCAGCACCAGGTTCGCGTTGGCCAGCACGGCCGGGGTGGCGGCGACGTGGCGCACTTCGTTGTCGTTGTGGTTGTAGGCCAGCGTGAAGTCCGCGCGCGCGCCCTGGGCCAGGTTCATGCGCCAGGTGCTGACCACGTCCACGCCCCTGGTGCGGGTATCGACGGCGTTGGTGAAGTAGCGCGCGGCGCCGACGAAGATGCCGCGGTTCTGCAGCGCAGCGTTGAGGCCGGCCGCGGCGGCGCCCGACAGTTGCAGGTTGGACGAGAAGATGACGCGGTCGTCGATGTCGATGCGGTACAGGTCGACGGTGGTGGTCCAGTTGCGGATCGGCTGCCACTGGGCGCCGAAGCTCAGGTTGCGGGCCCGTTCGGGCTTCAGCGGCTGGGCGCCGAGGGCTTGCGCGGCGGGGCTGTCGACCGGGAAGGTGCCGGTTTCGATCGGCGTGTTCTGGCCGTTGATGACCAGGAAGTTGGTCGTCGTGATGGTGTAGAACTCCTGCGCCAGCGAAGGGGCGCGGAAGCCGTTCGAGAAGGTGCCGCGCAGCGCGAATTGCGGGGTGAGGGCGTAGCGCGCCGCGACCTTGCCCGAGGTCGTGTTGCCGAAGTCGCTGTAGCGTTCGTGGCGCACGGCCAGCGAGCCGGACAGCTGTTTGGTGATGTCGCCTTCCAGGTTCAGGTAGAGCGACTGGTTGTTGCGGCTGTTCTTGCCGGCGTTCTCGGGCCGGAAGCCGGAGAAGCCCTGGGCGCCGCCGCCGAAGTAGGAATTCGGTTCGCCGGCGCTGATTTCATACGATTCGTAGCGCGCCTCGGCGCCCAGCGCCACCGTCAGCGGGCCGCTCATCCAGGCCACCGGGATGTCGCGCGCCACGTCGAGGTTGGCGACCTCCTGGGTGGTCGCCAGTTTGCCGGCGTGGAAACTGGTCTGGCCCGGGTCGGGGAAGCCGGTGCTCAGGTTGGTGGTGTTGTCGACGTCCAGGATGAAGCGGTTGCGCCCATGGTTGAGGCTCGCGTCCCAGCGCCAGCCTGCGAGTTCGCCGCGCAGGCCCGTCACCAGCGATGCGTCCGTCGATTTGCTGTCTTCCAGCGGCAGGAAGCCCTCCGGGTACAGCGGCGAGCGGCCGGCCAGGCGCCAGGTCGCGGCCGACGAGGTTCTGCGTTCGCCGTAGTTGGCGAAGGCGTACCAGTCGAGGTTCTCGTTGATGTTGACCTGGCTGTTCAGAAAGAGGCTGCGCGGACGGCTGTCCGGGTCGCCGTAGCGCTGGGTGATGGTGCCCTGGCGCGGGCCGGCTTCAGGACGCGGGTCGGGGAAGGCGCGGTTGGTCGGGTTGCGGTTGGCGGCCTCCACGGCCACGCGCACCCAGCCCTTGTCGCCCAGCTTGAAGCCGGTCGAGCCGCGCACGGTGGTCTGTTCGCCGTCGCCCTTGTCGTATTCGCCGTACTGGATCTCGGCTTCGCCGCCATCGGCGCCTTTCTTGAGGATGACGTTGACCACGCCGGCGATGGCATCCGAGCCGTACTGGGCGGCGGCGCCGTCGCGCAGGACTTCGATGTGGTCGATCGCGGCCAGCGGGATCGCGTTCAGGTCGACCGGCGCCGAGCCGCGGCCCTGGGTGCCGTTGACGTTGACCACGGCCGACGTATGGCGGCGCTTGCCGTTCACCAGCACCAGGGTCTGGTCCGGCGACAGGCCGCGCAGCTGGGCCGGACGCACGGCGTCGCTGGCGTCGGCGCCGACCGGGCGCGGGAAGTTCATCGAGGGCAGCAGGCGCGAGAGGACGGTGGCCAGTTCGCTGGAACCGGTGCTCAGCAGCTCACGGCTGGAGATGACGTCGACCGGCGATTCGGTTTCGAGGGTGCGGCGGTTCAGCGAACGGGTGCCGGTGACGACCACCGATTGCAGCTCGCCGGCGGCCGGCTGGGCGCTCGTGTTTTGCTGGGCTTGCGCAGCGGGCAGGACGGAGGCAATCAGGCCCAGCGCGAGGAGGGCGCGGGCGGGGTTGGGACGGGAATGCTTGACGCTCATGTTCTTCTTTCCATATGTTGCACAGCACCATGGCTGCGTAGGGGGGCGAGCTTAACAGGCTGCTATCGCGCATGGAAATAACGAATGGGATTATGTATATACCCAGATCGGCTAAGCGCCAGCTTGCAGTTTGGGAATGTGGTAAGTTGACAGCTTTGCCCGGATAGCAAGCATGACCCTGTCTCGAACTTCCCTTGTGCTGCTGAGTGCGGCCGCACTCGCCGGCTGCGCCGGCCTGCAGCCCCGGCCTGCGCTGCAGTCGGCCTTCGTCATCCTCGGCGACGACGGCGCCGCGACCGCGCGCGCGATCGTCTCGTCCTGGTCCTGTCCGGCCATCGAGATCGACGGCAACGTCACCACGATGAGCGTCCGCTCGCCGCTGTCCGCGATCCCGCCGCGCCCGCAAACCGGCGACGCCAAAGACCGCCCAGCGCCGGTCTCATCGCCGGTGCAGAGCTGCGAAACGCCGCTGCCCGCGAGCGCACGCAGCGTCAGCGTGGCCGGGCAGAGCCTGCCGATCCCGGTCAAGGCGCCGACGCGCATCGTGGTGATCGGCGACACCGGCTGCCGCCTGAAAGGCAAGGAATTCCAGGACTGTAACGATGCCGAGGCCTTCCCCTTCGCCAGGGTGGCCGCCAGCGCGGCCGCCTGGAAGCCGGACCTGGTGATCCACGTCGGCGACTTCCACTACCGCGAAGACCCGTGCCCGGCGGACCGCCCCGGCTGCGCCGGCAGCCCCTTCGGATATGGCTGGGATGCCTGGAACGCCGACTTCTTCACGCCGGCGCGGGCCCTCTTGGCGGCCGCGCCGTGGGTGGTGGCGCGCGGCAACCACGAGACCTGCGTGCGCGGCGGGCAGGGCTGGTGGCGCTTCCTCGACCCGCGTCCGCTGCGTCCCGAGACCAGCTGCGACGACCCGGCCAGGGACGGCATCGGCGACTACACCGACCCCTACGTGGTGCCGCTCGGCGGCGACGCCCAGCTGCTGGTGTTCGACAGCGCCAACACCAGCTACAAAGGCTTCAAGGCCGGCGACGTCCGGATCGAGAAGTACACCGGCACCTATCGCAAGCTGGAGACGCTGTCCGCCCGCGCCCGCCACACCATCGCGGTGGATCACCATCCGCTGTACGGCTTTGGCGCCGAGCAGGACAAGAAGACGAAGGAAATCAGGATCTTCGGCGGCGACGCCGGCCTGATCCAGACTTTCGGCGCCATCCAGCCGCGCCTGCTGCCGGCGAATGTCGAGGTGCTGCTGTCCGGCCACGTGCACCTGTGGGAGCAGGTCAGTTTCTCGACCGATCATCCGACCCAGTTCGTCAGCGGCTTCGCCGGCACGGCGGAGGACATCGTGCCGCTGCCGGCCACGGTCGCGCCCGGCACCGTGCCGGCTCCCGGCGCGGTGGTCGACGCCATGAGTTCCTGGATCGACGGCTTCGGCTTCATGACCATGGAACGCAAGGGCGCCGACCGCTGGGATGTGGTGATCCACGACCGCGACGGGCGCGAGCGCAACACCTGCACGGTCGAAGGCCGGCGCTCGCGCTGCGCACTGGCGCAGGTGCCGCGCGCAGTCTCGCAGTAAAATGTATTTGTATAAATGTGGTTGCCTGCAATACAGCAACTGTGTCACAATCGTGCCGTGAGCGGGGCCGCCGAGCAGGTTCGAGCGGGTCTTCGCGATCAGCGATGAGGATACTTTGTATCGTTACGCTCCCGGCTCCGGCCGGGAGCTTTTTTTCATGGTTGCCGCGCCATCCGTCTCAATCACCCGGAGGAGGCCATATCCGGCCTTCGGCCTGATCCTGTTCGAACTCGGCCACCGCATCGAGCTGCGCCGGCTGCGCGCCAGTCCCGGGCCAGTGAGCGCACCATGGACCTGAGGCGCCTTGAGCCGTGTCGCCGCCGTGTTCGTGTTCAACATCATCGCCGGGCCCCTCGCCGGCACCCTGCGCCGGCTGGCGGCAGCAGGGATGCGGTGGCCGGCGCGGCGCTTGATTACAGCTGTTGGGACAGCAGCAGCTTGGCGCTGGACGGATCCGCTTCGAGCAGGGCGATCAGGGCGCCGAGGTCCTGTTCCATGCGTTCCAGCGTGGCCGGATCGAGGCTGGACAGGGCGTCCGGCAGCACCCCGGCGAATGGCATCGGGGCGCTCTTCAGCACCGCTTCGCCTTCCGCGGCGATGCGCAGGGAGACGCTGCGCCGGTCCAGGCCCTCGCGCGCGGCAGTGACCATGCCGCGCTCGGTGAGGCTCTTGATCAGGTTGCTGGCGGTGGACTGGTGGATGTCGAGCTCGCGCGAGAGCTCGGTCACGCCGATGCCGGGGCGGCGCTCGATCACGGACAGCGCCCACAGCTGGGCGCCGCCGACGCCGGCTTCGCGCTCGACCTGGCGGAAGTGGGTCTTGACCGAGTTGAATACGATGCGGAACTGGCGCAGCACGCGGGTCTCGGGTGCGGCGGTCTCGGCCCCGTCGGTTTGCTTTGACGAAAATGATGATGAGGACATACGTGAATGATAACGGATAAATCGGTCACTAGCTCAGTGTCTAATTGTAATGGCGGCGCGCGATGAGAGCGCCGCGTTCGATGAAGGAAGCGATACGCCAGGAACTGGCGGACTGGAAGCTGTGGCTGGCGCGCGCGCTGGTGGTGGCGGCGGCGGTCGTGGCCGGCTTGACGGTGGTCGGCTTCACCTGGCTGGCGGAAACCGCGAGCGGCTATTTTTCCGCCCTGCGCGCCCTGGCCTGGTGGGCGCCGCTGCTGGCCACGCCGGCGGCGGCCGCGGCCGTGGTCTGGTGCACGCGCCGGTTTGCGGCGGGTGCGGCCGGCTCGGGCATTCCCCAGGTCATGGCCACGCTCGAGAAGGAAGTCGGCGAGTCCGAGCGCGGCCTGTTCGTCTCGCTGCGGCTGAGTATTGCCAAGATATTGCTGACTTCGGGCGGCCTGCTGGGCGGGCTGTCCCTGGGACGGGAAGGCCCGTCGGTGCAGATCGCCGCCGGCATCATGCTGCAGGTGCGGCGCTTCATGCCTTCGGGAGCGCCGGTCGGCGTGCACGGCCTGCTGGTGGCCGGCGGCGCGGCCGGTATCGCGGCCGCCTTCAACACGCCGCTCGGCGGCGTGATGTTCGCGATCGAGGAACTGGCGCGCGCGCCGGAGCGGCGCAGCAGCGGCCTGATCATCGCCGCGATCGTGCTGGCTGGCCTGGTGGCGGTGTCGGCGCATGGCAATGGCGCCTATTTCGGTGTGATCCACGCGCCGGCCCCGGGCCTGGACCTGCTGCTGCCGGGCCTGCTGCTGGCGGTGCTGGCGGGCATTGCCGGCGGCGTGTTCTCGCGCCTGCTGATCGCCTCGCTGTCCGGGCAGTCGCTCGATCCCTTCAGCCGCTTCCGCGCGCGCCGGCCGGTGCTGTTCGCGGCCGGCTGCGGCCTGGCGGTGGCGGTGATCGGCATCGTCACGGCGGGCGCGGCTTTCGGCTCCGGCTACGGCGCCACCCGCGTCATGGTCGAGGGCGCCGGTGCGATGCCGCCGGCCTATGCGCTGTTCAAATTCCTGGCTACCTGGATCACCAGCTGGTCCGGGGTGCCGGCCGGTATTTTCGCCCCTTCGCTGGCAATCGGCGCTGCCATCGGCAACGACGTCGCTTTGCTGCTATACGGTATGCAGATGCCGGCCCTGATCGCGCTGGGCATGGTCGGCTTCCTGTCGGCCGCCACCCAGGCGCCGCTGACCGCCTTCATCATCGTGATGGAAATGGTCGACGGCCACGCGATGGTGCTCAGCCTGATGGCCTGCGCCCTGGTGTCCTACCTGGTGGCGCGCGCCATCAGCCCGCCGCTCTACGCGACCCTGGCCGGCTTCCAGCTGGCGCGCCTGCCGGCCAGTCCGGAAGAATTGCCGCGCTCGCCAGAGTAATCCCGCGTGCGCAGGGTCGGACCTGCTAACATGGCTTATGTCGAATTGGATCGCGCGCCTTGGCCGCGTCCGTCCGCGGCCACCCGATATCGCCGCCGTCCTCGCCTTGCTGGGAGGCGTAGTGATTGCTTTTGCGCTCGCCAGCGGCCTGCGCGATGCGGAGCGCGAACGCGGCCGCGCCGAGTTCCTGCAGCGCGCTGAAACCAACTACGCGTCGGTCGCCAACAGCTTCGGCGACGTGCTGGTCGTGCTCCAGGCCAGCAATGCCCTGTTCGAGTCCATGGGCGTGGTCGACCGCGCCCAGTTCGGCGCCTTCGTGCGCCCGCTGATGGCGTCCCATCCCTACCTGGACGCCGTGGTCTTCCACCGCATCGTCGAGTCCGGCGGCCGCAGCGGCTACGAGGCCGGGCAGGCGCGCCTGCAGCCCGGCTTCCGGATCCGCGAGCGGGCCCGGGACGGCCTGGCGCCGGCAGGCGCGCGCGCGCGCTACCTGGTGGCCGAATACATCGAACCCATGAACGGCTACCGCGACGCGTTCGGCTTTGACGCGCTGTCCTTCGAGCCGCAGGCGCGCGCCTTCGAGCAGGCGCTGGCCAGCGGCCGGCCGGGCGCCAGCGTCCTGTTGCCGCTGCTGCAAGACAAGGGCAAGCTGGGCGTGGTAATGGTGATGCCGGTGTACCGCGGCGGCGCCGTGCCCTTTGCGGCGGCCGCGCGCCGCGCCGGCGTGATCGGCGATACCTCGGTGGTGCTCGACGTCGGCGACCTGGTCGGACGCAACCTGGCCGGCGCCCGGCTGCTGGGCCGCGCCGGCACCACGATCGAACTGGCCGGCATGGGCAAACAGGGCATGCAGACCGCCTTCCGCTGGGACAGCATGGGCTGGCGCGCGCGGCCGGCCTGGCATGGCTGGCTGGGCGAGGAAGTGTTCACCGTGCGCCACTCCTTCGACGTGGCCGGCCAGCGCTGGGAGCTGCGCCTGTCCGGCCGCTCGACCGACATGGGCGGCGGCGCGGCGCCGCTGGCGGTGCTGGTCATGGGCTGCCTGCTGAGCGCGGCGCTGGGGGCCTGGGTGCGCATCCGCTTCCAGCGTTCCGGCGAGGTCGAAGCCCTGATCGAGCGCCGCACGGCCGACCTCGAACAGGCGCTCGGCAAGACCAATCTCTACCTGCGCGCGATCGAGGCCAGCGCCAACGTGGTGATGCTGGTGAACGCCCGCGAGCCCGGCTACCCGATCGAGTACGTGAACCCGGCCTTCGAACGGATGCGCGGCTATACCGCCGCCGAGGCGCTCGGCATGCGCCTGTTCGACGCCGCCGAGCGCGAGCCCGAGCAGGCCCCGGTGGCCGAGCTGCTGCAGGCCATGCGCGAGCGGCGCGAAGGCAGCGCCACCATGCGCCTGCGCTGCAAGAGCGGCAAGGAGCTGTATGCCGACGTCTACGTGGCGCCGGTGTGGGAAGGCGAGGACGAGCCCGGCCATTTCGTGATCACCCAGTACGACGTCAGCGTCGCCAAGCGCTACGAGGCCGAGCTGGAGGTGCGCGCGCGCTACGATACGCTCACCGGCCTCGCCAACCGGGTGCTGCTGCAGGACCGCATCGAAGCCGCCATCGCGCTGGCCGGCGCCGACGCCGTGGTCTGGGTGGCGGCGCTCGACCTCGACCACTTCAAGTACGTCAACGATACCTTCGGCCACAGCGCCGGCGACGAGATGCTGAAGGCGGTCGCGGGCCGGGCCCAGGCCGCGGTCCGGCGCGCCGACACGGTGGCGCGCACCGGCGGCGACGAGTTCGTGCTGGTGCTGCCGGGCCGGGCCGACGAGAGCGAAGCCGCGGCCGCGGTCCAGGCAGTGCTGAAGGCCCTGGCCGAGCCCCTGCGCCTGCACGGCCAGGAGCTGGTGATGACCGGCAGCGCCGGCCTGGCGGCCTGGCCGGCCGACGGCCATGACGCGGCATCGCTGATCCAGCACGCCGAAGTGGCGATGTACCGCGCCAAGGACCTCGGGCGCAACGCGGTCCAGTTCTACACCTCGGCCATGAATGCTCGGGCGCGCGAACGGATCGCGCTGGAAGGCGCGCTGCGCAGCGCACTGCAGCAGGGCCAGTTCGAACTGCACTACCAGCCCCAGGTCGATCTCGAATCCGGTTCCGTGGTCGGGCTGGAGGCGCTGATCCGCTGGCGCCACCCGATCCTGGGCATGGTGCGGCCCGACCGCTTCATCCACCTGGCCGAGGAGACCGGCCTGATCGTGCCGATCGGCTCCTGGGTGCTGCGCACCGCCTGCCGCCAGAGCCGCGAATGGCAGCATGCCGGCTATGGGACGCTGCGCATCGCCGTCAACCTGTCGGCGCGCCAGTTCGCCCAGCCCGGTTTGGTGCGCGAGATCGAGCGCGTGCTGGAGGAGACCGGCCTGGCGCCGGGCTGCCTGGAGATCGAACTGACCGAGAGCCTCATGATGGAAGACGTCGAGGGCGCGATCCGGACCATGGGGGAGCTCAAGAGCATGGGGGTCAAGCTCTCCATCGACGACTTCGGCACCGGCTACTCGAGCCTGTCCTACCTGCGCCGTTTCCCGGTGGACGTACTGAAGATCGACCGCTCCTTTGTCCGCGACATCACCAGCAGCGAGGACGACGCCGCCATGGTCTCGGCCATCATCGAGCTGGCGCGCGGGCTGCGCATGCGGGTGATTGCCGAAGGGGTGGAAACGGAGGCCCAGCTCGACTACCTGAAGCGGCGCGGCTGCGACGAGGTGCAGGGCCATGTGTATGCGCAGGCGGCCTCGCGCCAGGACGTCGAAGCCATGCTGAGGAACGGACGGCACGTCACCCCGCAGACGGTGCATGCATAAGCGGGCTGGCGCACCGTGGATTTTCACGCCCTCGGCTATACTTGCGGCGGACATGAACAGGAGCAGACGGGAACGAAGCGTGGACGACCATAACAACAACGAAGAAGGACAACAACAACCGATGGGCTATCCCGGCCCGGATCGCCGGCGCGGCGGCGCGGCGGCGCAGCGGGCGCGGGCCCGCTACGAGCAGGTGCGCGCCGGCCTGATGAAGCGCCCGCCGCTGGAGCGCTGGCTGCTGATCGGCCTGTGCTCGGTGCTGGTGCTGATCGTGCTGTTCGCCATTTACGTGGCGATGCTGTTCCCGCTGACCCCGGGCATCGAGGACGTCAAGCAGGCCCGGGTCGCGCAGCCGACCGTGGTGCTGTCCGGCGACGGCCGCGAGCTGGCCAGTTTCGAGCAGGGACTGCAGGAAAAGGTCAAGCTGTCGCAGATTTCGCCGCACGTCGTCACGGCCCTGATCGCCACCGAGGACCATCGTTTCTACGAGCACCACGGCGTCGACTTCACCCGCATCGGCGGCGCCATGCTGGCCAACCTGAAGGGCGACGCCCAGGGCGGCTCGACCATTACCCAGCAGCTGGCGCGCAACATGTTCCGCGACGAGATCGGCAGCAAGCGCAACCTGAACCGCAAGCTGAAGGAGCTGATCACCGCTTTCAAGATCGAGAACACCTACAGCAAGACCGAGATCCTCGAAGCCTACCTGAACACGGTGCCCTTCCTGTACAACACCTACGGCATCGAGATGGCGGCGCGCACCTATTTCGGCAAGACCGCCTTCCAGCTCAGCGAAACCGAGGCCGCAACCCTGGTCGGCATGCTGAAGGGCACCGCCTATTACAACCCGGTCACCAACCCGGAACGCTCGCTGGCGCGCCGCAACGTGGTGCTGGCGCAGATGCTGAAGGCCGGCGCCTTCGACGAGAACCGCTACCGCCAGCTCAGCAAGCGCAAGCTGGGCGTGCATTTCTCGCGCCAGTCCGAGCGCAACGGCAAGGATGACCACTTCACCGCCTACGTGCGCAAGTGGCTGGTCGACTGGGCCGACAAGAACGACGTCAACCTGCAGCAGGATGGCCTGATCGTGCAGACCACCCTCGACTTCGACCTGCAGCAGGCGGCCCAGCGCGCCGTCGAGCGCCAGGCCGACGCCCTGCAGGCCATCGCCGACGTCGACTGGGCGCATGCCTGGCCGGTCAACTCGACCTCGGCCCAGACCTATGCCGACATGCGCGAGGACGTCACGCCCTTCGCCTATTACTGGCAGTCGCACGGCGAGCTGCTCGACGCCTTCGTGCGCGAGTCCGGCGAGTACAAGAAGGCGGTCGAAGGCGGCGAGGACGCGGCGGCGGCGCTCAAGCGCCTGAAGGCCGACCGCGAATTCCTGCGCCAGCTGAAGACGGCCAAGGCGCGCCTGGAAGCCGGCTTCGTCGCCATGGATCCGGCCACCGGCGAAGTGAAAGCCTGGGTCGGCAGCCGCAGCTTCCAGCGCGAACAGTTCGACCACGTCAACCAGGCCACGCGCCAGCCGGGGTCGACCTTCAAGCCCATCGTCTACGCGGCGGCGCTGGAACGCGGCATCACGCCGGACCATCCCTACCTGGACGCGGTGACGACGATCCGCGACCCCAACGGCACCACCTGGCGCCCGACCGACAACAGCGGCACCACCGGCCGCCGCCTGACCATGCGCGACGGCCTGGTGTTCTCGAAGAACACGATCACCGCCCAGGTGATGCAGGACGTGGGCGTGGCGCCCATCGTCAAGCTGGCCCAGGACATGGGCGTGCGCGGCAGTAAACTGTCGGCCGTGCCCTCGATCGCGCTGGGCACCAGCCCGGTGACCCTGCTGGAAATGGTCAGCGCGTATTCGACGATCGCGGCGCAGGGCGAATACCGCCGGCCCGTGTTCGTGCGCAGGATTACCGACCGCGACGGCAAGGTGATCGCCGATTTCGGCAGCCAGACGCCGCAGCGCGTGCTGTCCCAGGCCTCGGCGGTGACCCTGATCGACATGATGCGCGGCGTGATCAACCGCGGCACCGGCACCGCCGTGCGCTACCGCTTCGGCATCAACGGCGACGTCGCCGGCAAGACCGGCACCACCCAGAACAATGCCGACGGCTGGTTCATCATGATGCATCCGAACTTGGTGGCCGGCGCCTGGGTCGGCTTCAACGACAACCGCGTGACCATGCGCTCGAACTACTGGGGCCAGGGCGGCCACAGCGCGATCCTGCTGGTGGGCGACTTCTTCAAGGCCGCGCTGGACAGCGGCAAGCTGCCGGCCGACGCCGAATTCCCGAACTTCCACAAGGCGGAGCCGGTGGTGCGCCATCAGGAGCCGGAAGAGGATATGGAAGAGGGCAACGACATGCAGCAGGAAGGCGGCCCGCCGGCCGACCTGCCGCAGCCGCCGCCGGAACCGCGTTCGGAGGACGAAGAACACCCGCGGGCGGAACCGGAACCGCAGCGCAACGACGCCGGCAGCCGCTTCCCGAACGACGCGTAATCTATGCACGAACGTGGGCACGTTCGTTTCGCGACCGCTGGCCGCGAAACCCCACCCTACCGGTCAACGTAGGGTGGGCACCCCGTGCCCACGTGCAGCGCGTCCGTTTATAAGATAGGCGTGCCGCCCGTCACCGCGATCCGCGCCCCGGACACATAACTGGCCTCGTTCGAGGCCAGCATCACGTACACGGGTCGCCCGGCTTCAGCACCGCCTTGCGGCCGGCTTCCCTGACCAGGCGTTCGGTCTCCTTCGCGTCCTCATGCTCGTTCAGGTAGGCGATCAGCACGTCCGCGCCCTCGCGCGCGTAGGCCAGGGCGACGGCGCGGCCGATGCCGCTGTCGGCGCCGGTGATCAGGGCCTTCTTGTCGGCCAGGCGGCCGTGCCCGACATAGCTGGATTCGCCGTGGTCGGCTTTCGGGGTCAGCAGGGCCTCGGTGCCGGGTGGCGTTCGCTGCGGCGTCTGTTCCTGGGCCTTCTGCCGGTTCTGCTGCTGCGACTGCTGCTTGGACATCGTGGACCTCCATCGGTAGCGTTGGCCTGCGATTCCAGGCCGGCCGGGCGGCGCGCGGCGCCAGTGTGCCGCCCGGCAAAGCGCTCAGTGGCCGGGCCGCGCCTGGATCGCGCCGCGCCCGTCCGCAAGCTCGATCCCGGCCGCATCGTTGGCCGCCTTTTCCGGTCCGGGGGCTTCGTTCAGCACCAGTTGCTGGGGGCGCGGCGCGGTCGAGATGCCGAGGTCGCGGCACAGGGCCATCGCCTCCAGCAGGACCTGCTGCTGGGTGCCCAGGAACAGGCCGTAGTTGGCGTCGCTCAGGTTGTACACGATGTCGAATTCGATGAAATTCTGGTCCAGCACCGTCAGGTTGACGTGGTCCAGCTTCACCTTGTCCCTGCCCTCGATGATTTTCGAGAGCGCCGGCGGCAGCTTGGCCGCCAGTTCCGGCGGCGTGGCCGGGTTGATGCGCAGGTTGAACTGCACGCGGCGGGTGTTCATGCGCTTGAAGTTGTGGACCGTCTTGCGCAGCAGTTCGGCGTTGGCGATCACGATCTGCTCGCCGGACAGGGCGCGGATGCGGGTGGTCTTCAGGCCCACGTGCTCGATGGTGCCCGAGAACTCCGGCACCGAAATCGAGTCGCCGACCTCGAAGGGCTTGTCGATCGCGATCGACAGCGAAGCGAACAGGTCGCCGAGCACGTTCTGCACCGCCAGCGCCACGGCGATGCCGCCGATGCCCAGGCTGGCCACGAAGGTGGTGACGTTGATGCCGAGGTTGGCCAGCATCGCCAGCAGGAACACGGTCCAGACGCTCCATTGCAGGGCCCAGATCATCAGCGTGTGCGCCACCGTTACCTGTTCGTTTTCCTTGCCCTTGCCGTGGATGCGGAAGTAGCGCCGCGCCGTCACCGCGATCGCGCGATGCAGCCACAGGGCGAGCTGGGCGCCGAGGGTCACGAACCACAGGTGGCCGACCCGCACATTCCACGGCGGCGGCAGGTCCAGCACCGAGACGCCGATCAGCAGCGAGGTCGCCAGCACCGCCAGGTTGCTGGTCCTGGCCAGCGTGTGGCGCAGGACGTCGACGATGGGGCGCTGGGCGGACTCGCCTTCCAGCTGGTCGAGGCGGCGCCGGAACAGCACCACGGCGCCGTGGATGAGGATGAAGCTGACCACCGCCGCCGCGAGCGCGAAGGCGGCGTTGGGCCAGCTGATGTCGAAGGATGTGAAATAGCCGTGGATGTCCATTGGGCTCCTTTCAGGAAACATGGGGCGAGGGAAGACTACGGGCAGGGCGCCCGTGCGCACGGAGGCGAAGTCCGGCGTGCGTGGCCGGGGGACGGCGCCCTGGCTGCGGGCGCCGGAGATCGGTGCTGGATCAGTGCTTGGTCCGCAGATGCTGGCGGACGGCGTCCGCGCTGTTGCCGGCCTGTTTCACGGCCTGCTGCAGCTCTTCCTCGGATACGCCGAGGGCCTTGGTCCAGTACTGGATCTCGTGCTTCTCATGCAGGTTGATGCGGGCGCGGTCCTGCTGGCCGCGGTTTTGCAGATTGTCGGACATGATGACCTCCTTTATTCACGAGTACAGGCTGAGGATGCCACCGGCCGCCACCATATTCCGTTCGCTGCCTCACCTAAAGCAGCTGATTTTCTTCCGTAAAAAGTTCCCATGCGTCAGCAATAAGCTTTGAGCGCGATCAGGAAACCGAACAATACCGACCTTGATCGGCGAGCCCGGCAGTAGGATCGAAGCGTCTTCTGCACCAAGTTGGTGCGAATCGGCAATACCTACATCGGAGGCAGCCATGAAGCATCCTCACCCCGTCCTTGCACGTACGCGCCGGACCGCGCTCGCGGTGGCGGCAACCAGTTTCCTGCTGTCGGCCTGCCAGTTGCACGGCGGCGGCCGCGCCGACCAGCTGAACGACCTGCGCGGCCCGACCCAGGACCTGCGCGTCGAACTGCGCGAAGGCACCAACATGGGGGCCTCGCCTTCGCCGGACGGCAAGCGCCTGGTGTTCTCTGCCCAGGGTGCGCTATGGATCATTCCGGCCGGCGGCGGCACCGCCACCCGCATCACCGACTGGCGCCTGGAGCCGACCGCGCCGGTGTGGTCCCCGGACGGCAAGCGGATCGCCTTCCAGAACTACGCCCCGGAAGGCAACTACCACATCTGGACCATCGCTCCGGACG
The DNA here is from genome assembly GCF_042656905.1 of Massilia aerilata. Lineage (NCBI taxonomy): Bacteria > Pseudomonadati > Pseudomonadota > Betaproteobacteria > Burkholderiales > Oxalobacteraceae > Massilia > Massilia aerilata. Next base: position 153,429 of record NZ_JBHSMZ010000001.1, read on the forward strand.
GCCGCCACCCGGAAGAACTGACCACCGGCCCGAACGACGACCGCGAGCCGGCCTGGACCCCGGACGGCAACGCGCTGGTGTTCTCGTCCGACCGCAGCAACGACGGCCAGTACAAGATCTGGACCGTGCCCGCGGCGGGCGGCCCGCCGCAGCAGATCACGGCCGGGCCCGGCGCCGAAAGCAATCCGGTGGTGTCGCCGGACGGCACGAACCTGGCCTACGTGGACGGGCCGAACGTGGTGACGCGGCCGCTGGCCGGCGGCGTCCCGGCGATCGTCGCGCCGGGCACGGCGCCGGCCTGGACCCCGGACGGGACGAGCCTGGTCTACCAGAACGCCGACCGCCAGCTGGTGGTCCGCCGGGGGCAGGATACGCGGCAAGTGACGAGCGGCGAGGACATCTTCCCCTTCCCGGTGCGCTTCCTCCCGGACGGACGCTTCCTGTACACCGCCGACGGCCATATCCGCGTGCGCGACGCCGCCGGAGCCGGCCCCAGCGACGTGCATTTCCGCGCCGAGCTGCTGCTGCGCCGCCCCGTGTTCACGCATCCGAAGGACCGCGGCTTCGACAACTTCGGCCAGCGCAAGGTCCAGGGCATCAGCGCCCCGGTGCTGTCGCCGGACGGCCGGAGCATCGCCTTCGTGGCCCTGAACGACGTCTGGGTGATGCGCATCGGCGATGCGCCGCGCCGCCTGACGAACGACCGCGACCGCGACATCAACCCGCAGTGGACCGCGGACGGCGGCGCCGTCTACTTCTCGACCGAGCGCGGCAACGCCGGCCAGCTGGCGGTCGATCAGGTCGAGGTCGCCACCGGCGCGCGCACCCGGCTGGCGGCGATCCCGGGCCGTTCGATGGCCCTGCCCAGGCTGTCACCGAGCGGCGACCGGATCGCCTACACGACCCTGTCCGGCCAGCTCGAGATCTGGAACCGCGCCAGCGGCACCTTCCAGGTCATCGCGCCTGCCGTCGGGAGCCAGGTCAGCACCCCGCAATGGCTGCCGGACGGCCAGCACATTCTGCTGGTCGACAATGAGCGCATCAACAATCGTTTCCGCGAGGGCTACAACAAGCTGCGCGTGATCGACCTGGCGACGGGGCAGGGCAGGTTCTACGCGGTCGCGCCCAGCCCGCGCCAGATCTCGGAACGCGACGAAGGCGCGGCGGTGCTGTCGCCGGACGGCACGCGGGTCGCCTTCATCATGGATTCGCTGTTGCACGTGATGCCGCTGAACCCGGACGGCTCGCCGGCGGCCCCGGCGCGGCTGCTGAGCAGTGAACCGGCCGACCTGCCTTCCTGGGGCGGCAACGACACGCTGCTTTACAAATCGGCCAACAAGATCAAAGTCATCAATGCCGACGGCAGCAATGTCCGCGAGGTGCCGGTCAGCCTGCAATGGCGCCAGGCGGCGCCGGGCGGGACGACCCTGATCCGCGCCGGCGCGCTGTGGGACGGCCTGGCCCCGACCCTGCGCTACGACGTCGACATCCTGGTGCGGCAGAACCGCATCGCCTGGGTCCGGCCGCACCAGGCCGGGTCGGAATCGCAGGCCGAGCGCTTCATCGACGCCAGCGGCCTGACGGTGATGCCGGGCCTGATCGAGACCCACATCCACCCGCTCACGCTCTACCAGGGCGGCCAGGTGGGGCAGTGGCTGCCGCTGATGCTGTCCTACGGGCTCACCACCGGGCAGTCGGTCGGCGGCCCTGTCCACCAGAGCATCGAGCTGCGCGAGTCGCTGGAGTCGGGCAACCTGGTGGGGCCGCGCCTGTTCGTCTCGCCGCCGCTGTGGGAGGGCAACCGTCTGTTCTACCACTTCGCGCGCAGCCTGCGCACGCCGGCGGTGGCCGACGTCGAGATCGCCAAGGCCAAGGCCATGGACGTCGATTTCATGAAGTCCTATGTGCGCGCGCCGATCCCCATCATGAGCCGTATCGCCCAGGGTGCGCTGGACCTGGGCGTGCCGAGCGGCACCCACCCGATCGAACCGGGCGCCGCCACCGGCATCGCCGGCACGACCCACCTGAGCGCGACCCAGCGCATGGGCTACAGCTGGTCGAAGTCGGCGGTGCGGGCGGTCACCTACCAGGATGCCTACGACACCTACGGCAAGGGCAGCTTTCACCTGATCGATACTTTGTTCTCGGCCGTCGCGCTGGCGGGGCTGGACCCGGGCATCGTCAGCGACCCGCGTTTCATCCTGGTGCCGCCCAACTTCGTGTCCGGCCTGCAGAACGCCACGCCGCCGACGCCGGCCCAGTTGGCCGGCATCGTCAACGACGCCACTCAGCAGGCCAAGGTGGTGGCGGCAGGGGGCCTGGTGGCGAACGGCACCGACTCGCCGCTGGTGGTGCCGGGCATACAGCTGCACCTGAACCTGCGCGCGGCCGGCCTGGTCCTCGGCAACTACACGGCCCTGCAGACCGTGACCATCAATGCGGCCAGGATGGCGCTGGTGGACAAGGACCTCGGCTCGGTGGAGCCGGGCAAGCTGGCCGACCTGATCGCGGTGCGCGGCAATCCGCTGACCGACCTGAAAGCCGCGGCGGCGGTGGAGGTGGTGATGAAGAACGGCCGTGCCTGGACCCAGGCCGAGATCCTGGCGCCGTTCAGGACGCCGGCGGCGCTGGCGGCGCGGCGCGATGCGCTGGCGGCTTATCAGGCGCGCTGCCGCAGCCATCCCGCCGAGTGCGCGGAGGATGGGCAGCACGCGGACTGAACCTGCCTGGTAGCCGGATGCCGTTCGAGACGCGGGATCCGGTTTCGTGCCCGTGGCCACGTGGCCGCGGGCCTTTTTCGTTTACTTCGATTTGCAACTAACCCACATATGCCGACGAAAAAACAAAAACCCGCCTCCAGGGCGAAGGGCGCCGTCGACCTCGCGGCCGGCACCCATTTGAGCTAAGCTAATGCCATTGGAACAATACGTACTCAATAAGGAGAACAAGATGAGCAAGCCCTACGAAACCGCGCAGCCCGAGCGCAGCGCCGTCGACGCCATGCCGGGCGTCGTGGCCGTCGACTTCGGCACCAACTGGTGCGGCTATTGCAAGGCCGCCGAGCACGACATCGACGAGGCCTTGCAGGCATTCCCAGCGGTGAAACACCTGAAAGCCGAAGACGGCCCGGGCCGGCCGCTGGGGCGTTCCTTCCGCGTCAAGCTGTGGCCGACCGTGATCGTCATGAAGGACGGCCAGGAGGTCGCCCGCGTGGTGCGCCCGGCCGACGCCAAAGAACTGAAAGACGCGCTGGCCCAGGCAGGCGCCGCATGAGCGCAGCCGAGCCGCAAGCGGTGCACGCCGCCGCCAACCGTCCTGCGACCGTCCTGTTCGCCAGCCTGATCGGCACCACGATCGAATTCTTCGATTTCTATATCTACGCCACCGCCGCCGTGCTGGTGTTCCCCAAGCTGTTCTTCCCGGCCGCGGATCCGGCCGCCGCCACGCTGCAGTCGCTGGCCACCTTTGCGATCGCCTTTTTCGCGCGGCCGGTGGGCTCGGCGGTGTTCGGCCACTTCGGCGACCGCATCGGCAGGAAGGCGACCCTGGTCGCGGCGCTGCTGACGATGGGCGTTTCCACGGTCCTGATCGGCCTGCTGCCGACCTATGCGGCGATCGGCACCATGGCGCCGTTGCTGCTGGCGCTGTGCCGCTTCGGCCAGGGCCTGGGCCTGGGCGGGGAGTGGGGCGGGGCGGTGCTGCTCGCCACCGAGAATGCGCCGCCGGGCAAGCGCGCCTGGTACGGCATGTTCCCGCAACTGGGCGCGCCGCTGGGCTTCTTCCTGTCCGGTTCGACCTTCCTGGTGCTGTCGCAGACCCTGAGCGACGCCGACTTCTTCGCCTGGGGCTGGCGCGTGCCCTTCCTGGCCAGCGCGCTGCTGGTGATCGTCGGCCTGTACGTGCGCCTGAAGATCACGGAGACGCCCGACTTCCAGAAGGTCCTGGCGCGCAACGAGCGCGTGCGCCTGCCGGTGGCGGCCGTGTTCAAGTCGCATGGCGGCGCGCTGGTGCTGGGCACCCTGGCCGCCATGGCGACCTTCGTGATCTTCTACCTGATGACGGTGTTCACCCTCAGCTGGGGCACCACGGCCCTGCATTACTCGCGCCAGACCTTCCTGCTGCTGCAGTTGTTCGCGATCCTGTTTTTCGGGCTGACGATTCCCATCGCCGCCGTGCTGGCCGACCGCCTCGACCGGCGCCGCGTCATGATCGGCGTCTCGGCCGCGATCGCCGTGTTCGGACTGGTCTTCGGGCCGCTGTTCGGCTCCGGTTCGCTGGCCATGGTGACCCTGTTCATGGTGCTGGGCCAGTGCCTGATCGGCATGACCTATGGGCCGCTGGGCACGTTGCTGTCGGAGATGTTCCCGCCCGAGGTGCGCTATACCGGCGCCTCGCTGACCTTCAACCTGGCCGGTATCCTGGGCGCCTCGCTGGCGCCATATGTGGCAACCTGGCTGGCCACCAACCACGGCCTGTCCACCGTCGGCTGGTATCTGAGCGCGGCGGCGCTCATCAGCCTGGCGGCGCTGCTGCCGGTGAAGTCAGCAAAGGAGAAGTGACATGCCGAGGGGAGGCTGTGCCTGCGGCGCGGTGCGCTACGAAACGGCGGGGGAGCCCTTCCACCGCACGCTATGCCATTGCGTCGACTGCCGGCGCGCGGCGGGGGCGCCGGCCGTGGCCTGGTTTTCGGTGCCGGCCGCCGCGCTTCGCTTCGTCAAAGGGACGCCGGCCACGCATCGGTCCAGCCCAACGGTCGAGCGCAGCTTTTGCGGCGCCTGCGGGACGCCGCTCGCCTACCGCAACGATGCTTATCCGGAGGAGGTCGACGTCACCACCTGCAGCCTCGACGATCCCGCGGCGGCTTCGCCCCGGGACCATACCTTTGCATCGCAGCGATTGCCGTGGATGCGGGTGGACGACGGCTTGCCGGTGTTTCCGCGCAGCCGCGGCGAGGGTCCGGCCCCCTGCTAGAACGAATAGACCAGCGTCAGCGAAGTCTGGGTGTCGGTGTTCTTCTTGTCTTCCGGGACCTTGCTGTCGCTGCGCGCGCTGAAGGCCGCCTTCATCTGCATGGTGCCGTTGATCTTGGTGCTGAGCGCGGTCTCCGCCACCGTGTGCACGTTGGTGGTGCCGCGTTCGACGCTGACCGTCTGGCTGAAGGCCGCCGAGGGGCTGACCCGCCAGCGCAGCTGGGCCGCGCCGTGCACCGTCATGCCGGAATCCTGCTCGCCGGTCGCGCTCTCGCCATGGAAGTAGCCGGGACCGATCTCGACGTCGACGGACTTGTCTTCACGCTTCATGAGCTGGGTGCCGTAACCGACCGCCAGGGTCGAGTAGCGGGTATAGGCGCCGAACTTGTCGTTGACGTGGGAACCGAGCAGGAAGGCGCGGTTACCGTCCTGCAGCAGCTTGAAGGCGGCCTTGGCGGATACCTGCCAGCGCTCCGCCGAGCGGTTCTTGGTGCGGCTGCCGTCCTCGTTGACCACTTCGTCTTCCTTGAAGAAGCCGCTGAAGATGTATTCGTTGCTCCAGTTGCTCATCTCGTGGCGGGCGTCGATCTTGCCCGTCACCGAGGTGCCGGTGGTATTGCCGGAGGTGCTGATCGCGCCCAGTTCGGCGGAGGTAAACCAGTTGCTGCCTTCGGGAATGGCGGTCGTCGGCGCTTGCGTGAAATAGGTGGACGAAGGCGCGGTTTCCGCGAGGTCGTCGGCCGCGGCGGCGGCAGCGCTTCTTGCGCAGGCAAGGGCCAGCGCCCAGATGATGTGAGATTTCATGAGCATCCCATGGTTCGATGGATGGCCGAACATTCTAAACCAAAGCGGATCGTCAAACTCATCAAACCGGCTTTTTTTGCGACACGGATACATAGAAAAGATAATGTAATTGTAAATTATTCATTCATTGTGTTTGCAATTCTAGCTTCCGCCCGCCTAGAATGTTGCGGTTTGCCGGACATACCGGTATGTATGTATGAGGACAGCACATTGATCAGGCTAGTCATTGCCGACGACCACGAATTGATCCGCGAAGGGATCAAGAAGCTCGTGCGCCATTGCGCCGACCTGAAGGTGGCGGGCGAGGCGGCGGACCTGAAGCAGGCGCTCGCGCTGGTGGCCCAGGTCCGGCCTGACCTGGTGGTGCTGGACATCGGCCTGCCCGATGCCGACGGACTGGATGGGCTGGCGGCCTTGCGGCGCCACTTCCCGGAGCTGCACGTGCTGATGCTGAGCGGCCATCCGGAGGAACGCTATGCGCTGGCGGCCATGCGCGCAGGCGCGCTCGGCTACGTGTCCAAGGCCGGCGGCTCGGCCGAGCTGCTCGAGGCACTGCGCCGGGCCGGCCAGGGTGCGCGCTGGCTGGGGCCGAGGGTGTCCGCGCTGCTGATGCAGGAGGCGAGCTGCCCGCAAGCCGCCCCGCCGCATCACCTGCTGACCCCGCGCGAAGGCGAGATCGTGGCCCTGATCGGCGCGGGCCTGCAGATCAAGCAGGTTGCCGCCGAGCTTGGCATCAGCATCAGTTCGGTCAATACCTACCGCACGCGCATTTTCCGCAAGATGGGCCTGTCCACCAACGCGGCCCTGATCCGCTACGCCATGCGGCACGGTCTCGCCGGCTGATTTTCTCGTTGCCTCATGGCAACAATGTGAACCGGGCCAGGTCGTTAAATCTGCGACAGCCGGCCTCCCGATTTGCGACGCGGCGCCCGGCCGGCGCGCCATCTTTCACTATGAGCAGACGTCCGGAAGCGGCGGCGGCGGGCGGCCGTCCCCAAGCGCGTCAATACGACGGGCGGCTGCATGCCTCTCCTGGATAAGCGCGCCACAATGTTATAACTTATCCATCTTGCCTAATGAAATAGCAATGAATTCGGCGAATGAGCACGCACAAGATGACCAATATGCGAGAGAGAGAAATGGTCGGACACATAGTGGATATCCTGGTCGTCGAAGACAGCCCGACCCAGGCCCAGCATCTGGCGCGCCTGCTGGCGAGCGAAGCCGGCTGGCACGTCAGGATCGCCGGTGACGGCGCCAGCGCCCTGGCCGAGGTGGCGCGCCAGCGTCCTCACCTGATCATCAGCGACATCGCGATGCCCGGGATGGATGGCTTTACCCTGTGCCGCACCCTGAAGGACGACCCGGTGCACGCCAACCTGCCGGTGGTCCTGCTGACCCGGCTGGCAAGCCTGAACGACATCGTGCAGGCGCTCGAATCGGGCGCCGACAGTTTCGTGCGCAAGCCCTTCGACGGCATCCAGCTGCGCGAGCGCCTGCGACGCATCCTGCAGGACTGCGCGCTCGGTGCATCCGACCGGCCGCTGGAATTCATGGCGGCCGAGCGGCGCCAGATCTACGAACTGCTGGTCGCGACCCACGCGCAGGCCTTGAGGATGAATGCGGAACTGGCCGACCAGCGCTGCGTGCTGGAACGCTCCTGCCGTTCGCTGGCGATCCTGCATGGCATGGCGGCCGCGCTCAACGAAGCGGTCGGCGAACAGGCCGTGGCCGAGGCGGCGCTGGCGCACCTGCTGGCCCTGCCGGGCCTGGCCGGCGCCGCGGTCAGCGCGCTCGGCCCGGACGGCGTCCTGCGGCCGCTGGCCGCGCGCGGCATGCCGGCTGCGTCGACGGGGCTGCAGCTGCTGCGCGTGCCGCTGCAGGCCCAGCAGCACGAGGTGGGCGTGCTCGAACTGTTGCCGGCCGGCCCGGCGCTGGGCGAGTCCGAACGCTCGCTGCTCGACAGCGCCGCGACCCAGCTCGGCTCCGCGCTCGAGCGCGCGCGCCTGTACGCCTGCCTGGAGGCGCTGGTGGTCGAACGCACGGCCGCGCTGCGCTCCGAACGCAACCGCTTGTCGGCCGTGGTCGACACCGCCGGCGCGCTGGTGCTGCTGGCCGCGCCCAGCGGCCAGATCGTGATGTTCAATCGCGCCTGCGAGGAAGCCCTCGGCTGGACGGCGGCCGAGGCAATCGGTCAGCCCTGCTGGGAAGTGGTGCGCCGCGTCGATGACGAACTGGCGATACGGCACGTGTTCCAGAACCTGGAAGGCATGCCGCGGACCGCGCGCATGCAGGGCGAATGGCATACCCGCAAGGGTGGCCGGCGCTCGATCATCTGGACCCAGACCCTGCTGCGGCGCGACGACGGCAGTATCGAATACGTGCTCGGCACCGGCATCGACGCCACCGAGCTGCGCGGCGCCGAGGAGCGCCTGCGCTACATCAGCAACTTCGACACCCTGACCGGGCTGCCGAACCGCCTGCTGCTGCGCGACCGCCTGCGCCAGATGAAGGCGCAGGCGCGGGGCGAGGGGCAGGTGCTCGGCTTCATGCTGCTGGGCCTGGGCCGCATGGCGCTGATCCGCGAGGCGCTCGGTCCGGCGGCCGAGCAGGCGCTGGTGCAGGAGGCCGCGGCGCGGCTGCGCGCCATCGCCGGCGCCGACGCCGTGGGCCGCTTCTCCGACGGCAGCTTCGCGGTGCTGGCGCTGCGTCCGGCGGCCGAGGACCTGGCGGTGGCGGCGCGCCGCCTGCTGGCCGCGGTCGGCAAGCCCTATGGCTGGGAGTCGGAAGAGCTGCATCCCGACCCTGCGCTGGGGATTGCGGTCTTCCCCAACGACGGCCTGCACTACGACGTGATGGTGCAGGGCGCGGAGGCGGCGCTGCGCCAGTCGCTGGAGAGCGTGGGCCAGCGCTACGCCTTCTACCGCCCGGAACTGAACCAGGGGGCGAACGACCGCTTCAAGCTGGAAAGCGCGCTGCGCCGCGCCATCGAACGCGAGGAACTGGTGCTGCATTACCAGCCCCAGGTCGACCTGGCCAGCGGCGCCATCGTCGGCGCCGAGGCGCTGCTGCGCTGGCGCCACCCGGAGCGCGGCCTGGTCTCGCCGGGCGTTTTCATCCCGCTGGCCGAGGAGACCGGCCTGATCCTCCCGATGGGCGACTGGGTGCTGCGCACCGCCTGCGGCCAGCAGCGCAAATGGCGCGACGCCGGCCTGCCGCTGGTGCCGGTCTCGGTCAACCTGTCGGCCCACCAGTTCAACGACCAGATCGTCGGCACGGTCGGCCGTGCGCTCGAGGAAAGCGGCATCGAAGCCGAGCTGCTCGAACTCGAGCTGACCGAGAGCGCCTCGATGGCCGACGCCGACAAGAGCGTGGCCCTGCTGGCCCAGCTGAAAAGCATGGGCGTCAAGCTGTCGATCGACGACTTCGGCACCGGCTACTCGAACCTGAACTACCTGAAGCGCTTCCCGGTCGACAAGCTGAAGCTGGATCAGTCCTTCGTCGCCGACATCCTCGGCAGCGGCGACGACCTCGCCATCTCGCGCGCGGTGATCGCGATGGCGCACGGCCTGCGCCTGACGGTGGTGGCGGAAGGGGTGGAAGAGGCGGGCCAGCTGGCCCTGCTGGCCGAGCATCGCTGCGACGCCATGCAGGGCTATTACTTCAGCAGGCCGCTGCCGGCCGAGGACTTCGGGAGGATGCTGCGCGAGGGCGCCAGGCTGGACCTGGCGCCGCTGCGCGATTACGTGCCGATGTAGACGATCTTGAAAGCGAACAGCGCGGCGATCACCCAGACGATGGGCGCCACTTCGCGCGCGCGGCCAGTGGTCAGCTTCAGCACCGCGTAGGTGATGAAGCCGAAGGCGATGCCCTCGGCGATCGAGTAGGTGAAGGGGATGGTGAGCGCCGTGATCGCGGCCGGAATCGCTTCGGTGGTGTCGTTCCATTCGATGTCGCCGAGGTCGCGCAGCATCAGGCAGGCCACGAAGAGGAGGGCCGGCGCGGTCGCATAGGGCGGCACCACGCCGGCCAGCGGCGCGATGAACAGGCAGGCCAGGAACAGCACCGCCACCGTGATCGCGGTCAGCCCGGTGCGCCCGCCGGCCTGGACGCCGGAGGCCGATTCGAGATAGGCCGTGGTACTCGAGGTGCCCAGCACCGAGCCGGCGACGATCGCCGCGCTGTCGGCCAGCAGGGCCTTGTTCAAGCGCTCCATCTTGCCTTCGACCAGCAGCCCGGCGCGGCTGGCCACGCCCATCAGGGTGCCGGTGGCGTCGAACAGCTCGACCAGGAAGAACACCAGGATCACGTTCAGGATGCCGACGGCCAGCGCGCCCGGCACGTCCAGCTGCAGGAAGGTGGGCGCCAGCGAGGGCGGCGCCGAGACCAGGTGATGGAACGCGTTCCCGCCGAAGAAGAAGCTCAGGATCGTCACCGCGATGATGCCGATCAGGATCGCGCCGCGCACCTTCAGCCGGTCCAGGGTCACGATCAGCAGGAAGCCGATCATGGCCATGATGGCGCCGCCCTGGTGCAGGTCGCCGACCTTGACCAGCGTCGGTTCGCTGGCGACCACGATGCCGGCGTTCTTCAGCGCGATCAGGGCCAGGAACATGCCGAGGCCGACCGTGATCGCCACCCGCAGCGAGCGCGGGATGCCGTTCACGATCATCGCGCGCAAGCCGAACACCGACACCAGGATGAACAGACAGCCCGACACGAACACGGCGCCCAGCGCCGCCTGCCAGGGCACCTTCATGCCCAGCACCACCGCGTAGGCGAAGTAGGCATTCAGGCCCATGCCCGGCGCCATCGCGATCGGGTAGTTGGCATACAGGCCCATCACCGCGCTGCCGAGCGCCGCCACCAGGCAGGTGGCGACGAACACGGCTTCCTTCGGCATCCCGGCGTCGCCGAGGATGGAAGGGTTGACGAAGATGATGTAGGCCATCGTCAGGAAGGTGGTCAGGCCGGCCAGCATCTCGGTGCGCACGTCGCTGCCGCTTTGCCGAAGGTGAAATAGGCGTTCGAGCATGGTCTTTGAAGGCTCCGATAACGTCGTTCCCGCGCAGGCGGGAACCCAAGTTTGTGAGCGTATCGATGGCTCACGCAGAACTTGGATTCCCGCCTTCGCGGGAATGACGGTGTGGTGTTGCGGGGACGACGGAGTGGTGTTGCGTACACGCGTCACTGTACAGATGACCGAAGCATAACACCACCCTAAGAAACCGCCATTTCCTTATCTGGCCTGACAAGTTTTCGCTTGAAGCTTTGGCATGCCGCGCAAATTTTTATTGCCGTGCAGCACCATTGTGACCTGTTTTCCTTCAAAATCGCCACAATTAATGGTCCATCTCATCATGCCAATTTTAAAACTGGTAACATAGGCGATACAAATTGGCTGGACCAAAAGCCCCAAAAGCACTTGCGCCAGTAATATATTAGGCATACCATTCTGATATATCAGAGCGCCGACCTCTCGGCGCACCCCTACGCAAGGAGCACGACCAGCATGACCGCTTTCATGGACAAGGATTTCCTCCTCACCACCGACGTCGCCAGGAAGCTGTACCACGAGGTAGCAGCCGACCTGCCGGTGATCGATTACCACTCCCACCTGCAGCAGGGCGAAATCGCGGAGCGCAAGACCTTCCGCAACATCGCCGAACTGTGGCTGGGCGGCGACCACTACAAATGGCGCCTGATGCGCACCGCCGGCGTGGCGGAGGAATACTGCACCGGCGAGCGCTCGGACAAGGAAAAATTCCTGGCCTTCTGCAAGGTGCTGCCGCTCGCGATCGGCAACCCGATCTACCACTGGAGCCACCTGGAACTGCGCCGCATCTTCGGCATCGACCTGATCATCAACGAGAAGAACGCCGAGGCGATCTGGGAGCAGGCCAACGCCAGGCTGGCAGGCATGGACACCTGGACCTTCCTCGAGCAGGCCAAGGTCGAAATCGCCTGCACCACCGACGACCCGGCCGACGACCTGCTGCAGCACGCCGAAATCGCCCAATCCGCACTCAAGACCCGCGTGCTGCCGGCCTACCGTCCGGACAAGGCCATGCGCATCAATAACCCGGGCTTCGTCGACTACGTGGCGCGCCTCGCGGAAGTCTCGGGCGTGCAGATCACGTCCTTCGCCACCATGATGGCGGCGCTGGCGAACCGCGTCGGCTACTTCCACGAGCGCGGCGGCCGCATCTCCGACCACGCGATCGACATCCCGCTGCCGGCCCATGCCGCGACCCCGGAACAGCTGGAAGCCTTCTTCGCCAGGCGCGTCAAGGGCGAGCTGCTGTCCGACCTGGAACAGAGCCAGTACCTGCGCGGCCTGCTGGAGAACATCGGCACCGTCTACGCGAAGTTCGGCTGGACCATGTGCCTGCACATCGGCGCGATGCGCAACAACAACCAGCGCATGCTCGAGAACCTGGGCCCGGACACCGGCTTCGATTCGATCGGCGACATGAGCACCTCGAACGGCCTGGTCGCGCTGCTGTCCGCACTCGACGCCAGCGACCAGCTGCCGCAGACCATGCTGTTCAACCTGAATCCGGCCATGAACGAAGTGCTGTCGACCATGATCGGCAACTTCCAGGACGGCAGCGTCGCCGGCAAGGTGCAGTTCGGCCCGGCCTGGTGGTTCAACGACCACAAGCTCGGCAACCTGAACCAGATCCTGGCCTTCGGCAACCACTCGGTGCTGGGCATCTTCGTCGGCATGGTGACCGATTCGCGCAGCTTCGCGTCCTACCCGCGCCACGACTACTTCCGCCGCCTGGTCTGCCGCCAGTTCGGTGAATGGGTCGCCGGCGGCGAGTACCCGAACGACTTCGAAGCGCTGAGCACGATCGTGCGCGGCATCTGCTACGAAAACGCCAAGAACTACTTCAAGCTTTAATTCAAGGGCTGCACGTTCATGCAACGAGTAATCTGCATCCACCCGGACGACAGCATGCTGGTCGCCCTGACCGACCTGGCGCCTGGCGATGTCGTCACCTGGAATGACGAGAACATCCTGGTCTCGACCGCGGTCAAGACCAAGCACAAGCTGGCGCGCCGCGCCTTCGCCGTGGGCGACGTGCTGAACATGTACGGCGTCCCGGTCGGCAAGGCGACCCAGCCCATTAAAAAGGGCGAGGCGGTCACCACCGAGAACCTGGCGCACCATGCTGCCGAAGTCGAGATCGGCGAATCCCGGCCCTATACCTGGACCCCGCCGGACGTCAGCAGCTTCGACGGCGCGACCTTCAATGGCGTCGTGCGCGCCGACGGCCGCGTCGGCACCGCCAACTACTGGCTGATCTTCCCGCTGGTCTTCTGCGAGAACCGCAACGTCGAGCACCTGCGCAATGCGCTCGAGCGTCCGCTGGGCTACGCGACCGACGACCTGGCCGCGCTGACCTTCCAGCTGCTGGGAGAAGACATGGAGGCCCCCAAGCCGGTGGTCCGTCCCTTCCCGAACCTGGACGGCGTGCGCGTCATCACCCACAACGGCGGCTGCGGCGGCACCCGTGCCGATGCGCGCTCGCTGTGCAAAGTGCTGTCCGCGTATGCCGACCACCCGAACGTGGCCGGCATCACGGTGTTCTCGCTGGGCTGCCAGAACGCGCAGATCAACATGTTCAAGGAAGCGCTGGCCAGGCAGAACCCCAACTTCGACAAGCCGGTGCTGATCTACGAACAGCAGCAGTGGGACAGTGAAGAGAAGATGATGAAGGCGGTGCTGCAGGACACGCTCTCTCACCTGAAGGAAGCGAACAAGGTCCAGCGCCGGCCGGTGCCGCTCTCGCACCTGAAGATCGGTGTGAAATGCGGCGGTTCGGACGGCTTCTCGGGCATCTCCGCGAATCCGGCCATGGGCTATGTGTCGGACATGGTGGTCGCGGTCGGCGGTTCCTCGATCCTGGCCGAGTTCCCGGAACTCTGCGGCGTCGAGGCCAACCTGATCGAGCGCTGCGTGGAAGACGACGACAAACGTCGCTTCCTGGGCATGATGCGCGACTTCGAGCAGCGCGCGCTGGCGGTCGGCACCCACTTCGCCGACAATCCGAGTCCGGGCAACATCCGCGACGGCCTGATCACGGACGCGATGAAGTCGGCCGGCGCCGCGAAGAAGGGCGGCACCTCGCCCATCGTCTCGGTGCTGGACTACGGCGAGCAGACCGATAAACCCGGCCTGTCCCTGCTGTGCACCCCCGGCGGCGACGTCGAATCGGTGACCGGCATCGTCGCTTCGGGCGCGAACGTGGTGCTGTTCTCGACGGGCCTCGGCACGCCGACCGGCAACCCGATCGTCCCGGTCCTGAAGATCTCCTCGAACAGCCGCGTCGCCGCCAGGCTGAACGACCTGATCGACTACGACTGCGGCCCCATCATCGAGGGCAAGCCCCTGCCGGAAGTGGCGCAAGGCCTGTTCGACATGGTGGTCGACACCGCCAGCGGCAAGTACACCTGCAAGGCCGACCGCCTGCAGCAGTACGACTTCATCTTCTGGAAGCGCGACATTTCACTGTGACTATGCAAGCACTGAAACGCAGCGCGCCTTTCGCGCTGCCCATCAAGATTCTCCAGTTCGGCCAGGGCAACTTCATGCGCGGCTTCTTCGACTGGCAGATCGACCTTCTCAACGAGCGCAGCGGCCTGGATGCCGGCGTGGTGGTCGTGCGCCCCCGCGGTGGTTCGGCAGCGCCACTGCTGGACGTGCAGGACGGCCTGTTCACGGTGCTGGTGCGCGGCCTGAACGAGCAGGGCGCACCTAGCAAGGAATACCGCACCGTCGAATGCGTCCAGCGCGAGCTGGACCCGAACACGATGTATGCCGACTACCTGGCGCTGGCCGCGAGCCCGACGCTGCGCTTCGTGGTGTCGAACACCACCGAAGCCGGCATCGCCGTCAACGGCACCGACCGCCTGGACGATGCGCCCCCCAGCGCCTTCCCGGCCAAGCTGGCCCAGTTCCTGTACAAGCGCTTCGAAGCCTTCGATGGCGCGGATGGCAAAGCGAACGACAAAGGCCTGGTGCTGCTGCCCTGCGAGCTGATCGACCAGAACGGTCCCGCACTCAAGAAGGCCGTGCTGCACTTCGCCCGCCTGTGGGACTTGCCGGCCGCCTTCGACGCCTGGATCGAGCAAGCCTGCACCTTCTGCTCGACCCTGGTCGACCGCATCGTCACCGGCTATCCGGCGGCGGACGCGGAAGAGATCCAGCGTGACCTCGGTTACCAGGACCAGTTCCTGGTGGCGGCCGAGTACTACTACCTGTTCGTGATCCAGGGCCCGGCATGGGTCGGCGAAGAGCTGAAGCTGGCCGGCGCCGAGCTGAACGTGAAGCTGGTCGACGACATCACGCCCTATAAAAAGCGCAAGGTCGGCATCCTCAACGGCGGCCACACCGTGCTGGTGCCGGTCGCGCTGCTGGCCGGCCTCGAAGCGGTGGGCCCGGCGGTCGACGATGAAGGGGTGGGGCGCTTCCTGCGCGCGGCGATCGCCGACGAAATCATCCCGGCCCTCGGCATGGATCGCAAGGAACTGGAATCCTATGCCGACGACGTCATCCTGCGCTTCCGTAACCCGGCGATTTACCACCGCCTCGCCTCGATCGCGCTGAACAGCTGGAGCAAGTTCGCCGCGCGCGTCATGCCGCAGCTGCTGCGCTACATCGACATCAATGCCGGCCGCATGCCGCGCCGCCTGGTGCTGGCCCTGGCCGCAACCATGCTGCTGTACCGCGGCGGCGTGATCGAACTGTCCGACGACAAGGCCAGCCTGGACTGGTTTGCCCAGGCCTGGGCCAAGGTCGGCGCCGGCGAGTGGTCGCTGGCCCAGCTGGCGTCCGGCTGGCTTGCCAACCGCGCGCTGTGGGGCAGGGACCTGAACGAGGTGCCTGGCCTGACCTATGCGCTGACCGTGGCGCTGGAACAGCTCAAGCGCCAGGGCGTGCGCGAGCTGCTGGCCTGATTCAAAAATAAAACGCAGGAGACGACATGAAGTTCAAAGGAATGCGCTGGTGGATGGTCGGGCTGGTCACGCTCGGCCTGATCGTCAACTACCTGGCCCGCAACACGCTGTCGGTGGCGGCGCCGACCATGATGTCCGAGCTTCACATCAGCACCCAGCAGTATTCGTACATCGTGGTCGCCTGGCAGGTCTGCTACGCGGTGATGCAGCCGGTGGCCGGCTATGTGCTGGATGCGATCGGCACCAAGATCGGTTTCGCGGTGTTCGCCCTGGCCTGGTCGCTGGCCTGCGCCAGCGCGGCGCTGGCCACCGGCTGGCAGAGCATGGCCTTTTTCCGCGGCCTGCTGGGCCTGACGGAAGCGGCCGGCATCCCGGCCGGCGTGAAGGCCACCACCGAATGGTTCCCGGCCAGGGAACGCTCGGTGGCGATCGGCTGGTTCAACATCGGCTCCTCGATCGGCGCCCTGTGCGCGCCGCCGCTGGTGGTGTGGTGCATCCTGCACGCCGGCTGGCAGACCGCTTTCGTGGTGGTCGGCGCGATCGGCACCGTGTGGACCCTGCTGTGGGCGCTGTTCTACAAGCACCCGCGCGACCAGAAGATGCTGCTAGACGCCGAGCGCGACTACATCCTCGCCGGCCAGGAAGCGAAGCACAGCGACGACGCCAGGAAAGCCGGCTGGCGCCAGATCGTCAGGAGCCGGAACTTCTGGTCGATCGCCATCCCGCGCTTCCTGTCGGAGCCGGCCTGGCAGACCTTCAATGCCTGGATCCCGCTGTACATGGCCACCGAGCGCCACATGAACCTGAAGGAGATCGCCGCCTTCGCCTGGCTGCCTTTCCTGGCCGCCGACATCGGCTGCGTGCTGGGCGGCTACCTGTCGCCGATCATCCACAAGCGCTTCAATGTGTCGTTGTTCCAGTCGCGCAAATGGGTGATGGCGATCGGTTCGCTGGCGATGATCGGCCCCGGCTGCGTAGGCCTGGTCGACAGCCCGTATGCGGCCATCGGCCTGCTGTGCATCGGCGGCTTCGCCCACCAGACCCTGTCGGGCGCCCTGTATTCCATCACCTCGGACGTGTTCGGCAAGAACGAAGTGGCAACCGCCACCGGCCTTGCCGGCATGTCCGGCTACCTGGGAGCGACCCTGTTCACGCTGCTGTTCGGCGTGCTGGTCACCCATGTCGGCTACAGCCCGATGTTCGTCGTGCTGGCCGTTTTCGATGTGCTCGCTGCCATCGTCGTCTGGATGCTGGTGCGTGAGGGTTCCTCCAACACGCCGCATCCGCCCATGAAAGCCGTGCCGACCGTCCAGGCGGCGCAAAACTCGTAATCCGTAACAGAAGAGAGTACCAAATGACGCAATTCATCACCAGGAAAACCCTCCTGGCCGCCGCCGCACTGGCCTGCCTGTCGAATGTCTCGATGGCGGAAACCACACTCGGCGAACTCGCAAACCTGAAAGTCGACACCACCATCTACGGCTTCCTCAACGGCCAGCTGGAATCGGTCCAGGCCCAGGGCGGCGCCACGCCGTACAGCACCCGCGGCCGGGTCTCGGACGGCAATTCGCGCCTCGGCTTCCGCGGTAACATCGGCGTGACCGATGACCTGAAAGGCGTGTGGCAGCTGGAGGCCGCGCTGAACAACTTCGACCAGGGCGGCGTCAACACCCGCGGCGAATCGACCACCCTCAGCTCGCGCAACAGCTACGTCGGCGTCGAGAGCGCCAGGTTCGGCAGCTTCGTGGTCGGTAACAACGACTCGGTCTACCGCAGCCTGATCGGCTCGGGCGGCGAGTTCGGCGGCAACCTTGGCCTGACCGTGCACGGCCTGGACGTCTGGAACAACACCTCGGCCCAGCTGACCGGCAACGCCGACAGCATCTTCTCGCGCGGCGAAGCGCGCTACAAGAACTCGGCGCACTACCTGTCGCCGGTTTACTACGGCTTCCAGGTCGGCGCTTCCTACGGCTTCGACGAGAACCAGGCGTCCAACACCAACCGCGGCCGCTGGTCGGTCGCCGCCAAGTACACCCTGGGCGCGTTCTCGATCGGCGCCGGCTACGACCGCCAGAACAACACCGGCGTCGATACCGATGCCGCGGTGGCGGGCTACGGCTTCCGCACCATGGATTCGTCGGGTGTGAACACCAGCTTCGCCAAGATCATCGGCCGCTACAAGCTGCCGACCAACACCACCATCGGCCTCGGCTTCGAGCAGGGCAAGTACGGCTACGAGGAAACCGCCGTGCCGACCGCCGGCAGCTTCTACACCGGCACCACCTTCGGCACCATGAAGCAGAACGCGGTGATGCTGTCGGTGGCCCAGGACATCGGCAAGGCCAGCATCATGGCCTCGGCCGGCAAGCTGTTCGACCTGAAGGGCGCGACCTTTGGCAAGGAAAGCGACTACGCCGCCAACCAGTACTCGATCGGCGCGATCTACAACCTGAACCGCTACCTGAGCCCCTACGTCTACTACACCAAGATCCGCAACCACGCCCAGCAGAACGTGAACCTGGGCCAGGCGCCGGTGTACAGCAACAACGCCGGCCAGGAAGATGCCTTCCTGGCCCCGGGCAACAGCCCGCGCGCCTTCGGCGTCGGCCTGATCGCACGCTTCTAAGCACCTGAAAATACAAGCAACAAGAGAGACACAAGCAATGAGCAAGCAAGTAATGAAAGACGTCCGCCTCGTCGTACCGATGCTGGCAATCGCAGCTTCGCTGGCCGCCTGCGGCGGCGGCGGCGGCGGCGGTTCGGCCGAATCGGCCGTGACCTACACCGCGGGCAGCGTGGTGCAAGTGGGCACCACCTCCTACGATCCGGACCTGCCGGCCGAACCGACCCTGCCGAGCGACACCCAGGTGTGCGCGACCCTGGAAGCGAATCCGAAACTGGTGCGCCGTCCGGACGGCTCGCTGCCGCCGGAAGCCGACCCGAACAAGGCCGGCGCCGGCGTCGCCCAGGACCCGGCCGTGATCAACCCCGACCAGGCCCGCATCCAGGCCGCGCTGGACGCCTGCGGCGCCGCCGTCGACGCCGAAGTGGGCGCCAAGATCGCCGCCGCCGACGCCACCGCGACCGCTGCCCAGAAGGCCGCCGCCAAGCCGAACGTCAACATCGCCGGCGTGTCGGGCGAAGAACTGGCCAAGCCGGCCTACAAGGCATCGAAGTTCGCCGTGCGCCTGGTGGTCAACCCGAAGGGCGGCGATGGTTTCATCTCCGGCCCGCTGACCCTGCCCTCGGGCGTGACCCTGTGGATCGACAAGGGCGTGACCCTGTACGCGACCCGCGACGCCAAGGCCTACGTGGCCGACGCGGCAGGGGGCAAGTACTGCGCCAACACCGCGACCTCGTCGTCGAAGGCCGGTTCCTCGTCGAACTGCCTGCCGCTGATCGGCGGCGACAACCTGGTCAACTCGGCCGTGATGGGCGACGGCGCCATCGACAGCCGCGGCTACGCCGAGATCGTCACCACCGACAAGCTGTACCCGCTGATGAAGGTCGACATGAGCTGCTCGAACACCTACACGGCGTGGAAGAGCGGCAGCCAGGCTGCGGACGGCACCCCGTGCGACAACGGCGGCACCATCGTCAACCTGAAGTCCTCGGCCCGCAACATGACCTGGTGGGACCTGGCCTACCTGGGCAACATGGTGCAGAACGGCACCACCGGCTTCGGTTCGCAGTCGAACTTCCGCATGATGGTCTTCAACTACGCGAAGAACCTGACCCTGTACCGCGTCACGCTGAACAACAGCGCCAACTTCCACGTCGTGCCGAGCGGCGTCGATGGCCTGACCGTGTGGGGCGTGAAGGTCCAGACCCCGTCGCTGGCGGCCTTCGCCAACCCGGCGGGTAACGGCAATCCGCTGTACACCGGCGAAGTCTTCAACGAAGACAACGTCAAGAACACCGACGCCTTCGATCCGGGTTCGTCCTCGAAAGCGACCTCGGTGGCGCTGACCACCGGCTCGTCGACCAAGTCGGCCGCCAAGATGTCCTTCGACGGCTACCTGAAGAACTTCGTGTTCGCCTACAACTACGTGTCGACCGGCGACGACGACATGGCCTTCAAGGGCAGCCAGAACCCGTCGCCTGCCGGCTCGGGCCTGCCTGGCATCGACGGCAACCGCGACGTCCGTTCGGACCGCAAGCACGGCATGGTCGTGGCGCACAACCACATCTACTACGGCCACGGTATCTCGGTCGGTTCCGAGACCAACGCCGGCGTGACCAACATCGAGGTGTACGACAACTCGTTCTGGGATTCGGAAGAAGGCCTGCGCATCAAGTCGGACTACGCCCGTGGCGGTGAGGTCAGCAATGTTCACTACAAGAACATCTGCATCAAGAACGGCCTGAACGCGCTGCTGTTCACGCCTTACTACTCGACCAAGGCTTTGCCGGCCGCCGGCCCGCTGTTCCCGAACTTCCATGACATCACCATGGAAAACGTGCGCATCCAGGGCAAGACCGCGGTCAAGCTGCAGGGCTTTCAGGCCAACACCGGCGGCTTCGGCAACCCGCAGTTCCCGCTGGTCATGAACATGACCAACGTGGTCGCCGACAGCCCGGACGAGATCACCCTGACGACCTCGGACGCCAGCCTGACGGTCAAGGGCGTGAACCTGCCGCTGATCGCCACCGCGGACAACCGTAACGTGATCAACGGCGTGCCGACCAAGGCGGTCGATCCTTCGAAGGTCGTGGATTGCTCGAAAGCCTATGTCGACTTCCCTGCCATCGGCGCTTCGAACTTCTTCGGTTCGACCTGGGATTCGCGTCATTAATCCGTCGCCCCCGCGAAGGCGGGGGCCCAAGTACTTTCAAGGACAAACATGGAAGCACAAACCGTCTACGCGATCGGTGAATGCATGATCGAGCTGCAGCGCAGCGCGGGCGGCACGGGCATGGATTACCGCTTTGGCGGCGATACGCTCAACGCCGCGGTCTACATGTCGCGCCTGCTCGATCCGGCCAGGGTGCGCGTCGCTTACGTGACCGGCCTGGGCGTGGACGGCATGTCGGCCGAGATGCTGGCCAGCTGGGAAGCGGAAGGCATCGCCACCGCTTGCGTACAGCGCCTGCCGGAGCGCCTGCCGGGCATCTACATGATCGAGACCGATCCGGACGGCGAGCGCCGCTTCCATTACTGGCGCAAGGATTCCGCGGCCCGCCACTGGCTCGAGGCCCCCGAGGCCGGCAAGGTGCTGGTGCAGCTGGCGGCCGCGCGCATGGTCTACCTGTCGGGCATCAGCCTGGCGATTCTTTCCGAAGCCGACCGCGAGCTGCTGATCGCTGCGCTGGCCCAGTGCCGCGCGCGCGGCGGTTCGGTCGTCTTCGACAACAACTACCGCCCGCGCCTGTGGGAAAGCCCGCAGGCCGCCGCCGAAGTCTACCGCCGCGTGCTGGCCCATACCGACATCGCGCTGCTGACCCTGGACGACGAGCACGCGCTCCACGGCCAGGAAACGGCGCGCGACGCGGTTGAGCGCACGCGCGGCTACGGCGTGCGCGAAGTGGTGGTGAAATGCGGCGCCGCGCCCTGCCTGGTGTGGGCCGAGGGCCAGCTGCACGAGGTGGCGCCTGAGCCGGTGCAGGACGTGGTCGACACCACGGCGGCCGGCGATTCCTTCGGCGCGGCCTACATGGCGGCGCGGCTGTCGGGGCAGGATCCGGCCGCCGCGGCGCGCGCCGGACACAGGCTGGCCGGGACCGTGATCCGCCATCGCGGTGCGATCATCGCGCGCGAACTGATGCCTGGTTAACTCGTCGTTCCCGCGCAGGCGGGAACCCAAGTTCGTCGAGCAGTCGCGACGCATGCAAACTTGGATTCCCGCCTTCGCGGGAATGACGGCAACAGTGCCGCATCTTCCGACTTTCGTTAAACTTCCGACCATGAACACGCCAACACCTCCCAGCCCCGTGGCCGAATCCGGCATCAGCGCTTCGCGCCGCGTCTATCTCTGCCTGCGCCAGCGCATCGTCGAGATGAGCATGCTGCCCGGCGCGCGCGTCGTCGAGCGCGAGATCGCCGAGGAGTTCGGCACCAGCCGCACGCCGGTGCACGAGGCCGTGCAGCGCCTGGCGGACGAAGGCCTGATCGAGGTGATCCCGCGTTCCGGCACCTTCGTCGCCCGCATTCCGCTGGACCAGCTGGAAGAAGCCAACCTGGTGCGCCATGCGCTGGAGACGGCGGTGATCGAGAAGGCCGCCGAACGCGCCGGTCCCGAAGGCGCGGCAAGACTGCGCGCCATCCTGGACGAGCAGGAAGCCGCGATCGCGGCCAAGGATTTCCGCGCCTTCCACCGCAGCGACGAGATGTTCCATGCGGCGCTGACGGAGCTGTCCGGCTATCCGGGCGTGTGGCCGATCATCCTGCAGGCCAAGACCCAGATGGACCGCTACCGCCAGCTGACCCTGCCGCTGGAAGGCCGCATGGCCGGCGTCCTCGAAGAGCACCGCGCGGTGGTGGCCGCCATCGAGGCGCGCGATCCGGCGGCCGCCGCCGGCGCCATGCGCGAGCACCTCGATCATGTCATGCCGGTGTTGGAAATTACACGAAAATTGCGTCCCGAGTTCTTCACGAGCCACCTGAACGGGCGCCCTCTACGGTAAAATTGCCGTACGTCAACTAGCACCATTCCGGTGCGTATCCGCACCCAAGAAGTCCCATGAAAGTATCGACTCGACTCCTCATTCTCGTCGGCGCAGCCGTCCTCGCCCTTGCGACCCTCGGCGGCCTCGGCCTGGCCACCCTGCAGCGCGCCATGCAGCACGACCGCGAAGCCGAAATCACCAACATGCTGGTGATGGGCGAACACCTGGTCGCCCATTATTACGACGAACAGAAGCAGGGCCGCCTGACGCCGGAGCAGGCGCAGGCCGCCGCCAAGGAAGCGCTGACCCAACTGAACAACGACGGCAAGAGCTATTACTGGGTGCGCACGCCCGCCGGCCTGAACCTGGTGCATCCGAAGCCTGAGAACATCGGCAAGATCGCCCAGGGCGAGACCCTGGACGGACGCCCGGACGCCCAGGCCTACAGCGAAGGCCTGGCGAAGGATCGCGTGGCCCTGGTCACGGTCAAGGCCAAGCACCCGAACAGCGGCCAGATGGGCGGCAAGCTGCAGGGCGTGATCGCCTTCGAACCCTGGGGCTGGTGGATCGGCACCGGGTTCTTCTCGGACGACATCGACGCCGTGTTCCGGGACTCCGCCGGCCAGTTCTCGGCCGTGTTCGTGGCCGCGCTGGCGGCGATCGCGCTGCTGGGCTGGAACGCGGTGCGCTCGATTAACGGCACGCTGGGCGCCGACCCGGCCATCGCCACCGCGATCACCCGCCGCATCGCCGACAAGGACCTGTCGCGCCCCGTTTATTTGGACGGCGCCGGCGACAAGAGCCTGTTGAGGGCGATCGCCCGCATGCAGGACGAACTGTCCGGCACCGTGCGCGGCATCCGCGACCATTCGCGCACCATCGCCGAGGCCTCGCAGCAGATCGCCGCCGGCAACCTCGACCTGTCCTCGCGCACCGAGTCGCAGGCCAGCGCGCTCGAAGAGACAGCGGCCGCGATGGAAGAACTGACCGGCACCGTGCGCCAGAACGCCGAGCACGCGCTGCACGCCAACGAACTGGCCGCGCGCGCGTCGAAGGCCGCGCAGGACGGCGGCGCGGTGATGGGCGACGTGGTGCGCACCATGAGCGCGATCGAAGAATCGAGCAAGCGCATCGCCGACATCATCGGCGTGATCGACGGGATCGCCTTCCAGACCAATATCCTGGCGCTGAACGCGGCCGTCGAGGCGGCCCGTGCCGGCGAGCAGGGCAGGGGCTTCGCGGTCGTCGCCGGCGAAGTGCGTTCGCTGGCCCAGCGCTCGGCCACGGCGGCCAGCGAGATCAAGGGCCTGATCGGCGCCTCGGTGGCGGAAGTCGGCAACGGCAGCCGCCTGGTCGGCCAGGCCGGCGCCGCGATGCAGGCCATCGTCGGCGAGATCGGCCAGGTCAGCACCATCATCGGCGAGATTTCCAGCGCAAGCAGCGAGCAGACCCAGGGCATCGACCAGATCAACCAGGCCATCATGGGCATGGACGACGTCACCCAGCAGAACGCCGCGCTGGTCGAGGAAGCCGCCGCCAGCGCCCAGCAGCTGCAGGAACTGTCGCGCGAGCTGGCCGATCTGGTGGCCGTGTTCCGGCTCGAGGACAACTGGACCGGCAAGCCCGCGGTGGCGCGCGAACCTGCATTGCGCCTGGCTGCCTGACCACAAAAGGCGGCAGGCGAGGGTTTTTTTTGCGCCATTTGATAACATGGGGCCTTGTTCACCATAATTGAATGTCGCCATGCCCAAAAATAAGCGCCCAGCTCCCCGCAAACCCGCGAAACCGGCGGCGGAGGCCGACCACGAGGCGCTGGCCCAGAACCTGGTCGATCTCGCGCTCGAGATCACCGAGGCCGACCCCGACGACCTGCAGGCCGCCGCCCGCAAGCCGCAATTCGAGCAGGACCTGCTGACCCTGGTCCGCCGCGCGCTGCGCCGCAACCACGACGAAGTGCTCTACGGCGCCATCGAAGCGGCGCGCTACACCGATCCCGAATGCTGCCGCTACCTGCAGGAGCAGATCGAGGAAGAGGCCGCGACCCTGCGCCTGCGCGACGAGGACGGCGACGAACTCGAAATCGACGCCTTCATGATTCCGCTGTTCGTCAGCAGTACCGGCGGCCTGAAGGCGGACCAGGTGTTCCAGGACGACGCCGCCTTCGAGGAACTGAGCGACAGCTTCCGCCACACCGGCCTGGCCAGCGCCGACAGCCGCGTGGTGCTGCTGCGCTACCTGTACGACCTGGACGAGGTCGACCACATCGGCTACAGCGGCCTGCAGCAGATGCTGAAGGAAGCCGCGGCCTCGATGCGCAGCAAGAAGCTGGTCGCCGCGCCGGCCATCGAAGCCAGCATGCGCGGCTGGCACGCCAGCGGCTACAACCCCGACGACGAAGCGATGGAGCTGCGCTTCCTGCTCGGCTTCTCCCTGAAACACGCCGACGATGCCTTCTACAAGGTGCCGAAGGACGAAGCCGCGGCCGACGCCTATTTCGAAAGCCGCATGGCGCGCTACCGCATGTGGGCCGGCACCATACAGCCGCTGCTGGCGCGCAGCCTGTCGCCGTCGAATCCGGCGGAGATCGAGATCAACTTCCTGTACCAGGACCTGTTCTACGGCGCCAAGGGGCAGGGCGTGGCCGAGCTGGGCATGCTGGCCACCCTGGCCGAGGTCAACGCCCGCCTGGAAGAGCTGGAACGCGAACCGGACCGCATCAAGGCGGTGGTGGCGCCGGTCGACCTGGTCGACCACGCGGCCTTGCGCATCAACCTGTACCCGCTGGACGGCGGCCCGCCGCTGGCGTCGGTCGACAAGCCGCTGGACCTGGCGGCGGATCTGGAGACCGAGATGGAAGACCTTTGCGACGGACTGGGGACGGTCGGGCTGGACGGGGTCCTGGTGGCGCGGGGCTTCGATGCGGGCGGGCAGCCGGAGGGCGCGGAGGCGTATTTGAGCGACTGAGCGGTATCGCTCGGACAGTAAGCTCGAACGTCGTCCCCGCCTTCGCGGGGACGACGGCCCTCGAGCTGGCTGTTTAGCAGGCGCAAACCATGTTTAGTGCGCCCAAGTCCACAAAACCAGCATTTCCTTCCGCGTAAACACAATTTAACGGCGCTTCTGTTCTCCATTTAACCCCCCGCACGCTTGAGTGCACGATGTATTTTCGTAGTGTTTTTTCCTGATTAATCGTAGGACCAAACCTACATTTTTGACTGACAGTCACAAGTTCCCTAGGGCCGCAGCCGTCGTACGGCCTGATTTCGTTTCCGATTGCCAACATTGCAATTTTTAAGCGAAAAACTTGAGAATTTTGCATGTTACGATTCTCGGGTCCGGCACTCCGGAAACCGGTGCGTCCAAGCGCACAAGCCAGTTTCCGGCCGGCTGAATTCCAGATCAACGAGAACGCCCCAAGGCGAAAGGAACTTGTAAAATGCCAACCCTGATTGTGTTTTGCCACCTGCGTTGGGACTTCGTGTTTCAGCGTCCCCAGCACCTGATGACTCGCCTGGCGGAACACTACCGAATCCTCATCGTCGAGGAACCGGTGTTTCACGAAGGGCAGGCACACCTGAAGAAGACGGCCGTCGCGCCGAACATCACTGTGTGCCAGCCGCATACCGCGATCCACGCGCATGGCTTCCATGACGACCAGATCCCGACCCTGCAGACCCTGCTGGCCGACCTGCTGCCGGAAGGCGAAAAACCGGTCGTCTGGTTCTATACCCCGATGGCGCTGCCGCTGCTGCAAAGCTTCGAGCCGTCGCTGGTCGTGTACGACTGCATGGACGAACTGGCCGCGTTCAAGAACCCGCCGAAGCAGCTGGTGCAGCGCGAAAGCGCACTGCTGAACATCGCCGACCTGTGCTTCACCGGCGGCCCGAGCCTTTACAACTCGAAGAAGGAGCGCCACGCCAACGCCCACTGCTTCTCGAGCAGCGTGGATGCCAAGCACTTCCAGAAGGCCCAGGAGCGTTCGTACAGCCACCCGGACCAGGAAGCCATCCCGCATCCGCGCCTGGGCTTCTACGGCGTGATCGACGAGCGCTTCGACACCGAGCTGATTCGCGAGATGGCCGCCGCGCGCCCGGACTGGCAGATCGTGCTGGTCGGCCCGGTCGTCAAGATCGATCCGGCTCACCTGCCGCAGGCCGCCAACATCCACTACATGGGCCAGCGGACCTACGATGAACTGCCGAAGTTCCTGGCCGGCTGGGACGTCTGCCTGCTGCCGTTCGCCATGAACGAGTCGACCAAGTTCATCTCGCCGACCAAGGTGCTGGAGTACATGGCAGCCGAACTGCCCTCGGTCTCGACCCCGATCACCGACGTCAAGGTGCCCTACGGCGACGTGGTCGCCATCGCCGAGACCCCGGCCGAGTTCATCGCCGCCTGCGAGCGCATGCTGAACGCGGGCGCGGAGCAGAAGGCCGCCCTGGCCGAGCGCATGCGCGCGATCGTCGCCAACACCTCGTGGGACAAGACCGCCGCGGCGATGCACCACTTGATCCAGACCACCGCCCCGGCCAACAAGGCCCAGCGCCAGAGCGCCGACCAGGCCGACATCGCCGAAGCCGGCGGCAAGGTCAGCACCCTGCCGCTCAAACAGGCGCCGGCGCAAGCCGTCGAGCTCGACGACGAGCCGAAGAAGGCCCAGGCCGCCGCCGAATAAGCCGGCCGTACCCCCTCCGGAACCGCCCCGCAGCAATGCGTGGGCGGTTTTTTGCTTTTATGGCAAAATGCGCGAATGTCTATACTGCACCGCCTGCCTTACGAGTGGCTGATCGGCCTGCGCTACACCCGCGCCGGCAAGCGCGCCAGCCGCAACCGCTTCCTCTCCTTCATTTCCCTGATTTCCGTGGCCGGGATCGCGCTCGGCGTGGCCGCGCTGCTCGTCGTGCTGTCCGTGATGAACGGCTTCGAAAAGGAGGTCACGGCGCGCATGCTGTCGGTGCTGGCCCACGTCGAGGTGATGGCCGCCGACGGCAGCATGCCCGAGTGGCGCAACATCGAGCGGCAGGCCCTGCGCAATCCGGAGATCGTCGCCGCCGCGCCCTTCGCCGAAGTGCAGGGCATGCTGCTGCGCGAAGACACCATGAAACCGGTGCTGATCCGCGGCGTGCTGCCCGAGGCCGAGGTCAAGGTCTCCGACATCGCCCGGCAGAC
The DNA here is from genome assembly GCF_042656905.1 of Massilia aerilata. Classification (NCBI taxonomy): domain Bacteria; kingdom Pseudomonadati; phylum Pseudomonadota; class Betaproteobacteria; order Burkholderiales; family Oxalobacteraceae; genus Massilia; species Massilia aerilata. The sequence continues at coordinate 180,944 of NZ_JBHSMZ010000001.1, forward strand.
CCATGCCCGCAGCCTGGCTGCGCTGCAGCCCGGTTCCTCGAACGTGGTGCTGGGCAGCGAACTGGCGCGTTCGCTGGACGTGAAGGCCGGCGACAAGGTGCGCCTGCTGGTGGCCGCCCCCGGCGCTTCCAGCCAGCCGGGCCAGATTTCGACTCGCCAGCAGGTGTTCACGGTGGCCGACGTCTTCGATTCCGGTAACTACCAGTTCGATTCGGCGCTGGCCTTCGTCCACGTCGCCGATGCCGAGGCGCTGCAGGGCCTGGGCGCGCCGGTGGGCCTGCGCCTGCGCCTGGCCGACATGTACGCCGCGCCGAAGGTGGCGGCGGAACTGGCGCGCGGCCTCGACGAACGCTTTTTCGTGCGCGACTGGACCCGCGTGAATGCGACCTGGTTCGCGGCCGTGCAGTCGCAAAAGCGCATGATGTTCGTGATCCTCACCATGATCATCGCGGTGGCCGCGTTCAACCTCGTATCCACCCTGGTGATGACGGTGCGCGACAAGCAGGCCGACATCGCGATCCTGCGCACCCTGGGCGCCTCGCCGGCGTCCATCATGCGCATCTTCGTGATCCAGGGCACCCTGGTGGGCGTGCTGGGGACGCTCCTGGGCGTCGCCTTCGGGGTGCTGGTCGCACTCAACGTCGACGTCATCGTGCCCGCCATCGAGCATCTGTTCGGCGTGCAGTTCCTGGCCAAGGACATCTACTTGATCAGCGAGGTGCCGAGCGACCTGCGCTGGGGCGACGCCGGCCGCATCGGCGGGGTGGCGGTGCTGCTGGCCTTCGTGGCGACGCTGTACCCGAGCTGGTCGGCGGCGCGCCTGCAGCCGGCGGCGGCGCTGCGTTATGAGTAATGGGTGATAATTCGCGCATCTTTGGGGGGGTCTGACTGGTAAGCTTTGCGGTTCATGATCAACCCTGCAAGGATTTGCCGAATGCGCCGCATTTTCGCTCGTACCGTTCTCGCCGCCGCCATCGCGACGGCGCTGCTGGCTCCCGCCGTCTCGTCGGCCGCCTTCGATCCGAATGCCGCCGTTCCGACCGGCCCCGAGGTCAAGATCGGCAAGCTGCCGAACGGCCTGACCTATTACATCCGCCAGAACAAGCAGCCGTCGCGCCGGCTCGAGCTGCGCCTGGTGGTGAAAGCCGGGTCCATCCTCGAAGACGAGGACCAGCGCGGCCTGGCGCACTTTGCCGAGCACATGGCCTTCAACGGTTCGACGCATTTCCGCAAGCACGAAATGGTGTCCTACCTTCAGTCGATCGGCGTGAAGTTCGGCGCCGACCTGAACGCGTTCACCGGCTACGACCAGACCATCTATCAGCTGCCGGTGCCGACCGACAAGCAGGAGAACATCGACAAGGGCTTCACCATCCTCGAGGACTGGGCCCACGGCGTCGCCTTCAACGATGCCGACATCGACAAGGAGCGCAATGTCGTCCTCGAGGAGCTGCGCACCCACAAGGGCGTCACCGAGCGGGTCAACAAGGTGGTGATGCCGAAGCTGTTCGGCGGCTCGCGCTACGCCGACCGCGTCATCGGCGGCACCGACGAGTCGATCCGCGGCTTCAAGGCCGATGCGCTGCGCCGCTTTTACCGCGACTGGTACCGGCCCGACCTGATGGCCGTGGTGGCGGTCGGCGACGTCGAACCGGAAGAGATCGAAAAGCAGATCAAGGCGCATTTCGGCGGCCTGCAGAATCCGGCGGCGCCGCGTCCGCGCACCTATGTCGAGATCCCGTCGCTGGCCGCCACCGAGGCGCTGGCCGTGACCGACCGCGAACTGGCCATGAACGCGATCTCGGTGCATTACCCGGTCAGCCATGCGCCGGATGCCGGCACCTACGGCAGCTACCGCGCGCGCATGCTGGAGCGCCTGACCGGCGCCATGCTGGCGCAGCGCCTTGGCGAGGTGTCGCAGCAGGCGAATCCGCCCTTCGTCGGCGCCAGCAGCGGCCTCGGTCAACTGGCGCCGGGTTACCGCGGCTATACCGCCCGCGTGGTGCTGGGCGCCGGCGGCAGCGCGCCGGCGCTGGCGGCCCTGCTGCAGGAACAGCAGCGCGCGCGCCAGCTCGGCTTCACCCAGGCGGAACTCGACCGCGCGCGCAAGAGCTACCAGCGCAACGACGACCGCGGCTACAACGAAAGGAACGGTACCGCGTCCGCCGCTTACGTGGCCGAGTACATCCGCAATTTCCTGGCCGGCGAACCCTTGCCGGGGGCCGAGGCGGAACACCGCATGGTGCAGGAGATGCTGCCCTCGATCACCCTGGAGGAGCTGAACGCTTTCGCCCGCAAGACCATTCCAGGCGAGTCCAATAAACTGGTGATCTACGTGGGCGGCGAAACGGCGCCGGCGCCGGCATCGGCGCAACTGCTGGCGGAGGTCGCCGCCGGCGAAAAAGCCAGCGTCGTGGCGCGCGAGGAGACGGCCGTCGCAAGCCGGCTGATGGAGGCGCCGGCCAAGCCGGGCAGCATCGTCGACGAAAGCGTGGACAAATCGCTGGGCATCACCCGCCTGACTTTCTCGAACGGCGTCAAGGCGATCCTGAAGCCGACCGGCTTCCAGCAGGACCAGGTGCTGCTGGGGGCGCGTCGCTACGGCGGCCAGCACCTGTTCGACGAGAAGGACCTGCCCAGCGCGCGCCACGCCAGCGTCCTGGTGCCGGCCATGGGCCTGAAGGACTTCAGTCCCGTCGAACTGCGCAGGATGATGGCCGGGCGGTCGGCGAACGTCGCGATGGCGCTCGGCAGCGACACCGACGAGATCGGCGGCGGCGCAGGTGCCTCGCTGGACGAAATCGAGACCATGCTGCAGATGCTGTGGCTGCGCTTCGACGGCGTGCGCCGCGACGAGGGCCTGTTCAAGTCCTGGCTGGCCAAGGAAGAGGAAGTGCTGCGCCACCGCGACGTAACCCCGCAGGCCCGCTTCGGCGACGTGCTGGTCGATGCCCTGTACGCGAAACACCCCTACGAGCCGCGCGCAACGGTCCTGGCCGACCTGCCGAAGGTCGACCTCGACCGCAGCATCGCCCTGTACCGCCAGCGCTTCTCGAGCGCCAAGGGCTTCACTTTCGTCTTCGCCGGGAATTTCGAGGTCGAGAAGATCAAGCCGCTGCTTGCCGCCTACCTCGGCAGCCTGCCGACGCCGGACCTGCCGGTCGCCTACCGCGACGTCGGACTGCGTTTCGCCAGCGGCGTGGTCAAGCGCGAAGTGAAGGCCGGCGCCGAGCCGAAGAGCGATGTGTCGCTGACCTTCACCGGCCCGGCTGCCTGGTCGCCGGACGAGCAGCTGCGCCTGGACGCGCTGGTCGAGATCGTGAACCTGCGCATCGTCGAGGTGCTGCGCGAGAAGCTGGGCCTGATCTACAGCGGCCGGATGACGGGCGGGATCGCGCGCGTGCCCTACGAGCATTACCGCATCGCCACCTCGCTGCCGACCGGCCCCGACCAGGTCGAACGCATGACGGCGGCGCTGTTCGCCGAACTCGAGCGCCTCAAGACGGAAGGCCCGGACCCGGCCGACCTCGACAAGGTCAAGCAGGCCTGGGCCCAGTCCTGGCAGCGCAACCTGCGCAATAACGCCTACTGGGTGTCGGCGCTGGGCAGCGCGGAACTGTACGGCAGCGATCCGCACCGCATCCTCGACCAGATGCAGCGCGGCGGCAAGATCACGCCCGAGGACGTGAAGCTGGCGGCCCGGCGCTACTTCAACACCGGGAACTACGTGCAGGTGGTGCTGAATCCGGAAGATCCGAAGCCGGCGCAGAAGCCGGCCGACAAGCTCACAGCTCGATGACTCAAAGCTCGATGACGAGATCCGGCCGGAACGCCGCCTGCTCGCCCTTGGTTGCATACCCGAGCGGGTTGGCGACCACGCGGCAGGTCCGGCGCACGCCGCCTGCCTCGCCCTCGACCAGGTAGTCGTTGGCGCAGTGTAGGTGGCCGTGCATCCACACGTCCGCCCAGGGAATCAGTTCGTCCATCGCATTGCAGAAGCCGGCCGTGCCGGGCGATACGCCGTATCTCGGGTCGGCGCTGCGCAGGCTGGGCGCATAATGGGTCACGGCCACCGTCGTCCCGTCGAAGGGTGCGGCCAGCGCCGCGCGCAGCCAGTCCTGGCAACCGAGGGACATCTCGCGCTGCCCTTCGGCCAGCACCGGCTCGCCCTGGCGGAAAGTGGTGTTCTTGGCGAGGTAGTAGTTGGCGGCCCGGAAGGCCTTGCCGCGTGCCTGCAACTGCTTCGCCGGATCGCTTTCCTGGCCGGCGACGGCGTCGAAGTCCGCCCACAGGGTGCTGCCGATGAAGCGCACGCCATCGATCACGATCGTTTGTCCGTCCAGCCATTCGATGCCCAGGTGGGCGCACACGCGCTGCAGGCGCTCATAGGCGTCTTCGTATTCGAGGCTGTCGAACTCGTGGTTGCCGGGCACGTAGAGCACGCGCGGCGCCGGCGAAAAGCGCTGGGGCGCGAAACGGGCCAGGCCGAAGTCTTCGTCCGGCAAGCGCGACCTGGCCTGGTAGGAGCCGATGTCGCCGGCCAGCACGATGACGTCGGTGCCGGGATGGATGAGGGGTTCGAAGCCGGGGTCGCGCTCGAGGTGAAGGTCCGAAAATAGCTGAATTCGCATGATCCGACCAGTATAGCGGAACGACACACGACCGCCGGGAGGCGCGCGTGCGTCGTTCGGTTCTACCTGATCAGGCCAGCGGATCGATCGCGAACGCCGGCATGCGGACGCTGCGCTGGGCGGCTTCGAGGAATTTGTCGGCGGTGGTCAGCGCCTCGTTGATGGTGACGTCCATGTCGAGGTAGCGGTAGGTGCCCAGGCGGCCGACGAAGGTCACGTTGTCTTCCTGCTTGGCCAGGTTGACGTAGCGCTCCAGCTGGGCCTTCTCGCGCGCCTGGCGGATCGGGTAGTAGGGCAGGTCCTTCTCTTCGCACTGGCGGCTGTACTCCTTGTACATGATCGAGCCTTCGTGCTGTTCCCACGGCGAGAAGTGCTTGTGCTCGGTGATGCGGGTGAAGGATTCGGCGTTGTCGCAGTAGTTGATGACGGCGTTGCCCTGGTAGTCGCCCTTTTCGCGGAACACCTCGAAGTCCAGGGTGCGGTAGGGCAGGCGGCCTTCCTGGTGCTTGAACCAGGCATCGATCGGGCCGCTGTAGAACACGTGCTCGTAGTCCGCCTTCGAATCCGGATCGAAGCGCGTGTTCAGGTGCACGGTGACGCCCGGCACGTCGAGGACGCGTTCCACCAGCACCGTGTAGCCGTCCTTCGGCATGCCCTGGTACTTGTGGTTGAAGTAGTTGTCGTCGTAGTTGAAGCGCACCGGCAGGCGCTTCAGGATGCTGGCCGGCAGTTCGCTCGGCTGCAGGCCCCACTGCTTGATGGTGTAGGTCTTGAAGAAGGCTTCATACAGCTCGCGGCCGACGAAGCGCAGCGCCTGTTCCTCGAAGGTGGCCGGGTTCTCGATCGACTTGTCGCCGAGGTTCGCCAGGAAGGCCTGGGCTTCGGCCGGACGGAAGGTCTTGCCGAAGAACTGGTTGATGGTCAGCAGGTTGATCGGCAGGGTGTACACGCTGTTGTTGGTGATGGCCTTCACGCGGTTCACGTAAGGCATGAATTCCATGTAGCGGTTGACGAATTCCCAGGAGCGCTCGATGTCGGTGTGGAAGATGTGCGGACCGTAGACGTGGACCATGACGCCGGTTTCCGGGTCGCGTTCCGAATGGCAGTTGCCCGCCACGTGGGGGCGGGATTCGAACACGTCGACCTTGTAGCCCGCCTGGGCGAGCTGGTTGGCGATCACGGCGCCCGAGAATCCAGCGCCGACGATGGCGATATTCTTTTTCATCTGTTTTATCCTGAAGTTGAGTTGTATCTACGCGCTTGCGATGGCCGCAAGCCCTGAAGCCTGGTGCTGGATAAGAACATGAGTGCGTCGAACACGACGGCATGCGCGGCCGGCCTGGCGCGACATAGATCGCACGGTGGGCGTGCGGAGTTGCGCGGGCGCGGCGTTCAGTATCGTGCCAAAAATATATCATTGATCACCCGTTCGGCATCGCACAATTGGATGCGTCCGGAAGTGTCAAGACGTGGCGATGCGGAGGGAGAAAAGGAAAGCCGGAGGATCGACCGGGTCGCGATTACTTTTGTTGAACCACGAATGAACACTTCAGGTCAAAGTCCTGTCTTGCATGCTGGCGCCGTAAACTTCGCTGTCGTTTTCCAACATCGAGGAAATACAAATGATCAAGGTTCCATCGCCCTCCATGGCCCTGAATTCCGAAGATGTACCCGGGGCGTCGTACAGGCTCGACAATACTTGGTACGTGTCTCGCACGGAATCTCCCCAAAAGATCTGCGGATGGATTGCCGTCGTGGCAGCAGACTACAAGTCCAGGCTACCGGGCAGCCGGTTCACCGTCGTCTTCAACTCCCACGGATACGAGATCATGAACCATGGCGGCTACGGGCTCGCCATGGGAACCGGCATCAAAAGATCGGATATCCCCCAGTTCGATAAACTCCGGCCCCACGTCGACGAGATCTGGTTCATCGCTTGCCAGGCGGCCTACATCGATACCCCAGGCGGGGCGGGCGACGGTAACCTGTTGATGAGCGGGATCGCCAAGGCGGCGCAAGCCTCGGTCAAAGTATCCACCGCGACGCAAGTTGGCGATTTGTGGCTTCCGGGCGGCTACGTCGACGATTGGGAAGGTACGGTACTTACCTATGGGCCTGGGGGCGATGTGATCGACGTTGCGTACAACTGAGCAATATTTACGTGAAACTGCCGGCGCGAGGCCGGCAGTGTGCAGAGAGGACGACAGGCGCCCGAATCAGCGTTGGTCCTTCCTTTGGCTCTGTGAGCCGACTCGGTTGCCGGCATCCTGATCGCTCAGTTGGTCTTCGCTTTGCAGCTCGTCCTGGCGATTGCTCTGGCGGCTGCCTTGCTGGGTGCCGCTTTGCATGTTGCCGCTCAGCTGGTCATCCTGCATATTGCCCTGGCGCTGGCCCTTGCGTTGCTGGTCATCGCGCTGCATGTCGCTTTGCTGGTTGCTACGATTGCTATCCTGCTGGTTGTTTTGTGCCATGATCATTCGCCTCCATGAATGGTTGCCATGTGATCCTCATTGCGAGGAAGTGAGTTCATTCTATGCGCAGCGCATATGCCCCGGTATAGGACTGGCCAGGGCAGGCATGTAGGATGAGTCCGGCGGAGGCAGGCAACATTCGCGGGCCGCCATCAGTGGCGCCAGCTGCCGCCGTTTGGCCCCTGGGCGCCCTGGAACATGCCGGCCGGCGGATCGGCCAGCTTGACGATCGACAGCGGGTGCGCAAAGCGGATGCCTTCCTGCTCGAAGCGCCGGTAGATCTCCAGGAAGATGTCCTGCTGCGCATCCATGTGCAGGATGTAGTCCGGGCTGCGGAAATGGTAGACCACCTCGAAGTTCAGCGACCATTCGCCCCACAGGAAGAAGTGGGCGCGCTCGAAATCGACGTTCGGCTTGGCGCTGATGATCTCGCGGATGATGCGCGGGATCCGGCACAGCAGCTCCTCGCTGGTGCCGTAGGCGATCCGCAGCACGAAGGCCACGCGCCGCGTCGCCATGCGCTTGTGGTTGTGGATGCGGCTTTTCAGCAGGTCGCCGTTGGAGAACACGACCTGCTCGCCGCCCAGGCCGCGCACCCGGGTGGTCTTCAGGCCGATGTGCTCGACCGAGCCGAGGATGTCGCCGACGATGATGAAGTCGCCGATCTCGAACGGTTTATCCAGGGTGATCGAGAGCGAGGCGAACAGATCGCCGAGGATGTTCTGCACCGCCAGCGCCACCGCGATGCCGCCCACGCCCAGGCTGGCCACCAGTGCCGTGATATTGACGCCGAAGTTATCGAGCACCATCAGGAACACGATCACCCACAGCGTCAGGCGCAGGCTGAAGCCGAGGATGGCGCTGGAATTGCGGCGCGCGCCGTCCTGGCCATGGCGCAGCTGGTCGCGCCAGGCGCGCACGCCGACGTCGCCCCACACCGCCACCTGCATCAGCAGCGCCGCCACCGCGATGCGCGACATGAACAGCGTGCGCGCCCGGTCCAGCTCGAGGAAGGTGCTGCCGAAATAGACGCCGAAGGCCACGATGAACAGCAGGTAGGTGCGCGACAGGATGGTCACGACCAGGCCGTCGAGGCGGGTCTCGGTGGCGGCGGAGTTGGCGGCCAGGCGCCGCAGCACCACCGCGCGCACGAAGGCCATCGCCGCCGTCGCCAGCACGGCCACCGCCAGTGCGATGACCCAGTCTTCAAGGGAATTGCCAAGGAAGTAAAGCCGGCGCAGGGGCGCCAGGAAGGGGAAATGCATCTACAAACTCCAGTCTGGTGCAACAACACCATGCCAGTTTGAGGGCAGGCCACGCCAAGGTGCGCACAATTGACATTCGGCAGCGCGGAGCATACATTGCCTTATTTGCATCATATCGCCGCATGGCCAACGACCACACCAGCATCCTCCTCGTCGACGACCAGCCCGCGAACCTGGCGGTGCTCCAGGCCACCCTGGCCGGACTGGCCGACGAACTGGTGTCGGTGACCTCCGGCGAAGCGGCCCTGCGCGAGGTGCTGGCGCGCGACTTCGCGGTGGTGCTGCTGGATGTGCGCATGCCCACCATGAACGGCTTCGAGCTGGCGGCGCTGATCCGCCAGCATCCGCGCACCCAGGCCCTGCCCATCATCTTCCTTACCGCCGGCGACGCCGACGATTTCCCGATCGAGCACGCGTACTCCCTCGGCGCGGTCGACTACATGACCAAGCCCTTCAACACCACCGTGCTGCGGGCCAAGACCGGGGTCTTCATCGAGCTGCACCGCAAGCGCGCCGAGCTCGCGCGCATCGAGGAAGTGCGCCACCGACAGGCGGCCAGCGACCGCATGCGCGACATCTTCGACCGTGCGCCGGCCCTGATGTGCGTGATGAGCGGCCCGGCGCACGTGGTCGACATGGCCAACCGGCGCTTCATCGAACTGGCCGGCGGCCGGCTGCTTGCAGGCCTGGCGCTGCGCGCCGCCATGCCGGAGCTGGAAGGCCAGGACTTCGTCGAGCTGATCGAGCGCGTCTACCGCGGCGGCCAGGCGGTCGACGCCAGCAACGCGCGCCTGCTGCTGCGCGCGCCCGCGCCGCGCGCCGGGCTCGATGAGCACTTCCTGGACTTCGTCTGCATGCCGCTGCGCGAACCGGACGGCAGCGTGTCCGGGGTGCTGCTGCACGGCGTCGACGTTACCGAGCGGACCCGCGCCAATGCCCTCGCGGTAGGCCAGCGCGGCGCCCTCGAACTGGCCGTCACCGACGCGCCGCTGGGCGACGTGCTGGACGTGCTCGCGCGCACCGCCGAGGATGTCAGCGGCGGGGCCGCGCTGGCATCGGTCCAGCTGGTGTCGAGCGACGGCCATTACCTGCGCCACGCCGCCGCGCCTTCGCTGCCGCTCGAATTCCAGCTCGCGATCGACGCGGTCCGTCTCGGCCCGCTGGCCGGGTCGGCGGCGACGGCCGCCTGGCGCGCAGAGGCCGTCGCCAGCCCGGACATCGCCGCCGACCCGCTGTGGAGCGGCCAGCGCGAACTGGCGCTGGCGCACGGTTTGCGCGGCTGCCGCGCGCTGCCGATCCTGGCGCCGTCCGGCGCGGTGCTGGGCGCGTTCAGCCTGTACTACCGCGACGCCGGCCACCTGGCGCCCCAGGAGGAAGCCGCGCTGGCCCTGCTGGCGAACACCGCCTCGCTGGTGATCGGCCAGCGCCACGAGGCGGCCGAGCGCCAGGCGGCCGAGCACCGCTCGCGCGCGATCCTGGAAAGCATGAGCGAAGGCTTCATCGCCCTCGACGCCGAGTGGCGCATCACCTACGCCAACGGCGCCGCCGAAGACCTCACGCGCAAGCGCCGCGAAGACCTCGTCGGCGGCCAGTTCTGGGACCTGTTCCGGGAGCTGCGCGGCAGCGCCCAGGAACCGCTGCTGCGCCGTAGCGCCCATGAGCGCAGCCGCAGCCGCATGGAGGTCTACGACGAAGCGCAGGCGCGCTGGTTCGAGATCAATTCCTACCCGATGGAGGCAGGCGGCATCGCCCTCTACTTCCGCGACGAGACCGACCGCCGCCGCGCCGAGGAGGGCGTACGCCGCCTGGCCGCGGTGGCCGAGCAATCCTCGGACTTCATCGGCATCTTCACGCCGGACGCCGGCGGCATCTACCTGAATCCGGCCGGGCGCCGCATGGCGGGCCTGGGCGACGACGCCAACATCGCCGCCTGGCGCATGCTGGACTTCTTCCCGCGCGAGGACCGCGGCTTCGTGCGCGACGACATGATGGCGGCCCTGACCGGCAAGCAGGCCGAATGGGAGGGCGAACTGCGCCTGGCCCAGCCCCGCAACCGGGAACCGGTACCCGTGTATTTCAAGGGCTTCGCGGTACGCGACGCGAACGGCCAGAACATCGGCCTGGCCACCATCACGCGCGACATCACGGCCCAGAAGAATGCCGAGGACGAGCTGCGCCGGGTCGCCGCCGACCTTTCGGAAGCGGACCACCGGAAAAGCGAATTCCTGGCCACGCTGGCGCACGAGCTGCGCAACCCGCTGGCGCCGATCCGCACCGGCCTCGACCTGCTGCGCATGGCGCCCGGCGACCTGCAGGCGGCGCAGCGGGTGCACGGCATGATGGACCGCCAGCTGGGCCACCTGATCCACCTGGTCGACGACCTGCTCGACATCGCCCGCATCACGCGCGGCCGGATCGAGCTGAAAAAGGAGCCGGTGCAGCTGCACGCCATCGTCGCCACCGCTGTCGAGACCAGCACCGCGCTGATCGCGTCGCACCGCCACGAATTGAGCGTGGAGCTGCCGCCCGAGCCGCTGGAACTGGAGGCGGACGTCACGCGCATGGTCCAGGTGCTCTCCAACCTGCTCAACAACGCCGCCAAGTACACGCCGGCGGGCGGGCGCATCGCCCTGTCGGCCTGGCGCGAGGACGGCCACGCGGTCGTCTCGGTGGCCGACAGCGGCGTCGGCATACCCCGGGACAGCATCGGCTCGGTGTTCGAGATGTTCACCCAGGTGCGCGGCAGCCTCGATCGCGCCCAGGGCGGCCTGGGCATCGGCCTGTCGCTGGTGCGGCGCCTGGTGGAACTGCACGGCGGCCGCGTGAGCGCCTTCAGCGGCGGCCCCGGCCAGGGTTCGACGTTTACCTTGCGCCTGCCGCTGCGGCCTGGCGCACCGCACGCGCAGGCCGCGCGGGACCAGGAAGGGGTGGCCCGGCAAGCCGGCGCCGCCGGGCCGCTGCGGGTACTGGTGGTGGACGACAACGCGGACGCCGCCGACAGCCTGGTCGCGCTGCTCGATGTTCTCGGCCATACCACCATGGTGGCGCACGACGGCGTGGACGGCCTGGCCGCGGCGCGCGAGTTCGTGCCCGACCTGGTCCTGCTCGACATCGGCTTGCCGGGCATGAGCGGGCACGAGGTGGCGCGCGCGATCCGCCGCACGGCGGCGCTGCGCCAGGTGGTGCTGATCGCGCTGACCGGCTGGGGCTCGCAAAGCGACCAGCGGCAGTCGCAGGAAGCCGGCTTCGACCAGCATCTCACCAAGCCGGTCAGCCTGGAGGCGCTGGAGCAGGCGCTGGCCGCCGCCGCGCGGAGCCTGCCATGACCAGGGCGCGCAAGGCGGCCGACGTCTCCTGCGGCACGCTGGTGGTCGACGACGCCGGCCGTCTGCTGATCTGCCACGTGACCGGCACCGCCAAATGGGACATCCCCAAGGGCTTGCTGGATCCGGGCGAGGACACGCTGGCGGCGGCCATGCGCGAGCTGTACGAGGAGGCCGGCCTGGTCTTCGAGGCGGCGCGCTTCATCGACCTCGGCCGCTTCGAATACCGGCGCGACAAAGCCCTGCACCTGTACAAGGTGGAGGCGGGCGACGAACTGCCGGACCTCGGCCACCTGGTGTGCCGCAGCTTCTTCCCGCATCATGTGACCGGCAAGCCGACGCCCGAGACCGACGGTTTCAGGTGGGCCACGCGCGACGAGGTCGCGAAGCTGTGCTGGCCGCGCATGGCCGAGCGCCTGCTGTCGCTGGACTGGTAGGACCCGGCGCGGCGCGAGGCGCGCCCGGGACCGTCTGACGCCGGTGCTCAGGATCGTCGCAGCACCGTCGGAGCAGGGCCGGGGAAAGTCAAGTCTGGCGCCGTGCGCGCCGCTTGCCGGCTTGGCGTTAGGATGGCAAGCCAGGAGGATTCATCATGAGCAATGCAACCGAGGCCGGCTTCGACACCGGCGCCATCATGGGCGGCCTGTACGGAGACGGCATCATCGCGCGCAAGGGCGCGTTCACGAAGGCGTGGGTGGCCACGCTGAAGGAAGACATCGAGACCCTGTTCGCGGAGGCGCGCGCGCGGCCCGGCGGCGCCCTCGAGCGCGGGCCCAGCCGCTATTATGTCGAGGTGCATCCGGAGCGCATCCGCGGCTTCGTCGAACTGGTCACGCATCCCTGGGTGACGGCGGTCTGCCGCGCCGTGCTGGGTCCGGACTACAAGGTGGTCGAGGCCGGCTTCGACATTCCCTTCCCGGGCGCCATGCACCAGCCCTGGCACCGCGACTTCGCGGCGCCCGAAGCGACTCTGGTCGGGCGCCGCCTGAATTCGCTGGCCTTCAACATCACCACCGTCGACGTGACCGAGGAGATCGGCCCCTTCGAGATCGCGCCCGGCACCCAGTGGGACGACCTGGCGGGCGGCGACCCGATGTTCCCGGACAAGGCGCTGTACCCGCGCTACGAGGCGCGCGCCCAGCGCAAGCTGCCGCAGGTGGGCGACATCTCGGCGCGCTCGGCGCTGACCATCCACCGCGGCACCGCCAACCGCTCGCAGCTGTCGCGCCCCGTGTTCGTGCTGGGCGTCGACGCGCCGGACGCGCGCAACGCCGAGAAGCACGACCTGCAGGTCACGCAGGGCTATTGGGACAGGCTGCCGGAAGCCGTGCGCGCCCACCTGACTTGCCGGGTGGTGGGCGCGCTGGAAGACATCCACCAGGCCCACACCATCGAGGGCCTGCGCATGGGGCTTACTCCGGATCAGGCTTGAGGGAATCGGCGAGGGCATCGGCGGCGATGCCCTTGGGCGCCTTGCCGACGCGGCGGGTGGCGTCGGATTGCTGGTCCATGTTGACTTCCTCTGCCACTTCGAAGCGGCCGTCGGCCGTGTTGTCGGCGGCGCCCGCCGGCAACAGGTCTTCCGAGCGGCCGTTCTGTTCCTGGCCCGGCGTCTCGCGCTGCTGGTTCTGCTGGTCTTGCCGGTTCTGGTTCTGCTGATTCTGATGCTGCTGGTTTGCCATCGCTTTCTCCTTTGCCATGTTTCGTCAGCCGATTATGGCGCAGGGGGAAGGGCGTGGGCGCACGCTTTCAGTCTTGCGGTTTTTTCCGCTCCGGCAGGTTCTTTTCCAGGATGGCCCACAGGATCAGGCCATAGGCCAGCAGGCGGATCAGATAGTGCAGGGGCGAATCTTCGCTCTCCTGATAGCTCAACGCCGAGTACACGCGATGCGCGCCTTCGATGCCGAAGGACAGCGCGAAATACAGGAAGAAGCGGTCGCGCGTATTGCGCCAGAAGCGCAGGAAGAACAGCGCGATCACGGTCGAGGCCATGGCGATGGCGCCCGTCAGGATATTGTTCATGGTTACTCCTTTTCGTAGATCAGGCCGTACAGCAGGAGCAGCATCGATACCAGGGCGGAGACCAGACGCACCGGCAGCAGATAGACGTCGGGGAAGATGACCTTGTCGAACACCAGGAACAGGTTATTCACCGTCATCGCCACGAAAGACCAGCCGCTCCAGAACAGCAGGCGGTAGCCGGTGCGGCGGTAACTCGCCAGCAGCAGCCAGGCGCAGGCCAGCGAAGTCAGGGTGCACAGCGAATAGATGGTAAACGCCACTTAGGAATCCTTTCGCCATTTAAAGGCGTCAGCGAACTGCTGCGCCTTGCGGTCGAGGGAAGAATGTATGAGATGGGTGACTTCGACCAGGTGGGTCGAGTACAGGTCGGCCAGGCCGTCGATGCGTTCGCGCAGCAGATCCTCGCGCGGATGATAGCAATAGGCATCGGCGTCGGCGGCCGAGGGCGCGGCGATGCCGGCAAGGCACAGCTCGGCCAGCAGGCCTTCGGCGACCTTGTCGCGCACGTAGAGGCGGCGCGCGAGGGTATCCCGGCTCCAGCATTGTTCCGGATCGGCCCGCATCAGCAGCAGGGCTTCCAGGAAGGGCACCGACGGAATACTGGTCAGCACGAAGCGCCGGAGATCCTCGGGAATGGAGAAATTATCCATTGCCACTATATTTGCTCAAATGCACTTTAGCTTTTGGAAAGGACGGATTCTATAGCATTCCGATTGGAAATGCGCTTTTCTATCGTGCGCATGTTTCATTTCATGCCATGAGGGTGCACAAAGACTACTCGGCTACAATGACTGCACGATTGATCTTTGTACACCACCATGTTTCAGAAGCTGTTCGCTCCACTTGTATTATTGTCCAGTTTGCTCGCCCTGGGGGCTTGCGACAGGCATGCCGTGCAGTCGTCGCGGCCCGATGCGCCGGTCGCCGGGGCGCCTGCCGCCGCGCCCCGCAGCGCGGAAGCCTGCGCCGGCCATTATCTCGACGGCCGTGCGCCGCAGATCCGGAACCCCAGGCTGGCGCCGGCGACCAAGGAACTGTGCTTCAACGTATTTACGGTGATGCACTCGGGCGTGACGCGCACGCCGCTGTGGTCGGCCGAGCACCTGGAGGCCCACGAGGTCGAATCGGCGCAGCAGCTGACGCGCGAAAATTCCTTTCATGCGGAGTCGCGCCTTCCTGCCTCCCAGCGCGCCGAACTGGCGGATTACTCCCACAGCGGCCTGGATCGCGGACACATGGCGCCGAACGGCGACATGCCCGACCGCGACAGCCAGCGCGACAGCTTCAGCCTGGCGAACATCGTGCCCCAGGATGGCGAGAACAACCGCCACCTGTGGGCCGGTATCGAGGGCGTGGTCCGCAAGATGGCGAAGACGGAGGGCGACCTGTACGTGGTGACGGGGCCGGCTTTCCTGGGCAGCGATCTGCGCAAGATCGGCAATGTGCTGGTGCCGACCCACTTGTATAAACTGGTGTACAGTCCGCGCCAGAAAGCCGGCGCCGCCTGGTTCGTCGAGAATACGGCGGACGCGAAGGCCAACGTGATCCCGATTCCCGAACTCGAACGCATCATCGGCATCGACCTGCTGCCCGCCCTGAGCGAAGAAGAAAAAGGGCGCATGCTGAAACTGCCGAACATCCGCCAGAAGAACGGCGACAGGAGGAAGAGCAATGACTGACAAGAAGCAAGCGCAGGATTTCGTGCCCTATGCGAACGAAGCCGACGTGCTAGAGATCGGCCACCTGACGATCGAGAACCGCCTCGACCGCATCACCATTTCCGGCGACCTCGACCTGACCGCCGACAAGCAGGGCCTGGAAGCGGCGCGGCGCCTGCATGCGCTGCTGAGGCAGGTCGTGGCCGGCCTCGAGGGCAGGGACCTGCCGGACCGCTTGCCGCCGCCCAAAATTGAAAAGGTCGACAACCCTTTTGCATGAACATTGACGGGCCGCAAGGCCCGTTTTTCGATTCTGACTGTGGAGGTTTGTAAAGAGTCAATGGTGCGCGGGTTGCAGGGCCTTTTGGGGTAACCTCGATTGCACTAGCGCCGAGGTCCGTTACATCGGTGCGACACCTCGTGCGACCCCACCAGCTTCTGAATCGGAGGATCCATCATGCAACACACCCTAGTAGCTGTTTTCGATAACCGCAGCGACGCCAAGAATGCAATGGACGAGCTGCTGGCATCGGGCTTTACGCGCACCGACGTCAACGTTTCCAGCGCCGACCCGACCGGCCAGACCAACAGCCTGACCGGCGAAACCGAGCACACCAGCGAAGTCCATGAAAGCATCGGCGCGCAGATCAAGCATTTCTTCAACGGCCTGTTCGGCTCCGACAACGACGAGCACGTCTCGCGCTACTCGGACGTGGTCAGCCGCGGCCACCACGTGCTGACCCTGGTCACCCAGTCCGAACCGGAAGTCGAGCGCGCCGCCGATATCATCGAGCGCTTCGGTCCGGTCGACCTGGACGAGCGCCACGACCTGACCGGCTCGGCCAGCTCGCTGGATCCGGCCATGCTGGCGGCCGGCGCCAGCGCAGGCAGCGGCCTGCAGAAGTCCGCGGGCATGTCGCAGCAATCCGAATACCGTGACCCGTCCTACGGCGCCGGCAGCCTGAGCGGCGAGACCGGCGAACGCAATTCCTTCGCCACCCAGGACCTGAACGATCCGGTGCCGAAGGGCCAGACCTACCAGGAGCCGATGGGCGGCACCATGCGCGCCGGCGATTCCCTGCAGGCCGGCGGCTCGCAGGACACGAATATCGGCGGCAACACCCTCGACACCTCGACCGGCCGCACGCTGCAGAGCGGCGCCTCGCTGCAAGGCACCTCGTCGCTGCAGGGTTCGAGCGACGCCTCGCTGGGCGGCACCATCCAGACCGGCTCGATGCAGCGCGACATGGGCGAAATGCTGAACGAGCAGCGCTCGGGATCGGGCGCCGGCTACGGTTCGAGCACCGGCGCCAACCTGAGCTCGGGCAGCAGGCAACGCAGCGGCGTGCGCGTGTATTCGCGTGCGAATGCCGATTCCAGCCTGGACGACGACAGCTACTTCCGCAACGACTGGGACACGAACTACTCCAGCCTGGGCGGCAGCTACGACGACTACGCCCCGGCCTACAAATACGGCAGCCAGATGCGCAGCGATGCGCGCTACCAGAACCGCAACTGGGACGACGTGGAATCCGACCTGCGCAGCGACTGGGATACCCGCTACGGCGCGGGCGGCGCATCGACCTGGGAAAAAATGAAGGCGGCCGTCCGCCGCGGCTGGGACAAGATCACGCCGGACAGCGACTCGGACGACTCCTACTACCGCAGCCACTGGAGCAACACCTACGGTTCCAGCGGCGACACCTACAACGACTACGATCCGGCCTACCGCTACGGCACCCAGATGCGCAGCGATACGCGCTACTCTGGCCGTCAGTGGGACGACGTGGAGAGCGACCTGCGCAGCGATTGGGACACCCGCTACAGCAAGGACGGCGTCTCGACCTGGGAAAAGATGAAGGCCGCGGTGCGCCACGGCTGGGACAAGGTGGTTCACTGATCAAGTGATCGCAGTATGACGAACGCCGGCCCTCGCCGGCGTTTTTTCGTCCAAAAAAAGCATCGCTCAGGACGCAATGACCGGCCATTTTCGCGCGCATACGCTCCAGCATCCGCCACCGAACAGCTGCCGCGTGTGGGCACTCGACGGCTGGGTAAACGACACCCTTTCCAGCGCCGTCAACAACGAAATTTCCGATGTGGGGAACGGTTTGCTGCTGAATGGCTTCGTGGGCAGCCACGACACCAGGGGCCAGCAGTTCAAGCAGTGTCGGATCTCGCCGCAGGTGGCCATCCCCTGTGTCATCCATGGTGAATTCGGGTATCCGGGCGACCTTACGCCCACCCACATGTGCCTCGAGTACGGCGCCTGGATCTACGACACGATTCCAGGCGCGCCGCTGCGGCGCAAGGTGGCGACGCCGGCATCCCGTATTCATCCGCCCAGCGCTTACCAGTACCATCCGAACCAGGTCGGCGGCGCCAGCTGGTATCTCAGTGCTTCCCACCTGGCGATCCTCGAAAGGGCAGTCTGGGTGAACAACGAGTTCATGCCCTGAAAATGACATCGCCGGGCGGACCCGGCGATTTTCCTTGCATGTCGCTCGCGCGGACGCTTACTGCGCGAAAGCCTGCACCGCCGGCGTGATCCTGACCGCCTCCGGACGCATCCCCAGCTTCATGGCGCCGATCGCCTTGTCCTCGTCCAGCAGCTCTTGCGGCTTGGTGGCGTCATAGCTGATCGGCGAGAACGCGTCGCTCAACAGCTTGTCCCTGAGGCCGGCCGCATCCTTGGTGATGAATACCACCGACAGGTTCTGCGCCGACAGGTGCTTGCGGATTGCCGCGTTGACGTCGGCCGCGGTCAGCTTCGACAGGCCGTCGCGCATCATCCGCGTGAATTCCGGCGTGCGGTACCACTGCGAGTCCAGCGCGTAGCCGAGCTGGGCGTCCTGGGTGGCGGTCATCACGAACACGTTCTTCATCAGGTAGTCGCGGGTGGCGGCGAACTGCTCCTCGGTCAGGCCCTTGTCGATCAGCTTGCCGAGTTCGGTCAGCGCGATGCGCAGCGCCATGTGGGCGTTCTGCGGTGCGACCGGGCGGATCCAGACTTCGAAGATCTGCGACTTGCGGCCCAGGTTCGGGCTCGGGAAGAAGCCGAACATCCCGCGCGGGAAGGCTTCGATGTAGGCGTAGTCGCCGTAGTTCATGCCGCGCAATTCACGGATGCGCTGGTACAGGTAGGAGTTCGAGGCGCGGTGCTCGCCCAGCCAGGTCTTGGCCAGCCACAGGGCCGGGAAGTCCGGGTGGGCGCGGTTGACCTCGATCGGGAGGCCGAAGGAGATCGCGGTCGCGCGCGTGTTCTTCTCGATGATCTCGACTTCCAGTCCCTGCGGCATGCGGCCCTGCGGCCTGGCGATGCGCGGCAGGCCGGCTCCTTCCGGCAGGCCGGCCAGGCGGGTCTTCAGCTGGGCCGCCATCTCCGGGCTGACGTCGCCCGAGATGCCGACATGCAGCGCGCCCTGTGCATACGCCTGGCGGTAGAACTGGCGAACGTCGTCCAGCGTGATCGACTCGATGCCCTTCACGGTGCCCAGCACCGGGTGGCCGTAGGGCGTGCCGGCGAAGATGTTGGCCTGCAGCCGCTCCTTGCCGAATTCCTCCTCGTTATTGTCCTTCAGGTCCAGCACCAGGGCGTTCTTCTGCGCGTCCTTCAGGCGGCGGAAGTCGTCCTCCCGGAAGCCCGGCGATAGCAGCTGGGGCAGGGCGACATCGAGGAACTGGTTCCAGTTGTCGCGGTGGATGGTGCCGGTGAAGGTGGTCATCTCCTTGTCGGTTTGCTCGCCGAAGCCGCCGGCGATCGGGAACAGGGCCTTGGTCACCTCGTCGTACTTGCGTTCGCTGGAGCCGGCGCGCGCGACCATGGCGGCGGTCAGGGCCGCCAGGCCTTCCTTGCCGGCCGGGTCCTGGCTCGACCCGGCTTCGAACAGCAGCTTGAAGCGGATCTGCGGCAGCGCGGTCTTTTGCACCAGCAGGTCGAATTTGGCGTCGCCCGCCTTGGGCGCCATGTCGGCCAGCTTCGGCAGGGCGTCGATGCCTGCCGGGAGCGCGTCGTGCGACAAAGTCGTGACGACCATCGACGCGTCGACCAGGTATTTGCGCGCGGCCGCCTGCAGATCCGCCGGCGTCAGGGTGTCGATCAGGCGGTAGTAGCGGTTGATCGTGCCGTAGGAACGGTCGTAGTGGACGTAGGAGGCCAGGGTGCTGGCCACCGTGTCGGTGTTGTCCAGGGTGCGGATCAGGCCATACTTCTCCGACGACTGCGCCTCTTCCAGCGCCTGCTTGGTGACCGGGGTGTCGTGCAGTCTGGCGACCGTCTCGAGGATGGCATTGCGTACGTACAGCGCATCCTCCGGCTTCTTGACCCGGGCGCCTATCGTCACCAGCGAAGGATCGACGCGGGCCGGGGTGTAGTCGAACAGCTGGTCGACTTTCTGTTCGTCCTGCACCAGGCGTTTATACAGCGGCGAAGTACGGCCGAACGACAGCGACAGCAGCATCGACAACGCGGCCTGGTCCTTGCTGGTGTCGGAGAAGGCCGGGGCGCGGAAGGCGACCGTCACCAGCGGCAGGGTCGGGCTGGGCCAGTTCACGTGGCGGTACTGGGCGCCCTGCGGCGACGGCTCGGCCGGGACGGCGACTTTGTATGTGCCGCGCTTCCAGCCGCTCCAGTACTTTTCGACCAGGGCGATCGCGTTCTTCGGATCGACGTCGCCGGCAATGATGATGGTGGTGCGTTCCGGGCGGTACCAGCGGTCGAAGAAGGTCTTCGAATACTGGTACTGGTTGGGCATGTCCTCGATGTCCTTCAGGAAGCCCATCGTGGTGTGTTTGTACGTGTGGGTAGTGAAGGCGGCGTCGCGCTGGGCCTCGAACAGCTTCTGCATCGGGTTCGCGCTGTTCTTGTTGTATTCGCCCAGCACGGCGCGCGATTCGGTCTTGAACGCGGCTTCGGAATAATCCAGGTGCTGGAAGCGGTCGGCCTCGACCATCAGCACCGTTTCGAGGTCCTGCTTGGCGAAGGTCGTGTAGTAATTGGTCAGGTCGTCGCTGGTGTAGGCGTTCTGGCGTGCGCCGGCCTTGGTGATGATGTCCTGGTACTTCTCGGGCGGGTAGGCCTTGGTCCCGCGGAACATCATGTGCTCGAAGAAGTGGGCGAAGCCGGACTTGCCCGGCTCGACTTCGTTGCGCGAACCGGTCTGGACCGGGATCGTCACCGACACCAGGTTGGGGAAGCCGGTCGGCACGACGATCACTTTCAGGCCGTTCGGCAACTGCTTTTCGGTGGCCTTGAACGGCAGGACCTCGGACCTCGATGGGGCAGGCTTGGCGGCGGCGGCGGCGGTGGCGGCCCAGGCCGGCACGGCGATGGCCAGGGCGGCCAGCGGAACATACTTGAACAACTGTGACACGCGATCTCCTCGGGAATGTTGCTGTGCGCGACAGCTTAGTCGATTCCCCAGGAAATTTATAGATGAAATGCCAGGTCAGGCCGGCTCCGAGAGCGGCAGGCTGATTCGGTTGCGTCCCATGTGCTTGGCGCGGTAGAGCGCCGCGTCGGCAGTCGCGACCAGTTCCGAAGCCTCGGTGTCGGGCGAAGCCAGTGCGGTGGCGGCGCCGATCGACACGGTCACGTGCCGCCCCGCGGCCAGCCGGTTCGGCACCTGCAGCTGCTCGACCCGGGTGCGGATGCGCTCGGCCACGCTGGCGGCGCCTTTCAGCGACTGGTTCGGCAGGATCACGGCGAATTCCTCGCCGCCGTAGCGGGCGACCAGATCGTTGGCGCGCATCTCGCTGGCGACGGCGGTGGCGATGCGTTTCAGGCATTCGTCGCCGCCGAGGTGGCCATTGGCATCGTTGTATGCCTTGAAATTGTCGACGTCGACCATCAGCAGCGACAGCGGCTGGCGCTGGCGCTGGGCGCGCGCCCATTCGGCATGCAGGGTGTCGTCGAAGCAGCGGCGGTTGGCCAGCCCGGTCAGGCCGTCGCGCGTGGCAAGCTGCTCCAGGGCGATCTGGGCCATCTTCTCGTCGGTCAAGTCGCGCAGGGTCTCGACGACGGCGGTCAGGCGGCCGCGCTCGTCGTAGATGGGACTGGCGTCGGCGGCCAGGTAGCGGCGCCGGCCGACGCGCGGCATGTCGAACCAGCTCTCGGCCGACAAATGGGCCGGCTGGCCGGTGGCGGTGCGGGGATGGATGACCGGGATTTCCCCTGCGCGGTCCTGGACCACCATGTCGGCCAGGGTAGGGCGCTGCTCGTCGAAAAAGCTGCGCCAGTGCTCGCGCGTGCCGATCACTTCCGCGGCGGGCACGCCGGTCAGGTGTTCGCAGGCACGATTCCAGATCATCACGCGGCAGTTGGTGTCCAGCACGAACACCGGGATCGCCAGCATCTCCATGAGCTGATACGCGAAGGCACGGTCGCCGTTCGCGTGGGAGGAATCCATGAGCCGCTGTATTGTTGTTGTGCCTGTCATGTGCCGTCCTTGATCTGTCTGTTGAGCAACTAATTGACTGCTGACAAGATCGGATTGTGCGGCACGGCACATCGCGCCTTATTGATTTAAGGCAAGAACGTTTTAGGCCCGGAATTATCCGAACGCAGGGCGGGAAACCGGCCCCAGCCTGGTCATCCGGGCTCGGCGGCGCGCGCGCCGGTGCGCAGGCTGGTGCCGAGGCGGTCGAGCCGGGTGCGCAACAGTTCCAGCCGGTTGCGGGTGCCCTGGTCGGCCCGGCAGCGTTGCTGGATCTGGGTCAGCTCGGCCTGGATGATGATCAACTGGCCGGCCGGATCGGTGGCGACGCCGCCAGCGGCCCGCGCCGCCATGCGCGCCAGCAGCAGGTCGGCCTCGGCCAGCGCATGGTCGGCGTGGCTGCGCGCCGACTGCTCGCGGCACAGCGCGGCTTCCAGGTCGGCGATGCGGTCTTCGCTGTGCACGCGCCGGAACAGCATGGTGAACAGGATCCCCATGCCGAGCAGCAGGACGAAAGCGATCCGCAGGCGTTCCGGCCCCGCGCCGCTGCCGGCGCCGCTGTCCAGCCACCAAAGGCCGGCCAGCAGAAGGGCGGCAATCAGGGCGCGCAAGGCATGGTGCATCACGGTCTTCATGGTCCGTCTCCTAAAGCGGTAGGAACTTTCCGCTACGAAAAGGTACGTCTTTCTGAGAGGATAGTTTTTGCCGGAAGTCAACATCCTTGTGGTCTTCTGCAGCCGCCGCGGTGCGCGGTATAATGGAAGGTTGACGAGAGGCTTAACCGGACTTTTACCGTGACTTACAGCATCAAAGAGATTTTTTATACCCTGCAGGGCGAGGGCGCCCACGCCGGCCGGCCGGCGGTGTTCTGCCGCTTTTCCGGCTGCAACCTGTGGACCGGACGCGAAAGCGACCGCGCGAATGCCATCTGCCAGTTCTGCGATACCGATTTCGTCGGTACGGACGGCGAGCGCGGCGGCAAGTTCAAGGACGCCGGGGCCCTGGCCGCCGAAATCAACGGCCTGTGGCCGGCCACCCACACTGCCAGCAAGTATGTCGTGTTCACCGGCGGCGAGCCGCTGCTGCAGCTGGACAAGCCGCTGATCGATGCCATGCATGCCTGTGGTTTCACCATCGCAATCGAGACCAACGGCACGCTGCCGGTGCCGGAAGGCGTCGACTGGATCTGCGTCAGCCCGAAGATGGGCTCCAAGCTCGTGGTCGGCAAAGGCAACGAGATCAAGGTCGTGATCCCGCAGCTCGGCCAGGACCTGTCCGTCTACGAAGGCCTGGACTTCGAGAACTTCTACGTCCAGCCGATGGACGGTCCGCTGGCGGCCCGGAACACGAAGCTCGCGATCGAGACCTGCCGCCGCAATCCCAAGTGGAAGCTGAGCATCCAGACCCACAAACTCCTGCAAATCCCCTGAGCGCCTAGCGCAACCCTATGCTGACCATTACCCGCAAGCTGGAATTCGATGCCGGCCATCGCATTCCCGACCATAAAAGCCAGTGCCGCAACCTGCACGGCCACCGCTACACCCTGGAAATCACCCTGACCGGCGCCGTGATCGACACCGAAGGCAGTTCCGACAACGGCATGATCATGGACTTTTCCGACATCAAGTCGCTCGCCAAGGAACACCTGGTCGACGTCTGGGACCATGCCTTCCTGGTCTACGAAAAGGACGACAAGGTGCGCGAGTTCCTGTCCAGCCTGCCGGGCCACAAGACCGTGATCATCGACCGCATCCCGACCGTCGAGAACCTGGCCCAGGTCGCCTGGAACATCCTGAAGGCGGCCTATACCGACCGCTACGGCACCGGCCTGCGCCTGCAGAAGCTGGTGCTGCACGAGACCCCGAACTGCTGGGCCGAGATCACCGATGCCCGCGCATCTTCCTGATCCTTCGCTGCCCGAGCCGGTGAGCCTGGAACGCGACGGCGACGGCGCGTACATGGCGCTCGCCCTGCGCGAGGCGCGCAAGGCCTGGGAGGCCGGCGAGGTGCCGGTCGGCGCCGTGGTGGTCAAGGATGGCGAGATCGTCGCCGCCGGCTTCAACCAGCCGATCGGCCGCCACGACCCGACCGCCCACGCCGAAATCGTCGCCCTGCGCGCGGCCGCCGAAAAGCTCGGCAACTACCGGCTGCCGGGCTGCGAGCTCTACGTGACGCTGGAACCCTGCGCCATGTGCTCGGGCGCGATGATGCATGCGCGTCTGGCGCGCGTGGTCTACGCCGCCACCGATCCCAAGACCGGGGTCTGCGGCTCCGTGCTCGACCTGTTCGCGCGCGAGGAGCTGAATCACCACACCGAAGTCGTCGGCGGGGTACTGGCGGAAGAGGCCGGCGCCATGCTGAAGGGCTTCTTTGCCGAGCGCCGCGCGGCGCGCAAGAACACGCTCGTCCCGTAACGCACCCGGACGGGCGAAAATGGTATGCTGGTTTCACGCCGTCTGCATAGCGGCGCGGAGACCCCGCGTGGACCAATCGCCCATCACCCAGCACCCCTTCCGTTTTCTCTCGGCCCGGCGCCGATACCGATGCAGGTGTTGCCGCCATGCCTAGCCTGAACGCGAACGGCATCCGCATCGCCTTCGATACCGCCGGCGACCCGAAAGCCGTGCCACTGCTGCTGATTTCCGGCCTCGGCCTGCAATTGACCGCCTGGCCGGACGAATTCGTCGAGGGTCTCGTCGAGCTCGGCTTTTACGTGATCCGTTACGATCATCGCGACACGGGTCTGTCCACCAAATTCGAGCACGCCGGCACGCCGAGCCTGGGCCTGGCCTGGCTGAAGTCGCTGGTGCGCTGGCCGATCCGCCCGCCCTACACGCTGGAAGACATGGCCGACGACGCCGTCGGCGTCCTGTCCGCCCTCGGGGTGGCGCGCGCCCATGTGGTCGGGATGTCGATGGGCGGCATGATCGGCCAGCTGATGGCCTCCAAATACCCGTCGCGGGTGCTGAGCCTGACCTCCATCATGTCCAGCAGCGGCCGCCGCGGCCTGCCGGGCCCAGGCCCCGAGGTCAAGCGCGCACTGCTGCGCCGCCCGAAAACCGCGGATGCCGACGCCATGATCGAACACGGCGTGCGCCTGTGGCAGGCGATCGGCAGCCCGACCTATCCGACCCCGGAAAAGCAGCTGCGCCGGCGCGTCGCGCGTGCGCTGCGCCGCAACTGCTGCCCTGGCGGCGTGGTGCGCCAGGCCCTGGCCGTGGCCGCCTGTGGCGACCGCACGCCGCAGCTGCGCACCATCGTCGCGCCGACCCTGGTGATCCACGGCGCCGCCGATCCGATGGTGCCGCTGGCCTGCGGCGAAGCCACCGCCCAGGCCATCCCGAACGCGCGCCTGGAAGTCATCGAAGGGATGGGCCACGACCTGCCGATCCAGTTGCTGGAGAGACTGCTTGCCTTGATCGACGCCCATGCGCACGGTAAGATGACGCCGGACTCTACACCACGGCTTTTCGTCAAACAGTGATCACTCAGAAAATTGGCATCGCGCTGGTCGCCCCGGGCGGCTATGCGGCCGAGCCGGAAGCGGTAACGCGCGGCATTGCCCGCCTCGAAGCCCAGGGCATCCTGGTCCATAACTACTACGAGCACGACAAACGCTACCTGCGCTTCGGCGGCACGGACGAGGCGCGCCTGGCCCAGCTGAACGCGGCCGCAGCCGATCCGGACGTGCAGATCGTGGTCGCCCTGCGCGGCCAGTACGGCATGACGCGCCTGATGCCGCACATCGACTTCGACCGCATGGCGGACAGCGGCAAGCTGTTCGTCGGCTTCTCGGACATCACCGACTTCCACATGGGCCTGTACGCCCGGCGCGGCGCGATCAGCTACGCCGGCCCGATGTTCGCCGGCGACTTCGGCGCCGCCGAGCCGGTCGATTTCACGCTGGACAATTTCTGGACCTGCTTGAAGGGCCCGACCCATACCGTGACAGGGCAGGGCGCCGGCAAGCCGGCGCTGGACCTGGCCGGCACGGTCTGGGGTGGCAACCTGGCGATGATCGTCTCGCTGCTCGGCACGCCGTGGTTCCCGCGCATTGCCGGCGGCATCCTCTTCCTCGAAGACATCGCCGAGCATCCCTACCGGGTCGAACGCATGCTGCTGCAGTTGATGCAGGCCGGCGTGCTGGCGGACCAGCGGGCCATCGTGCTGGGCGATTTCTCGGGCTACCGCCTTTCTCCGGCCGACAATGGCTACGACTTCGACGAAATGCTGGCCTATCTGCGCGCGACCCTGCCTTGCCCCATCCTGACGGGGCTGGAATTCGGGCATATCCAGCGGCGGGTGACGATTCCGTTCGGCGCGCAGGGGCGGCTGGTGTCGGCTGACGGCGCGTGGAAACTGACGCTGTCGGATTACCCGACGCTTCAGCGGGGCTGATTTCGCCGTTGGCGGCCTGCGGGTCCCACCGGGGCTTCTCCTCAGTGGTAAAATGCGCGGTTAATCGAAAACCCCCGCAGGAAGGTTCCCAGTGCTCAGTACAGCCAACATCACGATGCAGTTCGGCGCCAAGCCGCTCTTCGAAAACATCTCCGTCAAATTCGGCGACGGCAACCGTTACGGCCTCATCGGCGCCAACGGTTGCGGCAAGTCGACCTTCATGAAGATCCTCGGCGGCGACCTCGAGCCGTCGGGCGGCAACGTCTCGCTCGACCCGGGCGAGCGTCTCGGCAAGCTGCGCCAGGACCAGTTCGCCTACGAAGACGTGCGCGTACTCGACGTGGTCATGATGGGCCACACCGAACTGTGGAACGCGATCGCCGAACGCGACGCCATCTACGCGAACCCGGAAGCGACCGACGACGACTACATGAAAGCCGCCGAGCTCGAAGGCAAGGTCGCCGAATACGACGGCTACTCGGCCGAAGCGCGCGCCGGCGAACTGCTGCTGGGCCTCGGCATCGGCACCGATTTGCACCAGGGCCCGATGAGCGCCGTGGCGCCGGGCTGGAAGCTGCGCGTGCTGCTGGCCCAGGCCCTGTTCTCGGACCCGGACATCCTGCTGCTGGACGAGCCCACCAACAACCTGGACATCCACACGATTTCCTGGCTGGCGGACATGCTCAACCAGCGCAACTCGACGATGATCATCATCTCGCACGATCGCCACTTCCTGAACTCGGTCTGCACCCACGTCGCCGACATGGACTACGGCACCCTGAAGGTCTATCCGGGCAACTACGACGACTACATGGAAGCCTCGACCCAGGCTAGGAACCAGCAGCTGGCGAACAACGCCAAGGCCAAGGAAAAAGTGGCCGAGCTGCAGGAATTCGTGCGTCGCTTCTCGGCCAACAAGTCGAAGGCCCGCCAGGCGACCTCGCGCGCCAAGCAGATCGACAAGATCAAGATCGAGGAATTCAAGCCGTCCTCGCGCGCCTATCCCTTCGTGCGCTTCGAAGGCGAGAAGAAGCTGCACCGCCTGGCCGTCGAGACCGAAGGCCTGTCGAAGTCCTACGACCGCACGCTGTTCAAGAACTTCTCGATCATGGTCGAGGCCGGCGAACGCGTCGCGATCATCGGCGCCAACGGCGCGGGTAAAACCACGCTGCTGCGCTGCATCGGCGGCCACGAGATCACCGGCCTCGACGCCGACACCGGCCGCATCAAGTGGGCCGAGAACGCGAATCCGGGCTACATGCCGCAGGACCCGACCGAGGAATTCGCGACCGACCTGAACCTGACCGACTGGATGGGCAACTGGACCCAGGAAGGCGACGACGACCAGGCCGTGCGCTCGATCCTCGGCCGCCTGCTGTTCGGCGGCGACGAAGTCAAGAAATCGGTGCGCGTGCTGTCCGGCGGCGAGAAGGGCCGCATGATGTACGGCAAGCTGATGCTGGGCCGCCACAACGTGCTGATGCTGGATGAGCCGACCAACCACATGGACATGGAATCGATCGAATCGCTGAACGTGGCGCTGGATAAATACGCCGGCACCCTGATCTTCGTTTCGCACGACCGCGAATTCGTGTCCTCGCTGGCGACCCGCATTCTCGAAGTGAAGGAAGACGGCGTGGTCGACTTCCAGGGCAATTACGAGGATTACCTGAAGAGCCAGGGTCTCGAATAATATTCGTGATCCGGACGTAAAAATAACGTGGGCACGGGGTGCCCACCCTACGCGTTGTCGGTAGGGTGGGCACCCCGTGCCCACGAAACCATGGTGACATTGACATGAATACCATTGCTCCAATCAAGACCTTCGAATACGACCGCCCCGTAGGCGGCGTCTGCTCGACCTCGGAAGCCTGGGCGCGCGTGCCGTCGCCTGTCGAGGCCGCCGAAAAGGAAGCCCTGAAAGACCGCATCCGGCGTCTGCTGAAGGAAAAGGAAGCGGTGCTGGTGGCCCACTACTACGTGGACGCCGACCTGCAGGACCTGGCCGAGGAAACCGGCGGCTGCGTCTCGGACTCGCTGGAAATGGCGCGCTTCGGCCGCGATCATCCCGCTAAAACCCTGGTCGTCGCCGGCGTGCGCTTCATGGGCGAGACCGCCAAGATCCTCAGCCCCGAAAAAACCATCCTGATGCCGGACCTGGACGCGACCTGCTCGCTGGACCTGGGCTGTCCGGCCGACGAGTTCGCCGCCTTCTGCGACCAGCATACGGACCGCACCGTGGTGGTCTATGCGAACACGTCCGCCGCCGTCAAGGCGCGCGCCGACTGGATGGTGACCTCGTCGATCGGCCTGGACATCGTCGAATACCTGCACAAGCAGGGCAAGAAGATCCTGTGGGCGCCCGACCGCCACCTGGGTTCGTATATCCAGAAGAAGACCGGCGCCGACATGCTGCTGTGGCAGGGTTCCTGCCTGGTGCACGACGAATTCAAGGGCATCGAACTCGACCTGCTGCGCGCCCAGTATCCCGACGCAAAAGTGCTGGTTCACCCTGAATCGCCTGCCAACGTCGTCGAACAGGCGGACGCCGTCGGCTCGACCACCCAGCTGATCGACGCCGCCCGCACCATGGACGCGACGACCTTCATCGTCGCCACCGACAACGGCATCCTGCACAAGATGCGCGCCGCGGCGCCGGGCAAGCACTTCATCGATGCGCCGACCGCCGGCAATAGCGCCACCTGCAAGAGCTGCGCGCACTGCCCGTGGATGGCGATGAACGGCTTGCAGAACCTCGCGGACGTCCTCGAAAAAGGCAATAACGAGATCCACGTCGATCCGGAAGTCGGCAGGCAGGCCAGGCGCGCCATCGACCGCATGCTCGACTTCGCCGCCGCCAAGAAAGCCAAGGCCCTGCCGACCGGTTCGCTGGAGCAGGAAAGCAAACTGTTCTCCGGAATCGGACCCGCATGAGTAACTTGAAGAACCCATTCGCCCAGGAAGGCAAGCTCGACGCCAAGCTCCAGGCCGCCTTCGAGCAGAACCTGCTGGCTGCGCTGCTGGAAGACGTCGGCAGCGGCGACCTGACCGGCAAGCTGGTGCCGGAAGCGCCGCGCGCGCAAGCCCGCGTGATCGTCCGCGAGCAAGCCGTACTGTGCGGCGCGCCCTGGTTCGAGGGCGTGATGCTGGCTGTCGACCAGGACATAGCGATCGACTGGAAGTATGCCGAAGGCGACACGATGGCTGCGGATAGCGTGGTTTGCACGATGGAAGGCTCGCCGCGCTCGCTGCTGACGGCCGAACGCGCGGCGCTGAACTTCCTGCAACTGCTGTCCGGCGTCGCATCGAGCACGCGCAAGTACGTGGACGTGGTGGCAGGCACCCGCGCCAAAATCCTGGACACCCGCAAGACCCTTCCGGGCCTGCGCCAGGCGCAGAAGTACGCGGTGCGCGTGGGCGGCGGCGCCAACCAGCGCATGGCGCTGTACGACGGCATCCTGATCAAGGAAAACCATATCGCGGCGGCCGGCGGCATCACCGCGGCGCTGAACGCCGCGGCTGCGCTGCACGCCGGCGTGACGATCCAGGTCGAGGTGGAGTCGATTGCCGAGCTGGAAGAGGCGCTGGCGGCCGGCGCCGGGTCGGTGTTGCTGGACAACTTCGACCTCGACATGATGCGCGAAGCAGTGCGCATCAACGGCGGCCGCGCGCTGCTCGAGGCTTCCGGCGGCATCAACATGCAGACCGTGCGGGCGATTGCCGAGACCGGCGTCGACCGTATCTCGATCGGCAGCCTGACCAAAGATGTGCGGGCGACCGATTATTCGCTGAGGATCGTCGGCTGAACGGCGTGATTCACCATCCCTGCCGCAAGGATGATGGCGAGCTCGTCATCATCCACCGGCCCAGCTCGCCCACGCCCTCGGCGCACTGGGCCGAACCGGGCGCATTGGCGACGGCCGTGCCGGTCTGCCCGATGCCGGGCAGCCTGAACGGACTCGCACTGGCCCCTTCGCCGGGCGCGCCGGGCGCGGGAGACGCCGTCGACGAGCCGCCTTTCCGCCTGCCACCCGGCATGAAAGCCGCAGCGGGGGCGGTGGTGATCGAGGATGATGGCCGGGTCTGGCTGGTGTCGCCAACCAACGCCTACGGCGGCTATTCGACGACCTTCCCAAAAGGCCGGGTCGACCCGGGCGGCACGCTGCGGCATACGGCCATCCGCGAGGTCTACGAGGAATCGGGCCTGATCGTGCGCCTGGAAGCCTTCCTGATCGACGTGGCGCGCACCCAGACCTATACCCGCTATTACATCGCGAAACGCATTGGCGGCTGCCCGTCGGCGATGGGCTGGGAGACCCAGGCTGTGCACCTGGTCCCGGCCGCCCGTCTGGAAGAGCTCGCCGTGCATCCGAACGACACCGCCATCATCCTCGCCGCCCGCGCCTGGCCGGCGGCGCGCTGAGCCTTCGCCTCAGACCCCGCTCTCGCTGGCCCGCGCCAGCGCCTCCGCCTGCGGCGTACGCGGGTACAGGTGCTCTCCAACCTTCGACGCGATCGAATCGATCGCCGCCAGCACCTGGTCCGGGTGCGCATAATGCGTCATGTGGCCGACGCCCGGCTGCAGTTGCAGCTCGCTGTCCGGGATCCGTTCGTTCAGGCGCTCGGCGTTGTGGCTGAAATCGACGATCTTGTCCTGGGTCCCGGCGACGATGACCGCAGGCACCTTGAGTTCCGGATAGCGCTTGGCCAGCGACATCGCCGCCGGCACCATCAGCGCGCTCTCGGCCGCGCTGGCGCGCAGTTGGCTCGGGCGCAGGGCCATCCAGGGCGGCATGGCGCGGAAGGCGTCCGCCACCGGCATCGGCGAAAACACCCGTTTCGTCAGCGGCCGCCACATCATGCGGGTCAGCAGCGGCGACACCGTGAAGCGCATCAAATCGCCGATCACCGGAATCGCGGGGCCGGAGCCCAGTGGCGCATCGAGGCGCAGGCTCGGATAGTAATAGCCGGACAGCAGCACCAGGCCACGCACGAAATCCGGCGCCTCCAGCGCCATCGAGAGTGCGACCAGCGTGCCCCAGGAATGGCCCAGCACGATGGCGGACTCGACATCCAGCGCCTGCAGTGCATGGCGCAGCAGCCGCGCCTGGGCTTGCGGCGTCCAGACCTTGCTGCGCGGACGCTCGCTGTAACCGAAGCCCGGGCGGTCGAAGGCGATCACGCGGTAGTGTTCGGCGGCGCGGTCCAGCAGGCCGCTGTGCTCGAAATCGTTGGCCAGCACGCCATTCCCGTGCAGCAGGACCAGTACCGGGCCTTCGCCCTTTTCGAGATAGTGCAGGCGCACGCCGTCGACCGTCACGAAGCGTCCCTGGGGCGGATTCTCGGCCTCGGCCTGCTTCGTTTTTGCGCGCACGTAGAAAAAGGATGCGGCCAGGCCCAGCCCGGCCGCAAGGGCGCCGGCTTGCCAGCCTTTGATCTTGTTCGTCACAATGTTCCCCCGTCGAGTTGAATGGATGGTGTGTTTTTCTTGTCTCCAGAGCGGGTCCGTTCGAGCAGCTCGAGCACGAGGGGCAGGAGCCGTTCACTGGATTCTTCGATTTTGATGTCGAGCAGGTCGTCGGCGCGCGTGCGGCCGAGATTGATGGCGGCGATCGGCTTGCCGCTGGCCCGGGCCATGCGGCAGAAGCGGAAACCCGAATACACCATCAGCGAGGACCCGACCACCAGCAGCGCATCGGCGCGCGCCATCTGGTCGAGGGCGATGGCGGTGCGTGCCGGCGGGACGTTGTCGCCGAAAAAGACCACGTTCGGCATCAGGGTGCCGGCGCAGCAGACGCAGTGCGGCAGGCGGAAGTCCGCCAGTTCGGCCGGCTCGACCGAGGCGTCGCCGTCCGGCAAGGGCGTCGCCTCGGCGTGCAGCAGGTGCGGATTGGCGTCGGCCAACTGCCCTTGGACGAAGGCGCGTGGGAACAGCGCCGAGCAGTCCAGGCAGACCACCGAATGGATATTGCCGTGCAGCTCGAGCACGCTGTGGCTGCCGGCCTGGCCATGCAGGCCGTCGACGTTCTGGGTGAGCACCGAACCGATGTTGCCGATCTTTTCCAGGCCGGCGATGGCGAAATGGCCGGGATTCGGCCGCGCTTTCGACAGCACCGGCCAGCCGATCATGCTGCGCGCCCAGTAGCGCTTCCGGACCTGCTCGTACTTGCGGAAATCCGGGCCGTGGATGGGCGGGCGGCCGCGGCGGGCGCCGTCGCGGTCGCGATAATCGGGAATGCCGGAGGCGGTGGACAGGCCGGCGCCCGTCAGCACCAGCGCGCGCGGGTGGCGGTCCAGGAATTCAGCCAGCTGCACCGCGCGGTCATGGCCCGCGTGGTCGTGGACACTCAAACCGTCTGCCATTGTGGTGTTTCCTCGTTGGGCTTCTTCCCTCGAGATCGTAACACCTTGCTGCCAGGCTGGTCGCGCAGGAGAGCCGGCGTCAACGCCGGCTGGACACGACGATGCCGCCCACGATCAGGGCGAAGGCCAGCCCGTGATAGGCATGCGGCAATTCGCCGAGGAAGGCCGACGAGAGCAGCGCCGCAAACAAGGGCGTCAGGTTGACGAAGAAGGCGCCGATGCCGGGCCCGGCGCGGCGGATGCCGGCGCCCCACAGCGCATAGGCCAGCACGGCCGGCCCGGTGGCGACGAAAACCAGCGCTGCCGCCAGCCTGCCGCTCCAGGCGATGGCCGGCGCGCCCAGCGACCATTCGACGCCCGTGAACAAGCCGGACCACAACAGCCCATACGCCACCTGGACCGCCAGGAAGGCCGCCCAGTCGGCGCGCAGCTCGGGCTTGTCCTGCGGCTGCAGCAGCATCCAGCTGTAGAAGGACCAGGCGATGGTCGCCAGGATCATGTAGAGGTCACCCGCCACCAGGCGCAGCCCCAGCAGCTGGTGCAGGTCGCCGCGGCACAGCACCACCAGCACCCCGAGAATCGACAGCACCGCGCCCGCCACCTGCCGGCGCCGCACCGGCACGCCGAAGAATACCCGGCCGACCAGCATCATCCACACCGGCATGCCGGACGCGACCAGGGTCACGTTGATCGGCGTCGAGGTTTGCAAGGCCAGATACTGGAAGGAGTTGTACAGGCCGATGCCGGCCAGGCCCAGCAGCGCGTAGCGGCGCCAGTTGGCGAGTGCGCCGCTACCTGGGCGGAAGGCGGCGCCGGCCATAGGCAGCAGGATCAGCAGGGCGATCAGCCAGCGCAGCAGGTTCAGCGTCATCGGCGGCACGGCTTCGCGCACCAGGCGGCCGACGATGGCGTTGCCGGCCCAGAGCAGGGGCGGAACGGTCAGGAGGATGATCGTCGACGGCGAAAGCTTCTGGTTCATCAGCGCCGGCGAGGCGTCAACACACTAGGCAGCGCCTTCGGCAAGGTATCCGGATAATCCCGCGAATAATGCAGTCCGCGGCTCTCGTGACGCGACAGCGCGCTCTTGACGATCAGCGCCGCCACCTCGACCAGGTTGCGCAACTCCAGCAAGTCGTTGGTGACGCGGAAATTGCGGTAATACTCGTCGATCTCCTCCTTCAGCAGGCGGATGCGGTGATGCGCGCGCTCCAGGCGCTTGGTGGTGCGCACGATCCCGACATAATTCCACATGAAGCGGCGCAATTCGTCCCAGTTGTGGGCAATGACGACCTCTTCGTCGGCATTCGTGACCCGGCTTTCGTCCCAGGCGGGGAGCGCCGGCAACTCCGCGGACGGCGCCGCGGCGATCTGGTGCGCGCAGGCGCGGCCGACCACCAGGCATTCCAGCAGCGAATTGCTCGCGAGACGGTTCGCGCCGTGCAAGCCGGTATAGGCCGTTTCGCCCACCGCGTACAGGCCAGGGATATCGGTGCGGCCGGCCAGGTCGGTGACGACGCCGCCGCAGGTGAAGTGCACGGCCGGCACCACCGGGATCGGTAGCCTGGTGATGTCGATGCCCAGCTCCAGGCAGCGCGCGTAGATGGTCGGGAAGTGCTCCTGGATGAACTCGGCCGGCTGGTGCGAGATGTCCAGGTGGACGTAATCCAGGCCGCGCTTCTTCATCTCGAAGTCGATGGCGCGCGCCACCACGTCGCGCGGGGCCAGTTCGCCGCGCTCGTCGTGGGCCGGCATGAAGCGGGTGCCGGCGGCCGTGCCGGCTTCCGGCGGCAGTTTCAGCAGGCCGCCTTCACCGCGCACCGCTTCGCTGATCAGGAAAGACTTCGCATACGGGTGGTAGAGGCAGGTCGGGTGGAACTGGATGAACTCCATGTTCGACACCCGGCAGCCGGCGCGCCAGGCCATCGCGATGCCGTCGCCGGTCGCGGTGTCCGGGTTGGTCGTGTACAGGTAGACCTTGCCGGCGCCGCCGGTGGCCAGGACCGTGTGTTCGGCTTCGAAGGTCAGCACCTTGCCGCTCTTTTCGTCCTGTACGTAGAGGCCGTAGCAGCGCGGCTGGCCGACCAGGCTCGGCGCGCCGCTGTGGACCCCGGTCGCGCCCAGCTTGTCGGAGGTAATGACGTCGATCGCGCAATGGTGCTCGAACAGCGCGATGTTCGGGTGCGCACGCACCTTCTGTTCCAGCGTCACCTGCACCGCATGGCCGGTGGCGTCCGCGGCATGGATGATGCGGCGCTGGCTGTGGCCGCCTTCGCGGGTCAGGTGAAAGCCGAGTTCCGCGGTTTCGTCGCGGGTAAACGGCACGCCTTGCTCGATCAGCCATTCGATGGCTTCGCGGCCATGCTCGACGATGAAGCGGGTGGCCGCTTCGTCGCACAGGCCGGCGCCGGCCACCAGGGTGTCGGCGATGTGCTGGTCATGGCTGTCGCCGGAGTCGAGGACGGCGGCGATGCCGCCCTGCGCCCAGTTGCTGGCGCCGTCGAGCAGTTCGCGTTTGGAGATGATGGCGACCTTGCGGGTCTGCGCCAGGTGGAGGGCGACCGACAGGCCGGCCAGCCCGCTGCCGACGATAACGACATCGTATTTCATAGTGGTGGGGGCCTTGCGAACCTGCTGCGCGTCGCATTTGCGGTCTGCGATGCTCGCGACGGTTCTCAAGGCCCCTGCGAATTTGTAAAGAGGCATCACTATAGTCGATTTGCTCGGGAATTGTTGGCGCGCCATCGGCCATTAATTAACGTGATGCGTCACGATTTACCCAGCAGCTTTTCATACATGCGCCGATAGCGCGCCGCCGTCAGCTCCCAGCTGCGCCGCGTACGCATGAATTCACACGCGGCCTTGCCCAGCGCATCGGTACGCCAGGGTTCGGCAAGCAGCGCCTCGATCGTCTTCACCAGTGCGGCGCGGTTCCCCGCTTCGAACAGGATGCCGCTGTGACCGTGTACCACTAGCTCCCGATGACACGGCAGGTCCGACGCGACCACCGCGCAGCCCTGCGCCATCGCATTCAGCAAGTGGCGGGACGGTTCGAAGGATGGCCGGCGTCCCAGGCCCGGAAAGATGGCAATGTCCGCGCGCGGCAGGACGTCGGCGGCCCGCCGGTACGACAGCGGCCCCGCGAATACGACATGCCCGCGCAGCGGGGACTGGCCCAGCCGCCGTTCGAAGCGCACTTCCTCGGGGCCGCCGGCGGCAACCAGCAGCCGCAGCGAAGGATGCCGCCGCCGCAGCTGGACCAATGCCGCCAGCAGCAGATCGAGCCCATCGTCCGGCGCCAGTCCGCCGGCGTACGCAAGCAGGGGCGCGCCGAGCAGGTCCGGCATCCTGGCGCTGGCCAGCCGGCCGGCGCTGAAGTCCGGCGCCGGCGGAATCACGGCGATGGTTCGCCCGACCAGCCCATCGGCACGCAGCGCGGCGCGGACCTGGGCGGTGCCGGCCGCAATCGCCTGGGCGGCGCCAAGCGCCCAGCGCTCCGCACGGGCAAAGGGAAAAGCCGGCGCTGCCTGCCCGCGCCGCTCGGCTTCCACCACCAGGGGAATCTTCGCCAGCCGCGCCACCGGCCATGCGGCGACCGCGTTCGCACTCGGCAGATGCACGTGGATCAGGTCCGGCCGGGTCAGCCTCGTTACCTGCCGCAGACGCAGCGCCAGCGCCGCCGTCGACATGGCCGCGCCAAGGCGCGAGGCGGGCTCGGCGTGGCCGAGGAAAGGCAGCCGCCGTGACACCGGCGTGCGGTAGAAGTGCCAGCCTTCACTGGAAGCATCCCCAGCCGGCTGTCCCGGCCCGGTCAGATGCACGGTCTGCACGCCCTGCATGCGCAAACCCTGCAGCAGCGCCTGTGTGCGCCGGCTATAGTCGCTGCGCCGCGGCGCGGAATGGTCGAGCAGGTGGAGAACGCGCATGCGGGGTCCGCTCAAGCCTCGCGCCTGGGCGGCTCCGGCGCTTCGGCGCCGCTCAGCGCATCGTAGACGGCAAGATAGTCGCGCGCCATCGCCGGCATGCTGTGCCTCGCGATCACCTGGCTGCGGGCGCGTGCGCCATGGCGCGCCGCCATTTCCGGAATGCGGCAATAGTCCGACACCGCCGCCGCCAGCAGTTCCACCGAGAGCGGCGGCACCAGGATGCCGGTAAAGCCCGCATGCACCAGCTCCTTGTTGCAGCCGACCGCCGTCGCCACCACCGGCAGGCCGCTGGCCATCGCTTCCAGGATCGCGTTCGAGCGGTCTTCCTGCAATGAGGGCAGCACGAACAGGTCCATTGCGCGCAGCAGCTGGGCGGTGTCGCCGCGGGCGCCGGGCAGCCAGGCGCGGGGACCGGCGCCCGCGCGGTTCAGCATCGCCTGGCATTCGGCGCGGGCCGGACCGTCGCCGATCAGCATCAGGCGCAGGCGCTGGTGGGCGGGATGGGGAGAAGCGATCAGGCGCAGGAAGGCGTCGACCAGGGTCGCGTGACCGGCGCCGTCATCCATGCGGCCGAGGCTGCCGATGACGAATACGCCATCGTGCATGAAGCCGGCCGGGCCCACCGCGGCGGCCGGCCCCAGGCGGGGATGGAACTGCACGCTGTCGACCCCATTCGGTATTTGCGAGACGCGCGCCGGCTCGGCGCCGATAGCCTCGACCAGCCAATGCTCGAGTTCGCTGCTGTCGGCGATGAAGTGGTCGACCAGCGGGCACAGCAGACGCCGCAGCAGCCGGTCGCGCACGCCGATGCGCCCCCGGCCGGCCAGTCCGCGCCCGTGCTCGGCATGCACGCGCAACCCGACGCCGGCCAGTGCCGCGACCAGCTGGGCCGGCAGGCCGGAACAATTGCGGGTGTGGATCAGGTCGGGCCGCAGGGTGCGCAGTACGCGGTAGAGCCGCAGCCAGGGCAGCCGGCCTTCATCACGCTGGTGCAGGTTGAGGACGTCCACGCCATGCTCGCGCAGGCCGGCTTCGTAGTCGCCCTGGTCGCGCAGGCAGACGATGGTATGCCGGTAGCGTTCGTCCGGCAGGTGGCGGATCAGGTTCAGGAGATCCATGTCCAGGTTGGCGCTGGCCAGCGACTCGACCAGATGTAGCACCAGCCTGCTTCGTGCCTGGGCGACGCCGCTTGCCGCCCCGGCCAGCCCCGCGTGGTCCACGGCCGGCGGATGCTGCGCGCCCATCCCGGCCAGGTCCGGAAACGACTGTGCATGGCGGTGGATGGGGTTCATTCGGCATGGACTCCGGCGCTAAACCGACATTATATTTCCGGGCTATCGTGCGGTTTTCGCGCTTGCTGGCATCGTTGATGGGTCTCAAGAAAGCTGTGCTTCGATGGTTCGCCGCCGCACCGACCCGGATTCTTGCGGTCGCTAAGATGCCATGGAATTCCATCTCCATGAGGACAATCCGATGAGCACCCACCACGCCGCCGAAGTGGCCAAACTGGCCGAGAAAGTCAAGCACGTACGCTTCCCGATGTTCACCTGGCAGGACCCGCACGGCCACCTGCTGAGCCAGCCGATGACCCAGCAGCAGGTCGACGACGAGGGCGGGATCTGGTTCTATACCTCGACCCTGACCGCGCTGTGGGAGTGCATCGCCCACCGCCCGCAGGTCAACCTCGGTTTTGCCGACAATGACAACAGCCTCTATGTTTCCGTCAGCGGCACCGCCGAGCGCGTGGTCGACCGCGAGCGCATCCGCGCCATGTGGAACACCGCCGTGCAGGCCTGGTTCCCGGCCGGTCCCGAGGACGAGCATGTGGTGCTGATCCGCGTCGATCCGCACTCCGCCGAATACTGGGACTCGAACGACAGCAAGATGGTGCGCATCTTCGCCATGGCCAAGGCCGCCATCACCGGCGACAAGCCGGATCTCGACAGCGAGCACAAGACGATCCGCCTGGAGTGAACAGTCCATAAAAGCGTTCCTCTCTTGCAATAGTCCCACCTGCTGACGTACAGTACACGCTTCTTTTCACAGGAGCGGGAATGGACCAGGCAGGGCAGGGGTTGGCGAGCATGTATGCGGCGCTGGCCGCAACCGCACCGCTGGAACTGGCGGCCAACGTCTTTACGGCGGCCGCCATCGTCCTCGCCGGACGGAATAACGTCCACACCTGGTGGACCGGCATCGCCGGCACCGCGCTGTTCGGCCTCCTGTTCGCCCAGAACCGGCTGTACGCGGACGTCGCGCTGCAGGTGTTCTTCGTCGTCACCGGCATCGTCGGCTGGTGGAAGTGGCTGCGCGGCCGGCATGGCGAACCGCTGCCCGTCACCCACGCCGGCGCCGGCAGCCTGCTGTGGATCCTGCCGCTCGGCCTGGGCGCCACCGCCGCCTACGGCGCCATGCTGCACCACTTCACGAACGCCTACGCGCCTTTCATCGACTCCGCCGTGCTCGTTTTCAGCATCATCGGCCAGCTGCTGATGATGCAGCGCCGGGTCGAGAACTGGGGTTTCTGGCTGCTGGTGAACACGATCGCCACACCGCTGTACTTCAGCCGCGGGCTGCACCTGACCGCCGTCCTGTATGCAGGCTTCTGGATCAACGCCCTCGTTTCCTGGCGCAACTGGCACAAGCTGGCCGCGCCCCCATCCCTCGAGAACATCCGCCCATGAAACTGAAAGCAATCGCAGCCACCCTGGCCGTGCTCGGCATTGCCGCCTCCGTCCACGCCGCGTCGAACGAGCATATCGTCGCCGTCCGCGCCGGCAAGCTGGTCGACGTGGTGGCCGGCAAGGTGCTGGACAAGCAGACCATCCTGATCCAGGGCGAGCGCATCGCCGCGGTCGGGCCGAGCGCCAGCCTGAGCGTGCCGGCCGGCGCCGAAGTGGTCGACCTGTCGGGCGCCACCGTGCTGCCCGGCCTGATCGACGCCCATACGCACCTGACCGGCAACCCGAACCAGCACGGCTATGCCTCGCTGGGCGTGTCCGATATCCGCGCGGCGATGTACGGCGCCCATGCGGCCCAGGTGACCCTGAACGCCGGCTTCACCACGGTGCGCAACGTCGGCGCCAGCGGCTTCGGCGACATCGCCCTGCGCGACGCCATCAACGAGGGCGAGCTGCAAGGCCCGCGCATGCGCGTGGCCGGCTACGCACTGGGCATCCAGGGCGGCCACTGCGACAACAACCTGCTGCCGCACGATTTCCATTACATCGAAAACGGCGTGGCCGACGGCCCGTGGGCGGCGCGCGCCAAGGTGCGCGAGATGGCGAAATATGGCGCCGACACCATCAAGATCTGCGCCTCCGGTGGCGTGCTGTCGAAGGGCGACGAGCCCGGCGCCCAGCAGTTCACGCTGGAGGAAATGAAGGCCATCGTCGAAGAAGCGCACAAGCTGGGCCGCCGCGTGGCCGCGCACGCCCACGGCGCCAGCAGCATCCGCGATGCCATCCTGGCCGGCGTCGATTCGGTCGAGCACGCGAGCCTGGTCGACGACGAAGGCATCCGCCTGGCGCGCGAGAAGGGCACGTATTTTGTGATGGACATCTACAACGACGACTACATCCTGCAGGAAGGCGCCAGGGCCGGCATGCTGCAGGAATCGCTGGACAAGGAACGCGCGCTCGGCCAGCTCCAGCGCGACAACTTCCGCAAAGCCTTCAAGGCCGGCGTCAAGATGGCCTTCGGCACCGACGCCGGCGTCTACCCGCACGGCGACAACGCGCGCCAGTTCCATTACATGGTCCAATACGGCATGAGCCCGATGCAGGCGATCCAGGCCGCGACCATCAACGCCGCCGACCTGCTGGGCTGGAAGGACCGCATCGGCTCGGTCTCGACGGGCAAGTATGCGGACCTGATCGCCGTCGACGGCGATCCGCTGAAGGATCCGGCCGAGCTGACCCGCGTGAAGTTCGTGATGAAGGGCGGGGCGGTGGTCAAAGGCGCGTCGGCTGGCCGCTGAGTCCGGAGTTCATTCGTACGAATCCATTTTCCGTCGCGTGCTAGGCTGGACGCCTGCCTAGCGATGGAGGATGCGATGTCCGATGTTCAGCACCCGGAATACCAGGCCTGTATCGATGCCTGCAATGCCTGCGCGGCGGCCTGCGACAACTGCTCGACGGCCTGCCTGCAGGAAGACGACGTGAAGATGATGGCTCGCTGCATTGCGCTGGACATGGATTGCGCTGCGATCTGCCGCATGGCGGCCGCCTACATGGCGCGCGGCAGCGACTTCGCGGTCCAGCTTTGCCGGCTGTGCGCGACGGTGTGCAGCGCCTGCGCCGACGAGTGCGGCAAGCATCGGATGGACCATTGCCAGGCCTGCGCGCAAGCCTGCCGCCGGTGTGCGGAAGCTTGCATTGCCATGGACAGCGCGGCCTGATCTACGGCTTGTACGGCGGCGCCAGGTCGGCTTCCGACTGGTTGCCGCCGGTCTCCGGCGTGCCGAGACCGGTCTCCTGGATGCCGGCCTGCTGGCTGCGCGTGTCCTGGGCGCCGCGTGCGGTCGCGGTGGCTGCGGTGCCGGCGCCTTCCGGTCCGCCTGCGGCATCCACCGCATGCTGAAGCTTGTCGCCCTGGGTCTTGCCCGAGGCGCCCGAAGCGGCGATTTCCTCGTCGCGCGGCTTGGTCAGCGCATCGCCGCCGCTGCCGCCCGTCTCGGCCATGGTTTCGTGGGTGGGGGTGGACCCGGCCTCGCCGCTGGTGGTCCCGCCGATGCCCAGCGCGGGCGAGTCGCCGTTCTTGCTCTGTGATGCACTCATGCTTGCTCTCCCATTTGCAGGAGGAGCGATTATCGCCCGCAGTCCTGCCGCAGGCTGTCGGCGCGGGCACCGGTAAGCTGTAGGACGCTGGCGCAAATCGCGGCCTGCCCTTACTTAAAGGGGCGACATGGGCGCATCCATACCGGCGCAGGTTCGCGACGTCCCGATGAAACACCGGCGCCCGCCGCGCCCCGGGCAGCCGCTCAGACGGGGATATCGGAGGTGCCGCCGCCGGCGCTGCCGAAGCTTTGGAGCTGGTCCAGGCTCAGGCGCCGTTCGTTGAGGGCAGTGACGATGGCCTTCAGTTGCTCGGGATCCGGCTGGATGTAGATCATGCGCTGCTCGAGCTGCTGGTCCCAATAGGGTGTGTAGGGGACCTCGGTTTCGGACATGACCTTGGCCTTGAAGCTGCCGTCCTGCAGTTCGCCGACCAGGGTGATGCGGGTGGTGTCGGGGGTGGTGTTGTTGACCTTGATGTTCATGGACGCTCCCTGGATTGTCGCTTGAAATTGGCAAAGTGTTATACTGTACAAACATACAGTTTCATGTCACTCGCAGCATGCCGAACTTTACCCCAATCGACCTGGGCCCGTCCGCACCGGAAGCCATCACGACCGGTCCGAGCGGCCGCGCGCACGTCAAGATGTACCGGCTCGCGGAAGATGCGATCACAGAAGCCACCACCGACATCGAACTGGCCCGCGAATTCATCGCGCACGGCGAACTGAGCGCCAAGTCGATCCAGAACTCGCAGAAGGAACTCTACCGCTTCCTGACCTGGTGCCGCGAAGAAGCCAAAAAGACCCTGGCCCAGCTGAATGTCGCGGACCTCAACAACTACAAGGAATTCCTCAAGGACCCGCCGCCGGCGTGGGTCTCGAAGACCAAGTGGCCGCGCAGCGATCCACGCTACCGGCCGTTCACCGGGCCGCTGTCCGACGCGAGCCGGCGCCAGGCCATGATCGCCGTGAAAGGCCTGATGGGCTTTGCGGAGCAGACCGGCTATCTGCGCCGGAACCCTGGCGCGCTGGTTCGCAACGTCAAGGCGGCCTCAAGCAGCCGTATCACGCGCTACCTGACCCAGGGCGCGATCGCGCTTGCGCTCGAAACGGTTTCCGGCCGTCCGGCCGAGACGCGCGCGGCTTTCAGGCGCCGCGCGCGCGACCGCTTCCTGCTGGTCGCCTTTGCGCACACGGGCGCCCGCCTGAACGAGATCGTCAGCGCGGCCATGGGCTCGATCTATACCGAGGGCAACGGCCGCTGGTGGCTGGACGTGCTCGGCAAAGGCAACAAGCCGCGCCGCCTGCCGGTCCCGCCCGAAATGCTGGAAGCCTTCCAGTCCTACCGCGTCGCATTCGAATTGCTGCCGCAAAGCAGCCGCACGGACCGCACGCCGCTGGTCCTGTCCAGCCGCGCGCGCGCGCCGGCGCGCATCACCGACGAAGCGGCGGCCGAAGCCATCAAGGCCGTTTTCGCCGATGCCGCGCGCGCCGCCGACGCGAAAGGCGACCAGGACACGGCGGCGACGCTGCGGCAGGCGTCGGCGCACTGGCTGCGCCACAGCATGCTGACCAACCACGCCAACAACGGGGTGCAGTTGAAGACCCTGCAGGACACGGCGGGGCATGAAAACATCTCGACCACCGCGGCCTACCTGCACAAGACCGACAACGAGCG
Source organism: Massilia aerilata (assembly GCF_042656905.1). Taxonomy (NCBI): domain Bacteria; kingdom Pseudomonadati; phylum Pseudomonadota; class Betaproteobacteria; order Burkholderiales; family Oxalobacteraceae; genus Massilia; species Massilia aerilata. Next base: position 223,887 of record NZ_JBHSMZ010000001.1, read on the forward strand.
GCATGACGAGATCATTCGTTCGATGAATGGAAAGAGCCTTCTTTGAGCCGGTCATGGCGCCGCCATCGCGATCAGTATCCGTCTGGACCAGGATGGACGGGCGCCGGATGCGCCAGCACCGTGCGGTTTCGTCCGCTCCGCTTGGCCTCGTACATGGCGGCATCGGCCGCGCGCAGCAGATCCGCCCAGCCGGCGTGCTCGGGGCAGAGGACCGCCACGCCGAGGCTGACGGTGAAACGCAGCGGTCCCGCTTCGGCAGGCAGGCACAGTTTCGCGACTTCGTTGCGGATCCGCTCGGCGCATGCCACGGCGTCCGCGGCGCCGGCCTCGGGCATCACGCAGACGAATTCCTCGCCGCCGATGCGTCCGATATAGTCGCTGGCGCGCAGCCTGGTCCGGCAGGCAGCCACCAGCGCGCACAGGGCACGGTCGCCGGCCGCATGGCCGTAGGTGTCATTGACGCGCTTGAAGTGATCGATGTCCAGCATCGCCACCGCCAGCGGGCGACCGTGGCGCTGCGCCAGGGCGACGTCGTGCATGGCCAGCTCGGTCACATAGCCGCGCGACAGGGCGCCGCTGAGACTGTCGTGGCGGACGGCGTGCAGGACGGCCTGCTCGGCCACGAAGGCGCGCCGGCGCAGGTGCAGGTTCGCCAGCGCGACGCCGAGCGCCAGCGGCCACGAGAACGCAAGCAGCAGCACCGTGTCCAGGAACAGCGGCAGCGGCAGCTCCAGCCCGGCGAGCACGGCCAGCAGCAGCGACGGTGGCAGCGCCGCCAGCGCGAAGCGCCGCGGCCGCGGCTCGACCAGGGCCAGCAGGAACAGCGCGCCCGTGATGCCGGGCAGCGCCAGCAGCAGCCCCTGTGGAAGAAGGGCCGAGCATACGATGATGGCGCCGGCCTGGGTCGCGTACAGCCAGGCCACACGCCATGAGGCGCCCCAGCGCAAACGCCCCTGGGCGCAGGCGAGGGCGCCCAGCAGCGCCATGGCGACGCGGATGCGCAAGGTGAGGAAGACTTGTGCCGGATCGAGCCAGGCATCCCAGGCTGCGAACAGGACCAGGAACACGCCGCAGACCGGCCCCAGCACGGGCAGCAGGTGCGCGATGCCGCGGTCGACCTGGGCATCGAACTCGGCCTGCATCTCCGGCAGCGGCAGGAGCAGCCGGCGCATTGTCTCGAGACTGGAATTAATCGCGGATTGATGCTGGTGCATAGGGCCTCCCCCCGCTTATTGTGACCGATTTGGTGCGCATCAGGTACGATCGCCGGTGAGGCCATGCGCGAGGATTGAACTCCGCGCGCCCGGCGCGGTCCAGCGAACATGCCGGTTGAAATCACAGGAGGCGTCATGGCCAGGACAGCGGTAGTAACAGGCGGCACGCGCGGCCTGGGCAGGGCGATTTCGCTGGCCCTGCGCGACAGCGGCTGCAAGGTGGCGGCGACATATCACAGCAACGCGGCCGCCGCCCGCGAAATCCAGGAGGCGAGCGGGATCGCCGTATATCAATGGGATGTGGCCGATTTCGATGCCTGCGCGGATGGCCTCGCCCAGGTGACGCAGCAACTGGGCCCGGTCGACATCCTGGTCAACAATGCCGGCATCACGGCCGACGCCACCTTCCACAAGATGAGCAAGGAGCAATGGTGGCATGTCATGCGGACCAATCTGGGTTCGCTGTTCAACATGACCCGCCTGGTGATCGAAGGCATGCGCGAGCGCCGCTTCGGCCGGATCGTGAACATCAGCTCGATCAACGGGCGCAAGGGGCAGATCGGGCAAAGCAACTACGCGGCGGCGAAGGCGGGCATCCTCGGCTTCAGCAAGGCCCTGGCGCTGGAGAACGCGAAGCACGGCATTACCGTGAATGTCATCGCGCCCGGTTATTGCGACACGGCAATGGTGGCGGCGCTGCGCCCCAAGGTGCTGGATGCGATCGTCGCCGGCATCCCGGTCGGGCGGCTCGGCACGCCGGAGGACATCGCGCGCGTGGTGGCCTTCCTGGCGGACGATGCCGCCGGCTTCATCACCGGCGCGACCTTCGACATCAACGGCGGCCAGTACCTCGCGTGACCGGCATCACGACGATCAGCGGGTTGCAGTTTCAGTGACCGAACAGGACCGGCAGCGTCATCCCGCGCAGCACCGTGGCGGTCACCCCGCCGAGCACGAGCTCGCGCAGGCGCGTGCGGCCATAGCCGCCCATCACCAGCAGGCCGGCCTGGTTGTCCGCGGCTGCCGCCAGCAGGACCTCGCCGGCGTCGTCAGCGGCGGCGCGGCAATCGGCGCGGGCTGCCACGCCTTGCCGCTTCAGCCAGGCCGCCAGTTCCCGGCAAGCCGCCAGGTCGGCACCGGCGGTGCCGTCGTCCAGGCCCAGCACGGTCGTGCAGCGCGCGCTGCGCAGCAGGGGCAGGGCGGCGGCGGCGGCGCGGGTGGCCTCGACGCTGCCGTTCCATGCCAGCAGCGCCGCGCCCTGCGGCGCGAGCACGGCGCTACCGGCGGGCGCCACCAGTACCGGCCGGCCGCCGTTGACGATCAGGTATCCGGGCAGATAGGACGGCAGCATGGGGGCGGCCACATCACGATCCGCCTGGCCGACCACGACCAGGTTGCAGTAGCGCGCCTGCAGGGCAAGGCCGGCGCCCGCCTCGTCGTCGATAAAGCGCGCCTCCCAGCTGGCCACGGCTTCCTCGCCGGCAAGACGTTCGAAGCGTGCAAGCGCCTCCCCGGCATCGCGGCGCAGTTCCGCGCAGCGCATGGCGAGCGCGCTGCCGCCACCGGCCAGAGAGGAAGACGGGATGAAGCGGGAGACGCCGCTGGGACAACTGCCGACCAGGTGGGCGCCGGCCTCGCGCGCCAGGGCCGCCGCGAAGCGGATGCGGGCATCGCCGGCGGCGCCGGGGGTCACGTGGACGAGGATGGTTTTGTAGCTCATGGTTTGTGTGGATGGCCTATCATGGTGATGCTTGGACCGCGAAAAACCTGCCAGGTATCCGGACGCAAGTGCCCAGAGGGGAGGACAGGATGAGTGTGCGCAACCTGCACTATTTCTTCTCGCCGCGATCGGTGGCGGTGATCGGGGCCTCGGCCCGGCCCGGCAGCGTCGGCGCGACGGTGCTGGCCAACGTCGTCGGTGGCGGGTTCAAGGGCCAGGTCTGGCCGGTCAACCCGAAGTACACCGAGCTCGCCGGCCTGCCGGTCGCGCGCGACGTCGCCGGCCTGCCGCAGGCGCCGGAGCTGGCCGTGATCTGCACCCCCGCCGCCACCGTGCCCGCCATCGTCGCGATGCTGGGCGCGCGTGGCTGCAAGGCGGCGGTCGTGCTCAGCGCCGGGCTGGATGCGGATGCCGGCGGCGGCCGTACCTTGCGCCAGGCGATGCTGGACGCGGCGCGGCCGTACCTGCTGCGCATCCTCGGGCCGAATTGCGTCGGCCTGCTGGTGCCGGAGGCTGGGCTGAACGCCAGCTTCGCGCCGGTAGCGGCCCTGCCGGGGCGGCTCGCCTTCCTCTCGCAGTCCGGCGCCCTGGTGACGGCGGTGCTGGACTGGGCGCGCGAGCGCCGCATCGGCTTTTCGAGTTTCGTGTCGCTGGGCGACGGCAGCGACGTCGATTTCGGCGACCTGCTCGACTGGCTGGCGGCCGACCCCGGCACCGACGCCATCCTGCTGTATGCGGAAAGCGTGCGGCAGGCGCGCAAGTTCATGTCGGCGGCGCGCGGCGCGGCGCGGGCCAAGCCGACCATCATCGTCAAGGCCGGGCGCGTGGCGGAGGCCGCGCACGCCGCCTTCAGCCATACCGGGGCGCTGGCCGGCTCCGACCTGGTGTACGACGCGGCGCTGCGGCGTGCCGGGATGCTGCGCGTGTATTCGACCGGCGAGCTGTTCGACGCGGTGGCGGTGCTGGCGCAGCCGCGCCGCCCGGCCGGGCCACGGCTGGCGATCCTGACCAATGGCGGCGGCCCCGGGGTGATGGCGACCGACGCCCTGGTGCGCGGCGGCGGCAGCCTGGCGCCGCTGGGGCCGGCGACCCTGGCCCGGCTGTCGGCGAACCTGCCGCCCACCTGGTCGCACGGCAATCCGGTCGACGTCATCGGCGACGCGCCGGTCGAGCGCTACCGCCTTGCGCTGCAGGCCTTGCTGGAGGAAGCGGACGCGGATGCCGTGCTGCTGATCCATGCGCCGACCGCCATCGTGCCGGCCGCCGACATCGCGCGTGCGCTGCTGCCGCTGCTGCGCGCGGCCGGCAAGCCGGTGCTGTGCTGCTGGCTCGGCGGGGCCAGCGTGGCGCAGGCGCGCAGCCTGTGCCTGGATGCCGGGGTGCCGCTGTTCGATACGCCGGAGGAAGCGGTACGGGCCTTCCTGCAACTGGCCGATTACCAGCGCAACCAGCATTTGCTGACGCAGGCGCCGCCGGCGGGCAGGCCGGCGCCGGCCGATCGCGAGGCTGCACGCGCGCGCATCGCCGGGCTGCTGGCGCAGGGCGTGACGACGGTGAGCGAAGCCGACGCCAAGGCCATTCTCGCGGCCTACGGGATTCCGGTGGTGGCAACCGAGACCGCGCGGGACGCCGCCGCGGCACTGGCGGCGGCGCGCCGCATCGGCTTTCCGGTGGCGCTGAAGATCCTGTCGCCGGACATCGCGCACAAGACCGACGTCGGCGGCGTGGTGCTCGACCTGGCCGGCGAGGCCGAGCTGGCGCAGGCGCTGGAAGCGATGCTGGCGCGGGTGCGGGCCGCGCGGCCGCAGGCGCGCCTCGCCGGCTTCACGGTGCAGGCGATGGCGCGGCGTCCGCGCGCGCACGAGCTGATCGCCGGCATGAGCGTCGATCCGGTGTTCGGGCCGGTGGTGCTGTTCGGCCAGGGCGGCGTCGCGGTCGAGGTCACCGCCGACCAGGCCGTCGCCCTGCCGCCGCTGAACCGCGTGCTGGCCGCCGACCTGGTCGGCCGCACCCGGGCGGCGCGCCTGCTGGCAGGCTATCGCGATGTGCCGCGCGCCGACCTGGATGCGCTGTACGAGGTGCTGGTACGGATCGGCGAAATGGCCGCCGGCCTGCCCGAACTGGTGGAACTCGACATCAATCCGCTGCTCGCCGATGCGGACGGCGTGGTGGCCCTGGATGCGCGGATGCGTCTTGCGCCGGTGCCGGCCGGCCAGGATCCGCTGGCGCGGCTGGCGATCCTGCCGTATCCGGCCGAACTCGAACGGCGCGTCGACAGCGCGCTCGGCCCGCTGCTGCTGCGCCCGATCCGCCCCGAGGATGCGCCGGCCCACGTCGCCTTTTTCCACGGCTTGAGCCAGGAAGACGTGCATTACCGGATGTTCGGCATGATGCGCGAGCTGTCCGCGGCCCAGCTGGCGCGCTTCACGCAGATCGACTACGCGCGCGAAATGGCCTTCATCGCCACCCGCAAGGCGGCAAGCGGCGCGGACGAGACGCTCGGCGTGGCGCGGATGCAGGCGGACCCCGACAACATCGCCGGCGAATTTGCGATCGCGGTGCGCTCCGACCTCAAGGGCAAGGGGCTGGGCCTGATCCTGATGGCCTGCCTGCTCGATTACTGCCGCGCACGCGGGCTGGCCACGCTGCGCGGGACGGCCCTGGCCGGCAATGTGCGCATGCACGGGCTGGCCCGCGCCTGCGGCTTCGAGCTGCGCGCCACCGCCGACGGCACGGTCGAGATGACGCTCGCGCTCCTCAGCCATGCCGCACCGCCTGCAGCACCGCCGTCGTGAGGAATGCCGTGCCCAGGCCTTCATGGACGAGGGCTGCCTCGGCGCCGCTCATGGCTGCAGCACGTAGGTTCCGGGCGCATCGCCAAGACTGGGAGCCGGCGCGGGCGGAGCGCCCGGAGGGCCGGCGTGGCGGGCGAGCCAGGCTTCCCACGCCGGCCACCAGCTGCCTTCGTGCAGTTCATTCACCGCCTGCCAGGTTTCGGGAGCGACATACGGGGCGTCATGCCCATGGGTGGCGATCTGGTAGCTGCGCCCATGCGTGCCGGGCGGCGACACCACCCCCGCATTGTGGCCGCCCGAGGTCAGCAGGAAAGTCACCTCGGTATCGGACAGCGGGATGATCTTGTAGACCGAACGCCAGGGCGCCACGTGGTCGGTCATGGTGCCGACCGCGAAGATGGGAATGTGGATGTCGGTCAGCGCAACCGGGTGCCCTTCCACGATGTAGCGCGCGCTGGCCAGGCTGTTCCTCAGGAAAAGCTTGCGCAGGTACTCGGAGTGCATCCGGTAGGGCATGCGGGTGGCGTCGGCGTTCCAGGACGCCAGGTCGTTGTCCTTGTCCGGGATGTCGAGCAGGTAGTGGCGCAGCCGCCGCGACCAGATCAGGTCGTTCGAGCGCAGCAGCTGGAAGGCGCCAGCCATCTGGCGCGTGTCGAGGTAGCCCTGCTGCCACATTGCGGCTTCCAGGAAGGCGACCTGGCTGTCGTCGATGAACAGGGACAGTTCGCCCGGTTCCGTGAAGTCGACCTGGGCCGCCAGCAGGGTGATGCCGGCCAGCCGTTCGTCGCCATCCCGGGCCATGGCCGCCGCGGCGACCGCGAGCAGGGTGCCGCCCAGGCAGTAGCCGCAGGCGTTGATCCGCGGCGCGCCGGTCTGCGCCGAGATCGTGTCGATGGCCGCCATCACGCCCAGGCGCCGGTAATCCTCGAGCGAAAGCTCGCGGTCCTCGGCGTCCGGGTTCTTCCAGGAGACCATGTAGACCGTGTGGCCGCGTTCCACCAGGTAGCGCACCAGCGAATTCTGCGGCGAAAGGTCGAGGATGTAGTACTTCATGATCCAGGCCGGCACGATCAGCAGCGGCACCGCATGCACCTGCGGCGTCTGCGGGTCGTAGCGGATCAGCTCGACCAGGTGGTTGGCCATGACGACCTTGCCCGGCGTGATGGCCACCTCGCGTCCCGGCCGGCAGGCGACGGCGGGCGCGTCGCCCATGACGGCGCGCCGCAGGTCGCCGGCCGCGCGCACGGCGCCATGCAGCAGGTTCTCGCCGCCGCTGGCCAGCGTGACCTGCTGCGCCATCGGATTGGTGGCGATGAAATTCGAGGGTGCGAATCCGTCCAGCAACTGGCGGGCGACGAAGGTCACGACGTCGGTGTGATGCGGCGAGACGCCGCGCACGCCGCTGGTGGCGCGGTGCCACCATTTCTGGGTCAGCAGGAACCCCTGGCTGAGCTGGTTGTAGGGCCAGGCATGCCACAGCGGGTCGGAGAAGCGCTTGTCCTGGGCCAACGGGCGGACCGGTTCGGCTACGCTGCCGAGCATGGCGGCGCCGCTGTAGCGCAGCCACTGCTCGAAGCCGGTCAGCGCCTGCATGCCCAGTTCCATCTGCTTGGCCGGAGACAGTAGCAGGTGCGTGGCCCAGTCCTGCCAGGCCGCGGCCAGCGCGGCCGGCGAAACGTAGCCGGTCATGCGCCCCAGCCAGGCGTTCAGCGCCAGGTCGACCTGGGCGTGCTCGACACTGGCCTCGGGGTAGCTGTGCCGGGACCAGGCTTGCCAGGTGCTGGCTTCGCGCAGCTGCTCGCTGGGCGGGATGTCGGTCGGATCGTTCACGTTGCAGGCCGCTCAGTGGGCGATCAGCAGGGGCACGGGCGTGCGCGCCAGCAGCTCGCGGGTGACGCCGCCCAGCACCCACTCGCGGTAGCGGCTGTGGCCATAAGCCCCGCTCACGATCAGGCCGGCGCCGCAATCGCTGGCCAGGGCCGCCAGCGCATGGCCGGCAGTGGCGCCGGTGCGCTCGACCACCACCTCGACCTCCACCCCATGGCGCGCCAGGAACAAGGCCATGTCGGCGCCGGGTTCTTCGCCGTGCAGACCGGTCAGCGTGTCGGGATTGATCAGCGCCAGCTTGACGCCGGGCGCCCGCTGCAGCAGCGGCAGGGCGGCTTCGAAGGCGCGGATCGCCTGCATGCTGCCATCCCAGCCCGCGACCACCGTGCCCGGTATCGGTTCGCCCTGCCAGCTGTCCGGAATCACCAGCACCGGTCTGGCGCCATGCAGGGCCAGGTGCTCGGGCAGCCTGCGCACCCGCGCCGGCAGCCCCAGCTCGTGGCCGTGCTCGCGGTCCTGGCTCAGCACGACCAGGTCCGCATAACGCGACTGCATCAGCAGGGCGTAGTCGGCATGGTCTTCGATCAGGCGGACTTCGCTCGAGGCCACGCCCAGCCGCACGGCCTGGGCGGCGAATTCCTGGAGGCGGACGAGCGCGGCGTCGCGCAGGCCGTCGAGGTCGGTGACCGGCACCGGCGCCGCCATCGACCCGGCCAGCAGCGCGAGATCGGTATAGGAAATGCCGGTGGCGGCCGTGCCGACCAGGTGGGCGCCGTGTTCCCTGGCCAGCATGGCCGCGGCGCGCATGCGGCTGTCCTGCTGCGAACCGCCGTCGATGTGGAGGACGATCGTCTTGTACATGTCTCTTCCTTTCAGGCAAAAGTGTCGGGGCCCCGCGCATCAGTTCGACCAGCGGCGGCTGACTTGGTGCGGCGGCGGAGCGGGCCGTATCACATTCAATGTAAACATGACCTGTGCGGATGCCAATGACGCGCTTGATGTGGGTCAAAAAATACGAATATTTAGCTGTAGCGACCCACGAAATGCAGGAACGTAAGCGCCCGCCCACCGCCCGCGCGCTATGATCGGCGCTCGAATCCATGTTGTCGCTACACTGACGAGGAGGCCATCATGCGAGCGCTTGTCTACCGTGGACCCGGCATGCGCGCTCTAGAGGAGCGCCCTGCGCCGGAACTCCAGCACCCCGAAGACGCCATCGTGCGCCTGACCCATACCACCATCTGCGGAACCGACCTGCACATCCTGAAGGGCGACGTGCCGACCTGCCAGCCGGGAACCACGCTCGGGCACGAAGGCGTGGGCGTGATCGACGCCGTCGGGCCGTCGGTCAGCGGCTTCCGGCCCGGCGACCGGGTACTGATCTCCTGCATCACGGCTTGCGGGCGCTGCGATTACTGCCGCAAGGGGATGTACTCGCACTGCCTGGACGGCGGCTGGATCCTCGGTAACCGGATCGATGGCACCCAGGCGGATTACGTGCGTATTCCGCATGCCGACTTCAGCCTGCACCACATACCGGCGGGCGCGGACGAAGAGGCGCTGACCATGCTCAGCGATATCCTGCCCACCGGCTTCGAGTGCGGCGTCCTGAACGGCAAGGTGCAGCCAGGCTGCAGCGTCGCCATCGTGGGTTCCGGCCCGATCGGCCTGGCGGCCCTGATGACGGCGCAGTTCTACGCGCCGTCGGTGCTGGTCGCGATCGACCCGGACCGTCATCGCCTCGATCTGGCGCAGCGCTTCGGCGCGACGCACGTGCTGGCGCCGGATGCCGGTACACCCGCGCGCGTACGCGAGCTGACCGATGGGCGCGGCGCCGACACGGTGATCGAGGCGGTCGGCGTCCCGGCCAGCTTCGCGCTGTGCCAGGAGCTGGTGGCGCCGGGCGGCACCATCGCCAACGTCGGCGTGCACGGCGTCAAGGTCGACCTGCACCTGGAACGCCTGTGGTCGCACAACATCACCATCACCACGCGCCTTGTGGACACCGTCACCACGCCGCAGCTGCTGAAGGCGGTCAACGCGCGCCGGCTGGAACCGGCGGGCCTGGTCAGCCACCGCTTCCCGCTCGACCGGATGGAAGAAGCCTACGACACCTTCGGCCGCGCTGCCGAGAGCAAGGCGATCAAGGTCATCATTCACGTATAGCCCAGGGCTGCCCGTCATGCTCATCGAGGAATCGGGCGCGCGGCCGCAGCCGTGTGGCGGGGCAGGGATGCGGGACCGATGAACGGCCACGGCAGCGCCAGCACATGGCGCAGGGCGTCCACGACCTGCCGGCCCTGCCTGAGGTCGCCGCTCTCGACGCGCGACGCGGTGCGGTGCAGGGCAGACAGGATGATGGCGTGGTCGGCGCGCCGCGGGGGCATGCAGGCGTCGCCCAGCAGTTCCAGCAGGGCTTCCTCATGGCGAAATCCGGCCTCGACCGCAGCGACCATGCCCGGGAATCCTTGTGCGAACCCGGTGTCCGGCGTGGCCAGCAAGGTGGTGACGCGGGCGCGCAGCTTCTTGCGGCCGCGATGCAGCGCCATGCAGGCTGCAGGAGAACTCATCGCAACTTTGTGGAACGTCATGATTTACCTCAGCTTTCATTCAATGAGATACGCAGTGTCTTCGCCTGCGCAGATAATTGTTTGATGCCGATCAAAGTTGTCAGTCGCAGAACCAGGGCAGTGTGATGAATGCACAGGCGCAGCAAAGGCGGCTCATCGATCGCATCGCGCGTATGCTCGAAGCGGACGGCAAGGACGTGGGCCAGTTCGAAACCCACATTTCGCGGGTACTGGTCGCGGCAGGATATGCATTCAAGTTCAAGAAGGCGCTGCGCCTTCCTTTCCTCGACTTCTCCACGCTGGAGGCGCGCCGTTTCTACTGCCAGGAGGAGTGCCGGCTGAACCGCCGGCTCGCGCCCGGGGTTTATATCGACGTCGCGCCAGTGGGCGGCAGTCTCGTGCACCCGGTCCTGGGCGGCGCCGGCGAGGCGATCGAGTACGCGGTGCGGATGCATGCCTTCGAACAGTCGGACTTGTGGAGCAAGCGGCTCGCGCATGGTCTGCTCGACGGCGGGGACGTGGACGGTCTTGCGCTGCTATTGGCCGGCTTTCATCTCGACGCCGCGCGGGCGCCGCCGGACGCCGGGTGGGGCGCGCCGGAAGGCGTCTCCGCCAGTTTTGGCGACACGCTCGCCGAGCTGCGTGAACTCGTGCCGCAGGGCGCAGGCGAGGACCGGCTGCCGGTGCTGGGCGAATGGGAGAGCTTGGAGCGCATGCGCCTGGGCCGTGCCTTTCGCCACAGGAAGGCCCAGGGCATGATCAGGGCGTGCCACGGTGACCTGCATTGCGACAATATCCTGACGACGAACGGGCAGGTGCAGGCCTTCGACTGCATCGAGTTCAGTGAGGACCTGCGCTGGATCGACGTCATGAGCGACCTCGCGTTCGCCCACATGGATCTTGAATTCCATGGCCGCCCGGAGCTTGCGGCGAGGCTGCTGAACCGGTATCTGGAAATCACGGGCGACTATGCCGGACTGGCCGTATTCACCTATTACCGTGTCTATCGGGCTGTGGTACGCGCGAAAGTAATGCTGCTGCGCGCCAGCCAGTTGGGCACCCCCGCCGGCGACCGGGCCGCGGCCAGGCTGGCCGGCCTGTCCTACCTGGCGTTCGCGCAGCGCTGCTCGCGTACCGGGCAACGCGCCATCATGATCACCCACGGCTATTCAGGCAGCGGCAAGACGACTTTTTCCCGCGGCGTCGTGGAACTGCTGGGTGCGATACAGCTGCGCTCCGATGTGGAGCGCAAGCGCCTGTATGGCGATTTGGCAGAAGTCGCGCCGGACGGACTTTACAGCGATGCCACGACCCGCCGCACCTATGAGCACCTGCGGAAACTCGCCACAGCGGTGGTGGCGGCCGGATGGCCGGTGATCGTCGATGCCGCATTCCTGATGGCATGGCAGCGCGAGGCCTTCCGCAGGCTGGCGGCGGACATGATCGTCCCATTCTTCGTCTTCGACGTACATGCTGGCCACACGGCGATGCGGGACCGTATCCGCTCGCGGCGGCAGTCCGCGGCGGACGCATCGGATGCGGACGAGCGCGTCCTCGAGCGCCAGTACGACGCAAGCGAAGCGCTCGCGCCGGAAGAGCGGGTGCACGCCCTGTTCATCGACACGGAACCCGGACTGAGCCCGAAGCGGGTGCGCGAAACCTGTGCGCCGGTGCTGTCGATGTTTCGTGCAGCGTCGCAGGCGGCGCAGGCGGGGCCGGTACATGCCGCTCATATCGCCGGCCAGCAGCGATCCGGGGATTGGCCTCAGGGATAAAGGATGCATCCGGCGCCGAGCATGGATCAATTGTGCTTCGATTTTTCTCCTGGTGGCCAACATCACATTGCAGCCGCAACCATGACGTTCGATCCTGCCGCGGCGATCCAGCCGCACATCGACGACCTGCTTGAGCACCTGCCGGCAGGCGTCGTGATGCACGGCGCCGATGGACGTATCCTGTCCGCCAACCGGCTGGCAGCCGAACTGCTGGGACAGAGTCCGGAACAATTGCAGGGTACGGTGTCCGACGCTTCGGCATGGCGTTTCCTGAAGTCGAATAATACGCCGATGGCGCCGGAAGACTATCCGGTCAACGTGGTCCTGCGCACCCGGGCGAAAGTGGTCCACCTGGTCGTCGGCGTGCCAAGCACGGGCCGCGAGCCGGTGCGCTGGCTGATCTGCAATGCCTATCCGGAATTCGGCGAAGACGGCGAGCTCTTCCAGGTGGTGGTCTGTTTCACCGACTGCACCGCCCTGAAGCGCGCCAAGCAGCGCCTGCAGAAATCGGAGAAGCGGCTGCGCCTGGTGCTGCGCGGCTCGAACGACGCGCCATGGGACTATGACATGGTGACGGAAGAAGCCTATTATTCCGACCGCTGGTGGAATATGCTGGGCTATCGTCCCGGCGGACTGCCGTGCGACAAATGGCTTTGGCTGCGCTTGACCCATCCGGACGACCAGGCGGCCGTGAGCAAGTTCATGCGCAGGCTGCTGGAAGAATCGAAGCCCCGCGACACCTACAGCATCGAATTCCGGCTGCGCCACCGCGACGGCCACTACGTGCCGGTGCTATCGCGCGGCTTCGTTTTGCGCGACGCCGACGGCAAGCCGCTGCGGATCTCGGGCACCAACACCGACCTGACCGAGCGCAAGGCCGCGGAGCGGCGCATCTGGGAGGCCGCGTATTTCGACCACCTCACCGGACTGCCGAACCGTCGTTTCCTGATCGAAGAACTGGACAAGACGCTCGCCAGGAGCCGCCGCTCCGGCCGCATCGGTGCGCTGCTGTTTCTCGATCTGGACAACTTCAAGCTGCTCAACGATACGCTCGGCCACGACTTCGGCGACGCGCTGCTGCGCTAGGTTTCGCAACGCCTGCGCCACGCCTTGCGCCACAGCGACCAGCTGGCCCGCCTGGGCGGCGACGAATTCGTGATCGTCATCGAGGATCTCGGCAGCACAACGGAGGAGGCGGTGACGGAAACCGACCGCGTGGTCGAGAAGCTGCTGGCGGGGCTCGACCAGCCCTACCTCATGGAAGGGCGCATGGTGATCAGCACGCCGAGTATCGGCATCGTCCTGTTCGACGGGGTGGCAACCGACATCGACACCCTGCTCAAGCAGGCGGATCTGGCGATGTACCGGGCCAAGGCCGACGGACGCAATACCGCGCGCTTCTTCGATCCGGGCATGCAGGCCGCCGCCGACCAGCACGCCGCGCTCGAGAGCGCGCTGCGCAAGGGTTTGTCGGCCCATCAGTTCGTCCTGTTCTGCCAGCCGCAATTCAGCGGCAAGGGCAGGCTGATCGGGGCCGAGGTGCTGGTGCGATGGCGCCGCGACGGCGAAATGGTCGGCCCGGCGGAATTCATCGGCCTGGCGGAATCCTCGGGCCTGATCGTGCCGCTCGGCGAACACGTGCTTGAGGGAAGCTGCCGGGCGCTCGCGCGCTGGCAGGGCGACAGAGTGCTCGGCAAGCTGAAGCTGGCGGTGAACGTCAGCGTGCACCAGATGCGCAATCCGCAGTTTCCGCAGCATGTCGCCAGGATCCTCGCGGATACGGGGGCGCCGCCGCACAGGCTCTGCCTGGAGCTGACCGAGAGCGTGTTCGCCGAAAACGTCGCGGAGATCATCGGGCGGATGAACGAGCTCTGCAGCCAGGGGCTCCAGTTCTCGCTGGACGATTTCGGCACCGGCTATTCCTCGCTGGCCTACCTCCGGCGCTTTCCGCTGGCAGCCCTGAAGATCGACCGCTCCTTCGTGCACGATGTCCACATCGATCCGGACGCGGCGCCGATCGTCGAGGCGATCATCGCGCTGGCGCGCAAGCTCAAACTCGACATCGTCGCGGAAGGTGTCGAGTTTGAAGAGCAGCGCAGCTTCCTGGTCGATGGCGGCTGCGGCGCCTTGCAGGGCTACCTGCTGGGACGGCCGATGCCGATCGAGGACTTCGAACGCCTGTATCGCGCACCCGGCTAGCGCGGGCGGCACGCCTTCGGATCCATGTCGATCCGGGATGGCGCCCGTCTGGGGTCCGCCCACTTGAGGATCTCCACATGCACGCTGCCGCGGTTGTTGTCGAAAGCGCCGGGCTCATCGTTCATGGAGAGGCGCAGTTCGCCATAGGCCGACGAAATGAAGCATAGCTGCCGCTCGATGAGGAAAGGCGCGTTGGCGCCGATCCGGCCGATCAAGGCGCCGGTGCGGGACACGACTTCCGGAACAGTGGCCGGCTCATCCTTGCCGAAGCCTTCCGGTCCATAGAAGGGCGTGATCGCCTGCAGGCCCTGGGCCCCGTGCGACCAGAGCCCGTCCGCGGCGACGCACACGAACTGGCCTGGAGCGACGCTGACACCGGTCGCTTGCCATGGCGCGTTGGCCTGTACCGTGCGGCACTGGGCCGTGGACCTGTCCATCGTTTCGGCAGCACGCAGCTGTCCAGCCGTTAGGGCGGCAAGGGCCGCGGCAAGCAGGACCGTGCGCCGTGATTCGCACATTGCCTTCATTTTCATCTCCTTTTCGGCTGCGCGGGATGAGCAGATAAACGCCGCTGGCCTTGATGTCGAAAGGCGCCGGAACTTCATGCTGGTTACATGGGATTAGGTCAGAGTAGGCAAGCGTCCAGGCGACGGTTTGGCCAACATCAAACCTTTATTCCAAAGACCGGTCAGATCTACGATCATGATGAGCCGCCGAATTCGGAGGAGGGCGGTCTGCGCTTGTGATGACGGCTGCTGTCGTGAAGTGGGTGTACTGCAGGCGCACATAAACGCCTTGCGTTCACGAGGCGAGCCGGAGCAAAGCAGGGCGGTAGCCGGCTCGCGCCAAGCGGCGGGCTCTCAGCTGGTAGGAACCAGCGGCGTAACAAGGAGGCTGGCCATTGCGATGCGCATGAATACCCTCGGTTATTCGTGACGTACGAACTTTCAGATACGCTGAAATACAGAACGCCACGTCAGACCGTCTTGAACGATTCTGACAAGCATGCTTGCAGATCGTAGCCGATGCCGATGCCTTCAGAAAAACCTGCTTCACATGGCTTCGTCTTTCTTCTTTCTTTAAATCGACATTATTTATCGTAATGTCGAGTTCATTTTTCTTGGCTTTCCGTTCGAGTCAGGAGGCCGGAAGACGTCTCTTGCGCGGCGACGTGTTGCGGCGCCAGGCGCTCGAACCGCGCAGCCGACAAAGGCAACATTGCCCGGCCATATACGATAAAAGATGGTTGCGGGTTCAAAGCCGACCGGTCAGAAGCGCCATCCACTCGAACAAATAGCCTTGCACAAGGCAGCTTCTCCGCAGGAGGATTTTTCAGCGTTTCGCGCAGAAAGCGGTCAAGGCAGGATGGCAAACGCGGCATCCCCATACCCACATTCGCCAAGGCAGATACGACAACGGGGCCACCTTGACCGTGCCTGGAAAACCGTCCGCATGCGACGGATTCGGGCGGACGGTCGCGGCGTACGAACGGTGCGGGCATTCGAGAACCTGGTCGCGTTTCTGAAGTTCCACCGCCAGCGACCGATTTGCCTGCGGCAGTCGTGGGCCCATCTGCGAGATGGACTTGTTATTGTCGAGACCCCTAAGGACCTGCGCGGCCGGAACGTCGTGAATGAATCGGTTCCGCGCGATCCGGATCACCCGAACCAGTGCTTGGCGTGAACAGTGCGCCTTGCTGCAAAAGCCGGTAACGGTCGACGATGTCCCGAAAAACGATCTGTAGCCGTGCACCCTTGGGCGACAGTTCTCGCATGATCCAGTAGAGAACCAGCTGTGCGATGCCTCCCGAAGTGCCTGGGTTGCCCGATGCGAGAAGGCAGGGTCATGGGAGCTATGCTGCCCCTGGCTTAACCGCTTTACAGAAATCGTATTTGACATAATATAGATTATGCGCGTTTTATTCGAACTCGATGCCGCCGCCCCTGGCGGTCAAATCGCAGAATCCGCGGATGGTTTGAATGGCGCCAGGACTTGATGCACTACCCGGGCTTGAAGACACCTGCCTTGCGCGGGCGCCTGAATGGAAATCGAGAGAAGCCGGTGCGCTGCTGATGCTGCGCACCGGCTTTGTTAGCTGCGCGGCCGGGATCGGCCGTCAGCTTTCAAGCTTCAACGCTTCTTGCTGCCGGCGTCTTGCTGGTTGAATGCCTGCGAGGCATCCTGTGCCGATTCACCCTTCTTTTTGCTGCCGAGGTCATCCAGGGCCGGCGTGCCGCCGGACGCATGCTGGCCACCATGCTGCTGGCTGCCTTGCTGGCCCGATTGCTGGCTACCTTGCTGGCCGGATTGCTTGCCAGCTTGCTGTCCCGATTGCTGGCTCTGCTGGTCCCTGGAGCTGGCGGCATTCCGGTTTTGATCCGACTTGCCGCTGTCTTGCTGGACGTTCTTTCCGTCTTTTCCTTGATTCTGCGCCATCTTGATCTCCTCAATGAAGTGGTCGGAGCCCAATCATACGCCTCAGGACGAACCCAGCAAGCGGCGCTTCGATACCCTGCGGCAACGGGTTCCTCAGCAATCCAAGGCCGAGGTGCGGCCGCCGCAAGGCAAATGGCCATGCCCTGGAAGGCTTAGCGCGGGCCGAGGCGTAATGGCCAGGGCGGGGAGCTGGCGCGGCAGCGTCAAGGCCGCCGCGCACCTCACCCGGCCGCCGCCCCGGAGCATTACCAGGCCGCCCTGCCCTCGATCAGATCACCGGCCGACGTAAAATCTTGGCGCGATCAGGTTCAGGTGCGGACCAACGGCCGGCCTGGCCGGATTTCGCACCTCGACAGCATTTGCCCTTATCATTCCGGCCATGATTACCTGTTTCGATATCGGCGGCAGCGCCATCAAATGCGCTCTTGCGACGGCGGACGGCCGCATCGGCGGCCTGACCCGCGTGCCGACGCCGGCCCACGACTTCGGCGCCTTCACCGCCGCCATGCAAGCGCTGATCGAGGCCGGCGGTCCATCGCGCGGCGTCGCCGTCTCGATTGCCGGCGTGCTCGATCCGCTCGATGGCCGCATCAAGTGCGCCAACATTCCCTGCATCGACGGCCGTACCCTGGCCGCGGATCTGGGCGCGGCCTTCGGGCTGCCGGTCTGGATCATCAACGACGCCGACAGCTTCGCCCTTGCCGAAGCCCAGGCCGGCGCGGCGCGCGGCCACGCCAATGTGTTCGGTCTGATCCTCGGCACGGGGGTCGGCGGCGGCCTGGTCATCGGCGGCCGCCTGATCGGCGGTCCCGGCGGCTTTGCCGGCGAATGGGGTCACGGCCCGGTGGTAAGCAGTCCCCGTTTCCCATGCGGCTGCGGCCAGAGCGGATGTCTGGACACGATCGGCGGCGCGCGCGGCCTGGAGCGTCTTTACCGCTCCCTGAACGGGCGCTCGATGGATAGCCGCGAGATCATCGCCGCCTGGCAGTCCGGCGACGCCGACGCCGAGCGCACGATCGCCTGCTGGACCGATCTGCTGAGCGGTCCCCTGGCCATGCTGGTCAATACACTGGGCGCGTCCATGCTGCCGGTCGGCGGCGGCCTGGCCAACAGCGCGCCCTTGATCGCGCGCCTCGACCAGGCGGTGCGCGCCCGGATCCTGCGCAAGACCGGCCAGCCCATCGTCGTGCCCGGCCAGGCCGGCGCGGAACCGGGATTGATCGGCGCGGCCTGGCTGGGCCTCGACAAGCTGGGCGGCGCGCATGCCTGAGGCGATCGCGCTGGAAGTCTGCGTCGACAATGTCCACGGCCTGGCCGCGGCGCTCGACGGCGGCGCCGACCGCATCGAATTGTGCAGCGCCCTCGACGTCGGCGGCCTGACGCCGGGCGCCGGCCTGCTGCGCGCGGCGGCGTCCAGCCCGGTGCCGGTGGTGGCCATGATCCGCCCGCGCGGCGGCGACTTCTGCTTCGACGCGCTCGAGACCCGGCTGATGCTGGACGAAATCGCCGCCGTCGCCGACGCCGGCCTGCAAGGCGTGGTGCTGGGCGCATCGACGCCGGACGGCCAACTGGACGCACGAACCCTCGAACGGCTGCTGCGCCGCGCGATGGACCATGGGCTGCGCTGCACGCTGCACCGGGCCATCGACCTAAGCCCGGACCTGGCGCAGGCCACCCGGCTGGCCATCGACCTGGGCTTCGAACGCATCCTGAGTTCCGGCGGCGCCAGGAGCGCGCTGGAAGGCATCGAAGGCCTGCGGCGCTGCTTCGATGCCGCCGCCGGCCGCATCGCGATCATGCCCGGCGCCGGCATCGACGCCGGCAACCTGGACTTGCTGCGTGCGCGGCTGCCGCTGACCGACATCCACGCATCCTGCTCGGCGCCGCTGCCACCGGCATCGCCACAGGTGTTGGCCTTCGGCTTCGATAGCGGCGCGCGGCGCCAGACCGCCAGCGCTAAAGTCGCCGCGCTGAAAGCTAAACTGCGGGCCTGACGCCGCCTTTTGCTTGAAATGCAAGGCCGCGTATGTGACACTCGGCCGGATGAGCTTCGATCTTGCACCTCTTGCGCCCTATGCCGGCGACCTGGCGGCCGGCGCCCGGCTGACCGCCCTCGCCTGCGCGCTGGCCCTTGCCGGCGGCCTGGCCCTGGGCGTGCCGGCGGCCCTGATGCGCACCGCGGCGCTGCCGCTGGCCCGGCGCGTGGCCGAGGTCTACGTCGACATCTTCCGCAACGTTCCCTTCATCGTCCAGCTGTTCTTCCTGTTCTACGGGCTGCCCGAAATCGGCGTCCAGCTGAGCGCCTTCGGCACCGGCGTGCTGGCGCTGTCGCTGGCGGGTGGTGCCTTCAGTTCCGACGCGATCCGCTCGGGCATCCTGGCGATCGAGCCCGGGGTGCTGGAGGCGGCCCAGGTCAGCGGGCTGTCGCGCTTCGCCATTGCCCGCCGCATCGTGCTGCCGATCGCGCTGCGCAGCGCCTTGCGGCCTTTGGGCTCGGTGTTCGTGAACCTGATCCTGACTTCGTCGATCCTGTCGGCGATCACGCTGAACGAGCTGACCGGCAGCGCAAAGATCATCGCCGCCGACACTTTCCAGCCCTTCGAGGTCTACGCCTTGGTCCTGCTGCTGTATGCCGTGCTGACCTGGCTGGTGTCGCTGTCGGCCGGCGCGCTGCACCGCCGTTTGAACAGGCGCATTTACTGACGACGAGGCCCGATGCGCTATACCGATTTCACACCGCACGATCTGGTCCTGCTGCTGCAGGGCCTGGGCGTTTCCGCCGCGCTGTTCGCCGCCACCACGCTGATCGGTTCCATCATCGGCCTGGCCTGGGCGCTGCTGCGCTATTACCGCGTGCGGCTGCTGGCGCCCTTGGCGGCGCTGGTCGCCGAGCTGCTGAAGAATTCGCCGGTGCTGGTGCAGCTCTTCCTGGTCTTCTTCGGCTTGCCCGTGCTGCTCGAGACGGACTTGAGCCCGGTGCAGGCCGCGCTCATCACGCTGTCCGGGAACACGGCGGCCTTCATGTATGTGATCGCGGTGTCCGCCATCGAATCGGTCGGACGCGAGCAGCTGGAGACGGCGCGCGTGTTCGGCTTGAGCCGCTGGCAGACCCTGCGCCGCATCGTCGCGCCGCAGGCGGCGGCTTTCAGCCTCGGGCCGCTGGCCGGGCTGCTGGTCAACCAGCTGCAGGTGACTTCGCTGATCTCGGTGATCGGCGTGGTCGACCTGACCAAGGCGGGCGCGATCCTGAACCTGCGCACCTTGAAGCCCTTCATCGTCTGGACCGTGATCGGCCTGCTGTATTACCTGATGGCCCGGCTGATCGCCGGGGCCTGCGCCCGCGCGGAAGTGCGCCTGCGCGCGCATGGTCAATGGAAGGGTTTGTAAATGATCGCTATCGAAGGCGTCGTCAAGCGCTTCGGCGCCAACACCGTGCTGGATGGCGTGGACCTGCGCATCGCGCCGGGCGAGGTGGTGTCCATCCTGGGCGCCAGCGGCTCCGGCAAATCGACGCTGATCCGCTGCATCAACGGCCTCGAACCGCTCGACGGCGGCGCCATTGCCGTCGACGGCAACCGGGTCGACGATGCGAAACAGCTGCAGCGCGCGCGCCGCTGCTGCGGCACCGTGTTCCAGCTGTTTAACCTGTATCCGCACATGACGGCGCTGCAGAACATTACGCTGGCGCCGATCGAAGTGCTGAAAACCCCGCGGCGCCAGGCCGAGGAGGAAGCACGCCAACTGCTGGCCTCCGTGGGCCTGCTTGATCGCGCGGATGCCTGGCCGGCCCAGCTCTCCGGCGGCCAGCGCCAGCGGGTCGGCATCTGCCGCGCGCTGGCGATGAAGCCGCGCTACCTGCTGCTGGACGAAGTCACCAGCGCGCTCGATCCGGAGATGACGGCCGAGGTGTTGAATATACTGGCCAAGCTGGCCGCGAGCGGCACCACGATGCTGTTCGTGACCCACGAAATCGCATTCGCCCGCCAGATCTCGAACCGCATCGTGTTCCTTGACCAGGGCCGCCTGCTGGCCGACCTGCCGACCGCGCAGTTCTTTGCCGCGGAAGGCGGCTTTGCGCAGCCGCGTATCGCCCAATTTTTATCGAAGATGAGCAAGTCATGAGAATGTTGTTGGCAAATGCCGAGGCCTGGCCCGGCTTCGACACCAGCGTGGCGCTGTTGAAACAAGGCGGCGCGGGCATCGATGCCATGGTGAGCGGCATCGCCAGGGTTGAACGCGAAGCCCGGGTGCGCAGCGTCGGCTACGGCGGCTGGCCGAACATGCTGGGCGAGATGGAATTCGACGCCGGCGTCATGGACGGCACCACGCGCGAAGTCGGCGCGGTCGGCGCGGTGCCGGCCACGCTGCCTGTCTCCGCGCTGGCGCACGAGGTCATGAAGCACCTGCCGCACGTGATGCTGACGGGGCTTGGCGCGCGACGCTTCGCGACCGAGCGCGGTTTCGCCGTCGACGAGGTGCTGCACCCGGACAGCAAGCGGGTCTGGTGGGAGCGCCTGCAGAATGAGATGTCGCCGGAACAGCGGGCGGCCTTTCCCGACATTCCGCTGGCGCCGCTCAGCAACACGATCACCGATCCAGAACGCGTGCGCGACACCACGGTCTTCCTGGGCGTCGACGCCGGCGACAATATCGGCGTGGTCACCTCGACCTCCGGCTGGGCATGGAAGTACCCGGGCCGCCTGGGCGATTCGCCGGTCCCGGGCGCGGGCTTCTACGCGGACAGCCGCTACGGCGCCGCCGCCTGCACCCACACCGGCGAGATGACCATGCGCTGCTCGACCTCGCGCAGCATCGTGCTGGCGATGCGGCTCGGCTACACGCTCGAAGACGCGGTCAAGCTCGCGGTGGAAGAGCTGGCCGAGCTGAAGACCGGCTTCCTGGCCGGTGTCGTCATCCACGCGATCGACGCCCAGGGCAAGCACCAGGTGGTCAATTACCGCTGCGACGAAGAGATCCGTTATTGGTACTGGGACGAGCGCATGGCCGCGCCGGAACTGCGCGTCGCCGCCACGATCGAACCCTGAAAGGACGAGACATGCAAAGCTTTAAATATGTAGCCGCCGTGGCCCTGATCCTGGCCGCAGCCTCGGCCCGGGCCGGCCGCATCGAAGACATCAAGGCGCGCGGCTATGTGCGGATCGGCGTCTCGCTGGGCGGCGAGCCTGTGGGCTTCCGCAACGCCGCCAACGAACCGGTCGGCTATGACGTCGACGTGGCGAAAGCGCTGGCGGCAAGGCTCGGCGTGCCTGTCAGGTTTTCGGATGTGTCCTCGGACGCGCGCATCTCGATGCTGATGTCGAAGCAGCTCGACCTGGTGGTGGCCAACGTCTCGATCACGCCGCAACGTGCGCGCGTGGTGGATTTTTCCATTCCCTACAACCAGGCCGGCCTGCGCGTGATCGCGCAAAAGAGCGCGCACGTGAAGACGCTGGCGGACCTGAACGGCAAGCGCGTCGTGGTCGGCCGCGGCACCACGGCGGATGCCTTCCTGAAGAAGTCGGCGCCGCAGGCCGTCATCGTCTACACCGACAACTTCGCGCCGGACGGCGTTTTGCTGCTGCAGCAGAAACGGGTCGATGCCGGGGTCGAGGATTCCTCGCTGCTCGACTACCTGGCCAGCAAGAACGGGGAGCTGGAGACTTTGCCGGCAATGTATGGGAATACGCCGATCGGGATTGCGATGGCGAAGGGGGATCCGGCGCTGCTGAAGTTCGTGAACGGGTTTGTGGCGGACTATGTCAGGTCTGGGGCGTATGCGTCCAACTACAAGAAGTGGTGGGGTGCGAAGGCGGCGGCGCCGGTGTTGGCGCCACAGGCGCAGTAATTTCGCGTGACGGATCACGCAAATCGACCCGGGCAATCTGTGCAGCCCGGCCTGATGCATGTACGATATGCGCTATCCAAAGCCGAAACACGGAACACGCCCATGATCAAGTCCATCCTCCGCAGCGGTGCTGTGCTCGCCGCACTCGGCGCCGCCATCGCCATCCCCGCCCACGCCGACAGTGTCGCCTCGTCCGCCTCGAGCGCCGGTTCCGCCTCCTCCGGCAGCATCTCCGACTCGATCGGCGGCTCCAGCAACAGCTCGAACCGCGACCGCCGCGTCACCGCCGGCGACTATCGAGTGATCGACATCGCCCAGGCCCCGGCCAAGGGCGAGACCACGCGCCTGACCCTGCGTCCGGTCGCCGGCACGGCCGCCCAGGACTTCACGCTGGATGTGCCGGACCGCGCGCTGGCCGCGCGCAGCATGGGCAGCGGCGCCATCGTGCACGTGAACGAGCGCGTGTACGGCTACGAATTCGCCTACGCCGACACGAAGCAGCCGTTCTACCTGGCGCTGCAGGACGACTGGTACCGCGAACTGGGCTCGCGCAAGGTCGCCATCTGATGCTGTCGCGCCTCGCGGCCGCCGCTTTGGCCGCGATCTGCCTCGGCGCCAGCGGCGCGGCGTGGGCCGGCATCCCGGCGTTTTGCGAACGCGGCAAGGAAGTCACGGCCGCCGAGCAGGACCGCGTGCTGCGCTTTGCCGGCGCGGTCAAGCGCGAACTCGAGGCCTCGCAGCAAAGCGTGGCGCTGATTTCGCGCGCGGGCCTGGACCTGAGCCGCTTCGATCTGCTGTATTCGCACGCCGGCGTCGCCCTGAAGGACGAAGACAGCGCCTGGACCGTGCGCCAGCTCTATTATGCCTGCGACGAATCGCGTCCGCGGCTGTTCGACCAGGGCGTGCCGGGATTCGCGCTGGGCGCCGATGCGCCTGGCCAGGGCCACGTCTCGCTGGTTTTCCTCGATCCCGACGATGCCGGCCGGCTGGAGCAGGCCGCGCGCAATAAACCGCTGGCGCTGGCCCTGCTGGCCGGCCGCTACAGCGCCAACGCCTATGCCTTCGGCACGCGCTACCAGAACTGCAACCAGTGGGTGGCCGAGATCCTGGCCAGCGCCTGGGGCGCCATCGGCAGCCGGGAGAAGCCGCGCGAACACGCCCAGGCCTGGCTGCGCGAGCAGGGGTACGAAGCCGGCCCGGTCAGGCTGCGTTCGCGCTGGCTGATGTTCGCCGGCCAGTTCGTCCCGCTGGTGCACGTGGACGACCACCCGGTCGACGACATCTACGCGATGGCGCTGCGGGTCAGCGTGCCGGCCTCCATCGAAGATTTCGTGCACCGCCGTTCGCCACAGGCGCGGCGCGTGGAGCTGTGCCACGACACGCGGCACATCGTCGTGCACCGCGGCTGGGAAGCGCTGGGTCCGGGCTGCACGCCGGGGCTGGACGACGAGATCATTCCACTGGACTCTTGAATATCGTGATGCGTCACAACAAAATCGCCATGATGCTTGCCGCCGCCCTGGCGATCGCCGCCGGCGGTGCGCCGGCCAGCCCGCTGCCGGAAGCGCGAGCCGCCGCCCTCACCCGCCAACTGCAGGCGATCGTGAACGATCCCGCGATGCCATTGCCCGGCCTGTCCGTGGTGGCGATCCGCCACGGCGAGGTCGTCTATCGCCGGCACTTCGGCGCCAAGCGCATCGCCACCGCCGGCGCGCCGGCGCAGCCGATCGACGACGAGACACTGTTCAAGGTCGCGTCGGTCTCGAAATTCGTGACCACGCTGGGCGCCATGAAGCTGGTCGAGCAGGGAAAACTGTCGCTCGATGCCGACATCGGCGATGTGCTCGGCTATCGCCTGCGCAATCCGCATTTTCCCGACCGCCCGATCACGCTGCGTATGCTGCTCACGCACACGTCCTCGCTGCGCGACGCGGGCGGCTTCAAGTTCGAACCCGAGGTCGGTCTGAAGGAGGTGCTTCTGCCGGGCGGCAGCCATTACGGCAAGGGCGCGATGTGGAGCGCGGACCACGCGCCGGGCGCCTGGTTCGAATACGTGAATTTCAATTGGGGCGTGATCGCCACGCTCATGGAAGCGGCCACCGGCGAGCGCTTCGACCGCCTGATGCGCCGCCTGGTCTTCGATCCGATGGGATTGAAGGCCGGCTTCTACCTGGAGGATTTTGGGCCGGCGCGGGAACAGGACGTCGCCACCCTGTACCGGAAACGCGAAAGGGACGGCGCCGAAGCCTGGGATCCGCAAGGTCCCTGGGTCGCCCAGACCGACGATTTCGGCGTCGTGGCACCGACCGCGCCGGGCAGGCTCCCGGAATACGAGGCGGGCGCCAACGGCACCATCTTCGGTCCGCAAGGGAGCCTGCGCATCTCCACCGCCGATCTCGCGCAGATCATGCTGATGCTGATGAATGGCGGCCGGAGCAAGGGCAAGCAGATCCTGGCGCCGCAGACGGTCAAAAACATGTTCGCCCGCCAGTGGACCCTGCACCCGGCCGGCGCGAACGGCAGCGCCAACGGCGACGGCGGCAGCTACCGCGGCCTGTATCACGCCTGGGGCCTGGGCAACCAGCAGTTCACGGATACCAGCATCGTCCGGGATGGCCACGCCAGCGGCGACCGCCTGGTCGAAAGCGGCGGCTTCAAGGGCGTCGGCCACCTCGGCTGGTCCTGGGGCCTGAACGCGCTGTTCGTGTTCGATCCCGAAAAACGCGATGGCATGATCTACGTGAGCACCGGCGTCGGCGCCGATCCGGACAAGCAGCCCGGCAGGTTCTCGTCCGAAGCGCGCTTCCAGGAACGCATCACCGATGCGCTTTACCGCGGCGCCATCGCACCGCGCTGAGGGATTTGTGACCCGGCGTCACAAATCCGTGACGCGTCACGCAATTCGAGCTTGCCTTAATGTAACTCATCACGAATAATGTGATGAAATGCCAACCAGCGCCACCGCAATGAAACAGCCGGAAGACCAACGCACCATCGAACTCGCCCTCGAGGCCGCCGCAGCCCGCAAGCGCGGCCGTCCGCCCAAGGCCGACAAGCTCAGCGATGCGGAACGCGCCCGCCGCTACCGCGCGCGCCAGAAGATGATGCCGAAGGACGATTGGAACTACGAGCAGTTGACGACCCTCGCGCGCGCCGAGATCCTGCGCCTGCTGGAAGGCGCGACGGCCAAGCCGGCTTCCGAGACCGAACTGGTGTCCAACTGGGCCTATGGCATGTTCCTGCTGTGGGACCGCACGACCGCCCAGTGCCAGCGCGCCGACGATCGCAAGGAACTGCTGGCGCTGGTCAACGTCTAAACGCTGCGAAGACCGTCCAGGTCGCGCGGCTCGCTGATCTCCATACCGTTGCGCTCGGCGCGGAAACGCTTCGACATTGCGTACACATCCTTGCGCACCCGCATGACGGAGCCGAGCGGCCGGTGCGCCGCCAGTGCATGCCAGGGGTTGAACTGCATGCCCTCGTCGATGCGGCGCGCACGTTCCTCGCTCCAGGCCTGCTGCGGCGCCAGGCGCAGGCGGGCGACGGCCACGTAGGGGCTGAGTTCCTGCGGCCACTCGACCGAGGCGTCCTCGATCGGCATCTTGTCGAGATCGGTGCACAGCTGGATGCGCAGCTCCCATTCGCCGCCCTGGGCCGAAAAATATTCGACGACCGCGTCGCGCAGGCCGTCCGGCTTGTCCTTCAGGTCGACCGGCGCATCCTTCAGCGCGGTCAAGGACGACGAAACCGGCGCCACCGACACCTTGGCCATGTAGTCGCCGTACAGGATCGGCACCTGGCTGAAATAGGTTTCGCCCAGCGGGTTCGTCTCCGGATGGCCGCCCAGCGACTTCAGCGTGGCGCTTTCGCCGCCCACCGCTTCGATCGCCTTCTCGGCGCCGCGCGCCACCGCCGAGAACAGGCGCTTCAGGTTGGGCGCCTTGTCGGTGGTCGAGGCCAGCAGTTTCGCGTTGCCGGCAAATTTACGGGCGGTCGGGGCGGCGAACACCGGGCCATTCACCATCACGAAGTCCTGGGTCGCATCGCCCTCGCTGCCGTCGACGCGCACGCCCGGCACGCCGACCACCTTCAGCGCCATGCCGCGCGGGGTCGAGACGTCGTCGCTGAGGATGTCGCCCGGCGTGGTGGACAGGCGCAGCACCACCGGATAGCTGCCCGGCTGGGCAAACAGGCCCTGGGCGTAGGCCGGCGGCAAGCCTTCGAGCACGCTCAATTCGCCGACCAGCAGGCCGTGGGTCTTGGCATGCACGCTGCGGATCGCATGGCCGGAATCCTCGTAGGTCTTCACGGAGATGCTGTGCATCGTGTCCTTCAGGTCGAAAACCGTCTCGGCTTCCTTGTCTTCGGGCACTTCGACAGCCGGGGAATACGGGATCGGGCGGATTTCAGCGGGAGCGTTCATGGGTTTGGCCTGGTAGGTAATCGGCCCTCGATCCTGACAGCCGCCGGGTCGGCGCTCTGTGCTACGCCGCACAGACAACGCACATGCGCAGCGTCATGCTGGCGACTTCGCGCCCAGCGGCGGCAGCTTTGAGGACGGAAAGCTATGGAAAAGGAAGACAGCGGCCATGAACCGAAGATCCCGGCTGGCGGCTGGGGATCGCTGAAGGAAGTCGGCGGCATCCTCCTGGAGGAAAAAGTGCCGCCGCAGCGCGCCGCACTGCTGCTCAAGCAAAACAAGCCGGACGGCTATGCCTGCGTCAGCTGCGCCTGGGCCAAGCCCGCGCACCCGCACCCGGCCGAGTTCTGCGAGAGCGGGGCCAAGGCCACGGCCTGGGAAGTCACCAGCAAGCACATCGGCAAGGACTTCTTCGACAAGCACACGGTGCGCGATCTCGAACGCTGGCACGACCACGACCTGGAAGCCGCCGGCCGCATCACCGTGCCGCTGCGCTACGACGCCGCGTCCGACCGCTACCTGGAGATCGGCTGGGACCAGGCCTTCAGCGAAATCGGCGCCCATTTGCGCAAGCTGGACCCGAAGAGCGTGGTCTTCTACAGCTCCGGCCGCGCTTCACTGGAAACTTCCTACATGTACCAGTTGCTGGCGCGTATGTACGGCAACAACAACCTGCCGGACAGCTCCAACATGTGCCACGAAAGTACTTCGGTGGCGCTGCCCAAGAGCATCGGCGTGCCGATCGGCACCGTGGTTCTCGATGACTTCGAAAAGACCGACTGCATCGTGTTCTTCGGCCAGAACGTGGGCGTGAACAGTCCGCGCATGCTGCACCAGCTGCAGGAAGCGCGCAAGCGCGGCGTGCCCATCATCACCTTCAACCCGCTGCGCGAACGCGGCCTGGTCAGCTTCACCAATCCGCAGTCGCCGCTGGAAATGCTGAGCGGCGCCGAGACCCCGATCAGCACCCGGTACCACCAGTTGAAAGCGGGCGGCGACACGGCTGCGCTGATGGGCCTGTGCAAGGCCGTGCTGGAAGAGGAAGACGCGGCGCAGAAGCGCGGCGACCCGCCGGCGGTCGACACCGCCTTCATCGCCGAGCACACCCAGGGCTTCGGCCCCTTCGTCGACAAGGTGCGCGCGACCACCTGGAGCGAGATCGAGCAGGAGGCCGGCCTGGACCGCGCGGACATCCGCGATGCCGCCCGCGTCTACATGGCCTCGAACGCCGTGATCGGCGTGTTCGGCATGGGCCTGACCCAGCACCGCAACGGCGTGCAGAACATCCAGATGCTGGTCAACCTGCTCCTGCTGCGCGGAAATATCGGCAAGCCGGGCGCCGGCATCTGCCCGGTGCGCGGCCACTCCAACGTGCAGGGCCAGCGCACGGTCGGCATCACCGAAAAGCCCGAGCTGGCGCCGCTCGACAAGCTGAAGGAACTCTACGGCTTCGAGCCGCCGCGCGAAAAGGGCCTGAACACGGTCGAGGCCTGCGAAGGCATCCAGGGCGGAAAAGTGAAGGCCCTGGTCAGCCTGGGCGGCAACCTGGTGCGCGCCGTGCCCGACCACGGGGCCATGGAAGCCGCCTGGCGCGCGCTGCCGCTGACGGTGCAGATCTCGACCAAACTCAACCGCAGCCACCTGGTCCATGGCCAGGCCGCCTACATTCTCCCCTGCCTGGGGCGGATCGAGAAAGACGTGCAGGGCGGGGTCGAGCAGGCGGTGTCGGTCGAGGATTCGACCGGCTGCATGCACGGCTCGAAGGGCATGGCCGAGCCGGCGGCCAGCACCTTGCTGTCGGAACCGGCCATCGTGGCCGGCCTGGCGAAGGCGCTGCTGGACCCGAACCCGAAGGTCGACTGGGATGCCTGGGTAGCCGACTACAGCAAGATCCGCGACGCCATCGCCGAGACTTACCCCGACATCTTCCACGACTTCAATGCGCGGATGTGGACGCCGGGCGGCTTCCGCAAGCCGGTCGCCGCGGCCCATCGCGAATGGAAGACGCCAACCGGCAAGGCGAATTTCACGGTGCCGGACAGCCTGACGGTCGATCCGGACATGAAGGAGCGCGCCGGCACCCTGCGACTGTTCACGGTGCGCAGCGACGGCCAGTTCAACACCACGATCTACAGCCTGGACGACCGCTTCCGCGGCGTGAGCGGCGACCGCATGGTCATCTTCATGTCGAAGGCGGACATGGACGCGCGCGGACTGCAGGACGGCGCCAGGGTCAGCGCGCTGACCGCCACCGACGACGGCGTCGAGCGGCGGGTGGACGGTTTGAAGGTGATGGAATACCCGGTGCCGCCCGGCTGCATCGCCGGCTACTACCCCGAGTGCAATCCGCTGCTGCCGCTGTGGCATTACGCGAAGGAGAGTTATGTGCCGGCGGCGAAGTCGATTGCGGTGCGGATCGAGGCGATGCAATGACAGGAGAGCAGATGAAAGACGTAAAAGTGGAAGTTCGCGTGCATGTCGGGGTCGATGCGGCGAGCGTCGTCCTGCTGCTGGCCTCGGCCGCGGCGGCGCTTTTCATGTACAAGGAACACAAGCGCGAAAAGCTGGCGTCGAATGGTTCCTAGCGCCCCGAAATCCACTGGCATATTTACTGTCCACCACAGACCGCTAACGCTTATTGCCCGACGCAAATGATCTTCGTCACGTAGTCCTTGGCGTTGCCCTTCTTTTTGGTCGCCCAGTCGACGGCTTCCTGGGCCTCGGCGACCGTCATGACGGTCGCCTTTTCCTTGTTCTTGATAAAGGATACGCCTTCGAACTTGCCTTCCTTGCTGCGCATGACTTTGGCGAAGACGGGAGCGGCTTTGGCGTCGTCAGCG
Source organism: Massilia aerilata (assembly GCF_042656905.1). Taxonomy (NCBI): domain Bacteria; kingdom Pseudomonadati; phylum Pseudomonadota; class Betaproteobacteria; order Burkholderiales; family Oxalobacteraceae; genus Massilia; species Massilia aerilata. The sequence continues at coordinate 253,528 of NZ_JBHSMZ010000001.1, forward strand.
ATTTTGTTTTGCTGGACGAGATAACGTTGATCGTTGGTTTCCATGCGGATGTTCTGTAGGTACTGGTGCAAAGCCGTATTTTACAGGCTCGCGCGGTGACATAAACCCTTGATCCGACTATAATTTCCGCCTTTCGCACCCTCCGCACAAAAGCCGCCATGTCCCTGCTCGCCCACCAGCTCGAACTGCTGTCCCCCGCCAAAACCGCCGAGATCGGCCGCGAAGCCATCCTGCATGGCGCGGACGCGGTGTACATCGGCGGGCCGGCCTTCGGCGCCCGCCACAATGCCAGCAATCCGCTGGAGGACATCGCGGCGCTGGTCGAGTTCGCGCACCGCTACCGTTCGCGCATCTTCGTGACCATGAACACGATCATGCACGACGCCGAGCTCGAAACCGCGCGCCAGCAGATCTGGGACCTGTACAACGCGGGCGTCGACGCCCTGATCGTCCAGGACATGGGCCTGCTGGAGATGGACCTGCCGCCGATCCAGCTGCATGCCTCGACCCAGTGCGACATCCGCACGGTCGAGAAGGCGAAGTTCCTCAGCCAGGTCGGCTTCTCGCAGCTGGTGCTGGCGCGCGAGCTGACCATCGAGCAGATCAGGGCGGTCCGCGCCCAGGTCGAGACGCCGCTGGAATATTTTATCCACGGCGCCCTGTGCGTGGCCTTCTCGGGCCAGTGCTATATCTCGCACGCGGACAATGGCCGCAGCGCCAACCGCGGCGACTGCTCGCAGGCATGCCGCCTGCCGTACACGCTGTCGGACGGCCAGGGCCGCGTGGTCGCCTTCGAGAAGCATCTGCTGTCGATGAAGGACAACGACCAGAGCCGCAACCTGGAAGCACTGGTCGACGCCGGCATCCGCTCCTTCAAGATCGAGGGCCGCTACAAGGACATGGGCTATGTGAAAAACATCACCGCCCATTACCGGCTGCTGCTGGATGAGATCCTGGAGCGCCGCCCGGAACTGGCGGCAGCCTCCAGCGGCCGCACCGACATCATGTTCACGCCCGACGTGGATAAAAACTTCCACCGTGGCCACACCGATTATTTCGCCACCGGCCGCAAGGAGACCATCGGCGCCTTCGATTCGCCCAAGTACGTCGGCGTCGAGCTGGGCACCGTCACGCGCCTCGGCGGCGACAATTTCGACCTGCTCACCAATGCGGCCATGGCCAACGGCGACGGCCTGAACTACATGCACAAGCGCGACACCGTCGGCATCCAGGCGAATACCGTGCAGAAGCTGGGCGCGATTGAAGGCGATCCTGCCGAAAGCCAGCGCTGGCGCGTGTTCCCGAACGAGCCGGTGTCCAGCCTGGCCGGGCTGAAGGTCGGCACGGCGGTAAGTCGCAACCGCGACCACCAGTGGGAATCGGCGCTGACCAAGAAATCCTCGGAACGCCGGGTGGCGGTCGACCTGAATTTGTCGGAATTGCCGAATGGACTGCGCCTGAGTATCACGGACGAAGACGGCATCAAGAGCCACGCCGATGCCGCCCTGGTCCTGCAGCCGGCCCAGCAGGCGGAACAGGCCGGCGCCAGCCTGCGCACCAGCCTCGGCAAGCTCGGCAACACCATGTTCGAAGCCCGCAGCATCGAACTGCAGCTCTCGCGGCCCTGGTTCGTGCCGTCCAGCGCCATCAACGCGCTGCGCCGCGACGCCGTCGCTGCCCACGAGGCTGCGCGCCTGGCGAACTGGGAACGCCCGGAGCGCGCACCGGCCGCCGAGCCGCCGGCGGTGTATCCGGAAGCCCAGCTCAGCTACCTGGCCAACGTCTACAACGAGAAGGCGCGCGCCTTCTACCACAAGCACGGCGTGCAGCTGATCGCCGCGGCCTACGAATCGCACGAGGAGCCGGGTGAGGTGTCGCTGATGATCACCAAGCACTGCCTGCGCTTCTCCTTCAACCTGTGCCCGAAGCAGGCCAAGGGTGTGCAGGGCGTGCAGGGCCAGGTCCGCGCGGAACCGATGACCCTGGTCAGCGGCGACGAGCGCTATACCCTGAAATTCGACTGCAAGCCCTGCGAGATGCACATCATCGGCGCGATGAAGCCGCATATCCTGAACTCGCCGCCCCCTTCGGCCATCCCCTACAGCCCCCTGGTTTTCCACCGCACCCGCCCGCGCGCTTGAGCCGCGACTGCACCCTCGGGCCACACCGATCCTTTCGGTGTGGCAACGGTAGTCCGCGCAGGACTACACCGTTCAGTATCTTTCCCATCACATCTTCTTCCGCCGCGCGCGCCTTCGTGCGCGCCGCTTCCTTACCCGCCTGTAACTTTCGGGTATCAGAATAGCCTTGCCCGATATCGGGAAATTCATGCTTTCTCCCTCGGCAGACGTGGTTCGTATCGTCCGCCACCGTTCAGAAACGCGGGGCATAATATTGCATAAACGCCAATTGACGAATGTTTATTTCCTCATGGCTATTGAACGGCATGTAGTCCTACAAGAAGTTACAATTTTTACGCACTGTTGCGCCGGTCTTCATGGATGGTTGCCGCGTCCGCGGGATTGACGCACCTGTTTTACATGGAGGATAGATGGCACACAAACGCCTGTTGTGCATCGCCCCCGCGCATGTGGATACCGACGCACTCTTGTGCGACACCATGCCGGACTGGGAGATCTGCAGCGTCACGAGCCTGGCCGAGGCCGCGCGCGAACTACGTAACAGCCACTACCTTGTCGGCCTGCTGATGCACGACCGCGAACAGCAGCGCCCGGGCGATATCGACACCTTCCTGCGCCGCCACGGCAATATGCAATGGGTGGGCGTGTTCAGCCCGCGCGATCTCGAATCGACACCCTACCGCGAGCTGGTGGTCGAGCACCTGTGCGATTACCATACCGCGCCGGCCGATCCGGTCCGGCTCTCGTACACCCTGGGCCACGCGCATGGCTGGGCCATGCTGAAGCGCCGCCGCCAGCAGCTGATCGACCACGGCAACGCCGACTCGCCGCTGATCGGGCACTGCGATGCGATCGTGCGCCTGCGGGCCCAGATCGAGCGTGTCGCCAAGGTCGCGGCGCCGGTCCTGATCTGGGGCGAGAGCGGCAGCGGCAAGGAACTCACCGCGCAGGCCATCCATGCCGGTTCGGAGCGCGCGGCCGGACCCTTCGTGCCGATCAACTGCGGCGCCATCTCCCCCACCCTGATCCAGTCCGAGCTGTTCGGCTACGAGCGCGGCGCCTTCACCGGCGCCACCCGCGGCAAGGCCGGCCTGATCGAGTCGGCCGACGGCGGCACCCTGTTCCTGGACGAGATCGGCGACCTGCCGAAGGACCTGCAGGCCAACCTGCTGCGCTTCCTGCAGGAGAAGACCATCTGCAGGGTCGGCAGCACGCGCCAGATCCGCGTCGACGTGCGCGTGATCGCCGCTTCGCACGTGCAGCTGCAGCAGGCCGTCGACAAGGGCGAATTCCGCGAAGACCTGTACTACCGCCTGGCGGTGCTGCCGGTCACGGTGCCGCCGCTGCGCGACCGCCGCGAGGATATCGTGGCGCTGGCCGAGCACTTCTTCCAGCTGTATGCGAGCGAGAAAGCGCCGCGCCTGAAGGGCTTCTCGGACCGCGCGATCTCCGCCATCCTCGACCACGGCTGGCCGGGCAATGTGCGCGAACTGATCAACCGGGTGCGGCGCGCGATGGTGATGTCGGATGGGCGCCTGATCACGCCCGAAGACCTCGGTCTGACACGCGGGATACCGGCGCCGATGTCCGCCGCGCTGGAAGACACGCGCGCCCGTTCGGAGCGCAGCGCGCTGCGCGATTGCCTCGAACGCAGCGGCCAGAACGTGAGCCGCGCCGCACGCGACCTGGGCGTTTCGCGCACCACCATGTACCGGCTTCTGAGCAAACACAACATGCGTCCCTGAGCCCTTAACAGCTGTAACAAGGTGTGACACTGTGTCCACTTCCAAGCGTACGTTGCCGGACACAAGTGGACAGACCTGTACCAGAGTTGGAACAGTTCTTCGGCAAATTCGGCGATTCATGCCGGAATATGACTGACAGACTCGTAGGACGATACGCACAAAGTCAACAAAAACAAGTACTTAGCGAACTCATCTATGTAGCTGGCATTGGTTGTGCATTAGACAAAAGTGTCGGCGCTACAGCCGATCTATCCAACCAATCACACCCAGAGGGGAAATCGAATGAACAAGACTTTGCTCGTAACCGCCATCTCGCTCGCTTTCTCGCTGAGCGCATCGGCCGCCGATGACATCACGGCCCGCGGCGGTAGCACCGTCACGTCGAACCGCAACATGACGACTACCAACACCTCTACCGACAGCGGCAACAACAGCAGCATGAACTCGTCGCAGAACGACAACAGCAACAGCAGCACGAACACCAGCAACGCGAACGACAACAGCAACCGCAGCAACAACAGCATGAACTCGTCGAACAACACGAGCGACAGCAGCAACAACAGCACGCACGACAACAGCAACAACAGTACGCACGACAACAGCAACAACAGCACGCACGACAACAGCAACCGCAGCACCAATACCACGACCAACACGACCAACGCCAACGACAGCAGCAACAACAGCACCAACAACAGCGGTAACACCTCGAACGCCGACAGCAGCGACCGCAGCAACAACAGCATGAATTCGTCGAACAACGACAACAGCACCACCCGCACCAACAACACCACCAACACCACCAACCGCAACTCCGGCAACACCACCACCCGCGATTCGAACAACGACTCGCGCAACCAGAGCACGAATAACTCGAACAACACGAGCGATTCGCGCAACCAGAGCACCAACAATTCGAACAACACGAGCGACTCGCGTGACCAGAGCACCCGTAATTCGAATAACGACAACCGCAACATGAGCGATAACCGCGACATGTCCGACAATTCGGACAACAGCGACAACCGCAACATGAGCACCACCGACAATTCGGACAACAGCAACGGCAAGCGCGGCCGCACCACGGCCAGCGGGGTTGGCGCTGCTGCCTCGAACACCGGCAACGCCACCTCCAACCTGTCGAACGCCTACAACACCTCGACCGCCACCGCCACCTCCAACCTGTCCGGCAACGTTTCGGGGAATAACGTGAGCGGCATCGGCAACGTCGCCAGCAACACCGGCAACGCCAACGGCGCCGGTGGCGACGGCGGTGCAGGTGCAGCAGGCAATGCCGGCGGCGTGAGCGCCACCAGCGGCGCAGGCGCCACGTCGGGCAACGCCAACGGAGCAGCAGGCGCAGCAGGCGGCGTGGCTTCGAACGGCTCGGCGACCTCGGGCGGCGCGACCTCGGGCGGCTCGACCTCCGGCATGGGCGGCGCAGGCGGCAGCAGCGCCGCTTCGACCACCGGCAACGGCGGCATGGGCGGCAACGGCGGCTACGGTGGCGCCGGCGGCTCGGGTGCGTCGGGCGGTTCCGGCGCAGCCGGCGGCGGCTCGACCGCGAATGGCGGCTACGGCGGCGCAAGCGGCGCCGGTGGTTCTGCCATGGGCGGCAACGGCGGCTATGCCGGCGGCAATTCCGGCGGCAACGGCGGCAACGGCGGCGGCTCCTGGGGCGGTGACGGCGGCAACGGCGGCCGTACCGGCATGGCCACCGGCGGCGCCGGCGGCGCGGGTGGTTCGGGCGCGGCAGGCGGCGCAGGCGGCATGGCCGGTGCAGGCGGCTACGGTGGCGCCGGTGCAGCGGGCGGCGCAGGCGGCATGGCTGGCGCAGCCGGCGACGGCGGCAATGCCGGCGCATCGACCGGCTCGAACGCCGCGTCGAACGGCAACACCCGTAACAGCGGCGGCAATGCGACTGCCGGCATGGGCGGCGCAGGCGGCGGCACCAATCCGAACCCGGGCACCGGCGGTGCGGGCGGCGAGGCCACCGGCGGCTCGCATAGCGCCACCGGCGGCAGCGTGAACTCGGGCGCCAACAGCTCGACCGCTGGTAACTCCACCGGCGGCAACGCCGGCACCGGCGGTGCAGGCGCAGCGGGCGGCTCGGGTGCTGCTGGTGCAGCCGGCGGCGCAGGCGGTGCAGGCGCAGCAGGCGGCGCGGGTGCGGCAGGTGGTGCAGGCTCGTCGGCCACCAACACGGCAGGTGCCGGCGCAGCCGGTGGCGAAGCCACCGCAGGCGCAGGTGCAGCAGGCGCTGGCCATGCCAGCACCGGCGGTGCAGGCGCTGGCAACACTGCAGGCGCGTCCGGCGCCGGCGGCGCAGGTGCAAGCGGCACCTCGACGGCAGGCACCGGTGGTAACGGCGCTGCCGGCGGCGCGGGCGCCTCGGGCGGTGCAGGTGCGGCCGGTGCGGCAGGCGGCGCCAGCGGTGCGGCTTCGAACACCGCAGGCACTGGCGGCGCAGGCGGCTCGTCGGCGACCGGCGCGGCATCCAGCGGCGCAGCCTCGAACGGCGGCTCGTCGGGCGGCGCAGGCGGCGCGGGCGGTGCAGGCGGCACCAGCACTGCCGGCCGTGGCGGCGACCTGGCATCGATCACCACCGGCAACGGTACCGGCGGCCTGGGCGGCGCGGGTGCGGGCGGCAACGGCGGCTCGAGCAGCGTCAATGCCGGCACCTTCAACATGTCGAACAACATGAGCGGCGCCGGCCAGAACGCGGCGGGCATCATGGTGATCAGCCAGAACACCGGCATCTCCTCTCTGGTGCAGCAGAGCGTCAACGTCCAGAGCAACATGAACGTCGGCGGCCAGTAATAGCGCCTTGAGCTCCACTTCCGCCGCGTCCCGGCGGGGCGGAAGTGGGCTCGACGTTCATCGCATCAGAGCAAACGGGGGTAAAGAATGCAGCATTCATTCAACCAGGGAGTCGCCAGGCGCTTGTGCAGCATTGCTGTGCTTGCGCTGATGGCGTCTCCGGCCTGGGCCGGACCGGCCGAGGCGCAGGCCAGCCAGTCCGGCGCCGCCCAGCAACCTGCCCGGCAGGAAGCGCAGGCGGCAGTCCCGGCAAAAGCCGGCCTCAGCCTCGATTTCGGACCGGCGGCCGACCTCGGCAAGCTCGAACAGTCACGCGGCGGCGCCGCGGAAACCAAGAACGACATGAAGCTGGACGGTGTCGTGACGGGCAACAGCGCCACCAATGTCGTCACCGGAGCCAATACCATCGATTCCGGTGCGTTTTCGAATATGTCGGGGATTCCGGTGGTCATCCAGAACAGCGGTGCGAACGTGCTGATCCAGAGTGCCACCATCATCAATGTGCAATTCAAATGAACCTTAGCGCCCTGCCCCTTTTGTGCGCACTAATGGGCGCCACCTGCGCGAACGCAGCCGACCTGCCGATCGTGGGTGGCGCCCGTTTCAACGTTCCGGTTCACAGCCTCAAGGAACTGAAGTTCGTTTCCACGACGCGCCAGCAGTACGATTTCAGCTGCGGCTCGGCCGCGCTGGCCACCCTGCTGACCCACCATTACGGCTACCCGATCAGCGAAACCGTCGCCTTCAAGGCCATGTGGGACCAGGGCGACCAGGACAAGATCCGCCGCGAAGGCTTTTCGCTGCTCGACATGCAGCGCTACCTGGCTTCCATCGGCTTCAAGGCCGACGGCTTCCGCCAGCCGATCGACAAACTGGTCAGCGCCGGCGTGCCGGCCATCGTCCTGATCTCCGAGAAGGGCTACAACCACTTCGTCGTCGTCAAGGGCGCGGAGAACGGCCGCATCCTGCTGGGCGATCCGTCCAGCGGCACGCGCGCGATCACGCGCGAACATTTCGAATCCATCTGGCCGACCCGGCTGCTGTTCGTGATCCACGAAGCGCCGAACAAGCCCCAGTTCAATCTCACCGCCGACTGGCGTGCCGCACCACGCGCGCCGCTGGGCGACGCGGTGAACCGGACCGGCATTGACACCATGGGCCTGCCGAAGTTCGGGCCTACCGATTTCTAGAGGAGATACCATGCGCCTCAGCCTCAAGATCTGCTTCCTCCTGGCCAGCGCCGCAGCGGCGGGCCAGGGGTGGGCGGACGCCCCCGTCGCCGGCTTCGATGCGACGCAGCCGGTCGAACCGGCCGCGCTCGACGAACTGCGCGGCGGCTTCCTGATCCCCGGCGGACTTCTCGTCTCGCTGGGCATCGACCGCATCGTCACGATCAACGGCAACGTGGTCGAACGCAGCCAGCTCAACCTGGGCGACCTCGGCACCCTGACCAGCGGCATGTCGAAGGTCTCCGCCGATACCGCAAACCAGGTGCGCCTGATCCAGAACGGCATCGGCACCGCCAACCTCGCCCTCGGCCGCGACGTGCTGGGCGGGACCATCATCCAGAACAGCCTGAACGACCAGCTGATCAACAACCAGACCATCATCAACGCCAGCGTGAATGCGCGTGGAATGCTGCAGAGCATGAATTTCCAGTCCACGCTCAATAACGCCTTAAACTCTGCCATCACAGGAAGGTGATGGCGCAACCGGAGAAAAAAAATATGCCTAAGATTCCAGCGCTGTCCTTTGCGATTGGCGTTAGCCTTGTCCTGGCGGCATTCCCCGCCGGCGCGCAGTCGCCCGATCTAATGGAACAGCTGAAGATCATGCGACAACAGCTGGAAGAACAACGAGCACGGGTCGACGAGCTGGAGCGCCAGCTGCGCGCGAGCGGCGTCGCGGCGCCTACCCAGCTCGACAATCTGCGCGGGACCGGCCCGGCGCCGATCGCCGCCGCGGGCCAGCAGCAGGACGGCGCACCGGCGCCGTCGCCGCAGCCGATCAACCCCAACCCCACGGTCGGCCGTCCGCCCAGCGCCGAAAGCCGCGCCCCGCAGGTGGCGCCGATCTTCGAGAGCCCGGGCGTGCTGACGCCGCGCGGCAAACTGGTGTTCGAGCCTTCGATCCAGTATGGCTACTCGTCCAGCAACCGGGTGGCGCTGATCGGCTACACGGTGATCCCGGCGCTGCTGATCGGCCTGCTGGACGTGCGCGAAGTGAAGCGCAACACGACCACCGGCGCCGCCACTTTCCGCTACGGCTTCGACAACCGCCTCGAGCTGGAAGCCAAGATCCCCTATACCTACCGCAGCGACGCCACCGTCAGCCGCGAACTGTTCACCGGCACCGCCGCCGAGCGCGCCTTCAATACCAGCGGCAAGGGCATCGGCGACGTCGAGCTCGCCTACCGCTACCAGCTGAACGAAGGCGGCGTCGAAAAACCGTATTTCATCGGCGGCTTCCGCTTCAAGTCGCGCACCGGGCGCGATCCGTTCCAGGTGGTGACCGACTGCCAGACCCGCTGCGTGGGCGAAAACGTGACCGGCACCGGGCTGCCGCTGGACCTGCCGACCGGCTCCGGCTTCTACTCGGTACAGCCGAGCCTGACCTGGCTGATGCCCTCCGATCCGGCAATCTTCTTCGGCAGCTTCAGCTACACCCATAACTTCAAGCGCGGCAACGTCTACCGTACGGTGCAAAACGGCGAAAAGGAATTCCTGGGCGACGTGAAGCCGGGCGATGTGTTCGGCTTTAACTTCGGCATGGGCCTGGCGCTGAATGAAAAGGCGTCGTTCAGTATCGGCTACGACCACAACTCGGTGGGCCGCACCAAGCAGGGCGGCCAGGTGCTGCCGGGCTCGGTGCGCATGCAGCTGGGCACCCTGCTGCTGGGCTATTCCTACCGCCTCAACAACCAGCGCACCCTGAACGTGTCGGTCGGCGCCGGTTTGACGCGCGATACGCCGGACGTCACCTTGATGGTCCGGATGCCATTTTCGTTCTGAATGCTCCAGGAACGACAACGGCGCGCCGCCCTCCCGGGCTGGCGCGCCATTTTTTTATCCGGACACGCGCTTAGATGTAATAGACCAGCGCGGCCAAACCGACCACCAGCAGCACCTTGGTCGCTTTATAGGCCGTCTTGTTCCAGGCCTTGTAGCGGCGGCGGTACTGGCCCATCACGTGCGAGATGCGGAACAGCTTGCTCACCAGGCCGGTCTGGTCGCCGGATTCGTTGGGCGAGGCAGCGGCCGTCATCATGGTGCGGCCGAGCCAGCGGTTGACCGCGCCCATGCCGAAGCGCAGCGGGCGCTCGACGTCGCAGAACAGGATCACGCGGTCCTGGCCGCTGGTATTCTCGGCCCAGTGGATGAAGGTTTCGTCGAAGATCACGCCCTGGCCGTCGCGCCAGCTGTAGCGCTGGCCGTCGACTTCGATGAAGCAGCGGTCGTCGTTCGGCGTGGCCAGGCCCAGGTGGTAGCGCATGGAGCCGGCGAAGGGGTCGCGGTGCGGGTTCAGTTTCGCGCCCGGCGGCAGCTCGGCGAACATCGCCGCCTTCACCGAGGGGATGCCCTGCAGCAGCGCATAGGTCTTGGGGCACAGGCGCTCGGCCGACGGGTGGCTGGCGTCGTACCACTTCAGGTAGAAGCGCTTCCAGCCGGTCTTGAAGAAGGAATTGAAGCCGGCGTCGTTGTTCTCTTCGGAGGCCTTGATCTTCTGCAGCGAAACCAGGTGCAGGGCTTCCTCGCGAATCGTTTCCCAGTTCTGCTGCAGGACCTCGAGTTCGGGGAATTCGCGGACCGGAATGTAGGGCGTGCTCGGCACCCGGGAAAACAGGTGCATGAAGATATTAATCGGCGCCATGAACGACGAATGGTCGAACAGCTGGCGGCCGAACGGCAGACGGACCTTGCCGCGGAAATGGATATGCAGGACCGAAAGGATGAGAAAACCCACGACTGCCCACTTCATTACGCCTCCACGTGCACCTGACTAAACGGAGCGCAAGGATACCATAGGCGACGCGCAGCCGTCCGCCGGCCCTCCACGCATTCGGCGGAGTGGCCGGTTTCAGGCTGCGACTTGTCGTGGACCTGCTACAGCGTCAGTGCATGGCCGAAGTTACGGCATACCCTTTTTCGGCCAGCTGGCCGGTCAGGTTCTGGATGTCGTAATCGTCGATCTGCTGGGCGCCGTCGTCCACCTCGACTGCGCGGGCTTCGACTTCCCAGTCGGTATTCGTGGCTTCCTCGGGGATGTTGCGGGTTTCGGGTACCGCCAGGTAGGAGAATTTTCCGTCCTGCTCGGCTCTGCGGTAAATATCCAGGCGCATAGTTGTTTCCTTTCAAAGCATGGCTGATGGATTCAAGCCATCAGTATGCCTACGATAGGCGAAGCGCGGAGCACGGTCTGTTATCCGACGCACACGTCGCCGTTTCAACGGCCGGGAGAAGCGCCCAGCACCCGCGCCGGCAGCATCACGATGGCCCGCAACAGCGCGAATACGGCTTCCACGCCGATGCCGACCAGGCGGAAAGGCAGCAAGATCAGCCACACCAGCGGATACAGGAACAGCGCCATCAGGGCGATGGGCCAGCACAGGAACAGCAGGACCAACCAGGCGAGGAAACCGAGCATTGTGCGCTCCTTCAGGAGATGTACGTCGATGCTGTGACTGTAATGACAAGCCGGGCCGCCGGCAATCGCGATGCGATAAATGGTAACAGAGAGGGATGGACGGGGGAAAAGCGGGGTTGAATGGCCTCGGGATGGTAATCTTCGTCCGTTGTCGAACGAGAAAGCCCGATGCGTATCTTCCCCTACCTTCCCGCCATCCTGATGTCGATGGCCTGCGCCGGCCTCCATGCGCAGGAGCGCAACAGCGTGGCTACCCGTCACGGTACGGTCAGTGTGATTCCCGCCAGCGAAGAGCGCAGCGCACTCCTGTTCCAGGGCAAGCCGATTGCGCGCGTGCGCGGCGATGCCGGCCTGTCCAGGCTGGCGTTGCGGGCCGAACGCGATTATGTGCTGGCGGACGCGAGCTTGCCGGGCCCGGACTGCCAGCACGAATTCGTCCTGCTGGAAGTCGGTGCGGAGGGTGGGCCGGCGGTATCGGCGCCCTTCGGCACTTGCATGACGCTGTTCGGCGCCCGCCTGCAGGATGGGAATGCGGTGGTGCAGCTGGCGGAAGCGGGGGCCGGGGCCCAGGCATCGCCGCGGATCCACGAGTTCGTTTTCGCCGGCGGCCGGCTGCAGGCGCTGAACGAGGTGCTGGACCAGTGCGAAGCCAGCGCGCGGGCGTCGGCCAGCACTGCCGTGGCGCTGACGCCGGACGAAGCGAACAAGACGGTGGCCGGGGCCGGCCGCGCCTATTTCCACTCGGCGCCGCTGGAAAGCTGCCGCACGCCCAAGGTGTTCCTGGTGCCGGGCGACCGGGTCGGCGCCAGCCGCGAGACCGGCGCCTTTGTCGAGATCGAATACCGCAACCCGAGGAGCGGACAGGTCTTCAAGGGCTGGATCAGGCGCGACCGCCTGCTCGACCCCGCCCAGTAAGCTTGCCGCTGCGGATTACGCGTATTCCACGGCGCCCGCGCGTTCCCGGACCGCCTGCTCTTCGAAGCGCGCCACGACCTCGGCGCGGATCGACGCTTCCAGCGACGGCAGCGAGCCGCCGCAGCGGTAGGCAAAGCTGACCTGCACGACGTCGCCGGCCTGCACGTCCATCGGCTGCGCCAGCGGCAGCATCATGTAGTGGTTCAGCCAGTCGATCGTGGTGCCCTGCTCTTCGACGATGGACAGCACGTTCTTGGTGATGAAGCGCAGCGCGTTCAGGCGGCCGGCCTTTTCGATCAGGAAGCGGCCTTCCCAGGCGACGTTCATGTCGGTCGGCTGGCTGAAGTCCATGATGCTGTACACGCCCGGCTGGGCCAGTTCGACCGTGCCCGGGTAGATGACGTTGGTCGGCTGGAACTGCACGATCGGGGCGTGGAAGCCTTCGAAATCGTACTCCTGCTGCAGCGGCTGGGCCGCCATGATCACGGCTTCCGGCAGGAACACCGGCAGCGGGCCGCCGAAGCGCGCAAGGTAGCGGCGCTTGAAGGATTCCATCATCTCGACCTGCTTCTCGCGCAGCATCGCGACATGGATCATCTCGCAAATCACGACGTCGACCGGCTCCGGCGGCAGGTATTCGAAGGCGTCGGCGTGGACCACTTCGACCTTGTCGCCGTTCTGGTTCATGGCCAGGAACTTGCGGGCTTCACGCACCATGTCTGGATTGAACTCGACGCAATAGACCTTGGCAGCGTTCTGCGCGGCAAAGAACGACAGCACGCCGGTGCCGCCGCCCAGCTCCAGGACCTTGGCTCCCGGTTTGACGGCGTGGAAAATCGCCGACTTGAAGCTGTGCATGCGGTTGTGGTCCATCAGCATGTTGTGATGGTAATGGACCGGGATGAACTGCCCCAGGTAGCAGCTCTCGATTTCGCGTTCGTTCAGCATGTTGTTCCTCGTTGTCAGCTCCGCACTTCCTGCCGGCGCCATGATTGGTCTACGAGAGAATTATCTTCAAGAAACGCTCCCGACCATATGCCGAGCTGAGCCCTGTTTTCCATCCAATTTCCAAGTTTGGACAAACCGACAGGAATTTTTGCAGTGCAATTTGCATATTTACAAAACAGCTGCGGATTGCGTACCATGGAGCTACCCACCCGACAACGCGAACGACCTCGATCATGCCTGCCGCCATCGCCACACTCGCGGGGAACATCGCCGACCTGCTGCTCGACGTCATTTTCCTTGTCGACCCCGCCGGGACCATCGTCGACGTCAGCGCAGGCTGCCAGCAATTGCTCGGCTACTCGACCGATGAATTGAAAGGCAGGCACCTGCTTGACTTCGTCGCCGAGGAAGACAGGCAGCGGACGCGCGACGAGGCCGCGCGCGTACAAGCCGGCATCGAGCGCGTCGGCTTCGAGAACCGCTACCGGCGCCGGGACGGCAGCCTGGTGGACATCATGTGGTCGGCGCGCCGCATCGATGCGCTCGACCTGCGCATCGGCGTGGCGCGCGACATCACCGCACGCAAGCAGGCCGAACGGCGCCAGGCCACCCTGTATGCGATCTCGGAAGCGGCGCACCAGGCGCCGGACCTGCCGAGCTTGTGCGCGCGGATTCACACGGTGCTCGACGAGCAGGTGGGCGTCGCAGGCATGGCCGTCGTCACCGGGGACGCGGCTGGCCGTTGCCGGACCATCTACCAGGCCGGATTCGACGGCACTTGTCCGCCGGGCGGGGCCGCGCACTGGCGCAAGACCCCGTTGACGGATGCGTACGTGAAACTCGAGCTGCGCGGCCAGCACGGCATCGACGGCGCCCTTCTGCTGCATTCGCGCGGCGACGCGCCGTATTCGGCGCTGGACTGCGAACTCCTGCAGTTTACGGCAGGGCAAATCGGCATGGCGCTGGAACGAAAGCGCCTGCAGGACGAGCTGATACGCCACGCCTGTCACGACGAACTGACCGGCCTGCCGAACCGTTACCTCTTTTTCGACCGCGTGAATATCGCGCTGGCGCGGGCGCATCGCAGCGGGACGCCGATGGGCCTGCTGTACGTCGATGTCGACGACTTCAAGCAGGTCAACGACGTGCACGGCCATGCCGCCGGCGATCTGCTGTTGCGCGAGGTAGCCGCGCGGCTCACACGCTGCGCACGCCAATCGGATACGGTGGCGCGCCTTGGCGGGGACGAGTTCGTGCTGGTCCTGGAACAGCTCGGTGCTCCCGAGGACGCCGGCCGGATAGCGCGGCAGCTCGCGGCCGAGATGGAGGCGCCTATGCTGTTAGGCAATTGCCAACTAAACATCCGGATCAGCATAGGCAGCGCCGTATTCCCGGACGACGGTGTGCAGATCGAAGACCTCCTCAAGCATGCCGACATCGACATGTACCGCCAGAAGCGCGAACGGAAAGCCGCCGCCGGGGGCGAGGCTGCGGCGCCGCTCGTTGCCGCTGCCTGAAGGCCCGCACCGGCCGCTGTTCAACGGCCAGCCCGGGCCTGCTCCGCGATCTGGGCTGCCGTCCGGCCCTCGCTATTGGTCAGCTTCGGATTCGCGCCCTGCTCCATAAGGAAGGCGACCATGTCCGGATGTCCTTCGCGCGCCGCCATCATCAGCGGGGTGAAGCTGCCGCTGGCCGGCGGCGAGACCGCGTCGAGCTTCGCGCCGCGTTTGATCAGCAGGCGCGCGAGGTCCTCGTCGCCGCTGGCGGCCGCATAGTGCAGCGGGGTCCAGCCGGGACGGTTGACGGCGGCGCCGCGCGCGATCAGGGCTTCGGCGGCCGGCCGGTTGCGCTTGAAGGCGGCCATCATCAGGGCCGTGTTGCCGTTCATGGCGGTGGCGTCGAGCTGGATGCCGGGCTGGTCGAGCAACGTACGCAGCACCCGCATCGAAGCTTCGCGGGCCGCGATCACGAGCGCCGGCTCGCCGCCGAGGGGATTCTGCTGGTTCGGGTCGACGCCCGCCGCCAGCAGCGACTTCACGGTGGCGGCATCGTCCATGGCGACGGCGCGGAAGAAATTCGTGGTCTGCTCGGACGTGGCAGCCAGCACCGCGGTTCCGGGAAAAGCGGCCAGCACGATCCCTGCAAGGATAGCCCGGCCGGTCAAACGAAGAAAACCGCGACGCTGCATCATGTTCACTCCCTCGGTACCTTGAACAGCTTGTAGAAGTTATCGGTGGTGCGCTCCGCCACTTCGCGCAGCGGCACGTCCTTGAGCGTGGCGATGAACTCGGCCACATGGGGCACGTAGCCCGGTTCGTTCATTTTCCCACGGTAGGGCACGGGCGCGAGATAAGGCGAATCGGTTTCGATCAAGATGCGATCCAGCGGAAGTGCCTGGGCCACCGCCTGCAGGTCTTTTGCGCTCTTGAAGGTCACGATCCCGGAGAAAGAGATGTAAAAACCCATCTCGATCGCGGCCAGCGCGACCTCCAGCGACTCCGTGAAGCAGTGCATCACGCCGGCCACGCCGCCCTTGTCGACCGCCGCGCCCTCTTCCTGCAGGATGCGGATGGTATCGGCGCTGGCCGAGCGGGTGTGGATGATCAGCGGTTTGCGCGTCTCGCGCGAGGCGCGGATGTGGGTGCGGAAGCGCGCGCGCTGCCATTCGAGGTCGCCTTCGAGGCGGTAGTAGTCGAGCCCGGTCTCGCCGATGGCGACGATCTTCGGATGGTCGGCCAGGCGCACCAGCTCGTCGACGCTGGGCTCGGGCGTGTCTTCATAGTCCGGATGGACCCCGACCGACGCGTAGATATGTGGATATTGCTCGGCCAGGGCGAGAACGCTGGGGAATTCCGGCAGGTTGACGGACACGCACAAGGCCTTGTCGACCTTGTTCTCGGCCATTTTGGCGAGAATCTCGGGCATGCGGGCGGCCAGCTCCGGGAAATTGATATGGCAGTGTGAATCGATGTACATCCCGTCATTGTACGCGAGAGCGCAAGACGAGGCGTTTGCAAGGCCGGCACATGGCCCCGTTTAGCGGATACAAATAAACTGCCGGGCATTTTTCACCTCTCCGCACCACCGGGACGGCGGAATATGATTAACTCCAGGGATGAAAACCCTATTTTTCCTCCTGATCGGCCTGCTATGCGCGCCCGCCTGGTCGGCCACACAGCAAGCGCCGGCGCCGATCAATGTCGCCACCTATAACCTGCGCATGAACAATCCCGGCGACGGCCCGAATGCCTGGCCCGCGCGCAAGGAGATGGTGAAGGCGTTGATCCGCTATCACGAATTCGACGTCTTCGGTACGCAGGAAGGGCTGCCCGACCAGATCGCCGACCTGGCGCAGATGGCGGAATTCGCGCATGTCGGCGTCGGCCGCGACGACGGCAAGGACGCCGGCGAGCATTCGGCGATCTTTTTCCGCAAGAGCCGCTTCGCCTTGCTGGACAAGGGCGATTTCTGGCTCAGCGAAACGCCCGAGCGCCCTTCTTTCGGCTGGGATGCCAAGTGCTGCCATCGCCTGGCCTCCTGGGCGCGCTTGCGCGACCGGGCCGGCGGCCGCACTTTATTCGTGTTTTCGGTCCATTTCGACCACGAGGGCGAAGTGGCGCGCCGGGAATCGGCCAAACTGATGCTGCGGAAGATTGCCGAGATCACGCAGGGCGAGCCGGTCATCTGCGTGGGCGATTTCAATTCGACCCCGGAAACGGTGCAGATCCAGACCATGTCGGCCGCCATGCGCGACGCCTTCAAGGCGAGTAAAGCGCCGCCCTATGGTCCGGTCGGGACGTTCAACGACTTTCACCTGGATGCGCCTATGAAGGACCGCATCGACTATATCTTCGTCGACCGGCATGCCGAGGTGCTCAACTATGCGGTGCTGAGCGATTCGCTGGACCGGCGCTATCCCTCCGACCACCACCCGGTCGTGGCGCGCCTGATCCTCGAGTAGAGCGCCACCGGCATCGGCTCCATGCGAAACTGGCCGCAATGACCTTTCAGCATGGAGTCTTATGATGAACGACGAAAACCAGCAAAGCGCCGACCAGCCGGCGCCATCCCAGCAGGGCGCGCAAGTGGACAAGCATCCAGACTTCGATGCCCTCGCGAAAAAGAAACCGGAAGAACTGACGCCGGAAGAGCTAAGGCTGATGGCGGACACGATGCCCGGCGAAGGGCCCGGCGACTGAACCAGGCATGCAATCCAACATTTTGGGATCCGCGTGCTCTCTACAGGAAACTATTCGCCGGCGATGAAGCGGCAATGGAGCATTTCCTGGCCGAGGTGTGTAAGGCCGAGTGGAACGAACGCCAGGGTGGTGGACGCACCTGGAAAGACGGGATTGCAGTGGCGATCCAACAGCATCCATCGCATGAGGCGAACATCCGCGCCTATCACGCCATCGGCGAGACCGTGGAGATTCTCGCGCAACGCCGCGCGCTCGGCATCCGGCTGCTCGCCCTGACCATCAAGTTGCAGGCCCTGGGTCTTCCGCTGCGCCCTGGATGAGGTGGGAGGGCCAGCCGATGCGGACCAGCAGGCCGTCCGGTCCGCACACGCCGAACTCATACAGGCCCCACTCGCGGTGACGCAAGACGCCACCGGGCCTGACGATGAGGTCGTCTACCCGCGCGGCAATGGCATCCACGTCCGGTGTACGGATAAAGACCCCAAACGGATTGTGTTCTTCCGGCACGCGCCAGGGGCCGCTGCCCGCCTGCGTCAGGTGCACTTCGCAAGCCCAGCCAGTCATGAGGAGGTAGTGCCCGAAGTCGCCGGTGCACGCGAAGCCCAGGCGCTCCCAGAAAGGCCGGGCAGC
Source organism: Massilia aerilata (assembly GCF_042656905.1). Taxonomy (NCBI): domain Bacteria; kingdom Pseudomonadati; phylum Pseudomonadota; class Betaproteobacteria; order Burkholderiales; family Oxalobacteraceae; genus Massilia; species Massilia aerilata. The sequence continues at coordinate 271,570 of NZ_JBHSMZ010000001.1, forward strand.
GGCCAGATCATTACACGGCACGATGGCAAACGCGCCTACGGTGGGCGGGACGGTCATGTTGGGCTCCTTCGAGTGGCCGCGAGAAAAAATCCTGACTGATATGCCTAGGATAGGTGTAACATGGCTTTTTGGCAACCCCGCCATTCCGGGACATCTCCCATGCGCCTATCCGTCGCCCGCTTGTCTACCATGATCGTCGCGCTATCCGTGGTCGCGGCCTGCTCGACATTGGGGTGGCGGCCCGACGGCATGGCCAGGGCGCCGGTCATCGACGGTTTCGGCGTCGAAGGCATGCAGCCCTCGCAGGCCAACGCGGCCGCACGCCGCCTGTTCGCGCAGGGCATGGCCCAGGCCTACGCCTTCAACGAGGTCGAAGCCATCCGCTCCTTCAAGGCCGCGCTGGCGCAGGATCCGGATTGCGCGCTGTGCGCCTGGGGCGTGGCGTATCAAATGGGGCCGAACATCAACGATACCGACCGCCACGATCTGCGCGAGGCGCTGCGTTATGTGGACTACGCCGCCAAGCACAGCGCCGGCAGTTCGGAACGTGACCGGGCGCTGATCGATGCGCTCGCCGTGCGCTACGGCACGGACAAGGCCGCCCGCGTCGCCGCTGTCATGCAGGCGGAAATGTGCGGCGCGCCCGGGACAAAACGGGCCGATCCGCTCGACATCGTGTATGCCGGACGGATGCGCGAGCTGCTTGCGCGTTTTCCCGGCGACCCGGATATCCTGGCCATCTACGCCGAAGCCGAACTGGTGGCCACGCGCGACGACTGGTGGGACCGGCGCACCGGCAAGCCGGCCGGCCGCGTCGGCGAGCTGGCCGACAGGCTCGAACAAGGCCTGGTGCTGCATCCCCGGCACGTCGGGCTGAACCACTACATGATCCACACGGTCGACGCGGTGCCGGTGGCCCGGCGCGCCGAGGCGGCGGCCGACCGGCTGGGCGCGCTGGCGCCGAAGTCGCCGCATCTGCTGCACATGCCGTCCCACACTTACGCCCACCTGGGCCGTTATGCCGACGCCACCCGCGTGAACCAGGCGGCCGTCGCCGCCGACGAGGCCATGGAAGCGGAAATGAAACGCCAGAATTTCTCGGTCAGCAAGGACTGGCGCGGCCACAATCTGCACTTCCAATGGCATGCCGCCCTGATGGAGGGACGCGGCGACCTGGCGCTGTCCACCGCGCGCACGCTCGCCCTGCGCGGCAAGGGCGACAACACCTACCACGAATACCTGCGCAGCCTGCCGGTGCTGACCCTGCTCCGCCTGCAGCGCTGGGACGCCTTGCGCCAGGAGCCGCTGCCAACCGGCGACAAGGGCGTCGCGACCGTGATAGGACAAATGGCGAGCGGCATCGCCCTGGCGCACGCGGGCCAGCGCAGCGCGGCGCAGGCGGCGCAAGCGCGGCTGGACCCGGCGGCCGAAAAGCTCGTCAAGGACAACGCCGGCGAGGGCTATGTGAACAAGCTGATGCGCAGTCTGGCGCGCACCGCGCAGGCGCAATTGCGCGCCGAAATCGCCTGGTATGGCGAACAGGTCGACGAGGCCCTGGCTCAACAGCAATTGGCCGTGACGGCCTCGTCCGACGCCGAAGCCACCGAACCGCCGACCCTGGCCGGCGGTCCGCGCTTGCGCCTGGGCGCCATGCAGTTGGCGGCGCGGCGCTACGCAGCGGCCGAACAGAGCTTCCGCGCCCACCTGGCGGAACATCCGGGCAACGGCTGGGCCCTGCAAGGCTTGCGCAAGGCGCTCGCGGCGCAGGGCAAGCAGGCCGAGGCAAAGTCCACCGAGAACGAGCTGGAACGCAACTGGAAGCAGGCCGACAGCGGCTTACGCTCGGCGGCGCGATAAGCGCCGGCCTGTCTAGTCGACCACCCGCTTGCCCAGGATGATCAGATCCCGCTCGATCCCATCCAGATTGGCCACGCGCGGGAAATTCGCCCAGGTCTCGAAACCGTATTTGCGGAACAGGGCCAGGCTGGGCGCGTTGTGGCCGAAGATGAAGCCCAGCAGCGTGTGCACCTTGATGTTGGGCGCGAAAGCGATCGCCTGTTCCAGGCAGTAACGGCCGATCCCCTTGCCGCGCCATTCTTCCGCGATATAGATCGAGACTTCAGCGGTGCCGGAATACGCCGGACGGCCGTAGAAATTCGAGTAGGAGCACCAGCCGATCAGTTCCGGGTGTTCTGACCGATCGGCCGCATCGTGGATCACCCACAGCGGACGACGTTCCGGCGTATGGTCGGCAAACCATTGTTCGCGCGACTGGACCGTGACCGGTTCCGTGTCCGCGGTGACTTCGCGCGAGGCGATGGTGGAATTGTAGATATCGACGATGACGGGCAGGTCTTCGATGCGGGCGATACGATGGGTATAGGACGGCATGAGCGGAGAGATTAAAGCGTGTGGGTGGCGCGCGAAGACCGCAGCGCCGCGCCCAGGATTTCTTCGATGCGCAATTTGGCGCGCTGGCCGGTTTCGTCGGCCGGGAAATGCACGCCGATGCCTTGCGCCTTGTTGTTGGCGCCGGCCGGCGTGATCCAGGCCACCTTGCCGGCGATCGGGTATTTGTTCGGATCGTCCATCAGCGAGAGGATCAGGTAGATCTCGTCGCCGATTTTATAGGGCTTGTTGGTCGGCACGAACATGCCGCCGTTCTTCAGGAAAGGCATATAGGCTGCGTACAGCGCCGCTTTTTCCTTGATCGCAAGCGAGAGCACGGACGGCCGCGGCGCCTGGGGCGCGAGCGGGGCGTTCGGATCGGTGGGCAGGCTGTTCATCGGTGTTCCCTCATGACGCCTCAGGCGGCGCAGCAGGCAGTGTAATCAAGCAACATATCTTCGACAAACAGTTTCGGCGACAGCGGGTGGTCCGCGACCGCGCGCCGCTCGTTGGTCGACTTGATCGCCTGCAGCAGCCTGGCCGTGTGCACGCGCCCGGCCAGGTTCGCCAGCTGCTGGCGATACCGCGGATAATAGCGGATCGTGCCGGACAGCTTGTACGAAAAAACATCATACAACCAGCGCTGCTGCCATGCGACGAGGGATGCCAGCGGCGCTTTGCTCAATTTGTCTGCGGCGCGCAACGCGGCATCGACGCTGGGCTGGGCCAGGATTTGCAGCAGGGAATCCAGTTCCTCGCGGCTGCCGGTTTCGGCCTGCGCCAGGGCCGCCAGCGGCGCCCCGCCCTGCTCGCGCAGCCAGCCGTCGGCATCCTGCACGCCCTGGGCTTCCAGCCAGGCCAGCGCCTCGGCGTGGGCCGGCATCGGCAGCGCGAACTTGCGGCAGCGCGACAGGATCGTCGGCAGCAGCCGGTCCAGGCCGTTCGAGGCCAGCAGGAACACGGTGCCCGGCGGCGGTTCTTCCAGGGTCTTCAGCAGCGCATTCGAGGACGGCATGTTGAGGGCTTCGGCCGGGTACAGCACCACCACCCGTAAACCCTGGCGGTGGGTCGAGATGTTCATGAAGTCGCTGAGCGCGCGCACCTGCTCGATCTTGATGTCTTTCGAGGCCGTCTTCGAGGATTTCGATTTCTTGTCGGATTCCGCACCGTCCTCGCCCTCGGCGGCCGGGGCTTCGTCTTCCATCGCTTCCGGGCGCACGCGGCGGTAGTCCGGGTGGTTGCCCTGGCTGAACCAGCCGCAGGAGGCGCACGTGCCGCAGGCATGGCCGTCGGGGCGCACGTTTTCGCACAGCAGGGACTGGGCGAAGGCTTCGATGAAATCGGCCTTGCCGATGCCGGCCGGGCCGTGGAACAGGATGGCGTGCGGCAGGCGGACGCGCATCTGCTGCAGCTGCGTCCAGGCCTGCTCCTGCCAGGGGTAAATCATCACAACACCTTCTCCAATGCCGCGCGCAGCTGGGCGCGGACCTCATCGATCGAGCGGGTCGAATCGATCACCACGATGCGGCCCTTGCTTTGCGCGGCGCGGCGCAGGTATTCATTGCGGCAGCGCTCGAAGAAGGCCGCCTCTTCGGACTCGAACTTGTCGAGATCGCGGGTGGCGTCGAGGCGTTCGCGCGCGACTTCCAGCGGCACGTCGAACAGCAGGGTCAGGTCGGGCTGCAGGCCCGGGTGCACCCACTGTTCCAGCGCTTCGAGCTTGGGCAGCGGCAGGCCGCGGCCGCCGCCCTGGTAGGCGAAGCTGGCATCGGTGAAGCGGTCCGACAGCACCCAGTCGCCGCGTCCCAGCGCCGGCCCGATGACCTGGGCCAGGTGTTCGCGGCGGCTGGCGAAGGCGAGCAGAGCCTCGGTGCCGACGTCCATCTTCTCGTGCAGCAGCAGCTCGCGCAGCTTTTCGCCGAGCGGCGTTCCGCCCGGTTCGCGGCTCGAGACCACGGTCTTGCCGGCCTCGCTCAGGAGCGCGGTGACGAAGCCGATGTGGGTCGACTTGCCGGCCCCGTCGATGCCTTCGAAGGTGATGAAGCGGCCGCGGGCCGAAGTTTGTCCATTCATTTCGATCCCTGGCGCTGGTATTGGTTGACTGCCTTGTTATGCTCGTTCAGGTTGACCGAGAAGTGGCTGGTGCCGTCGCCGCGCGACACGAAGTACAGGGCGTCGGTCTTGGCGGGCATCAGGGCCGCGGCCAGCGACTGCACGCCCGGCAAGGCGATCGGCGTCGGCGGCAGGCCGGCGCGCGTGTAGGTGTTGTACGGGGTATCGGTCTCGAGGTCCTTCTTGCGGATCTTGCCGTCGTACTTCTCGCCCATGCCGTAGATGACGGTCGGGTCGGTCTGCAGCAGCATGCCGGTCTTGAGGCGGTTGACGAACACGCCGGCGATCATCGCGCGCTCGCTCTTCTGGCCGGTTTCCTTCTCGACCAGCGAGGCCATGATCAGGGCCTGGTAGGGATCCGTGTACGGCAGGTTCGGTTCGCGCTTTTCCCAGGCCGCCTTCAGGCGCTTCATCATCATCTCGTGGGCCTGCTTGTAGATCTGCAGGTCGCTCGAGTTTTTCGCGAACAGGTAGGTGTCCGGGAAGAACAGGCCTTCCGGCGTCGCATATTTACCGCTCGCCTCGGGGACGATCTTCTCCAGCAGCTCCTTGTCCGCGAGTTTGGCCGTCTCGTGCTTCAGGTTGGGCGCGGCGTCGACCGCCTGGCGCATCTGGCGGAAGGTCCAGCCCTCGATGATGGTCAGCGACTCCTGCGCGAATTCGCCGCGCACCAGCTGGGTGATCAGGCGGCGCGGCGTGGTGCCCGGCTTGAGCTCGTAGCTGCCGGCCTTGAGCTGGCTGGCCTTGCCGGTCACGCGCGCCAGGACGCCGAACAGGAAGCCGTTCACCGGCACGCCGGCGCTGGCCATCTGCTGGGTCGCGCCGCCCACGCCGCTGCCCTGGGCGATCGCGAATGGAATGACGGGGCTGTCCGCAGGGATGATCGGCTGGCCCGACCACCACTGGAAGCCACCGACGGCCGCGACTGACACGATCACGCCCGTGATGATGAGTTTTCTTATTAGTGCCATAGAAATCTGGTTTTGCGCCGTGCCCGGCGCGAATTTGACGACAACTCTATAATGAGGCCGTAATGATAAAGCCTAAACAGGAAATTATTCTGAATTTATGAGCAACTGGATCGAACATCTCGCTTCCCTGGGCGCGCGCTTCCACCAGGATGAGGCCACCCAGATCGAAGACTTCGGCACGACCCTGTCCGCAGCCGCCCTCGCCGAGGGCGTGGTGGCCCCGGTGACCGACCTCGGCCTCATCGCCGTGGCCGGTGAGGACGCCGCCGCTTTCCTGCACAACCAGCTGACCAACGATGTCGAACACCTGGGCACGGATGAAGCCAGGCTGGCCGGCTATTGCACCCCGAAAGGCCGCCTGCAGGCGACTTTCCTGATGTGGCGCACCGGCCAGGACATCTTCCTGGCGCTGCCCCGCGCGATCCAGCCGCCGCTGCAAAAACGCCTGACGATGTTCGTGCTGCGCGCGAAAGCGAAGCTGCGCGACGCCACCGAAGAAGCCGGCACGAACGCGGTGCTCGGCCTGGCCGGCGCCAGGGCGGAAGAGGCGCTGCGCCGCCACGTCGCCACGCTGCCCGCCGCGCCCTACGGCAAGGTGGATGGCGAAGCCGGCACCGTGCTGCGCCTGGCCGACGCCCTCGGCACCCCGCGTTACCTGTGGATCACCTCAAGCGAAACCGCAACCGCGGTCCTGCCGCAGCTGCGCGAAACGCTGGCGCTGGGCGGCAACGCGGCCTGGCGCCTGGCCGAAATCCATGCCGGCGTGCCGCAGGTGACCCAGCCGACCCAGGAGCAGTTCGTGCCGCAGATGGTCAACTTCGAGCTGCTTGGCGGCGTCAATTTCAAGAAGGGCTGCTATCCGGGCCAGGAAATCGTCGCCCGCAGCCAGTACCTGGGCAAGCTGAAACGCCGCATGACCCTGGCAACGCTCCCCAACGCGGCCGCGCGCGCCGGCGACGAGGTCTTCTCCAGCGAGGACCCGGACCAGCCCTCCGGCATGATCGTCAACGCCGCGCCGAATGGCCTGGGCGGCGCCGATGCACTGGTCGAGATCAAGCTGGCCGCGCTGGACCACGAAGTGCGCCACGGCTCGGCCGGCGGCACGGCGCTGTCCTTCCTGCCGCTGCCTTACTCGCTCGATGCGCTGGCGGACTGAGTTCGTGATCCGATGATCGACCTGTACGTCTACTACAAGGTGCGCGAGCCCGATGCGGCCGCGCTGGCGCCGCGCGTGCGCGCGATGCAGGCGGCGCTGGCGGCCGGCCACCGCGTCGCCGTCCAGTTGAAGCGCCGTCCCGGCAGCAAGGACGGCCTGCAGACCTGGATGGAAGTCTATCCGGGCGCGCCGGACGGCTTCGAGGCCGTGCTGGCGCAGGCCGCGCTCGACGCCGGCCTGGACCCGCTGCCCGACGGCCCGCGCCGTACCGAGATCTTCGTCGACCTGAAACCGGAGCTGATGCCATGTGCCTGATCGTATTCGCCTGGCGCGTGATTCCCGGCGTGCCCGTGATCGCCTGCGCCAACCGCGACGAATTCTATGACCGTCCCGCCACGCCGGCCGGTCCGTGGCCGGAGAATCCGGACATCATCGCCGGCCGCGATTTGCGCGGCGGCGGCAGCTGGATGGGCGTCACGCGCTCCGGTCCGAACGGCCCGAAATTCGCGGCGCTGACGAATATCCGCGCGCCCGACGAACGCCGCGGCGATGCGCCGACCCGCGGCGCGCTGGTGGCCGACTTCCTCAAGGGCGACCTGGATGCGCCGGCCTACCTGGACCGCATCGCCGCCCGCGCCGCCGACTACAACGGCTTCAACCTGATCCTGGGCGACCGTCAAGGCCTGCACTGGTTCTCGAACCGCGCCGGCGCCGACCCGCGCAACGGCAAGGCCCTGGAACCGGGCATCTACGGCGTCTCGAACGGCCTGCTGGACGCACCCTGGCCCAAGGTCCTGCGGACCAAGGCGACCTTCGCCAGCCTGCTGCTGCAGGGCGCGCCCGAAGAGGCCTACTTCGAGATGCTGGCCGATACCACCCGCGCCCCCGACCTGCGCCTGCCCGATACCGGCATGCCGATCGAGGTCGAGCGCGAGCTGTCGCCGGTCTGCATCGAGATTCCCGGCTACGGCACCCGCACCTCCACCGTCATGCGGCTCTACCAGGACGACGAGCCGGAGCTGCGCGAGCGCATCCTGCGTCCCGAAGGCGTGGCCGCTGCCTGATCCCCCCTCGCCAGGGGTCATTACACTTTAGTGACAGGTGTTTGCCATCCTCCGCTGCTACGATTATTTCCGTACAGCAACCAAAAGGAGGATGCACATGCAGACCAGACTGAAAAAAATCGCGGCACTGACCCTGCTGGCCGCCGGCGCAATGGCCGGCAGCCTGGCGCCGGCCGGGGCCGCCAATCTCACCGGCAAATGGGTCGGCGGCTACTACGCCGGCTATTTCTGGGACAACGCGCTGTACCAGGCCCCCGAGCACGTGGACATGACGCACATGACCCACTTCGTGTTCGCCCGCATCGGCCCCGGCAGCGGCAGCAACGGCAAGCCGGCCGGCGAGATCGTGCTGGGCGGCGGCAACGCCCACACCGACCGTGACCGCGGCCCCGGCGCCGCCTACGACTGGACGGTCGAAGAATTCCTGGTCAAGCGCGCCCACCAGGCCAAGATCAAGGCCCTGATCATGCTCGGCGGCGAAGGCGACAACGCCGGCTTCCTGGCATCGACCACCGACGCCATCCGCCCGGCCTTCGTGAAGAACCTGGTCGACTACATGGTCGCCAAGGACTACGACGGCATCGACGTCGACTGGGAAGGCATCGGCGACCAGGCCCTGGTGGAGCAGGAGCGACTCGAGAAGCTGATCCTGGACCTGCGCAAGGAAGCCAATTCGCGCGAGCGCTACCAGGCGAATCCCGTCATCATCACCTTCCCGGGCGGGAACAAGAACATCAACACCGACACCGTCACCGGGCACGACCTGCGCGTGGCGGCCATGGTCGACCAGTACAACATCATGAGCTATGGCGTGGGCTGGTTCGGCCAGGGCTGGCACAGCAACACCTTCTCGCCGCTGACCGGGGCCACCGGCCACCGTCCGGTATCGATCGCCAGCACGATCCAGATGTTCGTCGACAAGGGCGTGCCGCGCGAGAAGATGGGCCTGGGCCTCGGTTTCTACGGCGAGAGCTACGCGCCGCCCTTCACCGGCCCGGACCAGGACACCGATGGCGACCTCAGCAAGTGGTCGGTGACCGACTTCAAATGGAGCTGGACGCTGCTGAACAAGCTGGGCTACCTGGACCGCGGCATCTATGCCTGGGACGCGCCGACCCGGACCAGCTACCGCGTCTACCCGGGCGGCTACACCCCGGCCGACCGCCCTGACACCACCAGCGGCTACATCAGCTACGAGGAACCGGCCACGATCGCCGCCAAGGGCGCCTGGGCCAACTCGACCCGCGAGGGCGAAGGCGCGGGCGGCGCCGTGATCTGGCTGGTCAACTACGGCACCCTGGACGGCGTCGACAATCCGCTGCTGACCGCCACCGCGCAAGCCTTCCTCGACCCCGGCGCGACCCAGGCCGGCCCCTACCCGAACCCGCTGCCGCCGCCCGCACCGCTGGACCTGACGACGACGCTCGACACGCCGAACGACTGGGGCAGCGGCTACTGCGGCGCCATCACGGTCAAGAACGTGGGCGAGCGCGCAGGATGGTGGAAGGCGGAGATCCCGTTCAAGGACAGCATCACCTCGCTATGGAACGCCAGCTACACGCTGGCCGACGGCAAGCTGACGCTCGAAGGTCCGGCCTACGACCGCAAGCTGCATCCGGGCGAATCGACCCAGGTCGGCCTGTGCGCGACGCGCCCGGCCAAGCCGGCCGAGCCGCCGCCACCGCCGCCGGCCGGCGCGCTGCAGGCAAAGCTGATCGTCACCGGCGACTGGGGCTCGGGTTATTGCGCCAGGATCGCGGTCACCAATACCAGTACCGTCAAGGTGCTAAGCTGGAAGGTGGATGTGCCGAATGTGGCCGGCACCCTGAGCGGGATGTGGAACGGCAGCTATACGATGAATGGGACGACCATGCATTTGTCGCCGCCGGACTGGAACAAGGACCTGGCGCCTGGGGCGACGAATGAGGATGCGGGGTTCTGCGCCAGCCGATAAAACATCAGGGTACGCGCCCCCAACACGTCGTCCCCGCGAAGGCGGGAACGACGGTGAAGCGCGTTACGACTCCCGCTTCATGAACGGCGACTCGAACTGCTGCCTTCTTTCCACCGGCCGCGTCAGCACCCTGACCGCCACCTCCAGCGGCACCCCAAGCTCGGCCAGCCGCCGTGCCGCCGTCGCGCGCCCGACCGCATCGGCCTCGTGAATCACGGCCTCGATCAGCAGGGCCTGCTTGTAGTCGTTGCGTCGCTCCATCGAACGATGCTACCACGGGCCGCTCAGGCGGGGCGCTGCACCGTGTCGAGGTAGACGCCCGGATCCATCGACAGCCCGGCCTTGACCTTCTGCGACAGCTCGTCGATCAGCACCTCGCTCTGGCCCGCTTCGAGCGCCGCGTAGGCGCGCTCGACCACCTCCGCCGGCGCCAGCTTCGGCAGATCGATCCCGCGCGTCAGGTCGGTATCGACGAAGCCCACATGCAGCCCCAGCACCTGCGTGCCCTGGTCCTTCAGCGCAATGCGCAAGCCATTGTTCACGCTCCAGGCGGCCGACTTGGTCGCGGCATAGGCGGCCAGGCCCGTGGTGCTGATCCAGCTGGCCACCGACAGCACGTTCAGGAAGGCGCCGCCACGATGCGCCGCCAGCACCAGCGCGAAAGCCTGGCTGACGCGCAGCATGCCGTAGACATTGGTCTCCATCATGCGCCGCATGGCATCGATGCTGCCTTCGTCGAGCAGGCTGCCGTCGCTGGCGATGCCGGCGTTGTTGATCACCAGCGTGACGTCGGCGCAGGCCGCGGACAGTTCCGCCACCTGGGCTGGATCGTTGACGTCGAGCCGCACCGGCACCACGCCGGGCAGCGTGATCTTGCCCGGGTCGCGCGCGGCGGCATAGACCTTGCGGGCGCCGCGGGCCAGCGCCTGGCGGGCGAATTCCTGGCCGAGACCACGGTTGGCGCCGGTGACGAGGACGATCGCGTTGTCGAGTTTCATGGTGATCCCTTTCGATATGATGAACGTCATATTCCTGCTCAAAAAAATGCCGGACCTCGAAGGTTCGGCCTCTTCCGCCTCAAGCTTTCGCAGGGCGGTCGTACTGGGCAAGCAGCGCCTCGCGGCATGCCTGCAAAACCTTGCTTCCTTCCTCAGCGCCGAGCACCCTGGCCAGCTGGATCGCGCCGACCAGGCCTGCTGCGATCGCCCAGGCGCTGCCGGGGGCGGCGTCCGCCGCAAGCGTCCCTTCGACCAGCCTGGCCAGGCCGCGCACGCGGCTCTGCGACACCGCACGCAAGCCGTCGCCGGCGCGCTGCATGTCGGAACTGACCGCGGCCACCGGACAGCCGAGCTCAAGCGCCTCCATGTGGCGCCCCGACAGGTATTCGCCGACCAGGGCGCGCAGCGGGCTCTCGCCGGCATCCATGCGCGCCCGCATCCGCTCGCGCACATTGGCATTGCTCTGGCTGCCCGCATGCTCGAGGGCCTCGGCCAGCAGCGCATCGCGCGATTCGAAATGGGCGTAGAAGCCGCCATGGGTGAGTCCGGCCTCCTTCATCACCTCGGCGACGCCGACGCCGGCGACGCCGGAACGCCGGACGGCGCGCGCGGCCGCATCGAGGATGCGTTCGTGGGACTGCTGGTGACGGGGGCTGCGGACGGCGGACATGGCAGGCATTCGATATATGATGTTCGTCATATTAGGCTGCAAAACGCCGCGCGTCAAGCGCGCAGCAGCCGGACGCATCACGCGCCCGGCTGAACCCCGATTCCTGAATGCCGCAGCTTAACGGTCGGGGTCGTTACCCGTGGTGCCCGGCGCGGAGGTGCCGCCCGAGCCGCCCAGCCTGCCCTCGTCCGGCGTGCCCGCAGCCGAATCGCCGCCACGCGAACGCGTGCTGTTGTCGGCCTGCGAGGAACCTTTCGAGAACACATTCGCTTCCGGCGAGCTGTGCAGGAATCTGCTGTTGTGGGCTTCACCCGAGTCCGCGCCGCCGCCCTGGCGGTTATTCGCCGCGCCCTGGTCGAGCCCATCCGTTTTGCCTTGCTGCGCCTTGTCTTTCTTGTCAGCCATGATAATCTCCTTGTGATTCCGGTAACTCAATGCTAAGGCTTCTGAGCGAAACACGAATAGGAAGGAAAGCTGAATGCGTGTAGGAGTGTTGGCAGCCTTGAAGCGGGCGGCCTTCCTTTTCGCGGCCGCCAGCGGCCTGACTTACCTGTCCCTGCTGGTGCCGGGCCAGGTCAGTGCGGTTTGCAGCGACCTGGGCGTCCCGGTTTACTGTCCGGTGCTCGCCTATGGCTTTCCGCTGCCCTTCCTGGCCGACAGCCAGGGGATATCGCCGGTCGGCTCGGTAGCGCGGGACCCTTTATCCTTGTTGATCGGCGACGATGATCTGTTGTGGGGGCGTTTGGCGATGTCGGCGGCGTTCTGGCTGCTCGTCGTGCTGATCGGCAGCCTGCTTCGGCGGCGCTATTCGGCCCGCAAATAATCGGCCTTGCCGCTTGACAGGCGACGGCGCTCAGCCCTTCTTCAGCCCGGCCTTCAGCATCTGCGTCAGTTGCGGCATTGCCGCATACGGATCGGCCGGCGGCTTGCCACCCACGATCGCGTCCATGCGCTCGGCCACCGTGGCCAGCATTTGCGGGTGCGAGTAGATATAGAAGCGCCCCTCGCGCACGGCTTCGAAGACGATGCGCGCCACGTCCGCCGCCGAGACCTTGCCCGACTCGACCGCCTTGTTCACCAGCGTTTGCGCCGCCTGCTGGCTGGCGGTCGGCCCCTCGTCGTTTTCCAGCGCGTGCGGCCGGTGCGCTTCAGAATGCGCGATCCCGGTCGGCACGAAGTACGGGCACAGCACCGAGGCCCGGACCGGGGCGTCGACCAGGCGCAGGTCGTGGTACAGGGTCTCGCTCAAGGACACCACCGCATGCTTGCTGACGTTGTAGACGCCCATCGCCGGTGGATTCAGCAGGCCGGCCATCGAAGCGCTGTTGACGATGTGGCCCTCATAGTGTGGATCGCGGCGCGCGCACTCGAGCATGATGGGCGTGAACACGCGCACGCCGTGGATCACGCCCCACAGGTTGACGCCCAGTACCCATTCCCAGTCGGCCTCGCTGTTCTCCCAGACCAGGCCGCCCGCGGCGACGCCGGCGTTATTGAAGACCAGGTGCACGCCGTGGAAGCGGATCATCGCGGCATCGGCCAGTTCCTCCACGTGCTCGCGCTTGCTGACGTCGACCACCATCGAAATCACCTCCGCGCCGCCGGCCTGCAAGGCTGCGGTCGCGCGCTCCAGGCCCTTGGCGTCGATGTCCGCCAATACCAGCTTCATGCCCAGCGACGCCGCGGTATTCGCGAACTCGCGTCCCAGGCCGCTCGCCGCGCCGGTAATGACGGCGACCCGTCCTTCGAACTGCTGCATGCTTCCTCCCCTTGCCGGCCGTTCAGACGCTCGATACGCCGCCGTCCACCGCCAGCACCTGTCCCGTGATGTGCTTGCCCGCATCGGACGCGAACAGCAGCACCGCGCCCTTCAGGTCTTCCTCGTCGCCGAGACGGTTCAGGGGCGCCTGCCGCGCCAGCGTCTCCGCGCCGATCGCATTCAGTATGCCCTTGGTCATCTTCGAAGGGAAGAAACCCGGGGCGATCGCGTTCACATTGATGCCATAGCGGCCCCACTCGCCGGCCAGGGTGCGCGTGAAATTGATCAGCGCCGCCTTCGAGGTGTTGTAGGCGATGGTCTGCATGGCCCCCGGCGGATTCCCGGCCAGTCCGGCGATCGAGGCGATGTTGACGATGCGTCCGCGCCCGCGCGGGATCATCGACTGCCGGCCGATGGCCTGGCACAGCAGGAAGATGCTGCGCACGTTCAGGTTCATGAGCTTGTCCCAGGCCTCGAGCGGATAGTCCTCGGCCGGGGCGCCCCAGGTGGCGCCGGCGTTGTTGACCAGGATGTCGACCTGGCCGAGCTGCGCCAGGGCCGCATCGGCGAAAGCCTGGACACCGCCTTCAGCGGACAGGTCGGCTGCGATGCCGGTGGCGTCGCAGCCGCGCGCCTTCAAATGGGCGCAGGCTTCGTCGAGTTCGCCCTGCTTGCGCGAAGCGATCACCAGGCGCGCGCCCTGCTCGCCCAGCGCTTCCGCCATCTGCAGGCCCAGGCCGCGCGAGCCGCCGGTGACGACGGCCGTGCGGCCGGCCAAAGAAAACAGTTCTTGTACGGTCCGCATTCTCAGCCTTCCTCGACTTCGTAGTCCATGCACTGGCGCGCTTCGCGGATCGCGCCGATGAAAGGCACCAGCGCGTGGTGGGTCGGGTGCCTGGCGTAGGCTTCGAGCGCGACCTTGCTCTCGAATTCCGAGTACAGCACCACGTCGTAGGTCGCTTCCAGCCCCGGCTGGGCCAGCGTCACTTCGAACTTGAGGATGCCGGGCACGATGTGCGCGCATTCGTCGAGCCGGCGCTTCATTTCGCGTGCGTTGGCGGCGCGGTCCTTCAGTTTCCACATGACGATGTGCTTGAGCATGGTTTCTTTTTCCTTTTTCCAGTCGACGGACGGATAAGACTGAGCATAACGCTTCGTTGCCGGGATGGCGAGTGTGGGCGGAGTCGCGGCCCATCCGTGCTGGTGGCCGGGTTTTGGCTTGTTTTGCGGCTTCCGTGGGTTAGTTGCAAAATACTTTGGAGGCAAAGGCGTGGGCGCACCGGCGGAGGCCTGTGGCCGCGCGCACTGCAGACATTTGCACGACTTCTCGGTTAGTTGCAGAATGAGGCTTGAACAAACTCGCCCACTGGGACGCCAATCCCGTCAAAAGCTTCGCCGCCTTCGTGGCCTCGCCCGAGTTCGCACTGACCTCGAGCCGGCAGCGCGACCTGGTTCCGAAGCCGGTCTCGCCCGAGTCGGCAGCCATCTACCGCTTCATGTTCGGCAAGTTCGCCGCCTGGATGCTGGAGGAGCGCCTGAAGATCTCGACCGTCACCGCGCGCGACCTGCACCGCTTCGTCCAGCTGGCCCACGACGGCCACCGCGACCTGAACAGCAAGATCGCCTACCGCTACCTGCGCCTGCTGGAGCGCTGCTACGAGTACCTGGAGCGTTCGCCCAACCCGGCGCGCGACGCCATCGTCGGCATCGACCGCGCCCAGATCACCCGCGATGCGCCGATGACCGCCCTGAATGCCGACGAGCTGCAGCGTTTCCTGGCCGCCCTGCCCGGCCAGCCGGCCGACGACGAAGGCAAGGCCTCGGGCTGGAAGCGGCGCCGCGACCGCGCGATGCAGGTGACGATGGCGCTGGCCGGCCTGCGCGTGGCCGAGGCGATCGGCCTGCTGGTGGACGAGATCGGCCGCCAGCGGGATGTCGAAGGCGGCCTCACGCTGAATATCACCCCCGAGCACAAGCACCCCACCAGCTACGAACACACGACCACCTTGCCGAAAGAAGGCGTGGCCGAGTTGACGGCCTGGCTGGACGAGCGCACGGAACTGAAGATTCCCGGCGCGCTCGTGTTCCCGGCCAACCTGGAAGGCGAACCGCTGCACAAGGCCACCGTCTACCGCCAGGTCAAGGCGACTTTCGAACGCGCAGGCCTGGCCGTGCCGCGCGCCGGCGGGCGCACGCTGCGCAATACCTTCGCCTCGCAGCAACTGCGCCAGGGCACGCCGCAGAGCGAACTGAGCACCACGCTGGGCCTGGCGCTGGAACGTTCCGCCGAGGCTTATAAGTACGCCAAAGTAAATGAGGAAACCTCCGACGCGGAACCCGGTCCAACAGCCAAGGACGCCTGATTTCACCCCCTGTGCATGGGGACGCCGCAAGACGGTCCATCTGTAAGTTTCGTGTAAGTTTGCAGCAAGCATCGCGTAAGTTTCGCGGCGCAGAGTCGCTGCCGTAGCTGGCGTAAATATCGGCTATCCATTGAACATTACAACTCATTACGGAGACTAACAATGGCTATCACACCCGGCATGACCGCCGGCGGGAAGGCAGCGCCTACCGCCCGCGGACTGACCAAGGAAGAACGCAAGGTCATCTTCGCTTCTTCCCTCGGCACCATCTTCGAGTGGTACGACTTTTACCTCTACGGCTCGCTTGCCGCCGTCATCGCCAAGCAGTTCTTCGCCGGCGTCGGCGACCCC
Organism: Massilia aerilata; assembly: GCF_042656905.1. Lineage (NCBI taxonomy): Bacteria > Pseudomonadati > Pseudomonadota > Betaproteobacteria > Burkholderiales > Oxalobacteraceae > Massilia > Massilia aerilata. Next base: position 287,356 of record NZ_JBHSMZ010000001.1, read on the forward strand.
ACCACCGGCTTCATCTTCGCCCTGCTGGCCTTTGCCGCCGGCTTCATCGTCCGTCCCTTCGGCGCGCTGGTGTTCGGCCGCCTCGGCGACATGATCGGGCGGAAGTACACCTTCCTGGTCACCATCCTGATCATGGGCGGATCGACCTTCGTGGTCGGCCTGCTGCCGGGCTATGCCTCGATCGGCATCGCCGCGCCCATCATTCTGGTCTCGCTGCGCATCCTGCAGGGCCTGGCCCTGGGCGGCGAGTACGGCGGCGCCGCGACCTACGTGGCCGAGCATGCGCCGGAAGGCCGCCGCGGCTACTTCACCGCCTGGATCCAGACCACGGCCACGCTGGGCCTGTTCCTGTCCCTGCTGGTGATCCTGGGCGTGCGCACCGCGATGGAGCCGGCCGCCTTCGACGCCTGGGGCTGGCGCATTCCCTTCCTGGTGTCGGTGCTGCTGCTCGGCATCTCGGTGTGGATCCGCCTGTCGATGAACGAGTCGCCGGCCTTCGCCAAGATGAAGGCCGAAGGCAAGACCTCGAAGGCGCCGCTGTCGGAAGCCTTCCTGGCCTGGGGCAACGCCAAGATCGCGCTGCTGGCGCTCGGCATCGTAATGGGCCAGGCCGTGGTCTGGTACACCGGCCAGTTCTACGCGCTGTTCTACCTGACCCAGACCCTGAAGATCGAAGCGGCCACCGCCTACATCCTGCTGGCGATCGCACTGGCCATCGCCACGCCTTTCTTCATCTTCTTCGGTTCGCTGTCCGACCGCATCGGCCGCAAGCCCATCATCCTGGCCGGCTGCCTGCTGGCGGCGCTGACCTACTTCCCGGTCTTCAAGGGCCTGACCACCTACGGCAATCCGGCCCTGGCCAACGCCCTCGCGAGCTCGCCGGTGGTGGTGGTGGCCGACCCGGCCTCCTGCAACTTCCAGGTCAAGCTGGTCGGCAAGGAAGTCTTCCCCTCGTCCTGCGACATCGCCACTGCTCAATTGATCGCCGCATCGGTCAACTACACGATCCAGCCGGCGCCGGCCGGCACCATCGCCAGCGTACACGTCGGCGACAAGGTCTACCCATCCTTTAACGCCACCATGGCCGGACGTGAGTTCGACAAGGCCAGCAAGGCCCGCGAAGCGGCGCTGAAGAAAGACCTGGGCGACGCCGTGAAGACCGCCGGCTACCCGGCAAAAGCCGACCCGGCCGCCATCAACAAGCCGATGGTGGTGCTGATGCTGTTCGTGCTGATGCTCTACGTGACCATGGTCTACGGCCCGATCGCGGCGATGCTGGTCGAAATGTTCCCGACCCGCATCCGCTATACCTCGATGTCCCTGCCCTACCACATCGGCAACGGCTGGTTCGGCGGCCTGCTGCCGACCATCTCCTTCGCGCTGGTGGTGGCCAAGGGCGACATCTACTACGGCTTGTGGTATCCGATCGTGTTTGCGGCGATTACCGTCGTGATCGGGGTGTTGTTCCTGCGGGAGACCAAGGACAACAATATCTACGCTGCGGACTGAGTAGCGTAGCTCGCGTCTTCGTGGGCACGGGGTGCCCACCCTACATTGAACGGTAGGGTGGGTTCACCGAGCCCACGTTCTCATTCAAGCACCGGCACCCGGCTCCATTCCCGCATCCGGAAAGCCGCCCAGGCCGTCAGCAGCGCACCCGCCACCAGCACCAGCCGCGTATCGAACAGGGTCAGCACTGCTCCCGCCGCCGCCATCAGGATATTCGCCAGGCAGAAGGTCGTCGACAGCAAGCCCATCACCGCGCCCTGGCCGTGGCCGCCGAAGCGGTCCGCCGCCCACACCTGGATCACGGCGTTGTAGCAGGCATGCGGCAGGCCGAACAGCATGATGCCCGCCAGCCCGATCCATAACTGGCCAGTCCCCAGCGAAGCGATCGCCAGCGCCACGCCCGTCGCCAGGAAGGCCGCACGGCGCAAGGGATCGTCACGATTTTGCCGACCGGCAAAAACAGCCGTAAAACTCATCAGCCCGCACATGCCGACATTGACCAGCGAGATCGCGCGGGTGTCGTAGCGGCCGACCTCGACCAGCCACAGCGGATAGAACTCGTAGAAGGCGGTCACACCGCAGGTATAGGCCAGTTGCACGATGAAGAGCATGCGCAGGCCGTCATGGCGCAGCAGGTTGAAAGCATGGCGCTCGCGCGCCACCGCCCACCAGCCCGGGCCGTGGGCGACCGTCTCGCGCCGCAGCGTGATCGCCACCAGCACCGTCCCCAGCAGCAGCGCGGCCGCGGCGATGTAGAACGGCACCGTGATGCCGAAACCGATCGTGAGACCCGCCAGCAGCGGCCCGAACAGCCAGCCGAGGGTGAAGCAGCCGTTCAGCCAGGACATCGCGTGGTTGCGCAGCGAGCCCTCCAGGTGATCGGCCAGCATGGCGCGCACGATCGCGCCCTGGCCCTCCAGCAGGCCGGTGGCGAAGCGCGCCGCCAGGAACAGCGGATAGGAGTGCACCGACAGCGCCCAGGCCGTCAGCACGTGGCCGATGGCGGCGCCGGCCGCGGTCCACAGCAGCAGCGGACGCCTGCCGAAGCGGTCCGACAAAGACCCGAGGACGGCGGTGCCGATCAGCAGGCCGATCGGATTGACCATCAGGGCGACCGCGAACAGTAGCTTGGGCGGCAGGCCGAGGAAGTTGGTGAGACCGTCCGCGGATCCGTTCACGAACAGCGGCGGCAGGATCGGATAAGGCAGCGAAGCGCCGGTCGTCGCCAGCAAGCCGAGCAGGCAGGCGGTCGCGATCAGGAGGGCATTTTTCACGTGAGGCTCGGAATTTGAAAGAAACCTAGCCTAACATGCAACTTTCCATGCCCGCATCAAGGACATTATCTCGTCGCCCGCCCGGAAGGCGGCTCAGCTATTGAAGCCGCGCCCCTCGTCCGCCAGCTTGCGCAGCAAACCCGCCGGCTGCCACGCTTCGCCATGATAGCCGCGCGCATACTTCTCGATCGCCGCCAGCACCGCCGGCAGCCCCACCGTATCGGCATAAAACATCGGCCCGCCGCGATACAGCGGGAAGCCGTAGCCGCTCAGGTATACCATGTCGATATCGGACGCGCGCAGCGCGATGCCCTCTTCCAGGATCTTCGCGCCTTCATTGACCAGCGAGTAGACCAGGCGCTCGACGATCTCCTCGTCGGAAATCGCGCGGCGCTCTACGCCGATATCCTTCGAATGCCGGACGATCATCGCGTCGACGGCGGCCGAAGGATGCGGGCTGCGGTCGCCCGCCTGGTAGTCGTACCAGCCGGCGCCGGTCTTCTGGCCGAAGCGGCCCTGTTCGCACAGCAGGTCGGCGGTCTTCGAATAAGCCAGCTCCGGCATCTCGACGGCGCGGCGCTTGCGGATGTACCAGCCGATGTCGTTGCCGGCCAGGTCGCCCATGCGGAAAGGGCCCATCGCAAAGCCGAATTTCTCGATGGCCTGGTCGACCTGCTGCGGCAGCGCGCCTTCGTCCAGCAGGAAGCCGGCCTGGCGGATGTACTGCTCGACCATGCGGTTGCCGATGAAGCCGTCGCACACGCCGGACACCACGCCGGTCTTCCTGAGCTTCTTCGACAGCGCCAGCGCGGTCGCCAGCACGTCCTTGCCGGTCCGGGCGCCGCGCACGATCTCCAGCAGCTTCATCACATTGGCCGGGCTGAAGAAGTGCAGGCCGATCACGTCTTGCGGGCGCCGCGTGAAACCGGCGATCTTGTCGAGGTCCAGGGTCGAGGTGTTCGAGGCCAGGATCGCGCCCGGCTTCATCACCGTGTCCAGCTGGCGGAACACGGTCTCCTTGACACCCATGTCTTCGAACACGGCTTCGATCACGATGTCGGCCTGGGCGATGTCTTCATAAGCCAGCGTGCCCTTCACCAGCGCCATGCGCTGCTCGCATTTTTCCGGCGTCAGCTTGCCCTTCCTGACCGTGTTCTCGTAGTTCTTGCGGATCGTGGCCAGGCCCTGGTCCAGCGCCTCCTGCTTCGTCTCGAGGATGGTGACCGGGATGCCGGCGTTGGCGAAGTTCATGGCGATGCCGCCGCCCATGGTGCCGGCGCCGATCACGGCGGCCGACTTGATCTCGCGCACCGGCGTGTCGGCCGGGACGTCGGGGATCTTGCTGGCGGCGCGTTCGGCAAAGAAGGCATGGCGCAGCGCCTTCGATTCGACGGTCTGGGTCAGGTGGATGAAGCGCGAGCGCTCGAACTTGCAGCCCTCCTCGAAAGGCATGTCGACGGCGGCGGCGATGGTCTCGACGCATTCCAGCGGCGCCGGGAAAGCGCCGGCCGCCAGCTTCACTTTCGCGCGCGCGGCGGCCAGGAAGGCTTGGGCATCGGCGTGTCCGACCTTGCGGTCACGGACTTTCGGCAGAGGCCGGACATCGGCGATCTTACGAGCGAATTCGACGGCAGCCGGCACCAGCTCGGTCCCGGCCGGGAATACCTCATCGAACAGCGTGCCCGCAAATTTCTCCGACGGCAGCGGATTCCCGGACACGATCATCTCGAGCGCCGCTTCCAGCCCGATCACGCGCGGCAGGCGCTGGGTGCCGCCGGCCCCCGGCAGCAGACCCAGCTTCACCTCCGGCAGCGCGATCTGGGCGCCCGGCACCGCCACCCGATAGGCGCAGCCCAGCGCCAGTTCCAGGCCGCCGCCCATGCAGACGCTGTGGATTGCGGCGACGACCGGCTTGGCCAGGCCTTCGGCGGTGCGGATCAGGGTGTGCAGGGTCGGCTCGGTCAGGGCTTTCGGCGAATTGAATTCGCGGATGTCGGCGCCGCCCGAAAAGGCCTTGCCGGCGCCGGTAATCACCACCGCCTTCACGGAGGGGTCAAGCTCGGCGCGCTGCAGCGCCTCGACGGCGGCGGTGCGCGTCGCCAGGCCGAGGCCGTTGACCGGCGGGTTGTTCAGCGTGATGACGGCGACATGGTTCTGGACCTGGTAATCGGCGCTCATGGGTCTCCCTTGGATTTTGTATGGGTATGTTGAAATGACAGCGGCAACTATAACCGATAAAAAGTACGGTCGTGTTATTTGCCCTCAGGCCGTCGCATACAGCAGGAAGCGCACGCCATCCTCGTCGGCTTCCAGCAGGCGCTCGAAGCGCAGGCCGAGCTTTTCCAGCACGCGGCTTGATGCCGGGTTGTCCGGGTGGACGGTGCCCACGATGCGCGCCAGACCCAGTACGCGCCTGCCATGCTCCATCAGCGGCCGCGCGCTCTCTGTCGCATAGCCCTTGCCCCAGCAGTCGGGCAGGAAGCGGTAGCCGATGTCGGCCGCACCCAGCTCTTCCACATATTTGAGGCCGCTGAAACCGGCCAGGCGCCCGCTGGCCTTTTCGATGACCGCCAGGCGGCCATAGCCGTGCACCGCGTAGTCGCGCAGCGGCCGGGTACGCAGGATCTCGCGCGCCTGCTCGACCGAGGTGGCGGGCGCATCGCCGGTATGGCGGATGATCTCCGGCAGCGAAATCAGCGGCAGCCAGGCTTCGGCATCGTCGAGGGTGAAAGGACGCAGCAGCAGTCGTTCGGTTTCCATGTCATTTTCCAGGAGTGCGATGCGCCCTGGCGTCCTCGTAGGCCATGTGCTGGGCGCTTGACAGGCGCAGGATGGCGCCCGGGGATGCCAGGTCCTGGCGCACCCAGTCACGCAGCTCGTCGGTCGCCAGGCCGGCCAGTCCTGCCTCGAGCAAGGCGTCGGCTTCGGCCTCGCGTCCCAGTCCGCGCACGATGGCGGCGCGCAGGCGCAGGTCCTTCGCGTAGTTCGACAGGTTCGCAAAGCTGCGCATCGAGGCCGGGACAAACGGCGACAGCGGCCACTCGCGCGCGCTCCGGTTCACCTCATCGATAAAGCCCAGCGGGTCGGGCAGATAGCGTTGGCCCAGCGCGAAGTCGCCCGCCTCGACCACCGCCGGCAAGGCCACGAAGGATTCTCGCCGGGCCCGCTCGGGCATGCGCGCGTCGAGCTCCACGAACAGCGCGTAAGTCGCGCGGGAGTCTTCGAGGATGTCGTTCATGCGCTCGACCAGCTGGAACCGGGAAGGCTGCGGCGTGTACTCGGAATACGGCAGGCCGTACACAACATCGCCCGCCAGCACGCGGCAGGCCTGGGCGTCGCGCGCCTGGACCAGAGCTACGCGCGCCGGTGGGTAGAGCTCGACCAGGAAACGCCACTCCAGGATGGTGTGCCATACGCTCACGTGCTTTTCCTGGTTTTCCGCCATCGCAAGGGCGAAGGCGGCCAGCAGATGGCGCAAGGCGTCCTCGTAGCGGCCCTCCTCGCGCGCAAGCTGCGCCTGCCGGTCGAGGGCGTCGACCTGGCTCGCTTTATCGTTATCCGTCACAATAATCAATCCTGTGCAATATGGATCTTCGCCTTCACATGCTTCAGGCTCGCCACGATCGTAAACGTCATGATCACCAGCAGCGACCACGAACTCCACTTGCTGATATGGACCGCCGACCATGCCCCCAGCTGGTTCGGGTAGCGCCACACGCCCCAGAAGGTGCCGATGTTCTCGGCCATCCAGATGAAGAAGCCGGTCAGCACGAAGCCCAGCATCAGCGGCATGCGGCGGTCGCGGTCGAGCGGCCGGAACACCACCGTGCTGCGCGAGTACAGGCCCAGCGCGCAGGCGGCCAGGTACCAGCGGTAGTCGCCGATGTAATGGTGGGTGAAGAAGTTCACGTAGATCAGGACCGCGATCGCGGTCGCCATCCAGTACGGCGGATGGTGGCGCACGCGGATGTCCAGCAGGCGCCAGGCCTGCACGATGTAGCTGCCGATGGCCGCGTACATGAAGCCCGAGAACAGCGGCACGCCGAAGATCTTGGTGTAGCCGAAGTCCGGGTAGCTCCAGGACTGGATATTCCCCGAGACCTTGAAGGCTTCCAGCGCGAAGCCGACCGCGTGGAACAGGCAGACCGCCTTCAGTTCGTCCCAGGTCTCCAGCTTCACGCGCACCATCCACAGCTGGATCGCGACCGCGACCACCAGCAGCAGGTCATAGCGCGGGATGCCGAACAGGCCGGCGCGCGGCATCAGGAAGATGGCGGCGAAGAACAGGCCGACGAACAGGCAGGCGCGCGCCTCCTTGATGCCGAACCAGAGGAACTCGGTGAGGCCGCGCTTCAAGCCCGCCAGGGAGCGCGGGCGGTCGTCCATCAGGAAGCTGTCGATTGCGGAGAGCATGGGTGTCGGTGTCGGTGTCGGTGTCGGTGAAAAGCTCAGGCGCGGGCGCGCTTGCGATACTGTGCGGGCGACTCGCCCACCAGCTTGCGGAAATCGGCACTGAAATGGGCCTGGTCGAAGTAACCCAGCTCCTGGGCCAGCGCGGCCAGGTCGGGCTCCGCGCCGCTTGCCAGGCGGTCGGCGGCTTCGTGCAGGCGGAAGCGCCGGATCGTCCATTTCGGGCTGACGCCGAGGTACTCGCTGAACAGCTGCTGCAGGCTGCGCACGCCCATCCCGGCATCCTGGGCGAGCTGCTCGACCTGGGTCAGGCCCGGCGTGGTTTCGGCGCGGCGCAGGATGGCGGCGATGCGTTCGACCTGCGGATCGGGCGCCGGCAGCAGCGGCGCCAGCAGGCCGGCGGCGGCGGCCGTCATCGCCGCATCGTCCGACGCCTCCAGCACGGTGCGGCGCGCCTCGGCTTCATCCCAGGGAAACACGTCGGCCAGGGCCAGCACCCGGTCGGTCATGGTGTGGACCGGCCGTCCAAGCAAGGCGCGGAAGGCGCCCGGCCGGAAACGCAGGCCGCAGACCTTGCCGGCGCCTTTCAGCTCGTAGTCGAAGGCGCCGGTGGGCACGCCCCAGATGCCGCTGGCGCCGGTGCTGTCGAACACCAGGTGCACGCAGGGATACGGGAGCGTGCGCTGCACATGGGGCAGCTGGCCGCCGAGATCCCACTCGACGATCCAGAAATGGTCGATGAAATGCGCCAGCTCGGGCGCAGGCAGGTAGCGCTCCATGCGGAACATCTTGCGCGCCTGGGCCGGCGCGACCACGCCTTTCGGGCGGTCCTGGACGACGGGAGGTAGATTCATCGGGTGCTCATCAGGGTCCTTGGCCATGATTCTAGCATTCGCGTTTTTCCAAGACGACAAGTTTCAGCGGCCCTATGCTGGACCTCCCAATCAAACGAGGACGCCATGAACCGCACCATCACCCTCTTCCACGCTCCCCATTCGCGCTCCGGCGCCGTCCGCATCCTGCTCGAGGAGCTGGGCGCGCCGTATGCGCTGGAAACCGTGAACCTGAAAGCCAACGAGACCCACAGCCCGCGCTACCTGGAAGTCAACCCGATGGGCAAGGTGCCCGCCATTCTCGATGGCGAGGCCCTGGTGACCGAGCAGGCGGCCATCATGATCTACCTGGCCGACCTCTTCCCCCGGGCCGGCCTCGCGCCCGCCCTCGACGACCCGCTGCGCGGGCCCTGGCTGCGCTGGATGGCCTTCTATGGCAACTGCTTCGAACCGGCGGTGGTCGACCTGGCCATGAAGCGCGAGCCGGCGCCGCCCTCGACCTGCCCCTACGGCGACTACGACAGCATGCTGTCCACGCTGACGGCGCAGCTGCGCCGCGGCCCCTGGCTGCTCGGCGAGCGTTTTACGGCAGCCGACGTCCTGTGGGGCTATGCGCTGGCCTGGACCAGCGCCTTCAAGCTGGTGCCCGGGCTGCCGGAGATCGTCCGGTACCTTGAACGCTTCAATGCGCGCCCGGCGGCGCAGCGCGTGACGGTATTGGACGCCGACCTCGCCGCGGCGCAGGCGGCCTGAGGCCTCAAGCCGAAGCCGCTACCGGGGCCCCGGACGCCGCCGCTTCTTCGCGCACCACGCGCGGCTGCAGCACCATCAGCGACAGCAGCGCCGGCATGCCAAGCAGCAGGCAGGCCAGGCACCAGGCCAGGCGCGCTCCCGGCCCCAGCGCGGCGCGCCCGGTCCACCAGGCCGAGGCCAGCGCCGACAGCAGGGCCAGGGCGATCGCCGCCGCCCATACCGCGGGCGGACGCGGGAGCAGCAGCGGCGCGAAGCGGCTGGCGCCATAGTCCGGCACCACGCCCCGCTCGATCAGGATCGCGGGCAGGCTGACTGCCGCATGCAGGACCGGTGAGACCCACCAGTCCCGGTGCTCGAACAGCACGGGGAAATCGTGCACCACTTCGCGGCGGCCCAGTTCGCGCACCTGGCCGCCGGCGTCGACCAGGTAGACCACGTGCGGCGCCGGCATGACGCCATCCAGGCGCCGCCTGCCGCCGATGAAGCTGACCAGGGTGCCGTCCGCCACTTGTCCGACTTCGGCCCGATCGAGGTCGCCGAACGGGACCGGCAGCGGGATGCTGGCGAGCGGGGCCAGCTGGCCGCCGCGCTCCTCCAGCAGCGCCACGCGGCGGTTGGTCAGCAGCGCCGTGCGCGGACCCAGCACCGCGATACCGGCGCCCAGCTGCTCGCGGCCCGCGGCGTGCAGAACATGCCGCAGTTTCAGGCCGCCCTGTTCCAGCTCGTACATATCATGGGCGTTCGCCAGGTAGCCTCTGGCGCGGTTGTCGCGCAAAGGCACCGGCTGCGAGTCGAACGGGACGGCGTCGCCCTTGCCGCCGGCGCCGAACCAGCCGGCCGGCCGGGCGTGCCGATTCAGGCCGCTGTACATCATGCGGTCGTGGCTGAAGGTCCAGTTGTTCTGCTGGCTGTCGGCGATCTTGAGGCCGCTGCGGGCGGAGACCGTGTCGCGTACCGTGTACTGGCGCTGGCCCGGCCCGAGGCTGGCGCTGCTGTCGCGGCCCAGGGCGGCGCTCCAGCCGGCGGCGCGCGGATCCTTCACGGCGGCGAGGCCCGCCTGCAGCGCTTCGCGGGGATCGAAGCGCGACGCTTCCACGCCGCCGCCGGCCGCGGCCTCGTCGGCTTCCAGCGGATGCACGCCGGCCACCATCTGGCCGACCTGGAACAGGGTCGACCCGCTCCACAGCAGCGCAATGTAAAAGCTGAGCTGTAGCGGGACCGCCGAAGCGACGGTCGCCACCGCGTCGTCGCCGGTGTAGCGGTTGGGGCGGAACACGGTGTACACCAGCACCAGCAGCACGGCGTTGCAAGCCAGGGCCAGCGCCAGCATCGTGCCGTAGCTGGCCATGTGCATGGTCAGCAGGATCGGCAGCATCAGGACCACGAAGGCCCAGCGGCTGCGGTGCAGCATGATGTAGGCGCCGCTCAGCCAGCACGAGACGCTTGTCAGCGCCATGAAGCCGATCCCCGCATAGTGGCGGGTATCCACCACGCGCGCGGTAAAGTGATCCTGCAAGCCCAGCAGGACGAACAGCGGCAGCGCCATCGCCAGCGCGATCAGCAGCACGGAAGCAAGCGTGATGCCCGCCAGGATGGGCGCGCGGTGCATCGGCCGGTGCAGCAGCCAGATCCAGCGGCTGGGCTGGCGGTAGGTGCCGAACTGGTAGAGCGCGAAGCCGAGTCCGGACAGCGCGTACAGCAAGGTCATCACGGCATGCAGTTCGCGCGGCCCGGTGACGAGGTCGGTAAGCTGGTTCATCACCGTGACCAGCACCAGGCCGGCGGCCGCATACAGGATGGCGGCCGTACGGAAGCGCCGCAATTCGGAAAGGAAGAGTTCGATCATCGTATTCAGGCGGCGCGGCGGGCGCCGGCATGTCCATGCGAGAGAAAAGCGTTGACGGCGCGGTCCAGGCCCAGCGGCATGGCCTGCACCCGGCGGGCGCCCAGCAGCTTGAGGCGCGCCTCGAAGGCGGCGCCATCCTGCTGGTCGAAGGTGACGATGTGGGTCAGGCCGTCCAGCTGCTGCACCTGCAGCACACCTGCCAGCTTGCGCACTTCGGGCGTCTTGAACGGAAACTCGGCCACCCACAGCTGCACCCGGCCGCAGAAGTCGTCCGGGCCGCTCATATAGCGCAGGCTGCCGCGCTCGAGGATGACCAGGTTGTCGGCGACGCGCTCGATCTCGTCCATCTGGTGCGAGCAGTAGACGATGGTCGAGGCGTCGTCGATGCTGGACTGGAGCAGCGCTTCGAGGAAGGCGCGCTTGGCGACCACGTCCAGGCCCAGCGTCGGCTCGTCGAGGATCAGCAGTTCCGGGCTCTGGGCCAAGGCCAGCGCCAGGTTCAGGCCGGCCCGTTCGCCGCGCGAGAGCTCGCCGACGCGCTGCGCCGGCAGCACGTTGAAGTGGGACAGCACCTCGTCGTAGCGTTCGCCGTTCCAGCGCAAGTTCGCGGCACCCCGGCCCGCCCCTTCGTAATGGCGCTGCTGCATGCGCATCAGATCCTGCACCCGCATCCAGCCGGGCAAGGTGTGCTCCTCGTTGACGAAGCCGATGCGGCCCCGCATCTCCGGCGTGAGCGTGGCGCAGTCGTTCCCCAGCACCCGCGCGCTGCCGCCGCCGGCCGGCTCGAAACCGAGCAGCACGCGGAACAGCGAGGATTTACCGGCCCCGTTGGCGCCGACGAAGGCGTGGATGCCGCCGCTCGGCAGGCGCAGGCTCAGGTGGTTCAGCGCCAGCTTGCCCTTGTAGCGCAGGCACAGGTCTTCGGTCTCGATCACGTAGTCGCTCGTGTTCACGCTCATGCTGTCTTCTTCGCGGCGTAGTGGGAAAGCTCGCCCGCGACGCGGTCGAGGATGGTGTCGCTGGGGTAGTCGAGGCCGATGACGTCGCCGACGAAGCGGTCGACCGCCTCATCGAGGCGCCGCGCGCGCTCGGGATCCGACAGGCGCTGGCGCTGCTCGGCCACGTACAGGCCGAGGCCGGCGCGCGACAGCAGCCAGCCTTCCGCCGTCAGCTCGGCATAGGCCTTCGCCACCGTGTTCGGATTGACGGAAAGCTGCTGGGCCAGGCCGCGCACACTGGGCAGCGCGTCGCCGGGCTGCAGATCGCCGCCGGCGACCAGGCGTTTGATGCCGTCGGCGATCTGGCGGATGATGGGCCGCGGATCGCCGGTGACGATCTGCAGCATCAGGGGAGCACGTCGATTCATGCGAGACTCACTGTACTAGGACAGATAGTACAGTAGCACCGGACCGGGCTGTGGTCAACCAGTTAATGTTTGCGCCGCTTTGCGCTATAGTTAAGAGACTGGATGGAGGTCACCGATGAACGATCGTCGACGCAATCCGCTCTGCCCGCCATGCGCCGCCTGCCTGGCGGCGCTGGCTCTGCTCGCCTGTCCCTTGCCGGCGGCGGCCCAGGCGCCGGACGCGCCCTGGACCGCATTGCAGGCGGCCTACTTCCCCGGCAAGAAGCTGGAGCCCGCCCCCTTCATCCGCCTGACGGCCCCCGCGCGCGCCGCCAGCGGCGAACAGGTGCCCTTCGCCTTCAGCATCGACCACCCGATGAGCGAGAGCCGCTACATCAAGTCGGTCAGCATTTTCGTCGACGGCAATCCGGTGCCCCTGACCGCGGCCTTCCACTTCGGCCCGCAGAGCGGCAAGCCGGACATCGCCACCCGTATCCGCCTGGAGTCCGACTCGCCGGTGCACGTGGTGGCCGAAGCAAGCGACGGCAGGTTCTACGTGAACACCGTCACCGTCCGCGCCTCGGGCGGCTGCAGCGGGCCGGCGAGCGGCGATGAAGCGGCGGCGCGGGTCGGCGCCGGCAAGATGAAACTGGCGCTCGACGGCCCCTTCAAGGCCGGCGACGTGAACAAGGCCTCGCTGCTGATCCGGCACCCGATGTCCACGGGGATGCAGCGCGACCCGTTCTCGCATGGCTTCCGGCCGGCGTATTTCATCGACCGGATCGCCGTCACCTACAACGGCAAGCCGGTGCTGACGGCCGACACGAACATCGGCATCAGCGAGAATCCGTCCTTCCGCTTCGGCTTCGTCGCCGACAAGCCGGGCGCCCTGCAGATCGTCGCCCACGACAACGAAGGCGGCAGCTTCCGCCAGACGCTGGACGTCGGAGGCTAGGTGCGGGGCCTGGTCCGCACACTGCTCGCGCTGGTCCTCGCGGCCGCCGCCACGGCCGGCGCGGCGCCCTTGCGGGTCGAGCAGGTCGCGCCGGGCGTCTACGTGCACTTCGGGCAGCACAAGGATTTCGAGGATGGCTACGACGGCGATATCGCGAACATCGGCTTCGTGATCGGCAGCGAAGCCGTCGCCGTCATCGATACGGGCGGCTCCTGGCGCGTCGGCATGCGGCTCAGGGAAGCACTGCGCGCAATCACCCGCCTGCCGGTGCGCTATGTGATCAATACGCATGCGCATCCCGACCATGTGTTCGGCAACGCCGCTTTCATCGATGCCGCCGCGCCGCCGCGCTTCATCGGCCATGCCCGGCTGCCCCGGGTGCTGGACCTGCGCGGCGATGCCTATCTGCGCAAGCTGAAAACGCAGTTGGGGGAAGCGGCTGAAAAATCCAGGCTGGTCGCGCCCACCGACATCGTTGCGGACCAGCTGACCCTCGACCTCGGCAACCGGAAGCTGCTCCTGAAAGCCTGGCCGCCCGCACACACGAACAATGACCTCAGCGTGTTTGACGCCGCGAGCGCTACGCTGTGGACCGGCGACCTGCTCTTCACCGAGCGCACGCCCTCCGTCGACGGCGATGTCCCCGGCTGGCTTGCCGTCATGGACGCCCTCGACAAAACGCCGGCCCGCCTCACCATTCCCGGCCATGGCCCGGCCACCCGCGACAAGCACCAGGCGCTGGAGCGGCAGCGCGGCTACCTGAGCACCCTGCTGCGCGACGTCAGGGCCGGCATCCGCCGCGGCGAGGACATGAGCGCCACGATGACGGCCGCGGCGGCCGCCGAACGCCCGCGCTGGCGGCTGTTCGACGCCGTCAACCGGCGCAACGTCAACTTTCTCTATCCGGCGCTGGAATGGGAGTGACGATGCGCAGGCGCGACTTTCTCGAATGGGTCCTGGCCGGGTCCATGTGGCCGGCAATCGGCGCCGCAGCCGCCAGGAACGCGCACGCGCGCCGTGGCGGCGCGGGCCGCGTCGTGGTGGTTGGCGCCGGCTACGGCGGCGCGACGGCGGCCAAGCAGGTGCGGCTGCTGAGTGGCGGCCGCATCGAGGTCGTCCTGATCGACCCGAACGCCGACTTCATCTCCTGCCCGGTCAGCAACCGCGTGCTCGGCGGCCAGAAAACCCTGGCGCAGCTCACCTTCGGCTACGAACGGCTGCAGCGGCATCACGGGATCGAGTTCATGCGCGGCAGCGTGACGGCCATCGACGCCGCCAGGTCGCGGGTTGTGGCGGGAGGCGAAAAGCTGCGCTACGACCGGCTGATCGTCGCCCCCGGCATCGACTTCATCTACGACGCCTTTCCGATGCTGGCAAGCGCACAGGAGCAGATTCCACATGCCTGGAAAGCCGGGCCGCAAACCCGCAACCTGCACCGGCAGCTGCTGGCGATGCGCGACGGCGGCGTCTTCACGATCGCGGTGCCGCCCCAGCCCTACCGCTGCCCGCCCGCGCCCTACGAGCGGGCCTGCCAGGTCGCGTTCTATCTGAAAACGCATAAGCCGCGGTCCAAGCTGATGGTCCTCGACGCCAATCCCGTGATCACCTCGAAACGCGTGCTGTTCGAACGCGCCTTCCGCGAGCTGTACCCGGGCATGATCGAATACCTGCCCGACAGCGAACTGCGCGATATCGACGTGGCGACGAAGACCGTCAAGACCACCTTCGATACGCTGCGATCGGACGTGCTGAACATCATTCCACCGCAGCGGGCCGGCAGGATCGCCCGGGATGCGGGCCTCGCGAATGTGGATGGGCGCTGGTGCGAAGCCGATGCCCTCACCTACGAATCGATGGTCCTGCCGCGCGTGCACGTGCTCGGCGATGCGATCGAGGCCGGCCTGCCCAAATCCGCGCACATGGCCAACGCCCAGGCCAAGGTCTGCGCGCGCGCCGTCGTGGCGCTGATGCTGGGCGAGGCGCCGGATGCGGCGCCGGCCTTCGCCAACACCTGCTACAGCTTCGTCGACGGCGTCCAGGCCATGCACATCTCCACGCTCTACCGCTACGATCCGGCCGGGCGCAGCATGCAGGCGGAGGGCAAGGGCGTCCTGTCCGACCACGCCTCGGCACAGGAAGGCGTGGATGCCGAGGCCTGGGCGCGCCGGATCTGGGCCGACACCCTCGATTGATCAGGCGCCCGGCAGCCGGTAGTCGCGGAACTGCTCGCGCAGCTTGTTCTTCTGGATCTTGCCGGTGCCGCCGATCGGCAGGCTGTCCACGAACACCACGTCGTCCGGCATCCAGAAGCGCGCGATCTTCCCGTCGAAAAAGGCCAGCAGCTCTTCACGCGTCACTTCCGCGCCGGGCCGGCGCACCACCACCAGCAGCGGCCGCTCGTCCCATTTCGGGTGCGCCATGCCGATGCAGGCCGCCTGCAGCACGCCCGGATGGGCCACCGCGATGTTTTCCAGGTCGATCGAACCGATCCACTCGCCACCGGACTTGATCACGTCCTTGCTGCGGTCGGTGATCTGCATGAAGCCGTCGGGGTCGATGGTGGCGACGTCGCCGGTCGGGAACCAGCCGTCCTGCAGCACATCGCCGCCCTCGTTGCGGAAGTAGCTGGCGATGATCCACGGCCCCTTGACCAGCAGGTGGCCGAAGCTGTGGCCGTCCCAGGGCAGCTCATTCCCATCGTCGTCGACGATCTTCATGTCCACGCCGTAGATGGCATGGCCCTGCTTCTGCAGGATCTTGCGCTGCTCGGGCTCGGGCAGCTTGCGATGCCTGGCCAGCAGGCCGCCGGTGGTGCCGAGCGGCGACATCTCCGTCATGCCCCAGCCGTGGATCACCTGCACATTGAACTTGTCGATCAGGGTGTCCATCATCGCCGGCGGACAGGCCGAGCCGCCGATCACGGTGCGGCGGAAGGTCGAGAATCGCAGGTCGTTCTGCAGCGCGTAGTTGATCAGGCCCAGCCACACGGTCGGCACGCCGGCCGAGAAAGTCACGCCCTCCTGCTCGAACAGCTCGTACAGCGACTTGCCGTCCAGCGCGGCGCCCGGGAAGACCATCTTGGCGCCGGACAGCAGCACCGAATATGGCAGGCCCCAGGCGTTGACGTGGAACATGGGCACCACCGGCAGCACGGTGTCGATGGCGCCGACGTTCAGCACGTTCGGCAGCGCGGAGGCATAGGCGTGCAGCACGGTCGAGCGGTGCGAATACAGCGCGCCTTTCGGATTGCCGGTCGTGCCCGAGGTGTAGCACAGCGAGGCCGCGGCGTTTTCGTCGAACAGCGGCCATGCATAGCCGCCGTCGGCAGCCTCGACCAGCTCCTCGTAGCACAGCAGGTCCGGGATGGTCGACGCGGCCGGCATGTGGGCGCGGTCGCTCATCAGCACGAAGGCTTTCACGCTCGCGCAATGCGGGGCGATGGCTTCGACCAGGGATAAGAAGGTCATGTCGAAGAACAGCACCTGGTCTTCCGCATGGTTGACGATGTAGGCGATCTGCTCCGGGTGCAGGCGCGGGTTGATGGTGTGCAGCACCGCGCCCGAGCCGGATACCGCGTAATACAGTTCCAGGTGGCGGTAGCCGTTCCAGGCCAGGGTGCCGACCCGCTCGCCGATCGCCACGCCGCGCTCCGCCAGGGCCTGCGCCAGGCGCCGGGCCCTGGCTTCGCAGTCGCGGTAGGTGTAGCGGTGCAGGTCCGGCATGTCGGCCTCGACCCGGCGCGAGACGATCTCGCTGCCGCCGTAGTGCCGGGCAGCAAAGCGGATGATGCTGGAAATCGACAGCGGCTGGCTCATCATCTGGCCCTGGACTGGGCTCTGCGGAAAGGACTGCATCTTGTCTCCCGGAAGTGTTTGCGGCCGAGTTTGGAACGGCCGTGCGGAGAGCGTCAATGGATTTCGATGCTGCAATGCGTCAAGCCGCCTGGCGCCATCGTTACGGCATGTAAGCTGGATAGCGCGCACGCCAGCGTGCACTTGAAATCGGCCGGTCTGGGTTAGAATCCCGGCAACCTGTGTCTCCACCATCTGAAGGAACCGCCATTCGCGCTGACGACCTGCCCTTCGACAATTCCTTCGCTGAATTGCCGCCCGCGTTTTATACGCGCCTGATGCCGACGCCCCTGCCCGCGCCCTATTTTGTCGCGGCCAGCGATAAGGCCGCGGCCTTGGCCGGGCTGGCCCCGGCGGCATTGCGGCAGGAGGATTTCGTCGCCGTCTTCAGCGGCAACCAGGTGCCGTTGCGCTCCCAGCCCCTGTCCGCGGTCTACTCCGGCCACCAGTTCGGCCACTGGGCCGGGCAACTGGGCGACGGCCGCGCCATCCTGCTGGGCCAGCTGAGCGGTCCCGAAGGGCCGATGGAGCTGCAGCTGAAAGGCGCCGGCATGACGCCCTACTCGCGCATGGGCGACGGCCGCGCTGTACTGCGCTCCTCGATCCGCGAATTCCTGTGCTCGGAAGCCATGGCCGCACTCGGCATCCCGACCACGCGCGCGCTGATGCTGACCGGCTCGCACCAGCAGGTCGTGCGCGAGACCATCGAGAGCGCCGCCGTGGTCACCCGCATGGCGCCCTCTTTCGTGCGCTTCGGTTCCTTCGAGCACTGGCATTACCGCGGCAAGCAGGAAGAGCTGCGCATCCTGGCCGATTACGTGATCCACGCATTTTATCCGGACCTGCTGGTCGCGCCGAATCCCTACCTGGAACTGCTCGCCGAAGTCACGCGCCGCACCGCGCGCATGATCGCGCACTGGCAGGCGGTCGGCTTCATGCACGGCGTGATGAACACGGACAATATGTCCATCCTCGGCATCACCCTCGACTACGGCCCCTTCGGCTTCATGGAAGCCTTCGACGTCGACCACATCTGCAACCACACCGACCAGGGCGGCCGCTATTCCTATTCGAACCAGGTGCCGGTCGGCCACTGGAACTGTTACGCGCTGGCGAATGCCCTGCTGCCGCTGATCCAGGACAAGGAGGCGGCCGAGGCCGCGCTGGACGGCTATATCGACGCCTACGGCGACAAGTTCGACGAACTGGTGCGGGCCAAGCTGGGCCTCAAGACCAGCGAGGAAGGCGACCGCGCCGTGGCCGACGCGATGTTCAAGCTGATGCACGAAAACCGCGTCGACTTCACCCTGTTCTTCCGCCGCCTGGGCGAATTGCGCGTCGATGTGCTGGATGCCGACCGCGCCGAGGCGGATGCCCCGCTGCGCGACCTCTTCCTCGACCGCCCGGGCTTCGACGCCTGGGCCGTCGACTACCGCGCCCGCCTGCGCCGGGAAAACAGCGAGGACGGCGCGCGCCGGCTTGCGATGCACGGGGTCAACCCCAAATACATCCTGCGCAACTACCTGGCCCAGACCGCGATCGAAAAGGCGCAGAACGGCGACTTTTCCGAAGTCGGCAAGCTGCTGGCGATCCTGGAACGGCCTTACGACGAGCAGCCGGAGAACGAAGCCTATGCGGCCCTGCCGCCGGACTGGGCATCCCACCTCGAGGTGAGCTGCTCCTCCTGACCCTATTATTAGTAACGAGCGACGACCATGACCGAAAAAGTGACGAAGACCGACGCCGAATGGCGCGCCCAGCTGGACCCGATGGAATACCAGGTGACCCGCCACGCGGCCACCGAGCGCGCCTTCACGGGTAAATTCTGGGACCACCACGAGCACGGCATCTACCATTGCGTTTGCTGCGACACCCCGCTGTTCGAGTCCGACGCCAAATTCGAGTCAGGCTGCGGCTGGCCCAGCTACTTCCGCGCCCTCGACCCGGACAATGTGATCGAAAAGGTCGACCGCACCCACGGCATGGTGCGCACCGAGATCATCTGCGCGGTCTGCGACGCCCACCTGGGCCACGTGTTCCCGGACGGTCCGCCGCCCACCGGCCTGCGCTATTGCATCAATTCGGCCGCCCTGCGCTTCGAAGCGGCATAATACGCATTTTCAACGAACTGCCATCGCATGAAATTCCTGTTCGACCTGTTCCCGGTCATCCTCTTCTTCGCCGTCTTCAAAGTTGCCGACGGCAACCAGGAAGCCGCGCACGCCCTCGCCGTCCAGCTCATGGGCTGGATGGTGGCGGGCGGCGCCCTGACCCCGGCGCAATCGCCGATCATGCTGGCCACCGCGGTCGGCATCGTCGCCACCGTCCTGCAGATCGGCTACCTGATCGCGCGCGGCCGCAAGGTCGACGGCACCCTGTGGCTGTCGCTGGGCGTGATCGCCGTGATGGGCGGCGCCACCATCTATTTCCATGACGAGAAATTCATTCTCTGGAAACCGACCATCCTGTACTGGGCCTTCGCGCTCGCGCTGCTCATCGGCCAGGTGGGCTTCGGCAATAACCTGATCCGCAAGGTGATGGAAGCCCAGATCAAGCTGCCGGAATCGGTCTGGCCGAAGGTGAATGTCGCCTGGATGGTTTTCTTCGCCCTGGTCGGCGTCCTGAACCTGTTCATGGCCTTCGTGGTCTTCAAGGACAACTTCAGCGCCTGGGTCAGTTTCAAGCTGTTCGGCGTCACCGGCATCTTCTTCGCCTTCATCGTCATCCAGACCCTGATGCTGTCCAAGCATATCCAGGAACACGAGCAGGGGGACGCATGAGCCAGGCACGTGTCGACCGCATCCGCGAGCTGCTGCAGGCCGCGCTGAGCCCCTCGAAACTCGATGTCGCCGACGACTCCCACCTGCACGTCGGCCATGCCGGCGCAGCGACCGGCGGCGGCCATTTCAGTGTGAAAATCGTTTCGGAACGCTTCGAAGGCCAGAGGCTCGTCATGCGCCATCGGCTGGTGTATGATGCCGTGCAAGGTATGATGCATACCGACATTCACGCACTGGCGATCACCGCCATTGCACCATCGGAATTGTCGTGAGCCCGCAGCCTTCAGGAAGTCTTAAGTAATCTGTTCGAAAATCTGCTACGTATTACAAGAACTAATCCAATCTCGTCCAAGCAACCCCCTCACAGGAACCACCATGACTTTTAAGCCAGCAAGGCTGCTGTTAGCCCTGATCGCTATCGCCGCGTCTTTCGCAACTTCGTCGTCCTTCGCCCAGAACCTCGCCGTCGTCAACGGCAAGGCCATCCCGTCCTCGCGCGCCGACCAGATGGTCAAGCAGGTCGTGGCCCAGGGCCAGGCCACCGATTCGCCGCAACTGCGCGAAGCGATCAAGAAGGACCTGATCGCACGTGAAGTGATGATGCAGGAAGCCGTCAAGCAGGGCTACGACAAGAATCCGGAAGTCAAGCAGGCGCTGGAGAACGCCCGCCAGACCATCGTGATCAACGCCCTGGCCAAGGACTACGTCACCAAGCACCCGGTCAGCGACGCCGAGATCAAGGCCGAGTACGACCGCTTCACCAAACAGACCGGCGACAAGGAATACCACGTGCGCCACATCCTGGTGGAAAACGAAGCCGACGCCAACGCCATCATCGCCAAGATCAAGGGCGGCGCCAAGTTCGAAGACCTGGCCAAGCAGTCGAAGGACACCGGCACCGCCAACAATGGCGGCGACCTGGACTGGGCCAGCCCGTCCTCCTTCCCGCCGGAATTCGCAGCCGGCTTCACCGGCCTGCAAAAAGGCCAGGTGACCGAGAAACCGGTCAAGACCCAGGTCGGCTACCACATCATCAAGCTGGACGACGTCCGCGCCGCGAAACTGCCGGCGCTGGATGAGGTCAAACCGCAGATCGCCGACGCCCTGACCCAGCAGAAGCTGGCCTCCTACCAAGAGGAAATGGTCAAAAAGGCAAAGGTGCAGTAAGATGTTGCATCACCGGCGGCAGCCTTGCCGCCGGTTTTCGTCGCGTTGCGACTTTTGTGTTTAGATAGGATCGAATAAATGATTGTGAAGCCAGCCCGCCTGTTGTTAGCCATGACCGCGATGGTAGTCCTGCCGTCGTTCGCACAAAACGTCGCGACCGTCAATGGCAAGCCCATCCCCGCGGCCAAGGTCGACCAGGTCGTCAAGCAAGTCGTCGCCCAGGGCAAGGCCACCGATTCGCCGCAACTGCGCGATGCGATCAAGAAAGACCTGATCGGCCGCGAAGTCCTGATCCAGGAGGCCGACAAGCAAGGCATCGGCACCCGTCCGGAAGTCAAGAACGCGATCGACAACGCCCGCCAGAGCATCATCATCAATGCGATGCTGGCTGACTACATCAAGAAGAACCCGGTCAAGGACGCCGACATCACCGCCGAGTACAACAAGTTCAAGGCGCAAGTCGGCGACAAGGAATACCACGCCCGCCACATCCTGGTGGCCACCGAAGACGAAGCCAAGGCCATCATCGCCAAGCTGAAAGGCGGCGCCAAGTTCGAAGAGCTGGCCAAGCAGTCGAAAGACCCGGGCTCGGCCAACAATGGCGGCGACCTGGACTGGGCAAACCCGGCTTCCTTCGTGCCTGAGTTCTCGAAGGCCATGACCTCGCTGCAAAAAGGCGCGATCACCGAAACCCCGGTCAAGACCCAGTACGGCTACCACGTGATCAAGCTGGACGACACCCGCGCAGCCAAGATCCCGCCGCTGGAAGAAGTCAAGCAGCAGGTCGCCGAACAGCTGCAGCAGCGCAAGCTGGCGACCTACCGCGAACAGCTGATGACCAAGGCCAAGATCCAGTAATCGGTCCTGCCTGAGCCAGAAAGCGCTCCCCCGCCCGGAGCGCTTTTTTTCTTTCGCATTTTTACCGATTCTTGCCCGGGCTCCGCATGCCATCTCCCCGCAGCCGCACGCTGCCGCTACGCCACCTGCTAGTCCTGCTGACGGCGATCGGCCTGCTGCCGCTCGCCTTGCTGGGCATCTGGAGCATCCACGTGGCCAGCGAGTACCGCCAGCGCGAGCAGGAGCGCGCCTTGCTGGATATGGCGCGGGCCCTGTCGAGCGCCGTCGACGCCGAACTCGATTCCTCGGTGGCGGCCCTGTCATCCATGGCGCAGAGCCCGGCGATGGTGGCCGGCGACGTGCGCGCCTTCTACGATATCGCCAGCGCCCAGGCCAAGGCCCAGCCGGAGTGGCTGGGCGTGTTTCTGGCCGACCATGAGGGCAAGACGGTGTTCCGCACCAATGCGCCCTTCGGCGCCGAGGCGCCCGCCCTGGCCGATCCGGACAGCCTGCAGCAGGCGCTCAGCCTGCATCGCGCGGTGGTCGGCCGCATCGTGCGCGGCAAGGGCGGCCGCGCCGCCGTGCCGGTGCGCATTCCGGTCACCGATACCCATGGCCATGCCTTCGTACTCAGCGCCGTGGTCAAGCCGGACCGCATCCTGCGTGTGATCGAGCGCCAGCGCGCCCCGGCCGACTCCCTGATCGCCGTGATCGACGCCTCCGGCCACATCGTGGCGCGTTCGAAGAACCAGGAGCGCTTCGTCACCCAGCCGATCACGCCCGCCCTGCGCGCGCTGATGACCAGGAACGGCCTGGAAGGCGCCGGCGCCACCCTCACCAAGGAAGGCGACGAAGTGGCCACCGCCTACAGCAGCATGTCGCGCTACGGCTGGACGGTGGTCACGAATACGCCGATGGCCGCCCTGCGCGCCGGCTTCCTCGAAGGCATCGCCGTCTACGCCGCCGGTGTCGCCATTTCGCTGGCCATCTGCATCGCCCTGGCCTACTGGCTGTCGAACCGCATCGTCGGCGCCTTCAACGGCTTGCGGCGCGCCGCCGCGGCGCTCGGCGCCGGCCGCCCGGTCCATGTGCCGAAGGCGCGTATCCGCGAACTCGGGCGCATGGGACGCGCGCTCGAGGCTGCCGGCCGCCAGCGCGCCCGCCGCGAGCAGGAGCGCTCCTCGCTGATGGCTTCGCTGGAGCAGGCGCTCGAACAGGCGCGCGAAGCCAGCCAGGCCAAGGACGAATTCCTGGCCGTGCTCGGCCACGAACTGCGCAACCCGCTCAGCCCCATCGTCGCCTCGCTCGACTTGATGGACATGCGCGACGAGCCCGGCGCCCGCCGCGAACGCGCCATCATGCGGCGCCAGGTCACCCACCTGAAGCGCCTGGTCGACGACTTGCTCGACGTCTCGCGCATTGCCTCCGGCAAGCTGCAGCTGGAACTGCGCCCGCTCAACCTGGCCGAAACCGTGCGCCACGCCGTCGCCGCCCTGCCCGGCCACGCCATCACGCTGGAGGCGCCGGACGCCGTCTGGATCCTGGGCGACGACAGCCGCCTGGTGCAGGTGCTGAACAACCTGCTGTCCAACGCCGCCCGTTTCGGCAGCAGCGCCACGCACATCGAACTGGCCGCCGACGCGGCCGCCGGCCTGGCCCGCCTCTCGGTGCGGGACAACGGCATCGGCATGGATGCCGGCCTGCTGTCGCGCATCTTCGAACCTTTCTACCAGGCGCCGCAGCAACTGGCGCGCCGCACCGGCGGCCTCGGCCTGGGACTGGCGATCGTGCGCAAGATCGTCGAGCTGCACGGCGGCAGCGTCAGCGCCAACAGCGAAGGTCCGGCCCGCGGCAGCCGTTTCGAAGTCGCGCTGCCGCTGGCCGCCGCGCAGGCGCAACAGCGCGATGCCACGCCGGCGGCGGAGCAACAGCCCTGCGCCATCCTGCTGGTGGACGACAACGAAGACGCCGCCAACGGCACCGCCAGCCTGCTGCGCCAGCTGGGCCACAAGGTCGAGGTCGCGTACAACGCGGCCCAGGCCCTGGCCGCCGCGCGCAGCGTCCTGGCGGGCGGCTTGTCCACTGAGCTGCCCACTCAGCTGCCCACTGAGGTGCCGCGGGTCGCCATCCTCGATATCGGCCTGCCCGACATGGACGGCTACGCACTCGCCCTCCTGCTGCGCCGCCAGTACGGCGCCGGACTGCGCCTGGTGGCGCTGTCCGGCTACGGCCAGCAGGCCGACCTCGAGCGGGCGGTGCAGGCGGGCTTCGACTTGCACCTGACCAAGCCGGCGACGCTGGACGACTTGCTGCGCGCGCTCGGGCCCACGGCCGCGCCCGCTAGCCATTAGCCGCTAGCCGCTAGCCGCTGTCCAGCCGCTTGAGCGCCTTCTCCAGCGCACGGATCCTGGCGCGCAGCGAGGACAGGTTGCGCAGCAGCGCCGCGTTACGCTCCCACTCCGCGTTCGGCGAGATCGGATAAAAGCCCGTATAGCGGCCCGGCTCGTTGATCGAATTCGAGACCAGCGTGCCCGCGGTGATGTGGACATGGTCGGCAATCGTGATGTGGCCATTGACCATGGCCGCGCCGCCGAAGGTGCAGTATTTGCCGATGATGGCGCTGCCGGCCACGCCGACGCAGCCGGCCATGGCCGTGTGCGCGCCGATATGGCAGTTGTGGCCGATCTGGATCTGATTGTCGAGCTTCACGCCATCTTCAATGACGGTGTCAATCATCGCGCCGCGGTCGATGGTGGTGCCGGCGCCGATGTCGACGTCGTCGCCGATCAGCACCCGTCCCGTCTGCGGGATCTTGATGTAGACGCCCTCGTCCATGGCGAAGCCGAAGCCGTCGCCGCCGATCACGGCGCCGGAATGGACGATGCCGCGCGCCCCGATTACGCAGCGCGCCAGGAAGCTGGCGTTGGCGAAGAAATGCGTATGTTCGCCCACCACCGCGTCGCGCCCGATGTAGCAGCCGGCGTCGACCACGGCGCCGGCCCCGATCACCGCCCCCTCCTCGATCGTGACGTGGGAACCGACCCAGGCAGAGGGATCCACGCGCGCGCGCTCGTGCACGGCGGCGCACGGGTGGATGCCGGCACGCGGCGCCTCCCTCGGCGCCAGCAATTGCGCCGTGCGGGCGAAGTAGGCATAGGGATTGCCGGTGACGATGCGCGCGCCCTCATAACTCGCCGCGACTTCCGGCTCGTCCAGCGGCGACAGGATCAGCGCGGCTGCACGGCTGTGCGCCGCCTGGGCGCGCAGCTTGCCGTTGCCGAGGAAGCTGATGTCCGCCGGGCCGGCGCGCTCGAGCGGTGCGATGGCGCTGAGCTCGATGCCCGGATCGCCCTGCAGCTGCCCGCCGAAACGCTCGATCAGTTCACCTACGCGCATCCCCATGACGCCGCCCTCCGTGCTTGTCCGTGCAGAAGTTTGGACAGCGCGGCGGCAAGCAGGGTTCGAGCGTGCGGCTTGCGAACGCTCAGATGCTGTCGCGGCGACGGCGGCTTGCAACCCCGGCGCCAACCAGGCCCAGCGCCAGCAGCGCCAGCGAGCCCGGCTCCGGGACATCGGCTGCCAGGATGAAGCCCTGGCGCACCTGGGTAATGGTGGCGGAGCCGACCACGGCCGAAACATTGATCGCCTTGGTCACATACAGCTCGTCATACACGCCGTCCAGCGGAATGTCGAACCAGCCGTAGTTGGGATCCTGCTGATCGCAGACCAGTAGCGAGCAGCTGACCGTCAGGCGGCCGACGACCCGGCCGGTGGCATCGCGGATGGTCTCGGTCACCGAGGCCACGGAGACACCGAAGAAGCTACCGTCGAAGTCGAGCGTGACCGCACTGATGCCCTTGCTGCCGGCGTCGACGCGGTAGCGCAACAGGACATTGTCGAAGCTGAAGGAACTCGCCTTGAACTGGCTGGTGAAATCGAGGCCGCCGGCGTCGGCGCTGACGTCGATCTGATTGCAGTTGCTTGGCTTGGCCGAAAAGCCGCCCTTGCTGATGACACAGGCGAAGTTGTCGAACATCAGGCCGCCGGCCGACAAGGAAGAGGTAGAGGTAATCGGCGTCGCCGATGCCTGGCCGATGCCGACGCAAGCAATACAGCCTGCAATCAGGGCGCGAACGAGCGTGGTTTTCATGTCTGTCCTTGTCTGTCGGTTAATGGCCTAACAGACGAGTCGAAGCAAATTCGATGCCAACTGCCAAGTTCGCTGTATTTTCAAGGACTTGGCCTTGAACGCCGGCGCACCCATGCGTTCAATGTCAACTTCTTCGACAGATCCCGGACCGGCGGTCACGGCCCGGGAATGCCGGGCTTACTGCATCGTATCGCTCTGCTGGGCGGTGTCGACGGCAAAATTGCGCGCCGTGTCCCATTAGGTGAAGCTGTAGCGCACCACGTCGCCGATCTTCAGGCCGCCGCCCTTGTAGCTGTTGGTCGTGCCGTCCAGGCGCATGCGCAGGTTCTGCTGGGCGCCGTTGTTGACGGTGTAGTGCACGTCCGCCCAGCTGCCGGTGGCGGTATTGAACTGCAGCGCGGTGGTCGAGGTCCGGGTCACGGAGGTCGGCCCGGACGGCGGCGGCGGGGTGGTCGTCGTGCCCGAATCGTAGACGATGTCGTCGACCGGGAACTGGAATGTGGAGGCCGGCAGATTGTTCGCGTCGCGCGAGATCAAGAAGACGTCCAGCAGCGACTGCAGCGCCACCTTGGGCCCGATCAGGTCGAAACCGGAATCGTCCCTTGCGCCCAGTCGCCATTGCGGGTCAAGCCGTAGGCCTTGCTTTTGGCCGGGAAATTGACCCAATTCTGATTCGTGCAGGTATCGCCGAGCCCGATGTTGAAGGCCAAATTGGGCGGGATCTTGATTCGGAATTTCAGTGATCCGTTACAGTAATTCGTCGGGTCGCGGGCCCGGCGCCTGTAGGCCCAGGCGAGCAGCTTGACCGAGCCCTTGCCGGCGAGCTGGTAGACGCGCACAGAGTCGACCTACATGGTGCGGGGCCGCGGCGCCATTACCTGGGCGGCGGTCGCGGCATCGGTGGAGTTGCCGCCGACGGCCAGGTTCAGCAGCAGGTAGAACGGCGACCACAGGGCGCTCGGATTGACCGGCAGCGTCGCGTTGTACAGGTCGCGCTCGACGCCGTTGTCGATGATGGTGAAGAGCATCTCCGCATCGGTCCAGTACAGGCGGTATTTGACGAAGCGTTTGGCCAGCGAGGCCGCAGTCACGACATAACTCTTGTTCTGCCAGGCGGTCCACGCCGCGCGGCTCTCGTTGCCCGGCACGCAGGCGGCCTTGTGACCCTGCCCCATGATGTCGATCTCGCCGTTGCGCGGCCAGGTCTGGGCGCTGGTACCTGGCATCCAGGCGGCCGACCACAGTCCGGCGGCGAGGTTCGGCGCGGCCAAGCCGACTTCGATCATGCCGTACTGGACCTGCACCTTGTTCCTTGTATCGATTTTGCCGGATGTAAAAAGATTGCAAGAAAATGCGAGCCTGCCTTGACGGCAACCCGCGGCCTGCCAAGGTCGGAGCTGGCCGCGAATGATCCGTGCACAGATGGGACTGGAAAGGTTTCCATTGGAATAAGGAAAAATACACCCCTGAGTTTGGTGGGGCGTCAAATCGTATCGTGCGCTGCGGTTTAAGCCAGATCAATCCGTCGATGCCGGTGATCTGTCTAGATTGTCAGACGGCCTCGACAAGGAGCAGACATGAACGACAGGCACTCGCCCGGCGCAGTAAATCCGTCCCTCGCGCCCGGCAAATACCATGGCATTCCCATCGGCCGCCAGGCGCCGGACGGCGAAACCCTGAGCGCGGAACGCCTGTGGGCCAGCTTCCAGATCGAAGCCGAAGACCTGCTGAAAATCGACGGTCGCTGGATCGCCGACGACCGCGAACGCAACCGGCGCATCAATGCCGCCTACGCCCGCCTGTGGCTGGCCGACCGCCGCTTCCAGTGGGCGGGCCTGGCCGCCTTCGCCTCCAAGCAGGTCGGCTGCGGCCTGCTGCACAGCGCCGATATCCTCGACGCGCACCGCCAGGAACGCGAGCGGATCGAGCGCTCGCTGGGCCAGGGCTCGGCGCCGGGCGTGCAGTACGGCGCCACGCTGAAGTTGCTGGCCACCGAAATGGGCGCCAGCGGCATGGCGCACCGGCTCGGCCACGGCAACACCCACGTCTTCCTCGACGTCTATCCCCTGCACCGCTTCTACATGGAGCGCGGCTACGACGAATTCATCGCCTGCCTGCCGGAGCGCCAGAAGGCGCGCTATGCGGTGCGCTGGGAAGTGGCGCGCAGCACCCTGGCCTTCGCCGCGCCCTTCCCCGAAGTGGCGCGGGGCTTCACGCAGATCGAGCGCGGGCAGATCGCAGAGAGCGTCCGCACCCTGGCCCAGCACGAGCAGGTGAACGTGCTGCAGAAGATCATGTACGACTCGGCGGTGATGCAGCTGCTGCTGGACTGGAACCAGCTGGCGTGGGCGGTCGAGTTCCCGTCCGGGGATTATGAGGCGATCAGGCTGAATTTGTCGGCGCGGTGTCCGGCCAGGGCTGGAACGACGACGACGTTTTCTCAGGATCGGTATGCGAAGCTTTGGGATCCGGCTGAGCGGATGCCGTTTGTGTTCGCAGCGGCGGACCGGCTGGATGAGCTCCTCAAGGGTCCGGCGCCGGGCGAGGTCGAAGAATCGATCCGAACGATTTCGAGCAATGCCGTCACCGCCTGAGGACGAAAAAAAGCGCCCATAAACCGGGCGCCTTTTTCGTGACGCATCACGCCGCCATCAACCGACCCACTTCCGCGCATTCTGGAACATCCGCGCCCACGGCGAATTCTCACCCCAGCCATCCGGATGCCACGACATCGTCACCGTGCGAGCGACACGTTCTGCGTGCGGCATCATCACCGTGAAGCGCCCGTCCGGCGTGGTCACCGCGGTCAGGCCGCCCGGCGACCCGTTCGGATTGAACGGATACTGCTCGGTGGCCGCGCCGCGGTTGTCGATGTAACGCAGCGCTTGCACAACCTGAGACAAATCGCCGGTCTGCGAGAAGTCCGCAAAGCCTTCGCCGTGCGCGATCGCCAGCGGGGCCTGGGTGCCGGCCAGGTCGGCGAAGAAGATCGACGGCGAATCCAGCACTTCGACCATGCCGAAGCGCGCCTCGAACTGCTCGGACTTGTTGCGGGTGAACTTCGGCCAGGCTTCGGCGCCCGGGATGATGGACTTCAGGTTGCTCATCATCTGGCAGCCGTTGCAGACGCCCATGCCGAAGGTGTCGCCGCGGCCGAAGAAAGCCGCGAACTGCTGTTTCAGCGCGGCGTTGAACAGGATGGTCTTGGCCCAGCCCTCGCCGGCGCCCAGCACGTCGCCGTAGGAGAATCCGCCCACCGCGATCAGGCCCTTGAACGCCTCGAGCGAAACGCGGCCGGCGATCAGGTCGCTCATGTGCACGTCGACGGCCTTGAAGCCTGCCTGGTCCATCGCCCAGGCGGTCTCGATGTGCGAGTTGACGCCCTGCTCGCGCAGGATCGCCACGGACGGACGCGCGCCGGTCGCGACGAATGGAGCTAAATACGGCGCGGCGACGTTCACGTTCGTGTCGTGGACCAGCTTGGGCGTGAAGCCCGGATCCTGCTCGTCCAGCAGGCGCTCGTATTCCTGGTCGACGCATGCCGGATTGTCGCGCAGGCGCGCGATGCGCCAGCTGGTCTCGCTCCACAGGCGGTGCAGTTCGCTGCGGCGCTTGCTGTAGATGACTTTCGTATCGCGCGTGAATTCGATCACGCCGCGGTCGTTCACCTTGCCGATGATGTGGCTGCAGGCGCCCAGATCGAAGGAGCGCAGCACGTTCATGACTTCGCTGCGCTGCTCGTGGCGGACCTGGATCACGGCGCCCAGCTCTTCGTTGAACAGCGCGCGCAGCGTCATCTCGTTGCGGCGCTCGCCGACTTGCGCGGTCCAGTTCTTGGCGTCGCCGTGGTCGGAAGCGTGCTCGCCTTCCATGCTCAGGATGTCGAGGTTGACCGAGACGCCGGCGCGGCCGGCGAAGGCCATCTCGCACAGCACCGCGTACAGGCCGCCGTCCGAACGGTCGTGGTAGGCCAGCAGTTTGCCGTCCGCGTTCAGCTGCTGGATGGCGGCGAAGAAGGCTTTCAGGTCTTGCGGCTTGTCGAGGTCCGGGGTGTCCGTGCCGACCTGGTTCGTCACCTGCGCCAGCATCGAGGCGCCGAGGCGGTTCTTGCCGCGGCCCAGGTCGATCAGGATCAGCGAGCTGTCGCCCAGGTCCGTGCGCAGCTGCGGCGTGAGCGTCTTGCGCACATCCGTCACCGGCGCGAACGAAGAGACGATCAGCGACACCGGAGAAATGACGGCCTTGGCTTCGCCGCCGTCGTTCCAGGTGGTGCGCATCGACAGCGAATCCTTGCCGACCGGGATAGACACGCCCAGCGCCGGGCACAGTTCCATGCCGACCGCCTTCACGGTGTCGAACAGCGCGGCGTCCTGGCCCAGCTGGCCGCAGGCCGCCATCCAGTTGGCCGACAGCTTGATGTCTTCGATACTGGCGATCGGCGCGGCGGCGATGTTCGTGATCGCCTCGCCGACGGCCATGCGGCCCGAGGCGGCCGCGTCGATCACGGCCAGCGGGGTGCGCTCGCCCATCGCCATCGCTTCGCCCTTGTAGCCTTCGAAGCTGAGGGTGGTGACGGCGCAGTCGGCCACCGGCACCTGCCACGGGCCGACCATCTGGTCACGCACGCTCATGCCGCCGACGCTGCGGTCGCCGATGGTGATCAGGAAGGATTTATCGGCCACGGTCGGGTTCAGGAGCACGCGACGCGCGACTTCTTCCAGTTCGAGGCCGGTCACGTCGACCGGCGCGAAGCTGTTCGGCACGTGGACCACGTCGCGCTGCATCTTCGGCGGCTTGCCGAGCAGGACGTCCATCGGCATGTCGACCGGGCTGGTGTTCGTCAGCGGATCGATCAGGCGCAGCTGGCGCTCTTCGGTGGCGACGCCGACGGCGGCGAACAGACAGCGTTCGCGTTCGCAGATGGCGGCGAAGCGCGGCAGGTCACCAGGTGCGATCGCCAGCACATAGCGCTCCTGCGACTCGTTGGACCAGATCTCGCGCGGCGACATGCCGCTCTCTTCCAGCGGCACCTTGCGCAGGTCGAAGGTGGCGCCGCGCTTGGCGTCGTTCGTAATTTCCGGGAACGCGTTCGAGATGCCGCCGGCGCCGACGTCGTGGATCGAGATGATCGGGTTCGCCTCGCCCAGCTGCCAGCAGGAATTGATGACTTCCTGGGCGCGCCGCTCCATCTCCGGGTTGCCGCGCTGGACCGAATCGAAGTCCAGGTCGGCGGTGTTGGTGCCGGTGGCCATCGACGATGCCGCCGCGCCGGCCATGCCGATGCGCATGCCGGGGCCGCCCAGCTGGATCAGCAGGCTGCCGGGCGGGATGTCGTTCTTGTGCGTGTGCGCGTCCGAGATGTTGCCGATGCCGCCCGCGATCATGATCGGCTTGTGGTAGCCGAACACCGTGTTCTCACCGAGGGCGGTGGCGCCGACCTTCTGCTCGTAGGTGCGGAAGTAGCCGGCCAGCACCGGGCGGCCGAATTCGTTCGAGAAAGCGGCGCCGCCCAGCGGGCCGTCGACCATGATCTGCAGCGGCGAGGCGATGCGTTCCGGCTTGCCGTAGGCCGGGCTTTCCCATGGCTGCTCGAAGCCGGCAATGTTCAAGTTCGACACCGTGAAGCCGGTCAGGCCCGCCTTCGGCTTGGCGCCGCGGCCGGTCGCGCCCTCGTCGCGGATCTCGCCGCCGGCGCCGGTGGAGGCGCCCGGGAAGGGAGAAATCGCGGTCGGGTGATTGTGGGTCTCGACCTTCATCAGCGTGTGCGTCAGCTGGGTCGTGGCCTCATACTCATGCTTGTCGCCTTGCGGGAAGAAGCGCACCGCTTCGGCGCCGACCATGATCGACGAGTTGTCGCTGTAGGCCACCACCGTGCCTTTCGGCTGCAGCTGGTGGGTGTTCTTGATCATTTGGAACAGCGACTTGTCCTGCTTGACGCCGTCGACGGTCCACTCGGCGTTGAAGATCTTGTGGCGGCAATGTTCGCTGTTGGCCTGGGCGAACATCATCAGTTCGACGTCGGTCGGGTTGCGCTGGACCCTGGTGAAGGCGTCGAGCAGGTAGTCGATCTCGTCTTCCGCCAGGGCCAGGCCCATGTCGCGGTTGGCTTCTTCCAGCGCCGCGCGGCCCTTGGCCAGCACGTCGACGGCTTCCAGCGGCCGGCCTTCGAGTTCGGTGAACAGGGCCTGGGCTTCGTCGGCGCTGCGCAGCACGGTTTCGGTCATGCGGTCGTGCAGCAGGCCAGCGATGACTTGGGCTTCTTCCGCGCCCAGCTTTTTCGGGGCGCCAAAGCCGGTGCCCAGGATGCCGCTCTTCAGCACCACCGTGTAGGCGACGCCACGCTCGATGCGGTGGACGTGGGCCATGCCGCAGTTGTGCGCGATGTCGGTCGCTTTCGAGGCCCAGGGCGAGATGGTGCCCAGGCGCGGGATCACGAAGTACTCCTCGGTCACGCCCTCGTACTGCGTTTCCGGCACAGGCTCGCCGTAGGTGAGCATGGCGGCCAGGCGCTCGGTGTCCTCAACGGACAGGGGCGCGCTGGTATCGATGAAATGGTAGAAACGGGCCTGCACGGCAGCGATCGTCGGGGCGACGGACTGTAGTTGGGTCAGGAGGCGTTGGCTACGGAATGCAGAGAGGGCGTTGGAACCCGGCAGAATCAACATGGCTTGGAAGTCGGTTGATGCAGCGTGGCTGCGGGTGGAAGATAGCCCGCTATTATACAGCGTGCCTCCGTCCCCCGCTTTACCGTTCTGGAATGGTTGCCGGAGCATCAAGGAATGGGTATCTTAGCGTTATGCAAGAGAACAGCCAATTGAGCGTACTGGTGGTCGACCCGAACCCAGGCATTCGCGCCAACCTCCAGAACATGCTCAACCAGTCGGGCATCTCGCGCGTCGAGTATGCCGTGAACGCCGGCACGGCCGTCAAGCAGCTGGCCCGGCGCGGCTACGACGTCATTCTCTGCGAATACGACCTGGGCGGCGGCAGCGGTAGCGGCAGCGAAGGCCAGGACGGCCAGCAGCTGCTGGAAGACCTGCGCCACCACAAGCTGATCCCGCCCTGGGCCATCTTCATCATGCTGACCTCGGAGGCGGCGCACGACAAGGTGATCAGCGCGGCCGAGCTGCAGCCCACCGAATACATCCTCAAGCCATTCACCGCCGATACCCTGAACCAGCGTATCCAGCGCGCGCTGGCGCGCCGCACCGCGATGCTGCCGGCTTACCAGCAGATCGCGCAGGGCAATCCGCAGGCGGCGATCCGCACCTGCCTTGATGCCGGCACCGGCCAGACGCGCCACGCCGTCGACTTCGCACGCCTGCGCGCCGAGCTGCACGCCTCGCTGAAGGAGCACGAGCAGGCCGAGGCCGTGTACCGCCAGCTGATCGCCGCGCGCCCGCTGGGCTGGGCCAGGCTGGGACTGGCGCGCAGCCTGTTCGCCCAGGGCCGCGCGCTTGACGCCGTCGAGCTGCTGGAACAGCTGGTGCGCGACAACCCGCGCCTGATGGCGGCCTACGACCTGCTGGCGCGCTGCCATGAAGAGCGCGGCGAGCATGCACTGGCCCAGAAGACGCTGGAGGAAGCGGTCGGCCTCTCGCCTCATATGGTGGGGCGCCTGCGCAAGCTGGGCGAAGTGGCGCTCGAAACCGGCGACGTTGGCGCGGCCGAGAAGTGCTTCAAGCAGGTCGTGACGCGCTCGCGCCATTCCGAATTCCGTAATCCCGAAGACCACGTCAACCTGGTCAAGGCGCTGGTGCGCAAGGGCGACCCGCTGTCGGCCGCCGGCGTGATCCGCGACCTCGAACGCTCGCTGCGCGGCACCCCGGAGCTCGACGCCTGCATGGCGATCTCGAACGCGCTGCTGCAGGATGCGAACGGCAACGCGGCCGCCGCGGTGTCCGACCTGCGCAGCGCGGTGACGGCGGTACGGGCCGGCAGCGCCCTGTCGCCGGGCCTGAAAGTCGGTTTGACGCGCTCGCTGCTGGAACATCGCATGGACGAGGAAGCGTCGGAGGTGATGCTGACCGCCATGAACGGCCAGGACGGCCGGGTGACGCCGCAGCAGGCGATGAACGTGTTCGTGAAAGCCGGCCGCCCCGACCTGGCGGACGGCATGGGCAGGCAGTTGCGGGCCCAGGCCCAGATCCTGCTCGGCGTGGCCGACGAGAAGCGCAACATGGGCGATGTGCGCGGGGCCGTGCAGACCCTGCTCGAGGCGCTCAACATGGCGCCGGGGAACCTGGCGGTGATGATTGCGGTGGTCGGCGGGATCCTGCGCCAGATCATGGAGATGGGTTGGGATCATCCGCTGGCGGCCATGTGTGCGGAACAGCTGGAGCATATCCGGGCGCTGGATCCGGAACATCCGCGGCTCAGGGCGCTGGATGAAGAGTTCCTGGCGGCGCGGCGGAAGTACGGCATCCTGGCTTGATGTCCCGGATGAAGCCGCCCTCCCTTCCTTGCATCGCCGCGGCCGTGCTCTTGTCCGTGGCAAGCGGTTTCGCGGTGAAGGCATGCTCGAGTCCCGAACTCGTCGAAACCGCTGGCGAGAAGAGCGAATGGTCGATGCTTCAGGCGATCGAACTTCAAGCGAGAGACGAAGCCCTGGGTGAACCAGCCGTACGTAAGATCTTCGATGCCGAGGTGCTTGGCGTCAGCGGCGCGTCCGGGAAGAACATCTGGATTCTCTTGAAGGCGAGCCCCTAGTCCGGCTTGCCGTAGCCGCCACCGCCCGGCGTCTCGATCACGAACATATCGCCCACTTGCATCTCGACCTTCCCGATATGCCCCAGCTCCTCGACGCTGCCATCCGCGCGCACGACCAGGTTGCGTCCCTTCCCGCCCTCCCCGCCGCCCGCCATCCCGAACGGCGCAAACACCCGGTTATTCGACAGGATCGCCGCCGTCATCGGTTCCAGGAAGCGCACTTTCCGCACGCCGCCGTTCCCGCCATGCCAGCGCCCCGTCCCGCCCGATCCGGCGCGAATCTCATAACTCTCCAGCCGCACCGGAAAACGGAACTCCAGGATCTCCGGATCCGTCAGCCGCGAATTGGTCATGTTGGTCTGCACGACGTCGGTGCCGTCGAAGCCTTCGCCCGCACCGGAGCCGCCGGAAATCGTCTCGTAGTACTGGTAGCGTGCATTCCCGAAGGTGAAGTTGTTCATGGTCCCCTGCGCGGCCGCCATCACTTTCAATGCGCCGTACAGCGCATTGGTAATACAGGTCGAGGTCTCGACATTGCCCGACACGACAGAGGCCGGATAGTCCGGGTTCAGCATCGAGCCCGGCGGGATGATCACCTTCAGCGGCTTCAGGCAGCCGGCGTTCAGCGGAATCTCGTCGTCGACCAGGGTGCGGAACACGTAGAGCACGGCCGCCATGCACACCGCCGATGGTGCGTTGAAGTTGTTCGGCAGCTGGCTTGATGTGCCCGTAAAGTCGATCTCCGCGCTGCGGCTGGCCGTATCGACGCGGATCGCCACCTCGATGCGCGCGCCGTTGTCCAGCTCACAGCTGTAGGCGCCATCCTTCAGCACCGCGATCACGCGCCGCACCGCTTCCTCGGCATTGTCCTGCACGTGGCCCATGTAGGCGCGGACGACGTCCAGGCCGTACCAGGCCACCATGCGGCGCAGCTCTTCGACGCCCTTCTGGTTGGCCGCCACCTGGGCGCGCAGGTCGGCCAGGTTCTGGTCCGGATTGCGGGCCGGCCAGTGCGCCGCCGCCAGCATCGCCCGCGCTTCGTCTTCGCGCGGCACGCCGTCGGCGCCGTCGACCAGCTTGAAGTTGTCGATCAGGACGCCCTCTTCCTCGATGTGAGAGGAATCCGGCGGCATCGAGCCCGGCGTGGTGCCGCCAATGTCAGCGTGGTGGCCGCGCGAGCCGACGTAGAACAGGATTTCCCGGCCTGCCTCGTCGAACACGGGTGAGATGACGGTCACGTCCGGCAAATGGGTGCCGCCGTTATACGGGTCGTTCAGCACGTAGACGTCGCCTGCTCTCATCCGCCCGGCGTTCTTGCGCATGACCGCCTTGATGCTCTCGCCCATGGAGCCCAGGTGCACCGGCATGTGCGGCGCGTTGGCGACCAGATTGCCTTCGTGGTCGAAGATGGCGCAGCTGAAGTCGAGGCGCTCCTTGATGTTGACCGAGTAGGCGGTATTCTGCAGGCGCAGGCCCATCTGCTCCGCAATCGACATGAACAGGTTGTTGAAGACCTCCAGCATCACCGGGTCGGCGCTGGTGCCGATCGCATGGCGCTCCGGCAGCGCTTCGACGCGGCGCAGCACCAGGTGCTCATACGCCGTGACTTCGGCCTGCCAGCCGGCTTCCACCACCGTGGTCGCATTCGCCTCGGCGACGATGGCCGGGCCTTGCACCACATCGCCCGGCTTGATGCCGGCGCGCAGATAGACCGCGGTGTCGCGCCACTCGCCGCCGGCGAACATCCGCACGGTTTCGTGCACAGCCGGGACGGCACCGCCCGCGGACGCCGGACCCGGCGTCTCCGGCGGCGCATCGGAACGCCCCAGGGCCTCGACCGACAGCGCTTCGACCACCAGCGCCTTGCCCGGCATGAGGAAGGAAAAGCGGCGCCGGTAGGCGTCCTCGAAAGCTTGCTGCATGGCCGCGTGGGTATCGAGCTTGATCACGATGGCGGAATCCGTGCCTTCGTAGCGCAGGTGCACGCGGCGCAGCAGCTCGATGCGCTCGGCCATCACGCCCTGCGCCAGCAATTCTCCGCGTGCGGTGGCGCCGAGTGCGTCCAGCTCGGCCGCCAGATGGTCCGCGCCAAGTTCGGTCAAGCGCTTCTCGACGGCCCGTTCGCGCATCGCGCTCTGGTCGGCCAGGCCCATGCCGTAGGCCGACAGCACCCCGGCCAGCGAGTGGATGAAGACCGTCTTCATGCCCAGCGCATCGGCCACCAGGCAGGCGTGCTGGCCGCCGGCGCCGCCGAAACTGGTGAGCGTGTAGCCGGTCACGTCATGGCCGCGCTGCACCGAGATCTGCTTGATCGCATTCGCCATATTCCCGACCGCGATCCGGATGAAGCCCTCGGCCACGGCTTCAGGCGCGGGCGTCGAACCGGTGGCGGCGCCGATCTCCCTTGCCAATCCGCCGAAGCCCGCGCGCACCGCCTCGGCATCGAGCGGCCGATCCCCGCCCGGACCGAACAGCTGCGGGAAGTGCGCAGGCTGGATCTTGCCCAGCATGACATTGCAGTCGGTAACCGTCAGCGGGCCGCCGCGGCGGTAGCTGGCCGGGCCCGGATTGGCGCCGGCGCTGTCCGGGCCGACGCGGTAGCGGCTGCCGTCGAAGTGCAGGATCGAGCCGCCGCCCGCCGCCACCGTGTGGATGCTCATCATGGGCGCGCGCATGCGCACGCCCGCGACCTGGGTCTCGAACACGCGTTCGAATTCCCCGGCATAGTGCGAAACATCGGTCGAGGTGCCGCCCATGTCGAAGCCGATCACCCGCTCGAAGCCGGCCAGGCGGCTGGCGCGCACCATGCCGACGATGCCGCCGGCGGGGCCGGACAGGATGCTGTCCTTGCCCTGGAAGCTGCGCGCATCGGTGAGGCCGCCGCTGGACTGCATGAATTGCAGGTTCACGCCAGGCAGCTCGCCCGCCACCTGCTCGACGTAGCGCCGCAGGATGGGCGACAGGTAGGCGTCGACCACGGTGGTGTCGCCGCGCGCGACCAGTTTCATGAGCGGGCTGACGCGGTGCGATACCGAGATCTGCGTGAAGCCGATCTCCCGGGCGATGCGCGCCACCGCCGCCTCGTGCCGCGTGTGGCGGTAGCCGTGCATGAAGACGATGGCCAGGCTGCGCAGGCCGGCATCATAGGCCTCTTGCAGGCGGCCGCGCGCGCCCGCCTCGTCCAGCGCCCGCACTACCTCGCCATGCGCGCCCATGCGCTCGTCGATCTCGACCACGCGGCGGTACAGCAGCTCGGGCAGCACGATGTGGCGGTCGAACAGGCGCGGCCGGTTCTGGTAGGCGATGCGCAGGGCGTCGCGGAAGCCGCGGGTGATGGCCAGCACGGTCGGCTCGCCCTTGCGCTCCAGCAGGGCGTTGGTGGCCACCGTCGTGCCCATCTTGACCGCCTCGATGGCGCCTTGCGGCACCGGCTCGCCGGCGGATAGGCCCAGCAGGTGCCGGATGCCGGCCACGGCGGCGTCGCGGTACTGCTCAGGATTCTCGGACAGCAGCTTGTGGGTGACAGGGGCGCCATCGGGGCGCCGCGCCACGATGTCGGTGAAGGTGCCGCCGCGGTCGATCCAGAACTGCCAGTCCATGTGCTCTCCGTTTGCCATTCAAGAAACGAGGCTTATTGTAGTCGCGACGCGCGCGGGCCTGCGATTTTGGCGACAATGCTGCTCATCGCCTTTTTACGGAGCCATCATGGACACCCTGCTCTACAGCTGCGAACAGATCCGCGCCATCGAACACGCCGCCCAGTCCCGGCTTGCGCCCGGCGAGCTGATGGAGCGCGCCGGCCTGGCCGCCTTCGGCTACGCGCTCGCGCTCCTCGACGGCGAAGCCGCCGGCGCGGTGCTGGTGCTGGCCGGCCCCGGCAACAACGGCGGCGACGGCTTCGAGCTGGCGGCCCACCTGGCGCGCGCCGGCGCCGGCGTCGAGGTGCTGCAGCTGGCCAGCCAGGCCGCGGCCAGCTTCGAAGCCGGGCGCGCGCGGCAGCGGGCCAGCGACGCCGGGGTGCGCTTCGTCGACGATATCCCGGCCGGCCGGCCCTGGCGGCTGGTGGTCGACGCCCTGTTCGGCATCGGCCTCGCACGCCCGCTGGCGGGACGCGCACGCGAACTGGCGGCGTGGACGGCCGGCGTCGACTGTCCGGTGCTGGCGCTCGACGTGCCGAGCGGGCTGGATCCGGATACCGGCGCCGTCCTCGGTCCCGGCGGCGTGGCGGTCATGGCCACGCACACCATCACTTTCCTCGGCAACAAGCCAGGCCTGCACACGGGCGACGGCTGCGACCATGCCGGCGAGGTGCGGGTCGACATGCTCGGCGCCGACGGCCTGCACCAGGAAAGCGCCCAGGCCGCGCTCAACGGGCCCTCCCTGTTCGCGGAACACCTGGCGCCGCGCCGGCGGAATTCGCACAAGGGCAGCTTCGGCGACCTGGCGGTGCTGGGCGGCGCGCGCGGCATGGCCGGGGCGGCGGTGCTGGCCGCGCGCGCGGCCCTGCACGGCGGCGCCGGCCGGGTATTCACCGCCATGCTCGACGGCGGCATGGCGCTCGACCCGCTGCAGCCGGAGATCATGTTCCGCGAAGCCGCCGGCATGGATTTCGCCGGCCGTTGCGTGGTGGCCGGCCCGGGCATGGGCAATGCGGACGCCGCGATCCACCTGTTCGGCAAGGTGCTGGAAGCGCGCGGCCCGCTGGTGGTGGATGCCGATGCCCTCAACCTCACGGCGGCGCGCCCGGCGCTGCATGAAGCGCTGGCGGCGCACGGCGGGCAGCTGGTGCTGACGCCGCATCCATTGGAAGCCGCGCGCCTGCTGGGCGTCACCGCGCCCATCGTACAGGCCGACCGCCTGGAGCACGCGCGCGAACTGGCGCTGCGTTTCAATGCCGTGGTGGTGCTGAAGGGCGCCGGCAGCGTGATCGCGCGGCCGGACGGCTTCGTGTTGGTGAACACCAGCGGCAATCCGGGACTGGCGACCGGCGGCAGCGGCGATGTGCTGGCGGGCTTTTGCGGGGCGCTTCTCGCTCAGGGCTGGCCGGCGTGGGAGGCGGCGCTGGGGGCCGTATGGATGCACGGGGCCGCGGCGGACTGGCTGGTCGAGGATGGGACCGGCCCGATCGGCTTGACGGCGGGCGAGTTGCCGAAGGCGATGCGGGCGGTGTTCAATGCCTTGCTTACGTGAGCAAACGTCCCGCGGCGATGGTCAGCGTCCGCCCGCAACGCGCCGCCATCGCCGGATCGTGTGTCACCAGCACCAGGGTCGACCCGCGCTCGCGGTTCAGCTCGAACATCAGCTGGATCACCGCCTCGCCGGTCGCGGCATCGAGGCTGCCGGTCGGCTCGTCGGCAAACAGCAGCGGCGGCTCGGTGACGAAGGCGCGCGCCAGCGCCACGCGCTGCTGCTCGCCGCCGGACAGGTACTTCGGATAGTGGCGCAGGCGGCTCTCCAGCCCGACCCGGCCCAGCATCGCCGCCGCCTTCTCGCGCGCATCGGGCTCGCCGCGCAGTTCCAGCGGCAGCATGACGTTTTCCAGCGCATTCAGGTGCGGCAACAACTGGAAAGACTGGAACACGAAGCCCAGCTTGGCCTTGCGGAAGGCGGCGCGGCCGTCTTCGTCCAGCGCGAAGATATCGGTGCCGTCGAGCTTGACGGTCCCGCTCGAGGGCGTGTCCAGCCCGGCCAGCAGACCGAGCAGCGTGGACTTGCCGGAGCCGGAGGCGCCGACGAGGGCGAGCGTCTCAGCCGGTTGCACGGTAAAATCGACGCTGTGCAGGATGGTCAGTTCGCCGCTGGCGTCCGCCACCCGCTTGGACAGGCCGGCGACTTCGATTGCCGGAGCCGGGCCTGTTGCATTGCGGTCTGTTGCATTAGCTAAGGAAGCATCACGTTTGGAAGCCTCGGGAATATCACGCATGCTTGCTCATCTCAATATCAGAAAGTCGACTGTCGGCGCCGTCGCGGCCTTCGCGCTGGCCGTGTCGGGGAGCGCCTATTCTGCACCAAAAACGGTACTGGTGGTGGGCGACAGCCTGTCCGCCGAATACGGCCTGGCGCGCGGCAGCGGCTGGGTGGCGCTGCTCGAACGGAAGCTGCAGACGGAAAAGCTGGATGCCCGCATCGTCAACGCCAGCATCAGCGGCGACACCACCAGCGGCGGCCGCTCGCGCCTGCCGGCACTGCTGGCCCAGCACAAGCCCAGCGTGGTGGTGCTGGAACTGGGCGCCAACGACGGCCTGCGCGGCTTGCCGATCCCGTCGGCCGAAGACAATCTGCGCGCCATGATCAGGCTCGCGCAGGAGAACAAGGCCAAGGTCCTGCTGGTCGGCATCCACATGCCGCCGAATTACGGCCGCAACTACACCGATCGCTTCACCGGCATGTACAAGGAACTGTCCGCCGACCTGAAGGTGCCGCTGGTGCCGTATATGCTGCAGGGCGTGGAACTGGTGCCGACCAACTTCCAGGCCGACCGCATGCATCCGCTGGCGACCGCCCACCCCGTCATCCTCAATAACATCTGGCCGCAACTGGCGCCGCTCATCAAAAACTAAAGCATGAAATACCCCGCTGTCCTGAGCTTCAACGACGTCCTCCCGCAACTCGACGCCTTCGACACCATCATCGACGCGCGCAGCGAATCGGAGTTCGCGCTCGACCACATCCCCGGCGCCATCAATTGCCCGGTGCTGAACGACGAGGAGCGCATCCTGGTCGGCACCACCTACAAGCAGGTCGGTTCCTTCGATGCGAAGCGGATCGGCGCGCCGCTGGTGTCGAAGAATATCGCGCGCTATCTCGAAACCCTGTTCGCCGACAAGCCGCGCGACTGGAAGCCGCTGGTCTACTGCTGGCGCGGAGGCAACCGCAGCGGCTCGATGGCGCACATCCTGGCCAAGGTCGGCTGGCCGGTGGTGCAGCTGGACGGCGGCTACAAGGCTTTCCGCGGCTACGTCAACACGGCGCTGGAGAATCCGCCCGCGCTCGCATTCCGCGTCATCTGCGGCACCACCGGCAGCGGCAAGAGCCGGCTGCTGGAAACGCTGGATGGCATCGGCGCCCAGGTACTGGACCTCGAGCGCCTCGCAGCCCACCGCGGCTCCGTGCTCGGCCACCTGCCCGGCGAGCCGCAGCCGAGCCAGAAGATGTTCGAGACCCGCATCTGGGACCGGCTGCGGCGCTTCGACCCGGCCAAACCGGTATTCGTGGAATCCGAAAGCAAGAAGGTCGGCAACCTGCGCGTGCCGGAAGTGGTCATGGAGCGCATGCGCGCCTCGCCCTGCATCGCACTGAGCCTGTCGCGGCCCAATCGCGTGCGCCTGCTGATGGAGGACTACCAGCACTTCTGCGTCGATCCGTCCTCGCTGAACGCCCAGCTCGATCACCTGGTGCAGCTGCACGGCCGCGCCAGGATCGACGCCTGGCACGCGATGGCCAACGGCGGGCAGATGCCGGACCTGGTCGACCAGCTGCTGGTCGAGCACTACGACCCGGCCTACCTGCGTTCGATCGACCGCAATTTCGTGCAGTATCCGCAGGCCCGCGTGGTCGAGCTGGCGGATATCGGCAAGGAGGACTTCCTGGCCGCCGCGCGCGCTTTGAACGCTGATTGAGGGACGTGGGCACGGGGTGCCCACCCTACGGTTGTGCGCATCGACGTAGGGTGGGCTCCCCGGGCCCACGCCTCCGGCGCGCAAAAACAAAAAGCCCGGTCCGCTCACGCGGCCGGGCTTTCTCGTTACGGCTGGCTGATTACTCGGCGGCTTTCGCGCCCAGGTCCGCAGCCTTGACGTTCAGCTTGGCCTTGGCCTTCCTCTTCAGCGCCTCGACGTAGCCGTACAGCTCGGCGTTGCCCATGGCGCGGGCGATGGCTTCGGCTTCCTGCTTGCGGCGCGCCTGGTCGGCCTGGGCCGGCTGGGTCACCTTGCCGATGCGGTACACGCCATAGCCCTGGCCCGGCAGTTCGACGCCGACGTAGGCGGGCAGCTTGCTGACGTCGGCCTTCAGGACGGCCATCGCGGCGGCCGGGTTGATGGTCGGCTGCTGCATGGTGCGCGACACGTTCTTCACATCGCCGAAGCCGGTGGCGTCGCCCGAGGCCTTGGCCGCGGCGATCCTGGCTTCGCCGGC
The DNA here is from genome assembly GCF_042656905.1 of Massilia aerilata. NCBI lineage: Bacteria > Pseudomonadati > Pseudomonadota > Betaproteobacteria > Burkholderiales > Oxalobacteraceae > Massilia > Massilia aerilata. The sequence goes on from NZ_JBHSMZ010000001.1 coordinate 329,911, forward strand.
CTGGCGCGCCAGGCGCATCGCTTCTTCCTGGGTCACGCGCTGGCGGATCACGGCGTCGACTTCGGCCAGCGGACGCTTGGTGGCCGGCTTGAACTCGACCACGCGGCCGGACACCAGGGTGCTCGGCGCGACTTCCACCGCCTCGGTGTTGCGCTTGTTGGCGATGGCGTCCTGCGAGAAGATCGCTTTCAGGAACTTGTCGTTGTTGAGCAGCGGCTTGCCCAGCGCCGGGTTCGGCGTGCGGGTCAGGCCTTCGACGGTCTCGATCGCGAGGCCCAGCTTGTCGGCCACCGGCTTCAGGCTGTCCGACTGCTCATACACGGTATTGGTGAAGGCCTCGGCCAGTTCCGAGTACTTGCTGGCCATCTTGGTCTTCTTCAGCTCGGCCGCGATTTCCGGCCTGGCTTCTTCCAGCGGCTTCTGCGAGGCCGGCACCAGCTTGGTCAGCTTGACGATGTGGTAGCCGAAGTCCGATCGCACCAGGCCGCTGACTTCGCCTTCCTTGAGCTGGAACACGGCGTCCTCGACCTGTTTGGCCGGCAGCAGGCCCTTCTCGATGACGCCCAGGTCGCCGCCCAGCTCGGCCGAGCCCGGGTCTTGCGACTGCGCCTTGGCGATCTTCGCGAAGTCGTTCGGCGCCTTCTGGACTTCGGCCAGGATGGCTTGCGCCTTGGCCTTGGCGGCGGCGTCGTCGGCCGGCTTGGCGTCCTTGGCGGCAGTGATCAGGATCTGGCTGGCGCTGCGCTTTTCCGGGGTGGCGAAACGGGCCTTGTTCTTGTTGTAGGCGTCGGCGATTTCGGCGTCGCTCACGGTGACCAGCTTCTCGATGGCTTCCGGATTCAGGACCACGTACTCGGCCTTGATGGTTTCCGGCACCTGGAACAGGGCGGCGTTCTTGTCGTAGAAGGCCTTGACCATCGCATCGGTGACCTTGACCTGGGAGGCGTAGTTCGAGGCCGGGAACAGCTGCTCCTGCACTTCGCGCTGCTGGTCGTTCAGGTCGGACAGGCGGCCCGCCACCGAACGCGGCGCGAAGGCGGTGCTCTGCACCGAGGCGGCCAGCTGCTGCACGGCCATCTGGTAGCTGATGCGCGCCTGGAAGCTTTCCGCGCTCATGCCCTGGGCCTGGAGGAAGGCCTTGTAGGCCTCGAGGTCGAAGCTGCCGTCGGGCTTCTTCATGCCGGTCTGTTCCTGGATCGCCTTGTACAGCGTGTCGTTACCGACGGTCAGGTGGTTGCGGGCCACTTCGGCGCTGATCGCGCGCTCGGCCACCAGGCCGTCGAGGACTTCCTGCTTCGCTTCCGGCGAGTCGAACAGCTTCGGGTCGAACTGTGCGCCCATCATGGCGCGCGCCTGCTCGATCTGGCGGCGCTGCGCCGCTTCCCATTCCTGCTGCGTGATCGTGCGGCCGTCGACGGTGGCGACGCCATCGTTGCTGCCGCGGCTTTCATACTGGCTGACGCCGACGAGCACGAACGACGGCAGGATCAGCAGGAGCAGCAGGAACTGCATCAGCCGCTGGTGAGTACGGATAAATTCAAACATGGTCAGCCAATCAAGGTTGAAAATGCGATTACAAAAAGCCGAAAAAAAAGGCGAACCGTGGTTCGCCTTTTTTTCACACCTGATTCTGGCGGAGCGGACGGGGCTCGAACCCGCGACCCCCGGCGTGACAGGCCGGTATTCTAACCAACTGAACTACCGCTCCAGATTCTGAACTGCTTGTGCCGTGCGCTTATCGGGTGGCGGAGCGGACGGGGCTCGAACCCGCGACCCCCGGCGTGACAGGCCGGTATTCTAACCAACTGAACTACCGCTCCACGCGATAAGGCGACACTATCCGCTGCGGGTCAGCGCAGCGAAGGCATTAGTTTACTGCATCTTTCAGGGCTTTACCAGCCTTAAATTTAGGGACATTGGCGGCCTTGATCTTGATGGCTTCCTTGGTGCGCGGGTCGCGGCCGGTGCGGGCAGCGCGTTCGCCGACAGTGAAGGTGCCGAAGCCGACCAGGGTCACGCTGTCCTTGTTCTTCAGGGTGGTGGTCACCGCGTCGATCATCGCGTCGAGGGCGCGCGCCGCAGAGGCTTTGGTCAGGTCCGCGGACTTCGCAATTTCTTCGATCAATTCAGTTTTGTTCACTTCTTTTCCCTCGTTAGACATTCGGCAAAAAACCGCAAGCGCGTATTAAACAGGGGCGCAATGCTTTATGTCAAGCAACGTTGCTCTAAAAGCGGCGTTCGTGGCGCGCCAAAAACGTCGTCCCCGCGCAGACGGGGACCCAGGTTCTGCATGCGCTATCGAAACGCTTGCAAACTTGGGTCCCCGCCTGTGCGGGGACGACGGATATAATACGCGGTGACGACGATGCGACCGCTGACGCTTAGTGCTTGACCACGCCGCCCTGCCCTTCGGCCGGTGCCGCAACCGGCGCGGCAGCAGCCACTGCCGGCACTTCGACCACCGCTTCAGGCTGGCGCTCCAGCGCCACTTCCAGCACCTTCTCGATCCAGCGCACCGGCACGATCTCGAGCTTGTTCTTGACGTTGTCCGGGATCTCGGCCAGGTCCTTCACGTTCTGCTCGGGGATCAGGACGGTCTTGATGCCGCCACGCTGGGCTGCCAGCAGCTTTTCCTTGAGGCCGCCGATCGGCAGGACTTCGCCGCGCAGCGTGATCTCGCCGGTCATCGCCACGTCGGCGCGGACCGGGATGCCGGTGAACACCGACACCAGCGCCGTCGTCAGGCCGATACCGGCCGACGGACCATCCTTCGGCGTCGCGCCTTCCGGCAAGTGGATGTGGATGTCGGCCTTCTCGAACACCTCGTTCCTGATGCCCAGGCGATTCGCGCGGGAGCGCACCACGGTGCGGGCCGCCTCGATCGATTCCTTCATCACGTCGCCCAGCGTACCGGTGCGGATCACGGCGCCCTTGCCCGGCACCTGCACGGCTTCGATGGTCAGCAGGTCGCCGCCCACTTCGGTCCATGCCAGGCCGGCCACCTGGCCCACCTGGTTTTCCTTCTCGGCCACGCCGAAGTCGTAGCGGCGCACGCCCAGGAACTTGTCCAGGTTCTTGCCGTTCACGATGACGCGCTTGCCATCCTTCTTCAGCAGCAGCATCTTGACGACCTTGCGGCAGATCTTCGAGATTTCGCGCTCGAGCGAACGCACGCCGGCTTCGCGGGTGTAGTAGCGGATGATGTCGCGGATCGCCGACTCTTCGACCTTGATCTCTTCTTCCTTCAGGCCGTTGTTCTTGATCTGCTTGGGCATCAGGTAACGCTGCGCGATCGAGGTCTTCTCGTCTTCGGTGTAACCCGACAGGCGGATCACTTCCATCCGGTCCAGCAACGCCGGCGGGATGTTGAAGGAGTTCGAGGTCGCCACGAACATCACGTCCGACAGGTCGAAGTCGACTTCGACGTAGTGGTCGCTGAACGTATGGTTCTGCGCCGGGTCCAGCACTTCCAGCAACGCCGAGGACGGGTCGCCGCGGAAGTCCGCGCCCATCTTGTCGATCTCGTCGAGCAGGAACAGCGGGTTGCGCACGCCGACTTTCGACAGCGACTGCAGCACCTTGCCCGGCATCGAGCCGATGTAGGTACGGCGGTGGCCGCGGATCTCGGCTTCGTCGCGCACGCCGCCGAGCGCCATGCGCACGTACTTGCGGCCGGTCGCGCGGGCGATCGACTCGCCCAGCGAGGTTTTACCCACGCCCGGAGGACCGACGAAGCACAGGATCGGCGCCTTCAGCTTGTCGACGCGCTGCTGCACCGCGAGGTACTCGAGGATGCGTTCCTTGATCTTGTCGAGGCCGTAGTGATCGGATTCCAGCACCTGCTGGGCCTTTTCCAGGTCGATGGTGACCTTGGATTTCTTTTTCCAAGGCAGGCCGACCAGGGTGTCGATGTAGTTGCGCACGACGGTGGCTTCGGCCGACATCGGCGACATCATCTTCAGCTTCTTGATCTCGGCCTGGGCCTTTTCCATCGCCTCTTTCGGCATCTTGGCCGCGATCACCTTCTTCTCGAGCTCTTCGATGTCGGCGCCGTCTTCGCCCTCGCCCAGCTCTTTCTGGATCGCCTTGACCTGCTCGTTCAGGTAGTACTCGCGCTGCGACTTTTCCATCTGGCGCTTGACGCGGCCGCGGATGCGCTTTTCCACCTGCAGGATGTCGAGCTCGCCTTCCAGCTGGCCGAGCAGGTGCTCGAGGCGCTTGGAGACGTTGAAGATCTCGAGAATGACCTGCTTCTGCTCGAGCTTGAGCGGCAAGTGGGCGGCAACGGTGTCGGCAAGGCGGCCGGCGTCGTCGATGCCGGCCAGCGAAGCCAGGATCTCGGGCGGAATCTTCTTGTTCAGTTTGACGTACTGGTCGAACTGCTGGACGATCGCGCGGCGCATTGCCTCGACTTCCGAGTCGTCGCCGGTTTCGGAATTAATCGGGGTCAAATCAGCGACGAAATGGCTGGGCGCGTCGGTAATGTGATTGATACGGGCACGCTGCGCGCCTTCGACCAGCACCTTCACGGTACCGTCCGGCAGCTTCAGCATTTGCAGAATATTGGCCACGCAGCCGATCTCGTAGATGTCTGCGGCGGAAGGTTCGTCCTTGGCAGCGGCCTTCTGGGCAGCGAGCATGATGCTCTTGCCCTGTTCCATCGCGGCTTCGAGCGCCTTGATCGATTTCGGGCGGCCGACGAACAGCGGTATCACCATATGCGGAAACACGACCACGTCGCGCAGCGGCAGCAGCGGCAAGGTCATCTGTTCAGTAAATTTAGTAGTCGTCATGGCATACCTTATAAAAAGCGTGTTGACGATGTTGGGAGTCCATCGTCACTTCACAAGAGCGGCCGAAAAATAATTTTCTATCGCAATACTTATTAATACTGAGCCGTTCTGACAAAAGCCCTTTTTGAAAATAAAAAAGCCACTGCGCGACCGAAATCACGAGTGGCTTTCCGTATGAAGCCCGGGTCTTTTGTTGAGTTAAATTGTACCGCCAAGAATCAGCGTTTCAAGACCTTTTGTTGTGTGTGCGCGAGGAAATTTTTAATTTTCCCCAGCGGCTTTCGGCGATTCGCTGTAAATCAGTAAAGGTTTCGCGCCATTCGTGATCGTATTTTCATCGATCACGACTTTCACCACATTTTGCTGGCTTGGCAGTTCATACATGACGTCCAGCAAAGCGTGTTCCAGGATCGAACGCAGGCCGCGTGCGCCGGTCTTGCGCGCCAGTGCCTTCTTGGCAATCGCGTGCAGGGCCGCCGGGCGGATTTCGAGTTCCGCGCCTTCCATGTCCAGCAATTTCGAGTACTGCTTGATCAGCGCGTTCTTCGGCTCGACCAGGATCTGGATCAGCGCGTCTTCGGTCAGTTCGCTCAGGGTGGCGACGACCGGCAGGCGGCCCACCAGTTCCGGAATCAGGCCGAACTTGACCAGGTCTTCCGGTTCCGCTTCCATCAGCACGTCGCTGACCGAACGCGAGGTCTGGCTCTTGACGGTGGCGCCGAAGCCGATGCCCGACTTTTCCGAGCGGTTCTGGATGATCTTGTCGAGGCCGTCGAAGGCGCCGCCGCAGATGAACAGGATGTTGGTCGTGTCGATCTGGACGAAGTCCTGGTTCGGGTGCTTGCGCCCGCCCTGCGGCGGCACGGAAGCCATGGTGCCCTCGATTAGCTTCAGCAGCGCCTGCTGGACACCCTCGCCCGATACGTCGCGGGTGATCGAAGGATTGTCCGACTTGCGCGAAATCTTGTCGATCTCGTCGATGTAGACGATGCCGCGCTGGGCCTTTTCGACTTCGTAGTTGCAGCTCTGCAGCAGCTTCTGGATGATGTTCTCGACGTCTTCACCGACGTAGCCGGCTTCGGTCAGCGTGGTGGCGTCGGCGATCACGAAGGGCACGTTCAGGGTGCGCGCCAGGGTCTGGGCCAGCAGGGTCTTGCCGGAACCGGTGGGACCCACCAGCAGAATATTGCTCTTGGACAGCTCGATGTCGTCCTTCTTGCCCAGGTGCTTGAGGCGCTTGTAGTGGTTGTACACCGCCACCGACAGGATGCGTTTGGCCGTCATCTGGCCGATCACGTACTGGTCGAGCAGCTCGGCGATCTCGTGCGGGGTCGGCAGGTCGGACTTGGCGCCGGCCACCGATTCCACATTGGAGGTCTCGTCGCGGATGATGTCGTTGCACAGGTCGATGCACTCGTCGCAGATGAAGACCGACGGTCCCGCGATGAGCTTCTTCACCTCATGCTGGCTCTTGCCGCAAAAGGAGCAGTAAAGGAGTTTTTCACCGCTGGAGGATTTTTTGTCAGACATGGGGCAAGTTTCTGTTGAATTGCTATGAATATAACGCTAATACGGGGGCGCAACAAGTGCGCACGTCTCCATGCTACCTGAAATAAAAAAAGAACGCCCGATCCGCTGTTGCGCTCGGGCGTCTTTCAGCAACACCTTATATGGGTGCTTATGCGCGGTTGGTCAAGACCCGATCGATAAGACCATATTCCACGGCTTCCTCGCTCGACATGAAACGGTCGCGGTCGGTGTCCTTGTGGATCTGTTCGATGGTCTGGCCGGTGTTGTCGGCCATGATGCGGGCCAGGCGCTCGCGCAGGTAGAGGATTTCCTTGGCCTGGATCTCGATGTCCGACGCCATGCCCTGCGAACCGCCGGACGGCTGGTGGATCATGACGCGCGAGTTCGGCAGCGAGAAACGCTTGCCCTTGGCGCCGGCCGCCAGCAGGAAGGCGCCCATCGAGGCCGCCAGGCCCGTGCACAGGGTCGAGACGTCCGGCTTGATGAAGTTCATCGTGTCGAAGATGGCCAGGCCGGCCGAGACCGAACCACCCGGCGAGTTGATGTAGAGCGAAATATCCTTGTCGGGATTTTCGCTTTCCAGGAACAGCAGCTGGGCCACGATGAGGTTGGCCATCTGGTCGTTGACAGGACCGACCAGGAAGATCACGCGCTCTTTGAGCAGGCGCGAGTAGATGTCGTAGGCGCGCTCGCCGCGGCCACTCTGCTCGATCACCATCGGCACAAGGCCGAGGGCTTGGGTATCCAACGCAGGATTACGATTCATACCTGTCACTTTCCTTAAAAAAGATGTTCAGAGACGCCAACCGGCGCACGAAGGCGCCGGTCGACTAGGCTCGTCGCCTCAAGCTTACACCGAAGCTCAGGCTTGCGGCGCGCTGCCCATCAGTTCGTCAAAGGCGATGTCCTTGGCCGTCACCTTTGCCTTGCCAAGCACATAGTTAACGACGTTTTCTTCCAAAACAAGAGCCTCGATCTCGCCCAGGCGACGACGATCGCTATAGTAGTACTTCAGGACTTCTTTCGGGTCTTCGTAGCTTTGCGCAAAGTCTTCGATCTGCGATTTCACCTGCTCCTGGGTCGCTTGCAGGTTGTTGTCGCCAACCAGCTGCGACAGGATCAGGCCCAGGCGCACGCGGCGCTCGGCCTTGGTGGCGAACAAATCGGCCGGGAACGGCAGGCTCTTCACGTCCATGCCGCGCTGGGCCATGTCCTGGCGGGTCTGCTCGGCCAGGCGCTGCGAATCCTGCTCGATCATGACCTTCGGCACGTCCATCTCCGTGGCCTTGACCAGGGCGTCCATCACGGCTTCCTTGTTGCGGGCCTTGATGCGGGCGTTGACTTCACGCTCCAGGTTGACCTTGATGTCTTCGCGCATTTTCTCGACGCTGCCGTCGTCGATGCCCAGCGACTTGGCGAATTCGCCGTCGACTTCCGGCATGTGCGCCCACTCCAGGCCCTTCAGGGTGATGGTGAACTCGGCGGTCTTACCGGCGACGTCCTTGCCGTGGTAATCCTCCGGGAAGGCCAGCGGGAAGGTCTTGCTCTCGCCGACCTTCAGGCCGACGGTCGCGGCTTCGAATTCCGGCAGCATGCGGCCTTCGCCCAGCACGAATGCATAGTTGTCGGCCTTGCCGCCGGCGAATTCGACGCCGTCGATCACGCCGACGAAGTCGACGGTCACGCGGTCGCCATTGGCTGCGACCGGCTCGCCGCCGTCGCCGTGCTCGCCTGCCTCACCCTTGGTGTGGAAGTGCACGCGCTGCTTGCGCAGGATGTCGATGGTCTTGTCGATTTCGGCGTCCGAGACGTCGGCCTTGACGGTCTCGACTTCGATGCCGGCCAGGTCGGGGATGCTCACTTCCGGGTAGACTTCGAAAGTGGCGTCGAAGGCCAGCATGCCTTCCGGCGCATCTTCCTTCGGCTCGATTTTCGGCATGCCTGCAACGCGCAGCTGGTTTTCTTCGGCAGCCTGGCCGAAAGCCTGGCCAACCTTGTCGTTCAGCACGTCAGATTCGATCTGGAAGCCGTACTGGGCCGCAACCATTTTCAGGGGAACTTTGCCCGGACGGAAGCCCGGAGCACGCGCGGTCTTGGCCTGCACCTTGAGGCGCTTTTCAACTTCCGTACGTACGTCGCTCAGCGGAAAAGTAAGCGTCAAGCGGCGCTCGAGTTTACCCAGGTTTTCGACTGCAGTTGCCATTGTAAAAATCGTCCAAAAAAATAATTATTCGTGGTGCGAGGAGGGGGACTCGAACCCCCACACCATTGCTGGCGTCAGGACCTAAACCTGGTGCGTCTACCAATTTCGCCATCCTCGCGCAGGATTGCATTCTTGCCGCAAAAACAAAGGGCGCCCGTGAGAGAAACCGGCCGCCCTGCACTCCACTGTTTAGGGGCTACAACTTCAACCAGTTATTTTACTGGATTTTCTGACACCATTGGGGTTTTTTGAAACGTGCGCAATGGATGAGTTAATCATGCCCATTCACACCGGCTTTTTGACCCGGAACCAGGCGGCATACAAAGCCGGCAGGAAAAGCAGGGTCAATGCGGTCGCCACCAGCAGGCCGCCCATGATCGCCACCGCCATCGGCCCCCAGAATACCGAGCGCGACAGCGGAATCATCGCCAGCGCCGCCGCGGCCGCCGTCAGCAGGATAGGACGGCAGCGCCGCACCGCGCTTTCCACGATCGCATCCCAGGCCGGGCGCCCTTCCGCGATCTCCTTCTCGATCTGGTCGACCAGGATCACGGAATTGCGGATGATCATGCCGAACAGCGCGATCACACCCAGGTTGGCGACGAAGCCGAAGGGCCGGCCCAGCAGCAGCAAGGCCATCGCGGCGCCGGCCACGCCCAGCGGACCGGTCAGGAACACCAGCAGCGCGCGCGAGAAGCTGTGCAGCTGCAGCATCAGCAGCGTGAACACGATGAACAGCACCAGCGGCACGTTGGCCGAGATCGAGGCTTCCGCCTGCGAACTGTCGGCGGCCGCGCCTTCCAGCTTGATGCGGTAGCCGGCCGGTAGTTTCGCGCGCAAGGCGTCCAGCTTGTCGCCGACCTGGGCCGAGACCGTCGGCCCCTGGATGCCTTCGACCACGTCCGACTGCACCATGATCGCCCACTCGCGCCCCTCGCGCCAGACCACGCCCGGTTCCCATACGAAGCCGATGCGGGCCAGCTGCGACAGCGGCACCGGCTTGCCGGACGGCGTCGCGATATTCGTATTCGCCAGCACCGACATGGTCGAGCGCTCTTCGATCGGCTGGCGCACGGCGATGTCGATCAGGCGGTTACTTTCGCGGAATTGGCCGATCGTCGTCCCTGAAAGCACGGTGGCGATCGTGCGCCGCACCGCCTGGCTGGTGACGCCCAAGGCACGCAGCTTGTCCTGGTCGAGGTCCAGCCGCAGCACCTTCACGGACTCGTTCCAGTTGTCGTTGACGCCGAAGGCGTTCGGATTCGCGCGCAGGATGTCCTTGACCTGGTCGGCCACGCCGCGCACCACGGCGATGTCCGGACCCGACACCTGGAACTGCACCGGATACGGCACCGGCGGCCCGTTCGGCAGCAGCTTGACCCGCCCGCGCACCTCGGGATAATCGTTCTTCAGCACCGTCTCGATCTTGCGCATCAGGCTTTCGCGCATGTGCGCATCCTTGGGCAGCACCACCATCTGCGAGACGTTCGACTGCGGGAAGATCTGGTCCAGCGGCAGGTAGAAGCGCGGGCTGCCGGTGCCCACATAACTGGTGACGCTTTCCAGTTCCGGCTGGCGGCGGACCCAGGTCTCGAACTTCTTGACCAGGGCCTCGTTGGCGCTGAAGCTGGTCCCTTCCGGCAGCCACATCTCGACCATCAGCTCGGGGCGGCTGGAATCCGGGAAGAACTGCTTCTCGATGAACTTGAAGCCGAACACGCCCAGGCCGAACACCGCCAGCGACAGCGCGATGGTGGTATAGCGGAAGGTCACGCACCAGTCGACGAGGCGGCGGAAGCGCGTATAGCCCGGCGTGTCGAACACGTCATGGCCGCCATGCTCGCCCGGCGGGTGCGGCTGCACCTTCAGCAGGATGAAGCCGATGTAGGGCGTGAAGGTCACCGCCACCACCCAGGACACCACCAGCGCGATCGCGTTCACCGAGAACATCGTGAAGGTGTATTCGCCGGCCGCCGATTTGGCCAGGCCGATCGGCAGGAAACCCGCCGCCGTGATCAGGGTGCCGGTCAGCATCGGGAAGGCGGTCGAGGTGTAGGCGAAGGTCGCCGCCTCGAAGCGCGACATGCCCTCCTCCATCTTCCGCACCATCATCTCGACCGCGATGATGGCGTCGTCGACCAGCAGGCCGAGGGCGATGATCAGCGCGCCCAGCGAAATCTTGTGCAGCGAGATATCCAGCAGATGCATGAACAGGAAGGTGATCGCCAGCACCAGCGGAATCGTCAGGGCGACCACCAGGCCCGGACGCACGTCGATCCGCCAGCGCGGCTTGCTGTGCAGGCCCAGCGCCAGGAAGGACACGCCCAGCACGATCACCACCGCTTCGGCCAGGGTATGAATGAACTCGCTGACCGAGGCCGTGACGGCGGCCGGCTGGTTCGACACCCGTTCCAGTTCGATGCCGACCGGAAGCTGGGCGCGGATGCGCGCCACGGTCTGTTCCAGGCCCTTACCCAGCTGGATGATGTTGCCGCCCTTTTCCATCGACACGCCCAGGCCGATCACTTCCTTGCCGTTGAAGCGCATCTTCTCGGATGGCGGATCTTCGTAGGCGCGCTGCACGGTGGCGAAGTCGCCGAGGCGGAAGGTGGTGCTGCCGGCGCGCAGGCTGAGGTTTTCGAGCTGCTCGATGCTCTTCAGGGCGCCGCTCACCCGCACCTGCAGGTTCTCGTTCGGCGTCACCAGCACGCCGGCCGACTCGACCCCGTTCTGGGTCGCGATCTGGTTGACGATGGCGTCGAAAGGAATCCCCAGCTGGGCGAACTTCTGCTGCGAGAACAGGATGTTGATCTTCTCCCGCTGCACGCCGAACTGTTCGACCTTGGCCACCAGCGGCACGTTGAGCAGCTGCTGGCGCACGAAGTCGGCGTAGTCGCGCATTTCGGCGTAGGTGAAACCGTCGCCGGACAGCGCGAAGATGGAGCCGTAGGTGTCGCCGAATTCATCGTTGAAGAAGGGGCCGATCACGCCGGCCGGCAGCGTGCCCGCCAGGTCGCCGATCTTCTTGCGCACCTGGTACCAGGTCGGCGGCACGTCCTTCGGCGGGGTCGATTCGCGCAGCTCGAGGATGATGGTGGTTTCGCCCGGCTTGGAAAAGCTGCGGATCTTGTCGATATACGGCGTCTCCTGCAGCTTGCGCTCCAGCGGGTCGGTGACCTGCTGGGCCATCTGCACGGCGGTGGCGCCCGGCCACTTGGCGACCAGGACCATGGCGCGGAAGGTGAAAGGCGGATCTTCGTCCTGGCCCAGCTGCTGGTAGCTGAAGATGCCGGCCAGGAGCAGGACGGCGATCAGGTAGCGGGTCAGCGGGATGTTTTCCAGCGCCCAGCGCGACAGGTTGAAACCCCTCATTTAGCCGCTCCACCGGCGGCATCGAGTTCCGCATCGCCGCGGCGCGCCACGTCGGCGGTCAGGATCCTGACCTTCTGGCCTGGCTTGAGCAGGTTGACGCCGGCGGTGACGATGGCCTGGCCGGGGCGCACGCCGCCGGTCAGCAGCACGTCGTTGCCGGCCATGCCGCCCACCTGCACCGGCTGCAGCTTGACCGCGTCATTCTCGATCACCCACACGCTGCTGCCGCCCTTGTTCTGCACCAGGCTCGATAGCGGCGCGCGCAGCTGGGAGCCGGCCGCATTGCCGCTCTGCTGCACGATGTCGACCACGGCCGTCATCCCCAGGCGCACGTCTTCGCTGGCCGGGATCGAGACCTTCACGGTATACGTGCGGGTGGCGGGATCGGCCACCGGCGAGACTTCGCGGATCTTGCCGGCGATGCTGCGGTTCGGGTCGGCCCACAGGCGCACCTTCACCTCGGCCGCGTGGCGCAGCTCGTCGACCTGGTCTTCGGGCACCCCAATCACCACTTCCTTCTCGTCGGTGCGCGCGACCCGCACCACCGGCGTGCCGGCCTGCACCACCTGGCCGACTTCGGCGTCGATGCCGGTCACCACGCCATCGGTATCCGACACCAGGCTGGCATAGCCGGTCTGGTTGGCCTGCTCGCGCAGCTGGGCGCGCGCCGCCTCCACGCTGGACTGGCTGGAACGCGCCGCCGCCACTTTCTGGTCCAGCACCGCCTGGCTGACGAAATTCTGGGACCGCAGGTCCTGGTAGCGCTTCAGCTCCGCGCGCGCCAGGTCGGCATTGGTCTGGGCCGCGCGCAGGCTGGCCTGGGCCTGGGCCTGGCCGAGACGCAAGTCCTGCGGGTCGAGCTGCATCAGCAAGGTCCCTTTCGAGATGCTGCTGCCGACATCCACCTTGCGCGCACTGATCTTGCCGCCCACCCGGAAGCCGAGGCGCGATTCGTAGCGCGGGCGCACGTCGCCGGAGAACTCGGTGCTGGCGCGTACGCTGCCGGCGGCCAGCGTGATGGCCCGCACCGGACGCACATCCTCGGGCGGCGGCGCCTCCTTCGAGCAGGCGGCCAGCAGGGATAGCGTCAGGGCCGCGGCAATCAGCTTGCGCGGGAGCGGGATGGCGGGTACGTGCACGGTGTTTCCTCTCGGAGGGAGGCCGCGGCGGCAGCGGCGATGTTCTTTTACGTAAGCCCAGCAATTATAATCATGCAAACACAGCCAGTAAATGACGTTAGAGTCAGTTTTCCATGTCCGTCGACCACTACGAGAACTTCCCCGTCGCTTCGATCCTGCTGCCGCGCCGCCTGGCGCCGGCCGTCGAGGCGATCTATGCCTTCGCGCGCAGCGCCGACGACATCGCCGACGAGGGCGAGGCCCGGCCCGCCGAGCGCTTCGCCGCATTGGACGCCTACGATGCCGCGCTCGACGCCATCGACGCCGGCGGCATGCCGCGGGAACCCATGTTCGCACGCCTGGCCGAGGCCCTGCGCCGCCATGCGCTGCCCACCCGGCCGCTGCGCGACCTGCTGAGCGCCTTCCGCCAGGACGTGGTCACCACCCGCTACGCCGATTTTCCATCCCTGCTGGATTACTGCCGCCGCTCCGCCAACCCGGTCGGGCGCCTGATGCTGGGTCTGTACGGCACGGCCGACGCGGCCAGCCTGCGCGAATCCGACGCCATCTGCTCGGCGCTCCAGCTGATCAACTTCTGGCAGGACGTGGGGATCGACATCGGCAAGGGCCGGATTTACCTGCCGCAGGAAGACCTGGCGCGCTTCGGCGTCGGCGAGGATGACATCGCCCGGGCCGCCACCTCCCCGGCCTGGCGTGCGCTGATGCGCTTCGAGGTCGGGCGGGCGCGCGGCCTGATGCTGGAGGGGGCGCCGCTGGCGACGCGCCTGCCGGGACGCATCGGCTGGGAACTGCGTCTGGTCGTGCAGGGCGGCCTGCGGATCCTGGAAGCCATCGAAGGCGCCGGCTACGACGTGTTCCGGCGCCGGCCCCGTCTCAAGCGCCTGGACTGGCTGGTACTGCTCTGGCGCGCTGCCAGGATGTAAAATAGCTGACTTGCCTCACGCACCACGACCTTTTATTTATGTCTCCCGACGACTACTGCCAACAAAAGACCGTACAGAGCGGCTCCAGCTTCTATTACAGCTTCCTGTTCCTGCCGCCCGAACGGCGCCGGGCGATCACCGCGCTGTATGCCTTCTGCCGCGAGGTCGACGACACCGTCGACGAGACCAGCGACCAGTCGGTGGCGCGCATCAAGCTGGCCTGGTGGCGCACCGAATTGTCCGCCATGTACAAGGGCGCGCCGACCCACCCCGTGACACAGGCCCTGCAGCCTCACCTGGCCGCCTACAATCTGCAGGAGCAGCACCTGCAGGCCATCGTCGACGGCATGGAGATGGACCTCGACCAGTCGCGCTACCTCGACTACCCGGGCCTGCGCAAATACTGCTGGCATGTGGCGGGCGTGGTCGGCATCCTTTCGGCCAGCATCTTCGGCGCCCGCAATCCGCAAACCCTGGAGTACGCCGAAAAGCTCGGGCTGGCGTTCCAGCTGACGAACATCATCCGCGACGTCGGCGACGATGCGCGCAAGGGCCGCATCTACCTGCCGGTCAACGAGCTGCAGCAGTTTGGCGTGACCGCGGCCGACATCATGAATTTCCGCCACAGCGACAAGTTCGAGGCGCTGATGAAGTTCCAGGCCGACCGCGCGCGCGCCATGTATGACGAAGCCTTCGCCCTGCTGCCGAAGGAAGACCGGCGCGCCCAGCGTCCCGGCCTGATGATGGCGGCGATCTACCGCACCGTGCTCGACGAGATCGAGCGCGACGACTTCAAGGTCCTGAACCAGCGCATTTCCCTCACGCCGCTGCGCAAGCTGTGGCTGGCGTGGAAAACCTATATCCGTGGCTAAGCAGCCTTTGAAAGTGGCGGTGGTCGGCGGCGGCTGGGCGGGCTGCGCGGCCGGCGTCGAGCTGGCCTCGAAGGGCGCGCGCGTGACCCTGTTCGAAGCCGCGCGCATGCTGGGCGGCCGCGCGCGCGCCGTGCAGGCGAAAGAAGCCCTGCTCGACAACGGCCAGCACATCATGCTCGGCGCCTACGCGGAGACGCTGGCGCTGCTGCGCCGCGTCGGCGTGGCGGAGCGCGACGCCCTGCTGCGCCTGCCCCTGCAGATGCGTTATCCGCCCGGCAGCGGGCTGATGGACTTCGTCGCCCCGCGCCTGCCGGCGCCGCTGCACATGCTGGCCGCTTTGCTGCGCGCCACGGGTCTCGAACGGGAAGACAAGCTGGCGCTGGCCCGCTTCAGTACCAGTGCGCGCTGGATGAAGTGGGGCCTGGACACGGATTGCAGCGTGGCCGAACTGCTGGCCCGCTTCGACCAGACCCCGCGCCTGACCCGCCTGATGTGGCGCCCGCTGTGCCTCGCGGCCCTGAACACCGCGATCGAACGCGCCTCGGCGAATGTGTTCCTGGCGGTGCTGCGCGACAGCCTGGGCGCCCGCCGCAAGGACTCCGACATGCTGCTGCCTCGCGTGCTGCTGGACGCCCTGTTCCCGGAAGCGGCCCGCCGTTACATCGAAGAGCGCGGCGGGCGGGTAGCGTGCGGCGCGCGCGTCGACACCATCGCGCGCCTGGACGGCGGCTGGCAGGTCGGCGCCTGCCTCGGCGCCGCCGGCTTCGACGCCGTGGTGCTGGCGACCCCGGCCTGGCAGAGCGCCGCCCTGGTCCGGCCGCTGGCCGGCCTCGAGGCGCTGGGCGCCCGGCTGGACGCCTTCGACTACGAGCCGATATCGACGGTCTACCTGCAGTACGCGCCCGGCCTGCGCCTGCCGCTGCCCTTCTGCGCCCTGCTCGACGACCCCGCCCGCGGCGCCTGGGGCCAGTTCGTGTTCGACCGCGGCCAGCTCGGCCCGGGTCAGGATCGCGGCCAGGACGGCTTGCTGGCGGTGGTCATCAGCGCCGCCCTCGATGCGGCCAAGCTCGCGCAGGACGAGCTGGCCCGGCTGGTGGCGGTGCAGCTGGCGGCTGCATTCCGCCAGCCGGCGCTGGCCGAGCCGCGCTGGAGCCGCGTATTGACGGAAAAACGCGCCACCTTCGCCTGTACCCCGGGACTCGACCGCCCGGGCAACGCCACCGGCCTGGACGGCCTGTTCCTGGCCGGCGACTACACGGCCGGCGACTATCCGGCGACGCTGGAGATGGCGGTGCGCAGCGGCGCCGCGGCCGCCCGGCTCGCGCTGGGCGCACGATGAGGACGCTCGGCCGTCGGGCCCAGGCGCAGCCTGCCCCGCGAAATCTGCATTTTGTCGCACATGCGTGGCGGCGCCCGGGCCGCGCGGGTACAGTAGCATCATCGAAACAAGTGTTATCGGATTTGCAAATGAACAGCCTCCTGGCCCTGCGTACCCTGCTCCTGCTCGCCTTCGTGGCCGCCGCGACGGTAGTAGCGATGCATCCCGGCCTCGGCGCCTCCGGCGATCCGGCCGCCAACGCCATGCTGATGTTCGCGCGGAACTGAGTTGGGGCAGCCGATGGGAAAGCTGGAATACCTCGATCAGCTCAAGCGCGCCATGCTGGGCCTGTCGCCCGACGTGCAGGCGCGGACCCTGGGCTACTATGAGCAGCGCTTCGTCGACGGCCTGAACGCCGGCCGCAGCGAGCAGGACGTGGCGCAGGAGCTCGACGACCCGAAAAAGATCGCGATGACCCTGCGCGCCAACAGCTACAGCGCCCAGCTGGGCGGCAGCTTCGGCGCACAAACGGCCGCCGCCGCTGCCGCCACCGCCGGCCCGCAGACGGCGGCACCGCAATTCAAGGTCGCGGAAAAACGGAACCCGGCGCGCGTGCTGCGCGTGCTGGTGTCCGGCGCCGGCCTGGCCATCTTCAACCTTTTCATGATCGTGCCGGCGATGGTGTTTTCGGCCCTGCTGTTCGCGCTCTACGCGGCGGCGCTGGCCTTCTACCTGAGCGGCATCGCGATCACCGCCAGCGGCCTGGCCGGCAACAGCGATCTGCTGCTCGACCTGCCGACCCGCTACGTGCAGATCGACGCCGACGATCCCTCCGCCCGCCGCCAGATCCGCGTGCAGATCGACGATGCCGGCATCCACGTCCACGAGGAAGGCGACGGCCAGGACAATATCGACGAAGGGCGTCCCGCTTCGCGCCTGCGCCGCGGCGCCGAAGTCGTGGCCGGCAATTCATTGCACGTCACGACCGACATGGACGCCGATTCGCGCACCACCCAGACCCTGGTCGGCTTCGGCATGGTGCTGGGCGGGATCGCGCTGTTCCTGCTGTCGCTGGTGGCGACGCGCTACACGGCGCTCGGCATCAAGCGCTACATCCAGATGAATTTTTCCCTGCTCAAGGGACACTGAGGAAGCGATGCGCGGACTGTTCAAAGTTGGATTCGGCCTGCTGGTGCTGGCGCTGCTGCTGATCGGCGCCTCCTGGAGCATGCTGCGGGCCCAGGGCGCCAGCGGCGCCGCCAGCCCGGGCAACCGCCTGCTCGCCACCGAAAAGCGCACGCTCGGCGCCAGCGTCAGCGAGGTCGAGCTGAGCGGACCGATCAACCTGACCCTGCGCCAGGGCAGCTCGGCCTCGCTCGAGGTACGCGGCGAACAGCGCCTGCTGGCCAACGTCGACTCCACGGTCGAGGGCAATACCCTGCACATCGGCCCGCGCGGCATCCTGCTGCGCCACCGCCAGCCGATCGAAGTCACGCTGGTCCTGCCCTCGCTGGAACGCCTGCACCTGGGCGGCAGCGGCCAGCACAGCGCCAGCGGCTTCTCGGGCGACAGCATCGAGATCAACGTCGATGGATCCGCCGGCCTGCGCTTCCACGGCCGCTACCGCGAGATCGAGGCCGCCCTGCACGGCACCGGCGAGGTCGAACTCACCGGCGGCAACGCCGACCGCGTGAACGCCGAGGTCCAGGGCGCGGGCCATATGACCCTGGTGGGCGGTGCGCGCGAACTGCATGCCGAGATCGCCGGCTCGGGCGAACTGGACGCCCGCCACCTGCGCGCCGAGCAGGTCGAACTGAGCCACCAGGGCTCGGGCAGCAGCGCCGTGTATGCCAGCAAGCGCGTGCAGGTCGACATGGCCGGCAGCGGCAATGTCACGGTCTACGGCAACCCGGACAAGCGCGCCGTCAGCCGTAACGGCTCGGGCAGCGTCAGCTTCCAGGATTGATCAGCGGGCCTTGCTCAGCCACTCGAGCGCGCCCTGCCCGGCGGCGCGCCCGCTGCCGAAGCAGGCAGTGAGCAGGTAGCCGCCGGTCGGCGCCTCCCAGTCCACCATCTCGCCCGCCACGAACACGCCGGGCAGCACGCGCAGCATGCCCGCGCCATCCGCCACGGACGCGAACTTCACCCCGCCGCCGCTGCTGATCGCCTCGTCGATCGGGCGCGGGCGCAATAAACGCACCGGCAGCGCCTTGACGGCATGCGCGAGCTTGACCGGGTCCGCGTAGTCTTCCTTGCCCAGGGCTTCGTGCAGCAGGCCCGATTTCACGCCCTTGATCCCGAGCCGGCTTTGCAGGTGGCTGGACATCGAACGCGCGCCGCGCGGGCGCTGGACCTCGTCGAGCACGCGCTGCGCATCGTGGTCCGGCAGCAGATCGATCCAGACCGTGGCTTCGCCGTCATGCAGGATGCGGTCGCGGATCTGGGCGGACAGCGCATACACCAGGCTGCCCTCGATGCCGGTGGCCGTGACCACGAACTGCCCTTTGCGCCAGATGCGCCTGCCGTCGAGGTCTTCGACGGCCAGACCGGCCGTCGTGAGCGGCGAGCCGGCGTGGCGGCTGCTGAAATGTTCGCTCCAGGCGGCGTCGAAGCCGCAGTTCATCGGCAGCAGCGGCGCCACCTCCACGCCGCGTTCGGCCAGCAGCGGCACCCAGGCGCCATCGGAGCCGAGCCGCGCCCAGCTCGCGCCGCCCAGCGCCAGCACCACCGCCTCCGCGGATTCCCTGCGTTCTCCTTCCGGCGTCGAAAACAGGAGTGCGCCGTCGCGCCAGCCCAGCCAGCGGTGCCGCATGTGGAAGCGCACGCCGCTTTCCCGCAGCCGGTGCAGCCAGGCGCGCAGCAGCGGCGCCGCCTTCATGTCGGTCGGGAATACGCGGCCCGAGCTGCCGACGAAGGTATCGACGCCGAGACCGTGGATCCACTCGCGCACCTGCTGTGGCGTGAAGCGGGCCAGCCAGGCTTCGACCTCGGCGCGGCGCTTGCCGTAGCGGCCGGCGAAGGCGTCCAGTTCTTCGGAATGCGTGATGTTCATGCCGCCCTTGCCTGCCAGGAGAAACTTGCGGCCGACGGAGGGCATGGCGTCGTACAGGTCGACCTGCGCGCCGCCGGCGGACAGCACTTCGGCCGCCATCAGGCCGGCGGGGCCGCCGCCGACGACGATGGCGCGGCGATCGGAAAGTCGCGATTCAGGGAGGGTGCTCATGGGGCGGCATTGTAGTCGATGTGGGTGTTCAAAAATATATGTAAAGGTAGCTTGACATACCAAACAAGCCGGCCTAGGATGTCAAGCATGCTTTACATGTTAAGCAGACTTTACATAAGAGGAGGTGTCCAAATGCATGAGAAACGCGTCGCCAAGGCCTACTTCATCGAGTTGATGACCGCGCTCCTGGTCTATACGGTATTACTGCTTGCCGCGATCCGCTACGGCCGGCCGATGGAGGACGGCGTCGTGCGCACGCTGGTGCTGATCAGCCCGATGATCGGCTTCGGCATGATGATCCGCACCGTCGTGCGCCACGCCGCCCGGATCGACGAATACCAGCGCATGCGCATGCTGGAGAACCTCGCCATCGCTACCGCCATCACCGGCGCCGTGACCTTCACCTACGGCTTCATGGAGACCGCAGGCTTCCCCAAGCTCTCCATGTTCTACGTGTGGATCGTGATGGGCCTGAGCGTGGCGGCCGTGAACCTGGCGCGCAAGGTGGCAGACCGATGAAAAACCTGATCCGCGACCTGCGCGGCGCACAGGGCTGGAGCCAGGCCCACCTGGCCGACCTGCTGAACGTCTCGCGCCAGACCGTGATCGCCATCGAGACCGGACGCTACGACCCCAGCCTGCCGCTCGCCTTCACGATTTCGAAACTCTTCGCACAACCGATCGAAGCAATCTTCTTTCCAGAACAGGAGCCAGCATGAAAGCCTTCAACTGCAAGAAACCGTTCAACTACTTTCCCGTCGTAGTCGCCGTTCTGGTTGCGCTGATGGCGTCCAGTTCGGGCCGCGCCGCCGAAGCCGCGGCCGCGCCGCAAGCGAATCGCTTTGCCGCCTCCATCGCCCCGACCGAGCGCTTCGAGATCGACGGCGTACTGGTCGAGCGTCATGGTCATAAAGGACGTCCGCTGATCCTGATCCCGGGCCTGGCCAGCGGCGGCTGGGTGTGGAACGAGACGGTGCGCGCCTTCAGCGGCGACCATGCGGTGTATGTGCTGACATTGCCGGGCTTCGACGGCCGCCCGGCGGCCGGACCCACGCCTTTCGCCACGGCGCAGGCGGCGGTGAACAAGCTGATCGTCCAGCGCCGGCTCGACAAGCCCGTGATCGTCGGCCACAGCCTGGGCGCGACCATGGCGGTGGCGCTGGCCGAGGAAGCGCCGGGCGCGATCGGCGGCGTGGTCGCGATCGACGGCCTGCCGGTTTTTCCCGGCACCGAGAACATGGAAGCGGCCCAGCGCAAGGCCATGGCGGACGGCATGAAGGCGCGCATGGCTTCCAGCGGCGCGCAAGCCTTCGCGGCGCAGCAGCAGGGCTATATGCGGGCAGTCGGCGTGGTCGACATGGCCAAGGCCGACGACCTGGCCAAACTCACCGGCCGCAGCGACCCGGCCTCGACCGCCCAGTACATGGCGGACGACCTCCTGCTCGACCTGCGCCCCGGCCTGAAGAACATCCAGGCGCCGGTGCTGGTGATCGCGCCCTGGTTCGACCTCGACAACACCGTACAGGGCCAGACCATCACCCGCGAAAACAAGCTGGATTACTACCGCGCCCTGATGGCCGGCACGCCGAAACTCGAGGTGGTGACGGTCGCCCCGGCGCGCCACTTCGCGATGATCGATGCGCCGCAGCAGGTCAACGAAGCGATCCGCAAGTACCTCGCCGCGCTATAAGCGCCTTCAGCCTGGCATGGGCACCGTGCCAGGCGCCTTTACTTCCCGCATCACGAAGGACGTGTACACCTCCTTCACGCTCGGCAGTCCATTGATGCGGGTCTCGGCAAACACGCCGTAGGCCTGCAGATCCTCCGCCACCGCCATCAGCTGGTAATCGTAGCGCCCCGAGATCCGGTGGCAGGACAGCACCTGCGGAATCGCCTGGGCCGCGCGCTCGAAGGCCTGCAGGTGGCGCGTGTCCTTCTTGTCCAGCGAGATGTGGACGAAGGCCGTCACCTGGTAGCCCAGCCTGGCCGGGTCGACCCTGGCCTGGTAGGCGCGGATGATCCCTTCTTCCTCGAGCCGCTTGACGCGCCGCCAGCACGGCGAGGTCGAGAGCGACACGCGCTCCGCCAGGTCGGCGCTCGACAGGCGCGCATTCCCCTGCAGCTCTTCGAGGATACGGCGGTCGACGCGGTCGAGTTGGGGCATGTTCATTGAAATTTGGGGATCCGGGCGAAACGCTCATTGCGCCGAACGGCAGCGGCATGGGTCAACTATAGCAAATCTTGCCGATTTGTAAGCCCTATACTTTTTGTGCCCTTCACATAAAACCAACAGAACCAAGAACCCTATCGCACAGGAGCAGTCCCTCATGATCCGTTCCACCCTGCGTCTCAAACCCTCCGTCCTCCTGGTCGGCGCCGCCCTCGCGCCTGCGTTCTGGGCGCCCGTCCACGCCCAGGAGCAGGACACCGACGCCGTCAAGAACCGCGTGGTCATCACCGGCTCCTCGATCAAGCGCATCGAAGGCGAGACCGCGCTGCCGGTGCAGGTGCTGAAGCGCGCCGACATCGAGCGCATCGGCGCCACCTCGACCGAGGAACTGGTCAAGCAACTGAGCTCGCTCAGCAGCGCCGGCAGCTCGACCACGGTGGCCAACGCCTCCGGCTACGGCGGCGCCAATATCGCCACCGTCTCGCTGCGCGGCCTGGGCGGCGGACGCACGCTGGTGCTGGTGAACGGGCGCCGGGTGTCGGTGTACGGCGGCGGCTCGGCCGGTTCGGCCGGCTCCTCGGTGGACGTGAACAGCATCCCGCTGTCCGCGATCGAGCGGGTCGAGGTGCTGAAGGACGGCGCCTCGGCGGTGTATGGCAGCGACGCCATCGCCGGCGTCGTCAACTTCATCCTGCGCCGCGACTACAAGGGCCTCGAAGTCTCGGGCACCTACGGCCAGCCGACCAAGGGCGCCTCCGGCAAGGACACCAAGGCGACCCTGTTCGGCGGCATCGGCGACTACGCGGTGGATGGCTACAACATCACGGCCGGCCTGAACCTGCAGACCACCGACGCGATCTACGGCTACGAGCGCGCCTTCGCCAGCCGCCTGAACGTGGCGGAGAACAACGATTACCTGTCCTCGATCGCCTTCCCCGCCAACGTCTCGCTGTACGGCACCGGCGTGCTGAAGAACCCGGTGCTGCCGAACTGCGGCCCGGTGTCGACCGTGTCGCCGTTCGCTGCCACCCGCTGCAGCTTCGACAACAGCCCCTCGGTCTCGCTGCAGCCGGACATGCGGCGCGCCAACCTGATGCTCAACGGCCGCAAGAAACTCGACGGCGACGCCGAGCTGTACTTCGAGGGCGGCTACACGCGCAACGAGATCACCTCGCAGACCCAGTCGGTGCCGATGGCTTACAACGCCATCACCACCGCCACCAATCCCTACGTCCCGGCCTACAAGGCGCTGATGGCCCTGTACCCGGGCACGGCCAAGTACAACGTCGGCATCGGCGGCTTCGTGCTGATCCCGTCCAGCCCCTACTATCCGAAGGACTTCGCCGCCGCCAACGGCCTGACCGGCCTGCCGCTGCTGCTGAACTACCGCGACGTCGCCAACGGCGTGCGCAGTACCCAGGACATTTCGCAGAACGCGCGCTTCCTGGCGGGCGCGCGCGGCAGCGTGGCGGGCTGGGACCTGGATTCCGCCTTCCTGTTCAGCCAGAGCAAGGTGACGGAAAACCTGCTGGGCGGTTATGCGCAGTACTCGAAGGTGCTGCCCATCCTGAACAGCGGCGTGATCAACCCCTTCGGCGACACCACCGACAAAGCGGCGCTGGAGGCGGTGCGCGCGGCCGAATTCCGCGGCACCAGCTACGACACCAAGACCTCGACCACCTCGATCGATGCCAAGGCGTCGCACGAACTGTTCGCGCTCCCGGCCGGCATGCTGGCGGTGGCGGTGGGCGCCGAGCTGCGCCGCGAGAAGTTCGAGTACAACCCGTCTGTGGCGATTCAGACCGGCGACATCGCCGGCCTGGGCGGCAATGCCTTCCCGGTGGTCGGCCAGCGCAACGTGACATCCGCCTATGCGGAAGCCAGCATCCCGATCGTCAAGACGCTGGACGGCGACGTCGCCGTGCGCTACGACCGTTACCAGGGCGTGGGCTCGACCGTGAATCCGAAGGCATCGCTGCGCTGGCAGCCGAGCGCCTCCTGGCTGGTGCGCACCGCCGCCGGCACCGGCTTCCGCGCGCCTTCGCTGACCGACCTGTACACGCCGCAAGCCACCAGCGTGACCGCGAACGGCACCCGCGATCCGATCCGCTGCCCGACCATCGCCACCGGCGCGCCGGCCGACTGCAACTTCCAGTTCACCACCATCACCGGCGGCAATCCGGACCTGAAGCCCGAGAAATCGGTGTCCTATACCTTCGGCGTGATGTTCGAGCCGACCCGCGACCTCTCGCTCAGCCTCGACGCCTTCAGCCTGCAATTGAAAGACGCGATCGTGGTCGGCGGTCTTTCGTCGACTTACTTCCTGGCCAACGCCGACCGCGCCAGGCAGTACGCCGCCTTCATCGTGCGCGGCGCCCCGGACGGCAACGCCAGCGGCGCGGGACCGATCACCGGCATCGTCCAGACCAACGCCAACCTGTTCCGCACCAAGGTGGCCGGCGTCGACCTCGACGGCCGCTACGCGCTGCGCCTGGACGGCGCCAACCGCCTCAGTTTCCGCGTGTCCGGCACTTACCTCGGCAAGTACGACGTGCAGGGTCCGGACGGCACTTACACGTCCTCGCTCGACCAGGCCCTGAACGCATCCGGCGGCGTGGTGCTGCGCTGGAAGCACAATGCCAGCGCCACCTGGCAGGCGGGCGCCTTCGAAGCCACGCTGTCGCAGAACTACCAGAAGGCCTATACCGACGTCGCGGCCAACCGCGCCCCGGCCGGCACCCCGGTGCGCAAGGTCGACGCCTACCAGACCTTCGACCTGCAGCTCGGCTACAACGGCATCAAGGCGACCCGCCTCGCGCTGGGCGTGAAGAACCTGACGGACCGCGACCCGCCCTACACCAACCTGACCTCGAACTTCCTGGGCGGCTACGACGTGAGCTACGGCGATCCGCGCGGCCGCTACGTGTATGTGAGCGCGACCTACGCCTGGAAGTGATTTATGCTCTTGTTTCTTTCGTAAGGAGTCTCAATGCCCCATCTCACCAAGCTCTCCCTGGCCCTGCTGCTGGCAGGCGCCGCATCCGTCCATGCAGCCGAAACGGCTGACCGCCCCCTGCCCGCACGCCAGGCCGAGATCGACGCCATCGTCAAGGAGATCTCGCCGCAGCGCATCCAGGCCTATGTGCATAAACTGGTCGGCTTCGGCACCCGCCACACGATGTCGGACACCGCGTCCGAGACCCACGGCATCGGCGCCGCGCGGCGCTGGATCAAGGCGGAGATGGAGCGCTGCGGCGCCGGCCGCCTGGAGGTGCGCTTCGACGGCCACCTGCACCCGGTCGACAACCGGATCGACAAGCCGACCGAGATCGTCAACGTGGTCGCCACCCTGCCGGGCACACAGGCGGCATCGAAGGACCGTTACTACGTGGTCAGCGGCCACTACGACTCGCGCGTGACCGATGTGATGAACACCACCGCCGACGCGCCGGGCGCCAACGACGACGCTTCCGGCACCGCGGCCGTGATCGAGATGGCCTGCGTGATGGCGCGCCACCAGTTCGACGCCAGCCTGGTATTCATGACGGTGGCGGCCGAGGAACAGGGCCTCTACGGCTCCGGCGACTTCGCGAAGAAGGCCAAGGCGAACCGGATGAACATCGCCGGCATGCTGAACAACGACATCATCGGCAGCTCGCACGACGAAAAGGGCAAGCTGGACAACGGCCGCGTGCGCCTGTTCGCCGAAGGCGTGCCGCCGCTGCGTGAAGCGCCTTCGCCCGAGCTGCGCACCCTGCTGGTAACCGGCGGCGAGAACGATTCGATCACGCGCCAGCTGGCGCGCCACGTCAAGGAAACCGGCGAGCGCTACGTCCCCGGCTTCAAGGTCGACATCATCTACCGGCGCGACCGCTACCTGCGCGGCGGCGACCACAGTCCCTTCCTCGACGCCGGCTACGCCGCCGTGCGCTTTACCGAACCGGCCGAGGACTTCAGGCACCAGCACCAGGACCTGCGCGTCGAGAACGGCGTGAAGATCGGCGACTACCCCGAATTCGTCGACCCGGACTACGTGGCCCAGGTGGCGCGCGTGAACGCCGCCTCGCTGGCCTCGCTGGCACTGGCCCCGGCCGCACCGCAGGAAGTGAAGGTCAAGACCGCGGCCCTCGACAACGGCACCGACCTGGTCTGGAAGGCGAATGCCGAGCCGGACCTGGCCGGCTACCGCGTGGTCTGGCGCGAGACGACCTCACCGCTGTGGCAGGGTTCGCGCTTCGTCGGCAACGCCACCAGCGCGCGCATCGACATGTCCAAGGACAACCTGGTGTACGGCGTGCAGGCGGTGGACAAGGACGGCAACGTCAGCCCGGCGACCTACCCGCTGCCGATGCGCTGATCATCCGGCGCCGGGCGGGTAAATCCCGCGACAACTTACGCCGCGGCGCAGCATGCCGCGGCGTTTTCTTTTGGCGCGCCGCTTTTCCCTCGCTCCCCAGCGCCAGCGCAAGGAATCCGCGAAACACATGGGTAATACTCACGCCGCATCGTGCTTTTTCACTATGCAGTGCAGCATTTATTGATGAGCAGAAGCACAACAATTATCTTGACTTGTTTTCTGCTGAGCATATTCTTATGCGTACAACAAGATCTATGAAGATCGACTGGTAGTCCGTATCACATTCTTGGAGGATGTAAATGTCGGCAATGACCCGTAGGACATTGCTGGGCGCAATCGCGACCAGCCCGCTCTGGCTTCAAGCTGCATGGGCCCAGCCCACGAATCTCAAGATTTCCCATCAGTTCCCCGGCGGCAGCGTCGCCGAAGGCGATTTCCGCGACCGTCTGTGCCGCATGTTCGCGGCCGGGGTCGAACGCCGTAGCAAGGGCAGGCTGAAGTTTTCGATCTACCCGCAGTCCTCGCTCATGAAGAGCGAAGAGCAGATTCCCGCCGTCTCCAGGGGCCAGCTCGACATGGCGCTGGTGCCGCTGACCTATGCCGGCGCCGAGCTGCCTGAAGTGAACATCGGCCTGATGCCGGGCCTGGTGACTTCCTACGAGCAGGGCTACGCCTGGAAAGACGCCGAGATCGGCAAGGAATTCAGCCGCATGCTGGCCGACAAGGGCATCATCATCCTGAGCTGGATCTGGCAGGCCGGCGGCGTCGCCTCGCGCGGCAAGCCGATCGTCAATCCCGAAGATGCGGCAGGCCTGAAGGTGCGCGGCGGTTCGCACGAGATGGACCTGATGCTCAAGGAAGCCGGCGCGAACGTGGTCAGCATGCCCTCGAACGAAATCCGCGCCGCGATGGAAAAGGGCCAGCTCGATGCGGCCATGACCTCGTCGTCTTCGCTGATCTCGTTCCGCCTGGACGAAGTCTCGAAGTATGTGACCACCGCGCGCGGCGGCGCCTACTGGTTCATGCTGGAGCCGCTGCTGATCTCGAAGGCCGCCTTCGACCGCCTGACAAAGGAACAGCAAGGCATCCTGATGTCGGTGGGCGCCGAGCTCGAAGCCTTCGCGCGCAAGTCGGCGCAGACCGACGATACCGCGGTTGCGGCACTGTTCCAGGGCAAGGGCGGGAAGACTGTCGACCTGAACGGCGAGACCCTGCGCAAGTGGCAGGAACTGGCGCGCGCGACGGCCTGGAAGGATTACGGGTCGCGTAACGAAAATTGTGCGAAGTTGCTGGCGCTGGCTGAAAAAACGCTGGCCTGATTAACGCCGTCATTGCCGCGGCCTACCTAATCATCGTCATTCCCGCGAAGGCGGGAATCCAAGTTTCAGTGAGCAGCCGACTACGTTCAAGCTAGTGGCTAAGCGCCCGACTTGGATTCCCGCCTGCGCGGGAATGACGTTTCCGGCAATGCCGGGAAGGTCGAATCAACCGCCGGTCACCGGCGGGAAAAACGCCACTTCCCCACCCTCACGCACGGCCGTCTCCGGCTCGCACATCACATGGTTGAACGCCATGCGCAACGCACGGTCGCGGCCCAGCGCCTCGGCCCATGCGCCGCCACGCGCGATCAGGAAATCGCGCACCGCGCCGACCGTCGCCACGCCCTCGGGCAGCGTCACCGCCTCCCCGGCCGTACCGACCGCCTCGCGCACGCCGGCAAAAAATCGCAGATTGATGTCCATGTCAGTATTGAAGTGAAGCGAAGGGGATGAAGCGCACCAGGTCGCCGCGCGCGATCGCCTGGCCCGGCGGGCAGTCGATCAGGCCGTCGGCCCACATCGTCGAGGTCAGCACGCCCGAGCCCTGGTTCGGGAACAGCTCCAGGCCGCCCTGCTCGTTGATGCGGGCGCGCAGGAATTCGTTGCGGCGGTCCGGCCTGGCCCAGTCGAAATCGGCGCGCATCTGCAGCGCGCGCGGGCCGAGGTCGCCGCTGACGCCCTGCAGGCGCAGCAGGAAGGGCCGCACGAACAGCAGGAAGGTCACGAAGCTCGATACCGGATTGCCGGGCAGGCCAAGAAAAAACGCGCTGCCTACCTCGCCGAAGGCCAGCGGCTTGCCCGGCTTGACCGCGATCTGCCACATGTTCAGCCGTCCTTCGGCTTCCACGGCCGGCTTGATGTGGTCTTCCTCGCCCACCGAGACGCCGCCCGAGGTGATGATCAGATCATGATCGCGCGCCGCTTCGCGCAAGGTGTCGCGGGTCGCCTGCAGCGAGTCCGGCACGATGCCGTAGTCGGTGAATTCGCAGCCGAAGTTTTCGAGCAGGCCGCGCAGGGTGAAGCGGTTCGAGTTGTAGATCGCGCCCGGCTTCAGCGGCTCGCCCGGCATCGCCAGCTCGTCGCCGGTGAAGAACACGGCCACGCGCAGGCGCCGGCGCACCGGCAGTTGCGCCAGGCCGACCGAGGCTGCGAGGCCCAGCTCCTGGCTGCGCAGGCGGGTGCCGGCCGGCAGGATCACCGCGCCCGCCTGCACGTCTTCCCCGCGCCGGCGTATCCATTCGCCCGATTGCGGCGCGTGCTTCACGGTGACGGTGTCGCCATCCAGCTCGCACTGCTCCTGCATCACGACGGCATCCGCGCCGTCCGGGATCAGGGCGCCGGTGAAGATGCGCGCCGCGCTGCCCGGTTCCAGGAAGCTGCCGACCTGGCCGGCGGGAATGCGCTGGGCGACCTTCAGCGCCGCGGCGCCGCTCGCGCAATCGGCGGCGCGCACGGCATAGCCATCCATCTGGGTGTTGTCGGCGCTGGGGACGTCCAGCTTCGAGGCCTGGTCTTCGGCCAGTACGCGGCCGTTGGCTTCGAGCGTGTCCACCAGTTCGACCTCGGCCACCGGACGGGCCGCGGCCAGCAGGAAATCGAGGGCTTCGCGCACGGGCATCAAGGGCTTGCGCGGCGCTTGTGCGGCTGCGCTCATCGGTCCAGCCCCGTGTGTTCGGCGATGTAGGCCTTCACCTGCGCCACGTCCGCCTTCATCACGACGAAGCGCTGCGGCAGCGTCTCGATGTTCTCGAAGCCGGCCGGGCGCTCGGCGTCCGTGCCGAGTGCTTCGAGGATGGTCTCGTTGAACTTGGCGGCCAGCGCGGTCTCCAGCACGATCATCGGGATGCCCGGCTCGAGGTGCGCGCGCGCGACCTTGATGCCGTCGGCGGTGTGGGTGTCGATGGTGATGCCGTAGTCGTCGGCGACTTCGCGGATCGTGTTCAGGCGGTCTTCATGGGTGGAGCAGCCCGAGACGAAACCGTATTCGCCGACGCGTTTGAATTCGTCGCCATCGCTGCCCGGCGCGCCCGACAGGTCGAAGCCGCCGTGGGTCTCGACCTTGCGGAACAGGGCGTGCGTGCGCTCCGCGTCGCGGCCCACCAGGTCGTAGACGAAGCGCTCGAAGTTCGAGGCTTTCGAGATGTCCATCGACGGGCTGCTGGTGTGGAAGGTCTCGGCCGGTTTGCGCACGCGGTAGACGCCGGTGCGGAAGAACTCGTCCAGCACATTGTTCTCGTTGGTCGCGACCACCAGCTTTGCGATCGGCAGGCCCATCATGCGGGCGATGTGGCCGGCGCAGATATTGCCGAAGTTCCCGGAAGGGACCGTGAACGAGACCTTCTGCCCGTTGGAGCTGGTCGCCTTCAGGTAGCCGCGGAAGTAGTAGACAACCTGCGCCACCACGCGCGCCCAGTTGATCGAGTTGACGGTGCCGATCTTGTGGCGGGCCTTGAATTCGAGGTCGTTCGAGACCGCCTTGACCATGTCCTGGCAATCGTCGAACACGCCTTCCACCGCGATGTTGAAGATGTTCGGATCCTGCAGGCTGAACATCTGCGCGGTCTGGAAGGCGCTCATCTTGGCATGCGGGGACAGCATGAAGACGCGGATGCCGCGCTTGCCGCGCATCGCATACTCGGCGGCGCTGCCGGTGTCGCCGGAGGTCGCGCCGAAGATGTTCAGCGCATCGCCGTTCTTCGCAAGTATGTACTCGAACAGGTTCCCCAGCAGTTGCATCGCCATGTCCTTGAAGGCCAGGGTCGGGCCGTTCGACAGGCCTTGCAGGATCAGCTTGCCGGCCGCGCCCTCTTCCAGCACCCGCAGCGGCGTGATGTCGGCGCTCGATTCGCCGGCGCGGGCGTTGCGGTAGACCTCGGGCGTGTAGGTCCTGGCGGTCAGCGCCTTCAGCTCGGCGTCGGGGATGTCGGTGGCGAACTTGCGCAGGATTTCATAGGCCAGGTCGGCATACGACAGCGAACGCCAGGCATCGAGCTCGGCGCCCGTTACCTGCGGATACGCTGCCGGCAGGTACAGTCCGCCGTCCGGCGCGAGGCCGCCCAGCAGGATGTCGGAGAAACCTTGGGGATTGCGTGCTGCGGACGCGCTGGTCGCGCGGGTGGAGACATAGTGCATACGGTAAGCGGGATCGAAGTTGGAAGGCGTTGACTAATCAATTATAGTGCGCGCGCAGCAAACTTGTCTTGTTACCGAATCTTGTTCAGCCGCGGATGCGTGGGCACAGGGTGCCCACCCTACGGCTCGGACCAGGTAGGGTGGGCTCCCCGAGCCCACGATCCAACATCAGCAGGCGGCGTGGTTGACGGTCACCACGTGAATCGCCAAACCACCCAGCGACGTCTCCTTGTACTTCGCCTGCATGTCGTAGCCGGTCTGGCGCATCGTCTCGATCACGTTGTCGAGGCTGACGAAGTGGGTGCCGTCGCCTTTCATCGCCAGCGAGGCCGCGGTGATCGCCTTGATCGCACCCATGCCGTTGCGTTCGATGCAGGGGATCTGGACCAGGCCGCCGATCGGGTCGCAGGTCATGCCGAGATGGTGCTCGATGCCGATTTCCGCCGCGTTCTCGATCCGCTCGTTGGAACCGCCCAGCGCCGCCACCAGGCCGGCCGCCGCCATCGCACAGGCCACGCCGACTTCGCCCTGGCAGCCGACTTCGGCGCCCGAGATCGAGGCGTTCTTCTTGCACAGCATGCCGATTGCCGCGGAGCTCAGCAGGAAGTCGCGGATGCCCTTCGCCGCATCGCTGGGACGGCAGTCCTCGGCGTAGTAGCGCAGCACCGCCGGGATGATGCCGGCCGCGCCATTGGTCGGCGCCGTCACGACACGGCCGCCGGCCGCGTTCTCTTCATTGACGGCCATCGCGTACAGGGTCACGTGGTGGGTCGCGTCATGCGGCAGTTCGTTGCGGCGGTTGCCGGCGTCGCAGTGCGCCTGCTTCCACAGCTTGGCCGCGCGGCGCTTGACGTTCAGGCCGCCCGGCAGCTGGCCTTCGGTGACCAGGCCGTGGGCGATACAGTCGCGCATCACCTGCCAGATGCGGTCCAGGCCCGCGTCCAGCTCGGCCTCGCTCATGCGCGACAGCTCGTTCGCGCGCAGCATGTGCGGGATCGTCAGGCCGTGCTCGCGGCCCTGGGCCAGCAGGTCGCTCATGGTATCGAACGGGAACGGCACCGTGGAGGCGCCGCCATCGGCGTCTAGCGCGCGGCTCTGGCTCTCACCGGCCGCGGTGATGAAGCCGCCGCCCACCGAATAGTAGATGCGCTCGATGACGCTGCCATCGGCCAGCTGGAGCACGAACTTCATGCCGTTCGGGTGCTCCGGCAGCGAGGACTGCTTGTGCCACACCAGGCCGGTACGGTACTGGAAAGGCACTTCCTTCTCGCCCAGCAGCTTCAGCACGCCGTCCAGCTCGGCCTCGGCGAGCTTGTCCTCGACGCTGTCGGGATCCACGCCCTGCGGGGTCTCCCCCATCAGGCCCAGGATCACCGCCTTGTCGGTAGCGTGGCCGACGCCGGTCAGGGCCAGCGAGCCGTAGAGATGGACTTCGACGCCGACCGCCTGCGACAGGTCCCCGCACTCGAGCAGGAAACGGCGGGCGGCGACCATCGGGCCGACCGTGTGGGAGCTGGATGGGCCTATGCCGATCTTGAATAAGTCAAATACGCTCATGTCCATGAGCTGTCTCCTGAAAAAATCTTCTTATAGGTATATGGGGGTGAACCAGCGGCTTGTAAACGTCGTTCCCGCGCACGCGGGAATGACGTTCATGGGGTGCGGGCCCAAATTGACGTCGGCGGTCGATTAAGCGGTCTGGCCAACATCCACGTTTTCCAGCATCGAGTCAACCATCTCCTCGACGCCAATCCTGGCCATCCAGCCCCAGTCGGACCTTGCCCGTGCATCGTCCAGGCTCTTCGGCCACGAATCCGCAATCGCCTGGCGGCTATCCGGCTTGTAGGCAATCTGGAAGTCCGGCAGCTTGCGCTGGATGGCGACAGCCAGTTCGCGCGGATTGAAGGACACGCCCGCCACGTTGTAGGAAGAACGGATCACGACCTTTTCCGCCGGCGCATCCATCAGCTCGATGGTGGCGCGGATCGCGTCCGGCATGTAGATCATCGGCAGCGTGGTGTCCGGGCCGAGGAAGCACTCGTAGGTCTCGCCCTTCAGGGCCGAGTGGAAGATCGCGATCGCGTAATCGGTGGTGCCGCCGCCCGGGGGCGACTTGAAGCTGATGATGCCCGGGTAGCGGATGCTGCGCACGTCGACGCCGTACTTGGCGTGGTAGTACTCGCACAGGCGCTCGCCGGCCAGCTTGCTGATGCCGTAGATCGAGGTCGGGTCCATCACCGTGTACTGTGGCGTGTTCTCGGCCGGGGTGTTCGGGCCGAAGGCGGCGATCGACGACGGCCAGAACACCTTGAGCGGCTTGCCGGCTTCGACACGCTCCCTGGCGATTTCCAGGATGTTCAGCAGGCCGTCCATGTTCAGGCTCCAGGCCTTCAGCGGGGCCTTTTCGCCGGTGGCCGACAGCAGCGCGGCCAGCTGGTAGACCTGGGTCACGCCTTCATCCGCGATCAAGCGGGCCACGGCGCCGCGGTCCATCACGTCGAGGCGGGTGTAGCGCTCGGCGCCGTAGACGTTGGTTTCGCCGATGTCCGACGCGATGACGTTCTGCGCGCCGTGCTGCTGCGCGAGCGCGGTCACGAGTTCGCTGCCGATCTGGCCGTTGGCGCCGATGATGAGGATGCGTTCCATTCTTTACCTGCCTGTTCTTTTATCTGACTTAGTTCTTGATGATACCCAGCTCGCGGCCGGCTTGTTCGAAGGCTTTCAGCACGGTGTCGAGCTGCTCGCGGGTATGCGCCGCCGACAGCTGGACGCGCACGCGCGCCTGGCCCATCGGCACCACCGGGTAGAAGAAGCCCGACAGCAGCACGCCCAGTTCGAACATGCGGGCCGCGAATTTCTGCGCCACCGGGGCGTCGAACAGCATCACCGGCACCACCGGGTGGGTGCCCGGCTTGATGGTGAAGCCGATGCGCTCGATCTCCTTGCGGAAGTAGGCGGTGTTCTCGTGCAGGCGGTCGCGCAGTTCGGTACTGTTGCTGATGCGGTCCAGCACCGCGATCGAGGCGCCGGCGATCATCGGCGCCAGCGTGTTCGAGAACAGGTAGGGCCGCGACTTCTGGCGCAGGGTCTCGATGACTTCCTTGCGGCCCGAGGTGAAGCCGCCCATCGCGCCGCCCAGGGCCTTGCCCAGGGTGCCGGTGATGATGTCGATCTTGCCCATCACGTTGAAGTGCTCGTGGGTGCCGCGGCCGGTCTTGCCCATGAAGCCGGAGGCGTGCGATTCGTCGATCATGGTCAGGGCGCCGTACTTTTCGGCCAGCGCGACGATCTCGTCCAGCCTGGCGATGGTGCCGTCCATCGAGAAGGCGCCGTCGGTGACGATGATCTTGTGGCGCTTGCCGGCCTCGGTCGCGGCGACCAGCTGCTTTTCCAGGTCCGCCATGTCGTTGTTGGCGTAGCGGTAGCGCGCGGCCTTGCACAGGCGCACGCCGTCGATGATCGAGGCATGGTTCAGGGCGTCCGAGATGATCGCGTCGTTCTCGTCGAACAGCGGCTCGAACACGCCGCCGTTGGCGTCGAAGGCGGCCGCGTACAGGATGGTGTCTTCGGTGCCGAGGAAGTCGGACAGCTTCTGCTCCAGTTCCTTGTGCACGGTCTGGGTGCCGCAGATGAAGCGCACCGAGGACAGGCCGTAGCCGTACTTCTGCAGCGCGGCTTCGGCCGCTTTCTGGGTGTCAAGGTCGCCGGACAGGCCGAGGTAGTTGTTGGCGCACATATTGATCAGCGTGCGGCCATCGGCCGCGACCACTTCCGCGCCCTGGCGCGAGGCGAGCACGCGCTCGGGCTTGAACAGGCCCTCGGTTTGCAGCGTGTCGAGTTTGGTCTGGAGGGCGCTATAGAATGCCTGGTCGCTCATGTCTTCCTCGTCCTTGTATCTTCCGGCTTGACCGGTGGTTATCGGATGTTGTACCGTTGATCCGTTCGATGTAGTGAACCGAGTTCTCTATCTCGAACAGAAATTCAATATATTGAATATTACCCCCGGCCATCGCCGTTGACAAGTGCGCTGGCAAGCGATTCTCGAATAAAGCCTAGATGAATAAAGTCGTAACAGCCCTCGTCCCCGGCGCGCCCGCCGGCGCCCCGCCCGAAGTCGGCGCCACCCTGCAGCGCATGCGCCTGGCGCGCGGCCTCACGCTGGAGGACCTGTCGCGCATCGCCGGCGTGTCCAAGTCGATGCTGTCGCAGATCGAGCGCGAAAAGGCGAATCCGACCATCGCCATCACCTGGCGCCTGGCGAACGCGCTCGGCGTGCAGATCGGCGAGCTGCTGTCGTCCGAGGTCCGCAGCAGCGATGTGATCCGCGTGGTCGACGCCCACGAGATCCCGACCCTGCCCGGCGCCCACGCCGGCTACTCGCTGCGCATCCTCGGCCCGATGGACCTGGCCGGCAAGTACGAATGGTATGAATTGACGCTGGCGCCGGGCGGCGAACTGGCCTCCCAGGGCCACGACCCCGGCACCAGCGAGCATCTTACCGTGCTGACCGGCGCGGTCGAACTCGAAGTCGGCGCCGAAAAGAAACGCGTCAAGCACGGCGCCACGGCGCGCTATCCGGCCGACCAGGCCCACATCATCCGGAATACCGGCAAGCTTGAATCCAAGGCCCTGATGGTGGTGGTGCACCGCTGAACGCTTTGCCTGGTCCGGCTGTCGCTTTATATAGACGCCCGGCGCAACTATTGGTGACACTTGATGCGAGGCAATTTAAAATGCTGTGGTGTAATAACAGTATTTACAAATGGCCAGCGTCAACGATATCGCCGCCTGGCGTGTCCGCATCTTCTCTTCCCTGCTCTCCGTCGTGCTCGCGCTGGGCACGATTGCGGCCGCCCCCAGCATCCCGCTCCTGATCCACCAGGGCCTGTGGCCGGTTGCGCTCCTGGATATGCTCGCCCTGGCATGGATCTTCGCGATCTGGCGCCTGGAGCGCCTGCCCTACCGCCTGCGCGTCCTGAATTTCCTGGCAGTCCTCTACGCGGTGGCGATCGCGCTGCTGCTGGCGATCGGCCCGGCCAGCCTCAATTACCTGCTGGGACCGCCGGTCATGGCCGTGATCCTGCTGGGGCTGCGGCCCGCGCTCGGCGCGCTGGCGCTCAGCGCCGCCTGCATCGTCGCGCTTGGAGGCGGCGGCCACGTCAACCTGGCGGTGCCCGGCATGGAAGCCGATGCCCTCGGCGCGGCGCTGGCGGTGACCCTGAATTTCACCTGCGTCGGCGCGATGATCGTCCTGACCAGCGGCACCCTGCTGAAAGGCCTGTCCCACACGCTGGCCAAGGTCCGTGGCGACGAAGAGCGGGTGCGGACCCTGAACGACGAACTGCAGCTGACCTCGGCCGCGGTGGCGCGCCTGAACGACATGGTGCTGATCGCGCGCGCGGTCGAGGGCCCGGGCAGCTTGCAGCCGGTCATGTTCGCCAACGACGCCTTCCTGCGCCGTAGCGGCTACACCCGCGGCGAGATCATCGGCCAGGGCATGCGCGTGCTGCACGGCCCCGAGACCGACAAGGCCACGCTGCGCCGCATCCTCGACGGCATGGCGCGCAGCCAGCCGGTGCGCGCCGAGATCGTCAACTACACCAGGGACGGCGAGCCCTATTGGGTCGAGATGGAGATGATGCCCTTCGCCCGCGCAGGCGAACAGGCGACCCACTGGGTGGTGGTCGGGCGCGACATTACCGAGCGCCGCGACGCCGCCGACGCGATCCACCGCCTGGCCTTCTACGACGTGCTGACCGGGCTGCCGAATCGGCGCCTGCTGATGGACCGACTCGACGCCTTCATTGGCCACACGCGCGACGGCCGCGGCCTGGGCGCCCTGCTCTACATCGACCTCGACAACTTCAAGAACATCAACGACGCCCGCGGCCATGCCACCGGCGATACGCTGCTGGTGCAGGCCGCGGAGCGCTTGAGCCGCGCGGTGCGCCAGCGCGACACGGTGGCGCGCCTCGGCGGCGACGAATTCGTGGTACTGCTGGAAGGGCTGGAAGCGGATCCGGCGCTGGCGACCCGCGCGGCGCTGGCGGTGGCCGACAAGATCCGTGCCGCGCTGGCCGAGCCGATCGAGATCGACGGCCAGGCCCACCATACCTCGGCCAGCATCGGCGTGGCCCTGCCGCTGCATGCCGAGACCGCGCACGACCTGCTGCGCG
The DNA here is from genome assembly GCF_042656905.1 of Massilia aerilata. Taxonomy (NCBI): domain Bacteria; kingdom Pseudomonadati; phylum Pseudomonadota; class Betaproteobacteria; order Burkholderiales; family Oxalobacteraceae; genus Massilia; species Massilia aerilata. The sequence continues at coordinate 366,438 of NZ_JBHSMZ010000001.1, forward strand.
AAGCCGACACCGCGATGTACCACGCCAAGGCCGGCGGCCGCAACGGCGTCGCCCTGTTCGAAACGGACATGCTGGCCGACGCCCAGCGCCGCCTGTCGCTGGAGCGCGAGCTTGCCGTGGCGCTGGAAAACGGCGAGCTGGCCATGCACCTGCAGCTGCAGGTCGGCCAGGACGGGCTGCCTGCCGGTGCGGAGCTCCTGATGCGCTGGCGCCGCGCCGACGGCAGCTTCGTACCGCCGGACGTGTTCATTCCGCTGGCCGAAGCCAGCGGCCTGATCGTGCCGCTGGGGCGCTGGGTGCTGCGCCAGGCCTGCCAGGCCTGGCTGGCGCTGAACGCCGCCGGCCATCCGCTGCCGCTGTCGATCAACGTCAGCCCGCTGCAGTTCCGCCAGCCGGATTTCGTGGCCCAGGTGCGCGCGGTGCTGCAGGAAACCGGCGCGCCACCGCAGCAGCTGATCTTCGAAGTGACCGAAGGCCTGCTGATCGAGGACATCGGCAAGACCATCGCCCGCATGCGCGAGCTGGCGGCGCTCGGCATCCGCTTCTCGATCGACGATTTCGGCACCGGCTATTCGAACCTGGCCTATCTGAAGAAGATGCCGCTGTACGAACTCAAGATCGACCAGAGCTTCATGCGCGACACCCCGCACGACGCCAACGGCAACGCCATCGTGCAATCGATCCTGGCGATGGCCGGCCACCTCGGCCTGCGCGTGGTGGCGGAAGGGATCGAGTCCGACGACCAGGCCCGTTTCCTGGCCGGCCACGGCTGCCCCTATATGCAGGGCTATCTGTTCCACCGGCCGATGCCGCTCGAGCAACTGGTCGCGCGGCTGACGGCTCGCACCGACACCGCCAGGACATAAAAAAATGGCGCACCGGCCGGGTGCGCCACTCTCTACTTACGACGCCAGCGGATTACTGCGCGCCGCCCATCGCCTGCGGCGCTTCATTCATCTTCAGCGCCTTGCTGAGGAAGCCCCAGCGGTCCGCCACCTCTTCGATCTGCTTGCCGGTCGGCTTGCCCGCGCCGTGGCCGGCCTTGGTATCGATGCGGATGATCACCGGGTTGCCGCCGGCCTGCGCCGCCTGGGCGGTGGCGGCGAACTTGAAGCTGTGCGCCGGTACCACGCGGTCGTCATGGTCGGCGGTGGTGATCATGGTGGCCGGATAGCAGGTGCCCGGCTTCAGGTTGTGCAGCGGCGAGTACTTCACCAGCGCCTTGAACTCGTCCGCGTTTTCCGACGAGCCGTAGTCCGAGGTCCAGGCCCAGCCGATCGTGAACTTGTGGAAGCGCAGCATGTCCATCACGCCCACCATCGGGATCGCGGCGCCGAACAGGTCCGGACGCTGGGTCATGGCCGCGCCCACCAGCAGGCCGCCATTGGAGCCGCCGCCGATCGCCAGCTTCGAGGGCGAGGTCACCTTGTTATTCACCAGCCACTCGGCGGCGCCGATGAAATCGTCGAAGACGTTCTGCTTGTTCAGCCTGGTGCCGGCTTCGTGCCAGGCTTCGCCGTACTCGCCGCCGCCGCGCAGGTTGGCCACCACGTAGACGCCGCCCATCTCCATCCAGGCCAGGTTGGCCGGCGAGAAGCCCGGGGTCATCGAGATGTTGAAGCCGCCGTAGCCGTACAGGTAGGTCGGGTTCGAGCCGTCCAGTTTCAGGCCCTTCTTCGAGACGATGAACATCGGCACCCTGGTGCCGTCGCGGCTGGTGTAGAACTGCTGGCGGGTCTCGTAGTCGGCCGGGTTGAACTTCACGTCCGGCTTGCGGAAGACCGAGGTGGCGCCGCTCTTCATGTCGAGACGGTAGATCGTGGTCGGGGTGGTGAAGCCGGTGAAGGAGAAGAAGGTCTCGCTGTCGCCCTGCTTGCCGCCAAAACCCGACACCGAGCCGATGCCCGGCAGCGCGATCTCGCGCACCTGCTTGCCTTTGAGGTCGGTGACCTTGACCACGCTGCGCGCATCGGCCAGGTATTCGTTGATCAGCTGCTTGTTGACCATGTGGCTGGACACCAGCGTCTGCTGGCTTTCCGGCACCACGGTCTTCCAGTTGGCTTCCTGGGGCTTGTTGACGTCGATCGCGACGATGCGCTTGCGCGGCGCGTTGCGGTCGGTGGCGAAGTAGAACACGCTGCCGACGTTGTCGATGAAGTCGTAGGCGGCGTCGAAGTTGTCGATCAGCGGCAGCACCTTGCCATCCGGCTTGGACAGGTCCTTGTAGAACACGCGGTACTTGTGCGCCGTGCCCTTGGTGGCCGTGATCAGCAGGTAGCGGCCATCGTCGGTGGTGTTGCCGCCAAAGCCCCATTCCTTCTGGTCAGGGCGGTCGTAGACCAGCACGTCGGCGCTTTGCGGGGTGCCCAGCTTGTGGTAGTACAGCTTCTGGAAGTAGTTGACGTCGGCCAGCTTGGTGGCTTCCTTCGGCTCGTCGTAGCGGCTGTAGAAGAAGCCCTTGCCGTCGCGGGTCCAGGCGGTGCTGGAGAATTTCACCCACTGGATGTGGTCTTCGAGGTCCTTGCCGGTATCGACCTTGCGCACGCGGATCTCGTTCCAGTCCGAACCCGAGGCGGCGGTCGAATAGGCCAGCAGCTTGCCGTCCGGGCTCACCGCCAGACCGGCCAGGGCGACCGTGCCGTCGGCGGCCAGCGTGTTCGGATCCAGCAGCAGGCGCGGCGTGTCGGACAGGGTTTTCATGGTGTACAGCACCGACTGGTTCTGCAGGCCGTCGTTGCGGCTGAAGAAGTAGCGGCCGCCTTCCTTGTAGGGCACGCTGTAGCGCTCGTAGTTCCAGAGCTGGGTCAGGCGCTGGCGGATCGCTTCGCGCTGCGGGATCTGCGCAAGGTAAGACTGGGTCACCTTGTTTTCGGCGTCGACCCAGTCCTTGGTCTCGGCGCTGTTGGCGTCTTCCAGCCAGCGGTAGGGGTCGGCAACCCTGGTGCCGTGGTAATCGTCGGTCTGGTCGACCTTTTTCGCAACCGGGTAGGCCAGCGGGGTACCGGAGCAGGCCGGTACGGCCGGCGCGCCGGCGATCGCGGCGGTGCTGCCGAAGCCGAGGAAAGCGGCCGCGACGGCGGCGGCGAGGGTGGCGTGTCTCATGCGCATGTTGGTTGTTCTCTCTGTCGGTAAACGAAGTGGCTCATGCCTTCAAGCATCATAGCGCGCGCCTTGCTCTGCCGACAAGTATTCTTCAAGCAACATGCCACGCCAGCCATTCACGCCGTGCGCCGCTCCTCGCGACCCGGTGCACGGGCCCGCCACTGGCGGCTGAGGTCGCGGGCATCCTCGATCTGGCGGGCCGACAGGCGGCGCGCGACGATGGCCTTGTTGGCGCTCGCGGCCGGGTCGCCGGCGTCGGCCGCCAGCAGCATCCACATGTAGGCGCGCACGCTGTCGCGCGGCACGCCGCGGCCGCTGTTGACCATGCCGCCCAGGTTGTACTGGGCCAGCGCGTGGCCTTGTTCCGCGGCGAGGGCGTACCAGCGCACCGCTTCGGCATCGTCCTGCTGCACGCCCTGCCCGGTGGCGTACATGACGCCGAGGTTGTTCTGGGCGCTGGCGTCACCCTGCTCGGCGGCGCGCCGGTACCATTCGACGGCGGTGGCCTCGTCGCGGTGCACGCCCTGGCCGTTCGCGTACATCACGCCCAGGGTGAACTGCGCGTTGGCGGCGCCCTGGGCCGCGGCCAGCCGATACCAGTAGAAGGCCTGGCGCACGTCGGCAGGCACGCCGCGCCCGTGCGCGTACATATTGCCCAGGTTGTACTGGGCCAGCATGTGGCCCTGCTTGGCGGCGCGGGTGGTCAGGGCCAGGGCTTCGGCTTCGTCGCGCGGGCCGCCGCGGCCGCTTCCCAATAGCAGCGCCAGGCTGAACTGGGCTTCGGCGTCGCCCTGGCCGGCGGCGCAGTGCAGCCAGGGCAGCGCCGCCTTGTCGTCGCGCGGCACGCCTACCCCGTCAAGATAGCACAGGCCCAGCAGGCGCTGTGCCGCCGGGTCGCCGCGGCCGGCCGCGCGCCGGAACCAGTAGGCGGCCTCGAGATCGTTGGCGGCCATGCCCTGCCCGCGCCGCAGCATCAGGCCCAGCGCCACTTCGGCCGGCGCGTACTTACCCAGCGCCGCCTTGCGCAGCCAGGCCGCCGCCAGCGCATGGTTGACCGGGGCGCCCTCGCCGCGCAGATAGCATTCGCCGAGCAGGTGCTGGGCGCTGGGCAGGTTCTGGCTTGCCGCGCGCTGGTACCAGCCCAGCGCCAGCTCGGGATTGCGCGCCACCCCGCGCCCGGCCCGCAGCATGTCGCCCAGGTTCTGCTGGGCCGAGGGGTCGCCCTGCTCCGCCGCCAGCGCGAACCAGCCCACGGCCTGGGCGTCCGACTGCGCCACGCCGCGCCCTTGGTAGAGCATGGTGCCGTAATGGTTCTGGGCGAAGGCCAGGCCGCGCTCGGCCGCACGGCGCAGCCATTCGGCGGCCCGGGCATCGTCGCGCGCCACGCCGTCGCCGTTCTTGAACATCAAGCCGAGGTTGAACTGTGCATAGGCGTCGCCACGCCCTGCCGCGCGGGCGAACCACGCCAGCACGGAATTTTCCGGTGACACGTCAGAGTGCCGCATGATCGCTCCAGGAAAAATCGGACAATTTGATGGCGGAACCGCCTAATCGCGGCGCCGCAAGAATTGTCAAAAGTCTAACTAGGAGGAATCCGACGGGCTTGATCTGCCACAGAGAGGCAAAGCTTCAGCGCGGAAAAAAATCGCGGAAAACTCGCGGCGATGCAGAGCCAGCGCAACTGTCGCGAAAATCACGCGTGGCGGCCGTTGCCGCCGTTGTGATGCCACAAACTGTGGGCTTCGCGCACAGGCTAGCGCGCTAGCGGCGGTGTTTAGCGGCGTAGACGTCCATGAAACCGGGCACCTTGCCAGCGGCCACGCGGTTGATCGCTACCAGCAACTCCGGCGCCACCGGTCCCAGGCCATAGGAGGCATCCAGGTGGCGGCCGATATGCAGCAGCAGATGGGCAGCGACCTCGGCGTCGGCCTCGGCGCGGTGGGCGGTGCCACGGAAGGCGATGCCGAGCGAGCGCGCCAGCTCGCCGAGCCGGTAGCTGGGCAAGCCCGGCAGCACGCGGCGCGACAGCTTGACCGAGCAGACCAGGCCGGCATGGCGGCAGGCATGGCCCAGGCGGGCGCCCTCCGCCTTCAGGAACTTTTCGTCGAAGCTGGCATTGTGCGCGGCCAGGGTATCGCCGCCGATGAATTCGATCAGCTCCGGCACGACGTCTTCGGCCAGCGGCGCCGTATCGACCATCTGCTGGGTGATCCCGGTCAGCGAAGTGATGAAGGACGGAATGCGCACGCCGCAATTGACCAGCGAAACATAGCGTTCGACGATCTCGCCGCCGGCGATGCGCAGCGCGGCGACTTCGGTGATGCGGTCGCCGGACTCCGGCGAGAGGCCGGTGGTCTCGAAGTCGAGCATGACGATCGGGCGTTCAAACATGGTCTACCTTTAATTAAGCGAACTTGCGGGCGGCGTCGATGGCGAGACCGGACCCGATGCTGCCGAACAGGTCGCCCTCCACGCGGCGCGCCTGGGGCACGATGGCGGCGATCCGCTCGCGCAAGGCCGCGACCCCGCTCGAACCGCCGGTAAAGAACACGGTATCGACCTTGCCGGCATCGACCCCGGCCTCGCCCAGCAGGCGCTGCACGGTCGCGCCGACCTGGTCGACCAGGCCTGCAATCGCCGTTTCGAACACGGCGCGCCCGACCTGGATGCGTTCCGGCGGCGACAGGCGGTCGAGGTCGAGCTCGACCAGCGGCGTGCCGGACAGGCCGATCTTGGCTTCCTCGACACGCATTGCCAGCCAGTGGCCGGCGCGATCGTCGATCAAGTTGCGCAGACGCGATAGCTTGGCCGGTTCGGCCGCGTCGCGCGCCAGGTCTTCCAGCTGGACGGTGCTCTTGCGGGTGTAGGCCTGGTTGATCGTGTGCCAGGTCGCCAGGTTGAAATAATAGCTGGACGGCACCGGGGCGCCCGAGACCAGCGCACTGCCGTAACCCAGCAGCGGCATCACCGAGGCCAGGCTCAGGTACTTGTCGAAGTCGGTGCCGCCGATGTGCACGCCGCCGGTGGCCAGGATGTCCTCGCGCCGCTCGATGCGCGTGGTGCGGTCCGGGCCCAGCCGCACCAGCGAGAAGTCCGAAGTGCCGCCGCCGATATCGGCGATCAGCACCAGTTCTTCCTTTTCGATGCGCGACTCGTAGTCGAAGGCCGCCGCAATCGGCTCGTACTGGAAGCCGATCTCCTTGAAACCGGCGGCGCGCGCGATCTCGGCCAGGGTGTCCTCGGCCAGGCGGTCGGCGGCCGGGTCGTCGTCGATGAAATAGACCGGGCGCCCGAACACGGCGCTGGTGAATTCGCGCCCGGCCTGCTGCTGGGCGCGGCGGCGCAGTTCGCCGATGAAATGCGCCAGCAGCTGGCGGAAAGGCAGCGCGCGGCCGGCCACCTCGGTCTGGCCATCCATCAGGCTGGTGCCGAGCAGGCTCTTCAGCGAGCGCATCAGGCGGCCTTCGTAGCCCTCCAGGTAGTCCGCCAGGGCCGCGCGGCCGTAGCGGACCTGTTCGTCGTCGGCGTTGAAGAACACGACCGACGGCAGGGTCGCCTTGCCGTCCTCGAGCGCGAGCAGGCTGGTGTGGCCGGGGCGGACCCAGCCGACAGTGGAATTGGAGGTGCCGAAATCGACGCCGCAAGCGTTCGCCATGGATGCCTGACCAGAAGTGGAGGAAGGGAAAGGGGCGAGATGTTACCAGAACTCGGGCCTGCCCCGCCAGCCCCGGCCATGCCGCCCTTCGGTCACAACAGGCAATCGTGCGCGCCAGGGACGGGCTTATATTATTGCTACCGACCAGAAAGACAACGATGCTCTACGAGTGCACATTGCAGCGCAACTGCTCGATGACGCCGCGCCAGCTTGCGCGCGCCTATGCCCTGCTGTGCATCCTGTCGCTGTCGGTCGCCCTCGCCTTTTTGCTGCAGGGCTTCTGGATGGTGCTTGCCTTTTCGCTGCTGGAACTAAGCTGCGTCGGCCTGGCCCTGCTGCTGTATGCGCGCCACGCCCTCGACCGCGAACGCGTCGCCCTGTCGAACGACTGCCTGCTGGTCGAATGCGTGCAGGCGGACGTACGCAGCCAGTCGCGCCTGGATCCTCTCTGGACCCGGGTGCTCACCGACGCCGCCGCCGCGCCTGGACGTCCGCGCCGGGCCCTGATCACGCTGGAATCGCGCGGCGTGCGGGTCGAGATCGGCCGCTTCGTCAACGACGCCCAGCGCCGCCAGGTGGCGCGCGAACTCAGGCTGGCCCTGCGCCAGGTCTCCGCCATGCACTGAAGCCTCGTGTCAGCGCCGTCTTACACACACACGGCCAGGCTACCGATGTTTCAATTTCTACATCATTTGCATAATGCGGAACACTAAATGCCGCGCCAGCAAGATTGCGCGGCATGCATCGTTTTGGAGAAGAAGAATGAGCAATACACATGGGGACTTTGCCATTGTCGTGCACGGCGGCGTCGGCAGCCCGGCCGCTTACCGGGACGGCTGCGAGCGCGCGGCCCGCCGCGGTTTCGAAGAATACGGGATCAGTGCCGACGCGCTGGAAGCGGCGATCGCCGCCGTCACCTTCCTCGAGGATGACGGCCGCTTCAACGCCGGCCGCGGCGCCGCGCTGGGCCTGGATGGCGCCACGGTCGAGATGGACGCCTCGGTGATGGACACGCGCGGCCGCCTGGGCGCCGTGGCCTGCGTGCAGGGCATCGAGAACCCGGTGCTGCTGGCGCGCGCGGTGTGCGACACGCCGCACTGGTTCCTGGCCGGCGAAGGCGCCAACCGTTTCGCGGCCGCGATCCGCCACCCGGCCTGGAACAAGATCTCCGAACAGCAGCGCCAGGACCACCGCAAGATCCTGGAGGAACTGGCCGGCTCGGCGCCGTCCATGCCCGGCGTCGACAACAAGGCCTTCATGCGCTTCTGGAATTACCAGCAACCCCTGACCCTGCCGGCCAGCGCCGCCTGCGACACGGTGGGCGCCGTGGTGCGCGCGCCGGACGGCCATTTCGGCGTGGCGGCGTCCACCGGCGGCTCCTCGCCCAGCCTGATGGGCCGGGTCGGCGACACGCCCATCATCGGCAGCGGCTTCTACGCCGGCCCGCACGGCGCGGTGGCGGCCACCGGCATCGGCGAACACATCGTGCGCCACCTGCTGGCGCACCGCGTCTACGGCTGGATCGAGGACGGCATGCCGCTCGCGCAGGCGCTGCAGCGCGGCATCGCGCTGTTCGGCGAGGACGTCCCGGTCGGTTTGATCGCGGTCAGCCGCACCGAGGCCGGCGCGCTGGGCAACCGCGCCATGCCGCAAGCACAACTCATCAAGGACTGACAGCAAAACATGAATGCACGAGCACAAACGCCAGAACAGCTGGAACAGGAACGCCGGGTGCGCGAAAGCCACGGCCACCTGGTGATCATCGGCGGCCATGAAGACCGCAAGCACGACATGCAGATCCTCAGCCGCTTCGTCGAGCTTTCGGGCGGCAATGACGCGAAGATCGTCGTGATCTCGGCCGCCAGCTCGGTGGCCGACCAGATGTGGGAGATGTACGACCGGGCCTTCGGCGAACTGGGCGTGCGCGAACGCGTGCACCTGCACCTGGCCAGCCGCCAGTGCGCCAACGACCAGCAGCACATCAAGGACATCCTCGACGCCACCGGGATCTTCATGACCGGCGGCGACCAGAAGCGCCTGCTGGCCATCATCGGCGGCACCGCCCTCGACAGCGCGATGCACGCCGCCCTCAAGCTGCGCGGCGCCTGCATCGGCGGCACCAGCGCCGGCGCCTCGGCCATGTCGGGCCACATGCTGGCCCAGGGCCGCGCCGAGCTGCACCCGGAAAAGGGTTCGGTCAGCCTGGGCGCGGGCCTCGGCTTCCTGCACAAGGTCGTGATCGACCAGCACTTCTCGGAGCGCCAGCGCCTCTCGCGCCTGCTGTCGGTCGTGGCCCAGAACCCGTATTTGCAGGGCATCGGCATCGACGAGGACACCGCGCTGATCGTCGAACGCGGGGTCGGCATCGAGGTGCTGGGCGAAGGCGCGGTCACCATCGTCGATGGCCGCAACATGAGCACCAATATCGCCGAGATTCCGGACCGCGAAACCCCGGAGCTGATCGACGTCCGCCTGCACCTGCTGCCGGCCGGCAGCAAGTACCGCCTGCCCGACGGCGACAACGTTCCGGTCGAACATCGCATCCCTTCATCCCTGCTCGAATTTTTAGAAAACGTCACCAAACGGACCCAGATCTCATGAGAATCACCGAACAACGCTTCCTGCGCGGCCCCAACCTGTACGCCGCGACGCCCTGCCTGACGGCGCTCATCGACAATGAAGACATCAGCGTGGCCGGCCTCGGCGCGCGCCTGCTCGAGCGCCTGCCCGGCATGCCGCCCGAAGCGGCGGCGCGCCTGTCCGACTGCAGCTCGCCGGCCGAGGCCATCGAGCCGGTCACGATGGAGCTGCAGCGCGTGGCCGGCGCCGCCGGCGGCTTCAGCCAGGGCCTGGCCGTCGCAGGCAAGCCCGGGCTGCTGCGCGTGGTCTGCGCCTATACGATCGAACAGGTGGCCGGCGCCGCCCTGCGCACCGCGCGCGACCTGGTCCACGCCATCGCCGCGCACGAGGACTTCGACCTCGACGCCGCGCTGGCGGAACTGAAGGACATCGCCCAGGATTACGCGATCGGCACCAGCACCGGCGCCGTCGTCAACGCCGCCCACAAGCGCGGCATCCCGAGCCTGCGCCTGCTGGATACGGCGAACCTGTTCCAGCTCGGCTGGGGCAGCAAGCAGAAGCGCCTGCAGGCCACCATCACCGGCGCCACCAACAATATCGCGGTCGGCATCGCCAGCGACAAGCAGCTGACCAAGACCCTGCTCGACCAGGCCGGCTGCCCGGTCCCGGCCGGCGAAACCGTCACCACCCTGGCCGCGGCCCAGCGCATCGCACGCCGCATCGGCACCGTGACGATCAAACCACTCGACGCCAACCAGGGCAAGGGCGTGACCACCGCCTGCTCGACGCCGGAAGAAGTCGAGCGCGCCTTCGAATTCGCGCGCAAATACGGCCGTCACGTGATCGTCGAAGAATTCCTGCGCGGCCGCGACTACCGCGTACTGGTCACCGGCCGCAAGATCGCCGCCGCGTCCTGGCGCCGGCCGCCGCACGTGACCGGCGACGGGATCCACTCGATCCGCGAACTGGTCGAGACCGAAAACCGCAATCCGGCGCGCGGCGACGGCCACACCAACATCCTCACCAGGATCCCGCTCGACGAGATCGCGTCCCAGGTGTTGGCGAAAGCCGGCTATGACTTCGATTCCGTGCCGCCCGAAGGCGAATCGGTCGACCTGCGCGGCAACGCCAACCTGTCCACCGGCGGCACCGCCGAGGACGTGACCGACCTGCTGCCAGAAGAAACCCGCGAGATCTGCATCCGCGCCGCCCGCACCATCGGACTGGACGTGGCCGGCATCGACATCGTGTGCCAGGACATCGCACAGCCCCTGCGCGCGCAGCGCGGCGGCATCATCGAAGTGAATGCCGCCCCGGGCATCCGCATGCACCAGTACCCGAGCCGCGGCACCCCGCGCGACGCCGGCGGCGCCATCGTCGATGCCCTGTTCGGCGAGGACAATGGCCGCATCCCGTTGATCGGCGTGACGGGCACCAACGGCAAGACCACCACCACCCTGCTGATCGCCCACGCCGCCCGCATGGCCGGCCTGCGCACTGGGGTCACCACCACCGAGGGCGTCTACATCGACGGCCAGCAGATCACCAAAGGCGACTGCACCGGCTACCGCTCGGCGCGCAGCGTGCTGACCTCGCCGGACGTCGACTTCGCGGTGCTGGAAACCGCGCGCGGCGGCATCCTCAAGCGCGGCCTGGCCTACGACCGCTGCGACGTCTCCGTTGTGCTGAACGTCTCGGCCGACCACCTGGGCCTGGACGGCGTCGACACGGTCGAGGCGCTGGCCAAGGTCAAGGCGGTGGTGGCCCAGCGCGCCTCGCGCGCGGTGGTGCTGAACGCCGAGGACGACCACTGCGTGGCGATGGCATCCGAACTGGCCGCTGACGTGGAAAATAAGGTCGAAGTGCTCTACTTCTCGCTCGACGCCGACAACCCGGTCCTGCTGCGTCACCTGGAAAAGGGCGGCCGCGCGGTCTATTTCGAAGACAATGCCATCGTGCTGGCCGACGCCAGCCGCCACGAAGCGATCGTCGACGTGCGCCAGATGCCGGTGACGCTGAAGGGCGCCGCGCGCTATAACATCGCCAACAGCCTGGCGGCGGCGGCCGCGCTGGTCGCCAGCGGTTTCGGCAAGGCCGAGATCGAGGACGGCCTGCGCAGCTTCGTCTCCGACTGGAAGAGCAATCCGCTGCGCACCAACCTGTTCGACGTCGACGGCGTGACCGTGATCGTGGACTACGCCCACAACAGCGCCGCCTACGCGGCGCTGGCCGAAGCCGCACGTGGATTGAGCCCGGGCCGCCTGGTCGGCGTGGTGGCCGCGCCGGGCGACCGCCGCGATGCCGACCTGGTCGACATCGGAAGGACCTGCGCGGCCGGCTTCGACGAGCTGGTGGTGTACGAGAGCGAGAATCGCGGGCGTTCTGCGGGTAGCGTTGCGGCGAAGCTGGTCGAAGGCATCCGCCAGGCGAAATTCGAGGAGGACCACTTGCGCGTGGAACTGGACGTGCACGAGGCGATCCGCGCCGGCCTGGCGCGCTGCGTGCCGGGGGATTTGCTGGTGTTCGGCTGCGGCTCGGACATCAGCGAGCTGCTGGAGGCGATCAGGCCGGGTTCGCCGGAGGTGGCCAAGCGGATCGAGACTGAGGCAGTGTGAATGTCGTCCCCGCGCAGGCGGGAACGACGGGCTAACAAAAAACGGGCCGCGCAGGCCCGTTTCTCATTTCAGCACAGCTTCATCACCCCGCCTGCGCCGCGATCCGCTCCGCACTCTCCGGATCCATCTCCCGGATCGCCTCCACGAACACCTCCAGCGACGACCCGCACGCAAAAACCAGCACATCCCCGCGCCCGCACAAGGACAGCCCCAGGCGGATCGCCTCCCCCACTTCCAGCTCGCGGTGCAGGGTATCGGTCTTGCCGACCGCCTCCTCCGCGCCCTGCAGGATCAGGTCCACCGCGCCGCCATGGGCCCGGCCGCGGCTGGACGATTCGTACACCACCAGTTCGTCGAAGCGGGACGCGCAAACACGTCCCACCTCGAGCAGGTCCTGGTCGCGGCGGTCGCCCGGCGCGGTGACGATGCCCACCAGCTGGCCCGGCAGCAGCGAACGCGCCATCTCGGCCAGCGCCTTGTAGGCGGCAGGATTGTGCGCATAATCGACGATCACGGTCACGCCGCGCACCTCGAACACATTCGTGCGCAGCGGATTGGTCTTGCCGTCGCTAACGAACGTGGACAGGCCGGTGGCGATCTGCAGGTTGGAGAAGCCGGCCGCCATCAGCGCCGCGCTGGCGGCCAGGCCGTTGGCGATGTTGTAGCGCGCGCGGCCGCCCATCGAGATCGGCATGCTTTCCACGCGCAGCAGTTCCTGGTGCACGTTGCCGTCGGCGAGCACGATCGCATTGTCCTGCAGGTAGGCGGCGCGGCCGCCCTCTTCCAGGTGGCGCAGCAGCACCGGCTCGTCCGGGTTCATCGAAAAATAGACCAGCTCGACGTCCGGGCGCACGCGGCGCGCCATCGCCACGCACAGCGGGTCCTCGGCATTCAGCACGGCGGCGCGGCTGGCCGAGAGCGGCACCACGGCCTTGACCTGGGCCAGGTCCTCGATGGTCTCGATGCCGTCCAGCCCCAGGTGGTCGGGCGAGACGTTCAGGCAAATGCCGACGTCGCAGCGGTCGAAGGCCAGGCCGCGCTTGAGGATGCCGCCGCGCGCCGTCTCCAGCACCGCGATCTCGACGTCCGGCGACGCCAGCACGGTGCGGGCCGACCAGTAGCCGGTGCAGTCGCCCCTGGTGATCGGCTTGCCGTCGACGTAGACGCCGTGGGTGGTGGTGGCGCCGGTCACGCGGCCGGCCAGGCGCACCGTGTGCGCCATCAGCAGCGTGGTGGTGGTCTTGCCGTTGGTGCCGGTGCAGGCGATGATGGGGATGCGGCCGTCCGAGTTGCCCATCAGGCCTTCGACGATGGCGTCGCCGGCGTCGCGCGGCGCGCCGCTGCTCGGATACTGGTGCATGCGAATGCCGGGCGCCGCGTTCACCTCGATGACGGCGCCGCCCTGGCTTGCCAGCGGCAGGCCGATGTCGCGGCAGACGATGTCGATGCCGGCCACGTCGAGGCCGATCTTGCTGGCCGCGCGCACGCAGATCTGGCGCGTGCTTTCCGGCAGCAGGTCGGTCACGTCTTCGGCGGTGCCGCCGGTGGACAGGTTGGCGTTGCCGCGCAGTTCGACGGCAACGCCTTGCGCCGGCACCGAATCCGGCGCATAGCCTTGCTTGCGCAGGATGTCCTCGGCATGGGCGTCGAGCGCGATCTGGGTCAGGATGTTGGTGTGGCCGGCGCCGCGCGCCGGATTGCGGTTCTCGATCGCGACCAGCTCGCGCACGGTATGGCGGCCGTCGCCGATGATGTGGGCCGGGCGCCGGCAGGACGCCGCGGCGACACGGCCGGCGGCCACGAACACGCGATAATCGCGGCCCTGGATGGTGCGCTCGACGATGATCCTGCGCCCGTGCTTGCGGGCGAAGGCATAGGCCTGCTCGACTTCTTCCGGCGTGCGGCAGTCGACCGTCACGCCCTTGCCCTGGTTGCCGTCGAGCGGCTTGACGGTGACCGGCACCGCGAGGCGGCGCGCCACGCGCAGCGCATCGTCGATGCTGGTGACGGTTTCGCCTTCCGGCACCGGCACGCCGGCCTCGAGCAGCAGTTGCTTGGTCAGCTGCTTGTCGCTGGCGATGCGCACCGCGATATTGCTGGTCTCGCCGGTGATGGTGGCCTGGATCCGCTTCTGCTTCACGCCCCAGCCGAGCTGGAACAGGTTGGCGTCCTCGGTGATGCGCTGGACCGGAATGCCTCGCTCGTGGGCCGCGGCCAGCACCGCGGCGGTCGAGGTGCCGATCGCGTAGTGCTCGGCCAGTTCGCGCAACTCTTGAAGGCGCGGCGCCAGGTCGAAGGATGCGGCGCCGTGCGCCAGCGCGTCGACGATCTCCACCGCCAGCGCGAAGGCCGGCTGCGCCACCTTCTCGATCTGGTAGGCGCAGACGATGCGGTACTGGCCCGGCGTGCCGGCCACCGGACGGGTGCGGCCGAAGCTGGCCGGGGCGCCGGCCAGGCACTGCAGGCCCAGGCAGACGTGCTCGATCACGCGCGCGAGGTAGGTGCCTTCGCGCAGGCGCTGGGCAAAGCCGCCCGGCTGCCCGGTCGGCACCAGGTAGTCGGCCAGCGAAGGCAGCAGGTTCAGCAAGGCTTCGTTGAATTGCGGGAGCTCGCGGGTCGAGACGCCGTACAGGTCGCCGAGGTCGACCACGGACAGCAGGCAGGGCGTATCCGCGTGGATGTTCGGGCCACGCAGGAATCGTTGTTCGAGAATTTGCACGGGATGGTCCTCAGTCGTGGAAAGGCGCGGAGGGGAATGGTCCCGACCGCGCCGCAAATATTTTTATGTGCCGCTGTCAGCGCTATGCGTCGAGCAGCTGCGAATACAGTCGCGTCGCCATCAAGCCGATCGCCGTATGGTGCACCGACGGCGACATCAGGCGCGCCAGCATCGCCATGGCCTCGGTTTTGCCGGCCGCCCCGGCCACCTTCTCTTCCAGCTCGCGCAGTTCGGTGTCGCCCTGCAGGGCGCCTGCCGCATGGCGGCGGATCAGGCCGCGCTCCGGATAACCGCTGCGGCCGGCATGCTGGTTCAGGGTGTCCAGGGTGCGCTGGCGCGCGCGGTGGCTCAGCACGCGAGTGGTGCGCTGGCTCGCATCCGCATCGCGCGGGGCCTGGATCCAGTCGCGCAGCACCTGCTGCTCGTAGGCCGAGAAGACGCCGAACATCTCGGCGCGCTCGCCCTGGATCAGGCGCCAGAAGCGGCTGTGCTCCACGTCCTGGCCACGCTGGATCCAGCCGGCGTTTTCCATCGCCGCCATGAACTCGGGGATCTGCTTCGGCTCGCCCAGCCAGTCGTTGATCGAACGGCCGGCCACGCGGCAGTAGTCCGAGTGCATGTTGCGGCCGACCGCGGCCTTGGCCGTGAAGATCTCGACCAGTTCGGCTTCCAGGTCGAAGGCGGCGATGATGGAGGTGGTGCAGGCGCCCAGTTCGTTCAGGCGGTAGCCGTCCAGCACGCGCTGGAAGAAGGCCGCCGGGTCGCCGGACTGCGCCATCAGGTTGCGCAGCGCCTGCACGGCCTTGTGCGCGTGGCCGCTGCCGGCATTGTCGACGGTGACGTGCAGGGTGAAGTAATACGGGTCGATGCCCAGTTCGTTCAACTCGTAGGACGTGATCAGGAGGTGCAGCGGCAGCTGCTCGTAGCCGAGGTTGTAGCCGATGACTTCGGGCAGGAACTGGTCGGCGTTATACGCAAGCGCCAGCTGGATCGCGCCCTGCACGAAGTGGGCTTCCGACAGGCCCTCCCAGTGCTCGCAGCCGTGGGCCGCCAGCAGGCGCCGGTACAGGGTCACGTGGTTCTTGTCCGGCACGCCGTCGCCCAGCTCTTCGAGGTAGGTCTTGATCAGCGGGTGGAAGTCCGGGTTTTCCCAGCGGCCCAGGGTGCCGTACAGCCAGGCGCCGTCGGCCAGCTTGGTCGGCGCGGCGCCCTTCAGGAAATACAGGGCGTGCGATTTGCTGCCGAAGTAGCGGCGCGGCGCGCCGTTCTTGCGGGCGGCCAGGTATTCGCGGTAGGCGATGCCGACCGCCTCGGCGCGGCCCTGGATCCAGCCGGGCAGTTCCCAGACGGATTCCGGCAGGTCGCAGGGCTCCTGGCGCGCGGCTTCGATCTGTGCCCGCAGGTAGTCGCGCGAGCTTGCCGCGGCATCCTGCGCCGTGTCGAGCAGTTGGAAATAAAGTGCTTTCGAGCTTGCAACAGCCTGGCCCGCAGGCGCTTGTGGCGCGGTCTCCAGCTCAGGCGTATCCATCGCGAACGTGGTGGTCATAGACTATCTTCTTGGTAAATGTTCTACCGAGATTATCCGTTCCGCGTATGGCGCACGTAAGCGGTCCCCGTCTCACATGAATGTCGGACAGGACTTACAAAAATGGAATGTTTTCTGGAAAGACATCGGGGCGCCGCGGCCTGGGCCGGGGCGCCCCGATGGGCTTGACTTTAATGTGTGACGATTACGACTGCGTCGCGCCGTGCAGCAGCGAACGGCTGCGCGCATAGCCGAAGTAGACCAGCAGGCCGATGACCAGCCAGATCACGAACGCGATCCAGGTAATCGCGCTCAGGAAGCTCATCAGCGCGAGGCAGAAGATCACGGCGATCGCCGGGACGATCGGCACGCCAGGGCAGCGGAAGGCGCGCTTCAGGTCCGGGCGCTTCTTGCGCAGCACGACCACGGCCACCGAGACCAGGCAGAACGCGGCCAGGGTGCCGATGTTGACCAGTTCGGCCAGCACGTTCAGCGGCACGAAGGCGGCGATCACGCCGAACACGATGCCGACCATCCAGGTGGCGAAGTAAGGCGTGCCGTATTTCGGGTGCACGGTCGACAGCTTGGCCGGCAGCAGGCCGTCGCGCGACATGGCGAACAGGATGCGGGTCTGGCCGTAGGCCATCACCAGCATCACGGTGGTCATGCCGAGGATGGCGCCGAGGTCGACCAGCTTGGACAGCCAGTTCACGCCGGCGTACTGCAGGGCCAGCGAAACCGGATGGTCGACGCCTTCGAACTTCGCGAAGGGCACGATGCCGGTCATGATGGCCGACACGATCACGTACAGGATGGTGCAGACGGCCAGCGAGCCGATGATGCCGATCGGCAGGTCGCGCTTCGGGTTCTTGACTTCCTCGGCGGCCGAGGTCACGGCGTCGAAGCCGATGAAGGCGAAGAACACCAGCGCGGCGGCGCTCATGATGCCCGAGGCGCCGAAGGGAGCGTACGGCGCCCAGTTGTCGGTGTTGATGTGGCTGAAGCCGAACAGGATGAACAGGATCACGACCGAGATCTTGATGACCACCATGACGTTGTTGACGCGCGCCGATTCACGCACGCCGAGCGACAGCATCCAGGTCAGCAGCAGCATGATGACCAGGGCCGGCAGGTTCATGACGGTATCCACGCCCGGACGCGCGCCCGGGGCGGCAGTCAGCGCCGCCGGCAGGTCGAGCCCGACCGTGTGCAGCAGCGACTGGAAATAGCCGGACCAGCCCACCGCGACGGTGGAAGTCGCCAGGCCGTATTCGAGCAGCAGGTCCCAGCCGATCATCCAGGCCACCAGTTCGCCCAGCACCGCATAGCTGTAGGTGTAGATCGAACCGGCGATCGGCACGGTCGATGCGAACTCGGCATAGCACATGGCCGCGAAACCGCAGGCGATCGCCGCCACGATGAAGGAAACCGTCAGTGCCGGGCCGGCGGTCAGGGCGCCGGTGCCGGTCAGGACGAAGATACCGGTGCCGACAATCGCCCCGATACCCATCAGGATCAGGTCGAAGGGGCCGAGCACCTTCTTCAGGCCGCCCGGTTTGCTGGCATGGGCGACCATGTTGTCTAGATTCTTGGTTCTAAAAAGACTCACTGCGTTTCTCCAATCGATAGTAGATAGAACCCATGCCTTTTATAGTTTGCATGTGTCCCCTGCGGGGCATGGGCCGGCCTGCATGATTCTTGCGGGATATCATTATCTCCATTCTGTTATCTGGAATCAAAGGAAATACTCAAAAATCAATCATCAGAGTACGCCGTTGCCTATAAAACGGTCAAATCGGGAACATCGTCAGCGCAAAGTGCAGATCAGGAGTTCGGGATCGGCGCGCAGGCGCAGCGGAATGCCGGAGCAGCCGATGCCGCGGCCGACCAACAGCGGGCCATTTCCGGGAATCTCGAAGCGGCCGCGCCAGTATTGACGCGAGTACGGCCCGCTCGGGTGCTTGAGCGGCGCGCCGTTGCGGCGCACGATCTGCCCGCCGTGGGTATGGCCGGCCAGGCCGAGGTCGAAGCGCTGGCCGCCGAGCCGCCACAGCCCGTCCGGCGAATGCATCAGGTAGATGCGGACCGGGCCGGCGCCGGCGAAGGTGTTCTCGGACGAAGGCTTGCCGGTCCACGGATCGTCGATGCCGCAGATGCTGACCTCGTTGAAGGGCGCCGCCAGCGCGACGTTGCGGTTAACCAGCAGCTCGACGCCGGCCGCCGCCAGGGCCGCGGATATTTCCTCGCGGCCGTTGTAGACGTCGTGGTTGCCCAGCACCGCGTACACACCCAGCGGCGCCCTCGCCTGCTCGAGGAAGCTGCGCAGATACGCGATATTCGCAGCGTCGAAAGAAATATAGTCGCCGCCCAGCAGCAGCACGTCGGGGCGCTCGCGCCGCACCAGTTCGAGCAAGGCGTCGAAGATGGCCGGATCGGTGGTCGGCCCGGCATGGAAATCCGACGCGAAGGCGATCACCAGCGGCCGCGGCAGGCGCCGCTCGGGTTCGAGTTGCACCTCGTGGCGTGCGACTGCCAGCCTGCCATGCCCGCCCAGGCGCCAGCTGAGGTTCGCGACCCATCCCTTCATCAGCAGAAGATTCAATACCCGCTCGGTAAGATGGCGAAATGGCCGCTGCAGCTTTCCTGGTTTCATACGGCGTGACTATACAGCAGCTTGCATAAATTGCCACTGTAGGGCACCATCGGCAGCTTTAGAACAAGCGCCCTCTTCCATGCTGACAACGGAACAACTACTCGCCTTCCTGGCCGCCGCCATCCTGCTGACCCTGTCGCCGGGGCCCGACAACATGATGGTGCTGGGCATCGGCATGGCCAAGGGCCGGCTGCGCGGCATGGCCTTCGGGCTGGGCTGCGCGCTGGGCTGCCTGAGCCATACCTTGCTGGCCGCGCTCGGGGTGAGCGCGCTGATCGCCGCCTCGCCGGTGGCCTTCACGGCGCTGAAGATCTGCGGCGGCCTGTACCTGGCCTGGATGGGGTTTAACGCGATCCGCAGCCGCGGCGGCGCGAATGCCAGCCGCGTCGAGGGCGTGACGGAATCGGCGCGCACCCTGTTCTTCCGCGGCGTGTTCGCGAACGCCATCAATCCCAAGGTGGTGCTGTTCTTCCTGTCTTTCCTGCCGCAGTTCGTCGCAAGCCAGCGCGGCGACGCCAACCTGCAGATCGCCCTGCTCGGCCTGGCCTTCACGGCGCAGGCGGCCGTGCTGTTCGGCCTGCTGGGCTATTTTTCCGGCGCGGTGGGCGGCTGGCTCTCGCGCCGCCCGCGCGCCGGCATGTGGCTGGACCGGATCGCCGGCACGATCTTCATCGCGCTCGGCCTGCGCCTGATCGTGGCGCGCTGATCCGGCTTTAAGGCCGCATCAGAACAAGGCGTCCAGCGCCACGCTCAGCATCTTCGCGTTCTTCGTGAAGTCGTAGGCGCTCGAGTCCTTCACCGAATCCCACTGGACTTTCAGGTCCATGTTCTTGCGGAAGTCCCAGCGCACGCCGATGAAGCGCGTGTTGTCGTTCTGGGTTTCGGTGTAGCTCGGCGTCTCCTTCTCCTTGTAGGTCGAATAGCCGACGATGGGCGTGAACCTGCCGATGCGGTAGCCGAGCGTGGCGGTGAAGCTCGACGATTTATAGTCCAGCGAGGGCCGCATGAAGCGGTTGGCTTCCGCGCGCACCAGCCAGTTGCCGTAGTCGATGCTGCCCGACAGGCCGATGATCTTCTGGCGCGTACCGCGCTGGAAGCTCGGCTCCTCGCCTTCCGGATACAGCGACAGGTCGATCGAGTTCTGCATGTAGATCAGGCGCGCGCCGAACACCTCGTTCGAGACGTCCAGGTAGCCGCCCAGGATGTGCTTCCAGTCGTCGTCGACGCGGTGGCCGTAGAAGATCTTGCGCTGCTCGGTATTGTCATGGCTGGTCTCCTGGCCGGCGAACACATTGCCGGTCACGGCCCAGTCGCCGACGCTGCGCGAGTGGCGGATGTTGACGCCGTTGTAGGCGCCGACTTCCCAGCCGTAGATGTCCTGCGGCACGCGCGCCCAGGGCAGCGTGTAGCCGATGTAGACGCTGTCGGAATAGGCGTAGATCGGCAGGCGGCGGCGCCCGGCCTGGATGGTGGTGTCGGGCGCCACGTCCCAGGACAGGTAGGCCCAGTCGACTTCCGGCCTGCCGTGTTCCGACGCGCGCGAGACCGCCTGCACGGTGGCTGACAGCGTCGGCATCAGCTGGTACTTGGCCTGCAGGCCGACCAGCGATTCGCGCGTCAGGCTCCATTCGCCCTTGCTGTAGACCTGGCCGTGCTCATAGTTGCCGATGCCGCAGGGGCAGGCCTGGCCCATGAATTCGCCGGAGGAACCGCTGTAGGCCTTGCCGGCGGTGAGGGTGGCAAAGCCCGAGAAAGTCAGGTCGTCGGCGTAGACCGCCGTGCCGGCGCTGGACAGCAGCGCCGCGATAATCAGTTTCTTCATCTTCGTTGAGTGCTCGTTTGATGCTCAGTTGGCGGTGGCGACGACCTTGACGCTCGCATCAAGGTCCTTCTTGTCGATGTAGCCGACCGCGTTCGGATCGGCGGCGACGGCCTTCTTCATGGCGGCCGCGCTGTCCACCTCGGCCGGCGGGGTGCCGGTGCCGGTGAAGATCAGCTTGCCCCACATCGCCTGGACCTGGACCGGGTCCTTCCTGCAGGCCTTGGCGAAGAATTCGTCGCGCAGCGGGTTCTTCTCGTTCAGGTTGATCGGCGTCGGCGACTTGACCTTGCCGAGGAAGGCCTGGCAGACCTGGGCCACTTGCGGCGCCTGGCTCGAGTGCGCGGAAACGATGATGGCGACCTCGGCCTGCGCCGGCGCCGCGGCGAGCGCCGCGAAACCGGCGGCTGCCAGCGCGCCGGCCGCTGTGTTGATTGCTTTCTTCATGTAGGGCTATAGGTGGTGATATAAACCCGGCGCGATGCCGGACGAGCCGATCCACCGCCGCGCTTGGAAAGCCGCGGCGGCGTATCGGAAAACGGGGCAGATCAGGCGCGGCGGTGGGCCGCCGTTGCGTTGGCGGCAAGTGCCAGCGGGCCCGGCAAGCCCACCCGTGCCGGCTCGGGGAGGCTCTCGCGGGCCAGCGTGAACACGCTCACCACCTGCGCCAGGCTGGCGGCCTGCTCGCGCAGCGCGGCGGCGGCGCCGGCGGTCTCTTCGACCAGCTCGGCATTGTGCTGGGTGTCCTGGTCCATCTGCGCGATCGCATCGTTGATGTGTTCGATGCCGGCGGTCTGCGCGCTGCTGGCCTCGGCGATGGCGGCCATGATCTCGGTGACGCGCTTCACGCTGCCGACGATCTCGTCCATCGTGCTGCCGGTCTGGTCGGCCAGGCGGGTGCCCAGTTCGACCTGCTCGACCGAGCGCCCGATCAGCGCATTGATCTCTTTCGCGGCCGAGGCCGAGCGCTGCGCCAGGCTGCGCACTTCGCTCGCCACCACGGCGAAGCCGCGGCCCTGCTCGCCGGCGCGCGCCGCCTCCACCGCGGCGTTCAGCGCCAGCAGGTTGGTCTGGAAAGCGATGCCCTCGATGACGTTGACGATATCGGCGATTTCGCGCGAAGAGGCGTGGATCGCATCCATGGTGGCAATCACGCGGCCGACCACGGCCCCGCCCTGGGTCGCGACGCCGGCGGCGAAGCCGACCAGTTCATTCGCCTTGACCGCATTGGCCGCATTCTGCTTGGCGGTGCCGGTCAGCTCGCCCATCGCGGACGCGGTCTGCACCAGCGCCGCCGCCTGCTGCTCGGTGCGCGCGGACAGGTCGCCGTTACCCTCGGCGATGCGGGTCGAATTGGTGGCGATGGTGTCGGTGGCGCCGCGCGCCTCGCTGACGATGCGCACCAGGCTGCTGTTCATGTGCTTCAGGGCGTGCAGCAGCTTGCCGGTTTCGTCGAGGGCGTCGACTTCGATGCTGCTGGTCAGATCGCCGGCCGCCACGGTCTCGGCCACCCGCACCGCCTGCTTCACCTGGCGCAGCAGGGTGCGCGCCACCAGCACCGCGAAGGCCAGGGTCAGCGCCAGGCCCAGCGCGCCGATCACGGCGCCGCCGAGGATGGCGCGGTCGGCCGCCGCGGTGGCGTCGCCGACCGTGCCGACGAAACGCTCCTTGGCCGCGCTGCGGAAGCTGGCCACGTCCTTGCGGTAGGTCGCCAGGTCGGCGGCCATGCCCTGCAGCTTGTCCTTGGCCGGCATGCCGGTGTGCTGGGCCATCGCGTCGGAAACTTCGCGCGCCGACTTGAAGTAGGCCTCGAATTCGGCGCCCAGGCGGGACAGGTCGCCGGCGCGGACGCTGTCCATGGCGCGCAGGCGCTGGTAATTGTCGCGCACCTTCGCCGCCAGGGCGTCGGCCGCCGCCAGCTGCTCCGGCTCGCCGGCCGCAGCCGCGCTATTCAGGATGTCGATGATCTTGTCCAGCGCGCCGACGTTCTCGGTCATGGCGTCCAGCACCGGGTACTGGACATCGCGCACGTCCGCCAGGCGCACATTGTTCTTGTGGAAAACGACAGCCGTGAAGGCCAGGTACGCGGCCATGCAGACCATGGCAATCGCCGGCGCCGACAGCACCTTCCACAGAACCGGCAAACGGTTGAGCATCTTCATAAGTGTAAATAGTGACAAAGATTAGTGCCGGAATACTAATGGTTAGTCATGCCGCATAGCAAGAAAAATATTGCAAACAGAAAACTTCTGTCGCGTATTGACACAAGCCGCCCCGATCAGGGCCAACGCGCCCGGATAGTGTGTGCCGGTCAACGCTGCGCCGCGGCGCGACGGATCTTGGGATGATCGGAGCGAACGCGGCCAGCGCCCGGCGCCGGCTGCCATGCATCTATCCGACACCGTATCGAAAGGCACTCCCATGGACACCTCTTCTCTCTGGAAGGGCACGGCGGCCAGGACGGCCTGCCTGCCGACCCTGCAAACCGACCTCCAGGTCGACGTCGCCATCGTCGGCGCCGGCATCACCGGCCTGACCGCCGCCATGCTGCTGGTGCAGGCCGGCAAGCGCGTCGCCGTGCTCGAGGCCTACAAGGCCGGCGACGCCAGCACCGGCAATTCCACCGGCAACCTGTACGCCACCGTCGACCTCGGCCTGCACACGCTCGAGGAGCAGCACGGCCTCGAAACCATGCGCCGCGTGGTCGAGTCGCGCGCCGCCGCGATCGACCTGATCGAGGCCACCGTCGGGCGCCTGAACCTGGATTGCGCCTTCCAGCGCGTGCCCTGGAACCTGCTGGCCCTCGACGCCGCCCACGTCGGCGAAGTCGAGAAGGAAGCGCTGGCGGCGATGCGCGCGCGCCTGCACACCGACCTGCGCGACGACGCCCCGCTGCCGCTCGACGCCCTGAAAACCCTGCGGGTCGAGGAACAGGCCCAGTTCCAGCCGCTCGAATACGTGCGCCAACTGGCCCAGCGCATCGGCGGCGAGGATTGCCTGATCTTCGAGAACACCCGCGTCACCGCCATCGACGACGACCCGGCCGTGGTCCATACCGAGCAC
Organism: Massilia aerilata; assembly: GCF_042656905.1. NCBI lineage: Bacteria > Pseudomonadati > Pseudomonadota > Betaproteobacteria > Burkholderiales > Oxalobacteraceae > Massilia > Massilia aerilata. Next base: position 390,169 of record NZ_JBHSMZ010000001.1, read on the forward strand.
GGCAAGGTGCAATGCCAGCACATCATCGTCGCCACCCACACGCCGGTCGGCATCCACCTGGTGCAGTCCCAGCTGGAAGTGGTGCGCGAATACGGCATCGCCGCGCCGCTGCACGACAGCGTTCCCGAACCGGGCGTCTACTGGTGCATCGGCCGGGAGCGCCATTCGGTGCGCACTTATACGGCCCACGGCCGGACCTGGCTGGCCGTGATCGGCAGCGCCCACAAGCTGGGCGACAAGGAGGTCGGCGAGGAGCGCTTCCAGGACCTGGAGGGCTTCGCCCGCGACCACTGGCCGATCGGCCCGGTCGAATACCGCTGGTCGGCCCAGCGCTACCGCGCCAGGGACAAGCTGCCCTGTATCGGCCGCAACATCGACGCGGAAAATACCTATATCGCCACCGGCTTCTCGGGCGACGGCCTGACCTACGGCACCCTGGCGGGGATGATGCTGGCCGACGAGATCCTCGGACGCGGCACGCCCTGGCGCGACCTGTACGCGGTCGACCGCCTGGCGCAGGGCAAGCGCCCGGACGGCTTCGCGAAGGAGAAGACCGGCCCGGCCAGCCCCGACGCGGCGGTGATGCTGGGCGCGGACGAAATCGAGGCGCTGAAAGACCTGCCGCCCTGCCGCAGCCGCAAGATCGATGTCGGCGGCCAGCCGGTGGCGATCTACCGCGACAAGGACGGCGCGCTGCAGGCGGTGGCCGGCAAATGCTCGCACATGGGCTGCGAGCTCAAGTGGAACGGCGCCGAGACCAGCTGGGACTGCGATTGCCACGGCAGCCGCTTCGCACCGGATGGCCGGGTGCTGGAGGGGCCGGCGCTGGCGCCGCTGCAGGTGGCGGCGGTCGAGCAAGGAAGCTGAGCCGGCGCGGAACTTGATCGGGCTCACACGCCCGCGCGGCGCAGGAACTTGGCGGCGCCCGGCTCGTCCTACTGGACATGCCGACCCCGTCCAGCTCCGACCATGAAACCCACGCCCAGCCGCGCCCGCTACTCGGGCTGGCGGACGCCGTCACGCTGATCGTCGGCATCGTGGTGGGCGCGGGCATCTTCAAGGCGCCGGCGCTGGTGGCGGGCATGAGCGCCAGCGCCGGCGCCATGTTCCTCGCCTGGGTGCTGGGCGGCGCGGTCTCGCTGGCCGGGGCCCTCTGCTATGCCGAGCTGAGCACCGCCTACGCCCACGCGGGCGGCGATTACCACTTCCTGCACCGCGCCTACGGCCGCACGGTCGCCTTCCTGTTCGGCTGGGCCCGCTATGCGGTGATCACCACCGGCTCCATCGCCCTGCTGGCCTTCGTGTTCGGCGACTACCTGGCCCAGGTGGCGCCGCTGCCCGGCCTGGCGCCGGCCGCCAGCGCCGCCCTGTACGCTGGCGCCGCCGTGCTGGTACTGGGCCTGCTCAACCTGCACGGCCTGCGCTCGGGCAGCGCCGCCCAGACCTGGCTGACGGTCGCGGAAGTCGGCGGGCTGCTGCTGGTGGCGCTGGCCGCCCTGCGCCTGCCGGGCGGCGCGGCGATCCCGGCCGTTGCGGCGGAACCTGTCCACGGCTCCTTCGGGCTGGCGATGGTCTTCGTGCTGCTCACCTATGGCGGCTGGAACGAGGCCGCCTATCTCAGCGCCGAGGTGCGCGACGGCGCCGTCAACATGGTCCGCTCGCTGGTGCTAACGGTGCTGATCGTCACCGGCCTCTACCTGCTGGTCACCTGGGGCTACTGGCACGGCCTCGGCATGCACGCGCTGGCCTCGTCGCAGGCGCCGGCCGCCGAACTGATGCGGCGCGCCTTCGGACGCGGCGGCGAGCAGCTGATCGCCCTGCTGGTGGCGGTGTCGGCCCTGACTTCGATCAACGCCACCATGATCGTCGGCGCCCGCACCGGCTATGCGATGGGACGCGACTGGCGGCCGCTGGCATGGCTGGCGCGCTGGGACGGCCGGCGCGCCACGCCGACCCTGGCCATGCTGCTGCAATGCGGCGCTGCCCTGCTGCTGGTCGGCCTGGGCGCCGCGCTGGGCGGGGGCTTCCGCGCCATGGTCGAATTCACCGCGCCCGTGTTCTGGCTGTTCTTCCTGCTGAGCGGGATCTCGCTGTTCGTGCTGCGCCGGCGCGAACCCGGCCATGCGCGGCCCTACCGCGTACCGCTGTTCCCGCTGCTGCCGCTGCTGTTCTGCGCCAGTTGCGCCTACATGCTGTGGTCCAGCCTGAGCTATGTGGGCAGCCAGACCCTGGGCGGCCTGAATGCGGCCTGGATCGGCGTGGCGGTGCTGGCCGCCGGCGTGTTCCTGCTGGCCCTGCTGCACCAGGACGAAGCCTTCCACAACCCTGCCAACGACGAGGAGAACCGACGATGAACCCGCAAGCACGCCGCCGCACCCTGCTGCTGTCCGCCGCCGCCGCCGGCGCCGGGCTGGGCCTGCTGCCGCCGCGCCTGGCCTGGGCCCAGGACGCGCCCGAGCCGCCACGGCTGGACGTCCCCTTCGTGCCGACGCCCCAGGAGGTGGTCGACCGCATGCTGGACCTGGCCAGGGTCGGCGCGCACGACACCCTGTACGACCTCGGCTGCGGCGACGGCCGCATCGTGGTCACGGCCGCCAGGCGCTTCGGCGCCCGCGGGGTCGGCGTCGACCTGAATCCGGAACGTATCGTGGAAGCCGAGGCCAATGCCAAAAAGGCTGGGGTCGAGAAACGGGTCAGCTTCAAGGTGGCCGACCTGTTCGAGACCGAGCTCTCGCCGGCCTCGGTGGTCAGCCTCTACCTGCTGCCGGACCTTAACCTCAAGCTGCGGCCGCGGCTGTGGTCCCAGCTCAAGCCTGGATCGCGGGTGGTCTCGCACGCCTTCGACATGGGGCCGGGGTGGCCGCCCGAGCGCACGGTCGACGTCGACGGCAGGACCATTTACCTGTGGACCATCGGCCCGGCGCAGAAGGGCGCGGGCGCGCAAGGGGCCGTGCGTGGAAAGAAATCGCCATAAAATTGATCGTATTCATGTTTTTGCGCTACATTGCTGGTTTTACGTTTCCACGGGATAGCTTGCTGTCCCGCCTGCAGCACGCGAATGCGCGATCTTTCCCTGTTCAAGCACCTGAATGCCGGCTCGCTGGTCACCGTGACCTGCGGGCTGGGACTTCTGTATTTCGGTCGCGATGTCCTCGAGCCGATTGCCCTTGCGTCGATCCTGAGCCTGGTCATCGCCCCGCTGATCCGCAGCATGCGCCGCGCCGGGCTGGCCCAGATGCCGGCCACCATGCTGTCGGTGCTGCTGGCCACCACCTGCCTGGTCGGGGTCGGCATCGTGCTGGCGTTCCAGTTGGTGGCCGTCACGCGCGACCTGCCGAAGTACCGGGCGGCGATGCGCACCAAGGTCGCCGCCGTGCGCGAACTGGCCGAGCGCCCCTTCGAGCGCATCGAAGCCGAGCTGAGCGCGGTGGCCCCGAGCAGCGGCGCCACGGCCACCGGCAAGCGCGGCATGACCACGATCACCATCAGCCCGACCCAGCCGATTCCGGTCGAGATCCGCGCCCCGCGCCTGACCACCACCGGCGCCCTGACCCGGCTGTTCTCGCTGGCCTGGGGTCCGATCGGCGAGGCCGGCCTGGTGCTGGTGCTCCTAATATTCATGTCGCTGGAGCACGAATCCCTGCGCGACCGTTTGATCAGGCTGGGCGGCCAGACCGAGGTCAGCCGCACGATCCAGGCCCTGGCCGACGCCGCCCAGGGGGTATCGCGCTTCTTCTTCTCGCAATTTATCGTCAATGTCACCTTCGGCCTCCTGATCGGCGTGGTGCTGTGGGCCGCCGACGTGCCGCACGCCGCGCTGTGGGGTGCGCTGAGCGGCCTGTTGCGCTTCGTGCCCTACCTGGGCATCATGGCCGCCGGCGCGGTGATCGCGATGTTCGTCGCCGCCATCGATCCGGGCTGGACCCTGGCGCTGTCGTGCATGGTGCTGTTCGTGGCCCTCGAACTGCTGGTCGCCAACATCGTCGAACCCAAGGTGTACGGCCACAGTTCCGGGCTGTCGCCGCTGGCGGTGATCATCTCGGCCCTGTTCTGGGGCGCGATGTGGGGCCCGGTCGGCCTGCTGCTGTCGACCCCGCTGACCCTGTGCCTGGTGGTCGCCGGCCGCCACGTGCGCACGCTCGAGCCGGTCACCATCCTGCTCGGCGACGCCCCGGCGGTGTCGGGCGCCCAGCGCTTCTACCAGCGCATCCTGGCCGGCGACATCGCCGCCATCATCCACGATGCCCAGGACTTCCTGGAACGCTCCAGCTTCGCCCGCTATTGCGACCACATCCTGCTGCCGGGCATCGTGCTGGCCGCGAACGACACCCGTTCGGGCAAGATGGAAAAGCCGCAGGAAGACCGGATCCGCTCCGCCATCGCCGACGTCGCCGCCACCCTCACCCCGGAATCGGGCGGACCGCCCAAGAGCCGCCGCCGCAGCATGTCCCTGCTCGATACGAACATCGGCGCCCACCTGCGCCAGATGCGCGAGGCGCGCCTGGGCCGCTGGCAGGGCGCGCTCGACGTGCCGGCCCATTCGGTGGTGCTGTGCGTGGGCCTGGCCTCGATGCGCGACGACATGCTCAGCGAACTGCTGGTGCGCGCGCTGCGCGAGGACCAGGTCGACGCGCGCAGCTTCTCGATCATCGGCGACAGCGAAAACCCCGGCCCGGACAAGGCCGACCTGGTCTCGACCGTCTTCATCAACTATCCGACCGAGGCCATGCTCGACCAGTGGCTGACCGCGGTCGCCAACCTGCGCGCCGGCCTGCCGGAAGCGATGCTGGTGACGATCCGGCTGCCGCTGACCGACCCGGTGCCGAGCGCCTCGCTGGTGGAGAAGCAGGTCGACATGGTGCTGCGCTCCTTCGAAGAGGCGCTGGCCTTCGTCGCGCCGGCGCACGCGCCGCGCCAGTAGCCGGTCGCCGAATTTCCGCCTGACAGCATTTTCGCTGCGGCGTCTTGATCCGCGCCCAACAGACTGCGTGCGGCATGCTCCGCCGCGGCAGACTTGCCTTTATGATCGGAGCACGGGCAAGAAAGGAGCGGGCCATGGCGGAGCCAACCGGGATCGACGAACGCGGGGCCGCGGACGGACGGCCACGCGAGGCACCGCCGCCCCTGCCCGTCCCCACGCCGCCGCGGCGCACGCCTTCGCACACCAGCCAGGTCACCCGCTTCACCTTCCTGCGCCGCACCCTGCTGCTGAACTTCTACCCGGTGCTGACGGTGGCCGCCGGCAACGCCATCCTGCTCGGCGTGCCCCAGGCGCGCGAGGCCCTGGGCGCCTTCCGCAACTTTGCCGAGACCAAGGAGAGCCTGTGGGCCAACGCCAGCTACTGGATCTTCATCGCGGCCCTGGCCTACTGGTCGCTGACCGCCTGGTACTGCGCGCGCCTGCTGCTGGCCCGCCGCTTCGCGGTCGACAACGTCGGCATGTGCGCCCACCACGGCTTCGCCGCCGCCACCAACACCTGGCTGCCGCGCGCGCTTGGCTTGCTGTCCTGCGTGCCGATCACGGTCTGGTTCGCGCTGCCCGGCGCCCCGCCCGGGGCCTGGCTGGCCCCTGCCCTCTACACCGGCACCTTCGTGCTGCTGGCGGTGCTGCGGCGCAGGCTGGTCAACCGCTGGCTGGGGAGGCAGGCGGTGGCGCCCCAGGCCTGGGCGCGCTCGCGCCGCACGCCACGCGTGAGCATCGCCGCGGTGCTGCTGATGTTCGCGGTGTCGGCGATGGTGCTGGCGGCGGTCTGCTTCGGCCAGGAAGCGGCGAGCCGGGCGCTGGGCGCGCCGGCCCTGCTGCTGTTCGCCTTCGGTTCCTGGACCGTGTTCGGCAGCATCGTGCTGGTCTACCTGCCGAAGAGCGCCGGCTGGCCCTCGCTGGCCCTGTTGCCGCTGTTCGCGGCCCTGCTGGCCTCGATCTCGAACGAGAACCATTTCGTGGCCCGCAACGGCGGGCCGCCGCTGGCGCCGCGGCGCCCGGGCCTGGCCGAGGACTTCCGCGCCTGGCAGGCGGCGCGCGGCGCGCATGGGAACGAGCCGGTCTACCTGGTGGCGGCGGCCGGCGGGGCATCGAGGGCGGCGTTCTGGGCCGGCACCCTGTTGCTCGAACTCGAACGCCAGGCGCGCAGCCAGGGCCGGCGCTTCGCCCCGAACATCTATGCGATGAGCGGCGTCTCGGGCGGCAGCCTGGGCCTGGCCGCCTTCGCCGGCTCGCTGGCCGTGGACAGCCCGGACTATGCGGCGACCTCGCGCCAGGTCGGCGCCTTCCTCGGCCAGGACTACCTGGCGCCGCTGGTCGGCTACCTGCTCTACCCGGACCTGCTGGCGCGCTTTTCGCCCTTCCCCTGCCCCAGCTGCGACCGCTCGCTGGCACTGGAAGGGGCCTGGCAGCGCGGCTGGGCCGAGCGCTTCGGGTCGTCGAAGGCCGCCGACTGGTTCGCGCGGCCCTTGCTGGCGCTCGGGCCCGCGGCGGCCGGCCTGCCGCGCCTGCTGTTCAACGCCACTTCCGCCAGCGAGGGCCGGCGCGTGGTGCAGGCCAATCTGGACTTCCTGCCGCCACAAGCCTACGACCTGTTCGCCGGCGGCCCCGGCGACCCGCCGCTGGACACCAGCCGCATCACGCTGGCGCAGGCGGTCCACAACAGCGCCCGCTTTCCCTACATCAGCCCGGCCGCGCTGGTCACGACCGTCGACGGCCAGCCCTGGGATTACCTGGTCGACGGCGGCTACTTCGAGAATTCGGGCGCGGCCACCCTCAACGCGATGATCGCCGCGATCCTGACACTCGGCGTGGTCAAGCCGGAGCAGATCGTGGTGCTGGTGATCGAGAACGAGCCGGCCTCGCAATCGCAGTGGATCTGCCCGACGCGCGCCCAGATGATCGATGCCGTGGCCGGCCCGCCGCGTCCGCCGCTGAAGGTCGGCGTCCACCTGCCCTGGCAGCCGCGCCTGCGCCCCGGCGACAAGGTCGTGCCGCCGGTGCCGGAGCTGTCGCTGCCCTTCTTCGCCCTCTACCAGACCCGCAACGCCCGCGCCCAGGCCGCCGAAGAGGAAACCACGCGCCTGCTGGGTGGCTGCGGCGCCGGCCGCGTGATCGAGCTGCGCTACCCCTGGACCGCCGAGGGACGCCAGCCGCCGCTGAGCTGGTTCCTGAACGGCGGCACCACGCGCGCCATGGCCGGCATGCTGCAGCGGGGCGAAAGCGAAGCCGCGGAGGTGAACGCCTTCCTGGTCAACTGGCAGAGGATCCGGCGCATGGTGCTCGGGCCAGGCCAGGCGCCGCCGCGGTGACCGCCCCGCTCATTGCGCATCGATGGTGTTGAGCGCCTCCGCCAGCGTGACCGCCGGCTCCGAGCGCAGGCGCCGCAGCGCCGGGTTGGCGGCCAGATGCATGACATTGCGCGGTCACTCGATATCCCGCCACCACGCGCGCCCGCTGTGCGGCTGCAGCAGGTCGACCGCCTCGCCCATCTCCGGCGTCGCCAGCGGCACCCCCTGCGCTTGCGCCAGCGCCGCGATCCGATCGAAGGGATCCTGCCAGTGGTGCAGGCCGAGGTCGAAGGTGCCGTTGTGCACGGGCAGCAGCCACTTGCCTTTCAGGTCGAGGAAGGCCTGCAAGGTCTGTTCCGGCTGCATGTGCACGTCCGGCCAGCGCTGGTCGTAGGCGCCGGTCTCCAGCAGGGCGAGGTCGAAGGGGCCGTACTTGGCGCCGATCTCCTTGAAGCCCGTGAAGTAGCCGGTGTCGCCGCTGAAGAACAGGCGCAGCTCGCGGTGCAGGATCACCCAGGACGCCCACAGCGTGGCATTGCCGTCGTTCAGGCCGCGGCCCGAAAAATGCTGGGCCGGCGTCGCCACGTAGCGCACGCCGTCCACCTCCGTCCCCTGCCACCAGTCGAACTGGCGCACCTTGTCCGCCGCGATGCCCCAGTCGAGCAGGCGGTTGCCCACGCCCAGCGGCGTCAGGAACAGGGCCGTCTTCGGCGCCAGCGCCAGCACGGCGGCGCGGTCCAGGTGATCGTAATGGTCGTGCGAGAGGATCACGGCCTTGATCGGCGGGAGCTCCTCGATGGCGATCGGCGGCTGGTGGAAGCGCGCCGGCCCCGCCCATTGCACGGGCGAGGCGCGTTCGGAAAACACCGGGTCGGTCAGGTGAAACTCGCCGTCCAGCTTGAGCAGCATGGTGGAATGGCCGAGCCGGTACAGGGTGTTGTCCGGCGCCGCCAGCAGGGCTTCGCGCGTGAGCGCGCGCACCGGCACCGGCTGGCGCGGCACGGTGCCGGCCGGCTTGTTGAACATGAAGGCCCACCACAGGCGCGCGGTCTCCCCGAAACTGTGCTTGTGCATGGGGACGGGATTGCGGAACTTCGCGTCGCGGAATTGCGGCGATTGCGGGAAGGCTGGCAGGGGCGAGGCGAAGCTGGACTGGGTCATGGCGGCGGCGAGCGTGATGAAAGGAAATCGAACACGCCTGCATATAAGGCTGCCAAGAAAGAATTACAAGGGCTCGGTCCGGCGCGCAGCGCCCGCCCCGTCCGCCGCCAGGCGTTCCTTCATCCATGCGCGCACGCGCTGCGTATTTGCTTCGAACGGCAGGTGAAACAGGTAAGCCAGCGCCACGATTCCCGCCAGCATCGCCGCGTAGACCAGGTAGTCCAAGGGCGCCGCCGGCGACAAACGCTGGCGCCCGAAAAAATACTGCATCGCGTCGATCAGCGGCACATGGATCACATACAAGGTGAAGCTGAAGCCGGCGAAGAAGCGCCCGGCGGCCACGACGCGCTCGCGCAGGCGCGACGGCCCGGCGGGACGGTAGCGCATGCTGCACAGGAACAGCGCCAGCGACGTGCCGAAGGCGAGGTCCTGGACGATGGTATCGGTGCGCATGTGGTTGTTGCCGCCGGCGATACGGTAATAGACCGCCAGCGCCAGGAACAGCAGCAGGAACAGCCTGCGCGCCAGCGGCCCCGCGTCGATCGGCACGCGCGAGAACGCCGCGCCGAGCAGCCAGACCAGGAAGTACAGCAGCATTACTTCGCTCAAGACCGCGGCGATGCCGAGCACCGCAAGCACCGCGCCGGCGCGGGCCGGGGCCGTGCGCGCCCGGAACACCGCCAGCAGCAGCGGGAACAGCAGGTAATACCAGCTCGCGTTGGCCAGGGTCCACAAGGGGTAGTTGCCGCCGAACCGGGGCACGGCCAGGGTCTGCAGGCCCAGCAGGTTGCCGATGAAGGCGCCCGCGGCGTACTCGCCGCTGCCGCCCAGGTCGGCCGACGATGCATCGGCCCAGCCGGCGTACGCGGCGAACAGCAGCATCGCTGTATAGGCCGGGATGAGCACGATCCAGAGCCTGGTCAGGCGCTTCAGCGCATACTGCCGCAGCGCACCCGGACTGCCGTAACGGTCGAGCATGCCGCCGCCGACCAGCCAGCCGCTCAGGACGAACAACACGACCAGCGCCAGATGGGCGTAGCCGGTCAGGAAGGCGAAGGCCTGGAAGCCCGGCGTCGGCTCCGCCACGCTGCCGAAGCCGGGATAGACCCGCGCCCGCAGATGCCCGGCGGCGACGGCCAGCCAGGCGAGGCCGCGCAGCAGCCAGATGATCATCGAGTCGTAATAATCGCTGTGTGGCCTGGATTCTTCGAGCAAGCTGACTTTGGGCATCGAAACCTCTCCGGCAGACCATGCATAAAACATAGGTCATCCATTCGGCCGATTAGTTCCCCTAGCGATGGCTCATGTGCGCCGCGCTGCCGCCGTTGCCGTTATTCTTCGGTCAAGATCATCGAGACGGCCCGCCCAGCCCTGACTTGCCGCCATGAACAGCCTGCTGGCCTACGACTATGAGAGCACCGGCCTGGATCCGGTCCGCGACCGCCCGGTCCAGTTCGCATGCCTGCGCCTGGATATGGACCTGAACGTCATCGGCAGGCCGACCACGCTGTATTGCCGGCCCACGCCCGATCACCTGCCCGATCCGCAGGCCTGCCTGGTCACCGGGATCACGCCTACGCGCTGCCAGGAGCTCGGTTTGCCGGAGCTGCAATTCGTCCAGGCGGTCCATCGCGAGCTCGCCGCGCCGGGAACGATTGCCTTCGGCTACAACTCGATCGCCTTCGACGAGGAAATCACGCGCTTCATGTTCTGGCGTAACCTCATCGACCCGTATGCCCGCGAGTGGAAGGACGGCTGCGGGCGCTGGGATCTGCTCGGCCTCGTGCGCGCCACCCATGCGCTGCGCCCGGAGACGCTGGAGTGGCCCGCCGACGAAGCGGGTCGGGTCTCGTTCGCGCTGGAGCGGATCAGCGCGGCGAACGGTTTGCCGCACGATGCGGCGCACGACGCCATGTCCGACGTGCTGGCCACGGCCGCTTTGGCGCGGCGCATCCGCGCATCCCAGCCGCAGCTCTTCGCGCACTGCTTCTCGATGCTGGACAAGAACCTGGCGCTGCAAGAGATGGACGTGGATTCGCACAGCCCCTTCCTGCATATCGGCCGCGGCAATGCGAAGGCGGCGGGCATCCGCATCATGATGCCGCTGGCCCCGCACCCGACCAATCGCAACGAGGTCATCGCCTGGGACCTGGCCAGGGATCCGCGCCAGCTGCTGGACATCGATGCCGAAACCATGCGCAGGCGGCTGTTCACCAGGCCGGAGGAGCGGCCCGAGGATTTCGAGCCGATGCCGATCCGCTGCATCGCCGCGAACAAATCGCCGCCGGTCTTCAGGAACCTGGGCGTGCTGTCACGCGAACGGGCCGCGGAGCTGGGCATCGACGTCGGCGCTGCGCTGGCCAATGTGCCCGTCATGCGGGGCGTCATGGAGACCGTTGACCTCGCGCGGCTGCTGCAGGTCGTGTTTGCCCGCGAACCGGGCGAGTGCGACGTCGACGAAGCGCTCTACGCCGGCTTCGTCGGCAATGCCGACCGGCGCCTGCTCGACCAGCTGCGGAGCATGGACCCGGCCACCTTTGCAGGCCTGAAGCCGGGCTTCCTCGATCCCAGGCTCGACGAGCTGTTCCTGCGCTATAAGGCGCGCCACTATCCGGACGCCCTGTCGCAGCGCGAGGAAGACAAGTGGGAGGAGCACCGCTTCCGCAAGCTGATCGAAGGCGCGTCGGGCAGCCGCACGGTCGCCATGGTGCGCCAGGCGGTGTCGCGCTGCCGCCAGGCGCTGGCCGCGCCGGACGCGCCGGCCGACCCGGCCAGGGACCAGGTGCTCGACGATGTGCTGGCCTACACCAACGGCGTGGCGGCCGCCATCGATCCTTTCGGGACTGTGCCGGAACCGCGGCCGGCGCCGGCACCGGCGCCCGTGCCGGCCGCGGCGCCGGTCCAGCCCGACCTCTTCGGCGGCGCCGACGTCACACCGGGCAAACGCCGGGCTAGAGCGCGCCGCGCCTGAGCAATTCCTCGAGCACGGCGGCGGGCGCGATGTCCGCCTCGAAGTCGAAGCGCTGTCCATGCGCGCGGTAATCGCCGCCGGCCTTTTCCAGCAGGCGCCGGATGTCGGCAAACCGGCTCAGCGCCTGGATCGGCAGCACCAGGCTCCGGCCTTCCGCCCGGAGCATGGCCAGCTGCTCGCGCAGCTCCTCGATACTGCCGGAGACAGGTGCGGCCGGGACGGTGGGCGCGGCCGGCATCTCGAAGGCCGCGGCGCCGCGCAGCTGCGCCAGTTCGGGGTCGAGGGCGTAGACCGCGGCGAGCTTCGCGCACAGCTGGCCGAGGTCGAAGCGGCCGGCGTAGCGGCCGCCGGCCAGCAGCTGGTAGCGGACGGTAAGGCGGCCATCCTCGCCGGCGTCCAGCAGGTAATGGTCGGCCAGGCGCGCGTCGAGCGCGGGACGGTGGATGCCGATGCGGTCGATGACGCTTTTCAGCTCGTCGTTGGCATGCACCCGCACCGCGAAGCTGCGCGCGAGCACGCGCGGGTCCCGCGGATCGAAGCCTGCGAGCCCGAGCGCACGCACGGCGATGCCCTGCCCGACGCGCAGTGTCAGCTCTTCAAGGGCGTGCGCCGGCAGGCCGGACGCATAGCGCACCGCATCCGGTCCGGCCCTCACCGGCAGCGCGATGGACGCGAACAGGCCGGCGATACCGTTTTCGGACAGCACCGTGCGATAGCGCGGATCCAGCGCTTCCAGCGTCACACCTTCGCGCATGCCGTCAAGCAGGCAGCGCTCGCGCAGCGCCTGGTACTCCGGATCGGTTTCGAGCCCGGGCGCCGGATAGCGCAGTTCGCGCTGGATGCGCCGGCCATCGACATCCTTCACCCGCGCCGCGCGGAATTCCTCGCGGCTCGCGTCAACGGTCGGCCAGTGCTTGTGGTAGGCCGCGTAGACCTTGCAGATGCCGATGTAATAGGCCAGGTCATGCGCCCCGCCCGACCGGCCGAGCGGCAGTTCGAGCTGGGAGTCGGCGACCTGCGTCCGATGCGCTTTGGGTTTCATGATGCTGGAACGATACCGGATCGCCCGGCGCTTGAACGTTCGCGCACCCACATACAAGCAGCGTCGGGCCCGCAACTGACAGGCGCAACAAAAACAAAAAAGCCAGCAAATCCGCTGGCTTTTTCGATGAATCCTGGTGGGAAGTGCAAGTTTCGAACTTGCGACCCCTGCAGTGTGAATGCAGTGCTCTACCCCTGAGCTAACCTCCCTGTTTTACTGCTTTTGCTGCGATTGCGTCGCTGCAATGACGAGCATTATAGGGGGGGTTTTGCGTTTTGTCACCCCTGCGGAGAATATTTTCTCCAAACACACTCCCCTTTCACGCCTTTGTCGAGCGCGGCCAGCACCGCATCGTGCTCCGCGAGTTCGTCGGCGGCCGCCGAAACGACGATGATCTCGCCCAGCGGCACGGCTTCCAGCAGCGCACCGCCACCCGCCTCTTCGACCTCGACATCCATCGACAGCATGTTCTGCCCGCGCGTCATCGCCAGGTAGACGTCGGCCAGCAGCTCCGAGTCCAGCAGTGCGCCGTGCAGCTTGCGGTGGGCGTTCGAGATGCCGTAGCGGTCGCACAGCGCGTCCAGCGAGTTGCGCTTGCCCGGGTGCAGTTCCTTCGCGTTTACCAGGGTATCGATCACATTGCTGCAATGGCTGACGAAAGGCGGCAGGCCCAGGCGTTCGAACTCGTGGTTCAGGAAGCCGAGGTCGAAGGGCGCGTTGTGGATGATGACTTCCGCATCCTGGACGAAGGCGCGCAGTTCTTCGGCGATCTCGTGGAACTTCGGTTTGTCGCTCAGGAACTCGGTGGTCAGGCCGTGCACCGCCAGCGCCGCTTCGTCCGAATCGCGCTCGGGATTGATGTAGCGATGGAAGTTGTTGCCGGTCAGCTTGCGGTTGAAGATTTCAACGCAGCCGATTTCGATGACGCGGTCGCCCGTGCGTGGGTTGAGGCCGGTGGTTTCGGTGTCGAGGACGATCTGGCGCATGCGTTGAGACGATCAAAAAGGGGAAACAAAGATCCCTAGTATACCGCAGCCGCAGCGTAAGGCTACATCGGCTCGCCGCCCAGCGACGACCCTTCTTCGAGGCCGGTCTTCGAGAGTTCATCGACCAGGGGCAGGAGGATGGGCGCCATGCGCTCCGAGATCAGGCGTACCAGGCTTTCCTTGTCGGCCATCGTCAGCTCCGGCGTCGCACCGGACACTTCCGTCGCTCCCTCGTTCGGTTCCGCCAGTATCGCCACGCCGATGAACACCAGGGCGAGCTTGAACCTGTTTTCGAGGATGAGCTTGTCCGTATTCGAGTTCTGGACCTCGTTGATGAGGTACAGGTTGTCCATGTTTACATAAAAGTCGTACGAACCGTCGCCGGCGCCAACTACACGCAGCGCGGCGTAATCGTGGAATTCATGATCGGCCCAGTTCTGCCGCCTGACCTCGATAATATGGGGCAGCGCCAGGCCCGGCGGCGGCCTCCCCTTCCCCGCGCCTTGATTCGGGTTCTTTTTCTTTTCGCCGCTCGACCCGCCCGCTTGTGCTTCCTGCGGAACAAAGGGAATGGTCTGCGCCCAAAAGCTCACGCTCAATGGCTCCGGCATCGTGTCATCGCCGAGCGTGCACGTGAAGGTCAACAAGCAATCGACCGGAAAATCCTCGGGGATCGAGAGATTCAGGGTCCAGATGCCCTCGAAAGGATTGACCCGTTTGTGCCAATGGTGGTCCGTGGTCGACGCCAGCACGAAACTGCCCTGGTCCGCCGCCCTGACCAGATAGTCGTTCGGCGCGTCCGTCACCAGCTGGATGCGCGCGGTACGGCCGACTTCGACGCGGCGCGGCGTGTGCGCCGAATTCGGCCTTAGCAACTCGAGGAAACTCGGAATGTAGCGCGGCTCGAAGGCTTGCCTCCCTTCGCTGCTGCCGGCGCGGGAAGAGAACGGGTTCAGGATCTTTTCTCCGGTAATGAGCAGCTTGGACAGGACCGGCGATTTCCGGACGATCGAGTTGAAGATTTCCTGCGCCTGCTTGTTGTCCCCGATCTTCGCACTCAACTCTTCCTGGCGCCGTTTCTGGCGCAGTTCCTGGAGCGCGTCATTGTCTCGTATCAGTTCGGATAAGGCCTCCTCGAGCTCCTTGGTCAGGTTGCTGGTGACCAGGCGATCCCTGCTCGGCATAAAGATTTGCTCCACCGCGCGGGCGGAAATTGCCGAGCAATCGACGACCACGATCAGGGAGCGGGCGAGGTAATCCATCCCGACGTGCTTGCGCTGGAAGAATGTCCTGGGGAAGGCGCCATGCGTCTGGCCGTTGATCGTGAACAGGATGCCGTCGCCGCCGGTGTACCGGCGCGGATTGATATCCTTTTTCAAGGCAAAAATCCGTAGCTTGAAGTCGCCGGCCGCCGTCGTAAACGTACTGCCGACCGGGAAACCGGGCTCGATATTCTGATCGCCGTCTTCGGTCAGCCGTAATTCCAGGCCGTTCAGCGTCGTCTCGAGCGTGTGGCCTTCGTACGCGCGCCGCTCGTAGAGGCGAACCGGAAACACCGGCTCGACCAGCAGGGCCGAAAGGCGGTACTTCATGTCGAACTGCAGATTGGTGCTCAGCGCCGGAGCGACATTGTATTCATAGAGCTTGACATAGGTCCCGTGCCACATCGGCCGCCCGAACGCACTGGTCTTAGTCGGCAGGACCGGCAGTGAGGACGCGGCAAACCGGATGACATCTCCACCCGGCGCCAGACAGCGGATGACGCTGCTGCGGCGCCGCGAATGCTCGTCCGGCTCGAAGCGGCGGGTGATGGTAAATGCCCATTGGCCGTCGGCGCCGGCGATCGAAGGGTCGCGCTTGCTCAGGATGAGCTGGATACAGTGCTCGCCGCAAAATCTGAGTGCGCCGGTCGATCCCTGGTTGAATTTTCCTTGCACGAAAGGGACGGTCAGCTTGTTCGACTTTGCCAGCGAAAGAAAGGTATCGAAAAACTCCCCGCCATTCTGCCCTTCGCCGAAGTCGAAGATGGCGTAGCTCGGCCCCTGCTTCGCGCCGGTCGCGACCACGCCGCAGGTCCGTTCCGCCAGCGCGCTTCTTTCCTGGCTGCTGATGCCGCTCAGGTGGTTCTTTCCCAGCTTGAAGTATCGATGCAAGGCTTCCTTGATCGACTTCGGCACCCTGCTCCGGCTCCCTGCCGGGTCCAGCCCTTCGCGCCGGCAGCAGGCCATCAAGATGCTGTCGTGCGCATTGACGATCTTCTCGACCAGCGCCGCCTCGGCCTGGCCCTGCTGATTACCGATGATGCTCCAGTTGTTGTCGTTGTTCCCGTAGTCCGTCCACGCCTTGGCGTCATGCCACAAGTGGTTCCGCTCAAGGATCGCGATGACTTGGGCCTCGGAATCGGCCTTCAACAACTGCAAGCACATGGTCATCGGGTTCATATGCCACCCCACTTCCGGTCCTGGCTCGCTGTTTATTGACAAACTGTCCTGGCGAAAGTTCCAGGATTCGGAAGCCGACGTACATGCCTGCCGGCGACGCGGCGCCGACGGATCCTGTCAACGCTTGACCGAAGCCGCGCCCATGTTGGCCAGGCCGTCCGCGCGCTCGTTGCCCGGATGGCCGTTGTGCCCGCGCACCCAGCGCCATTCGACCGCGTGCTGCTGCTGGGCGGCGTCGAGGGCCTTCCACAAATCTTCGTTCTTGACCGGTTCCTTGGTCGAGGTCTTCCAGCCGCGCGCCTTCCAGCCGTGGATCCACTCGGAGATGCCCTTCTGCACGTACTGGCTGTCGGTATGCAGCACCACGTGGCAGGGACGGTTCAGCACGGTCAGCGCCTCGATCACGGCGCGCAGCTCCATGCGGTTATTGGTGGTGTTCGGCTCGCCGCCGAAGATTTCCTTTTCGTGCTCACCGGCCACGAGCAGCGCGCCCCATCCGCCGGTGCCCGGATTTCCCTTGCAGGCCCCGTCGGTAAAAATCTCTACTTTGGTCGTCATGCTCTCTTCTACTTGTTGCGTTCGTTGCGGTTGGTTGCCGGCACCGCCTTCGGCGCCTTGCCCGGTTTCTTGTTCCAGGCCGGTCCGATGATGTTCATTCCCTTGACGCGCTTGATCGCATGCACGATGTAGACGGCGCCCAGGTAGGGCCACCAGCGCTGCCCTGCGCCTTCGACGAAATCGAAGCGGTTCAGCCACTGGGTGGTGCGGAAAGGCGGCGCATAGCAGCCGAAGTGGCTGCGCGTAGCGCCGAGATTCAACAATTTTAACCAGTCTTTCAGCCGCGGCAAAGAGATGAACTCCCCCGCGGTCGGCAGGTAGGCGCTGCTGGTGATGCGCCCCATGCCCTGGCGCACGCCCCACATGCTGGCAGGATTGAAGCCGCAGATGATCAATTGCCCCTCGGGTATCAGGACCCGCTCGACCTCGCGCAGCACCTGGTGCGGCTCGGCCGCGAACTCCAGCACGTGCGGCAGCACCACCAGGTCCAGGCTCTGGGAGGCGAAGGGCAGCTCGGCAAAGTCGAGCGCCACCGCGATCTGCTTGCCGCCGGCGGCGATCGACAGTTCGCTGGCGGTCGAGGTGCGGGTGGCGGCCTGCCACTTGTTCGGCATGCGGTTGGCGGCCAGCGCATCGATCTGCGGCACGCCGATCTGCACGGCGTTGAAGCCGAAGATATCGGCCGTGAGCTCGTCCAGGCAGGCCTGTTCCCAGGCGCGCACGTAGGCGCCGGCCGGGGATTGCAGCCATCGGTCGAGCGCTATAATGGATTTTTCGGATACCGCGCTATCCATGCCACCCCTTTTTGCTTACGCATCTTTCAGCCCATGACGAATTCGCCAAGCAGCGCCAACACCCTGAGCGTTCTCACCGTACCCGCCTTCAAGGACAATTACCTCTGGCTCATCCACGACGGCATCCATGCGGCTGCGGTCGACCCGGGCGATGGACAGCCCATCCTCGATGCCTTGCGGGCGAATGGATTGACCCTCACCGCCATTCTACTCACCCATCACCATGCTGACCATATCGGTGGCGTGCCTCAATTGCTCAGCGAGTATAAGGTGCCGGTATTCGGACCGCGTCATGACAATATTGCCGCCGTGACCCATCCGCTGGGCGAAGGCGAGCGCGTGCAGGTGCCGGGCCTGGCGCTGGAACTGTCGGTGCTGGACGTGCCCGGCCATACGCGGGGGCATATCGCCTATGTGCGGGAGACGCCGGGCGAGCACTGGCTGTTCTGCGGCGACACCCTGTTCGGCGCCGGCTGCGGCCGCCTGTTCGAGGGCACGCCCGCGCAGATGGCGGCTTCGCTGGGCAAACTGGCGGCCCTGCCCGACGATACCCTGGTCTATTGCGCCCACGAATACACGCTGTCCAACCTGCGCTTCGCGGAAGCGGTCGAGCCCGGCAACCGGGCGCTGCGGATGCGTCTCGAGGCGGACAGCAAGGCGCGCGGGACCAATCTGCCGACCATTCCTTCGAACATCGCTATCGAAAAGGCGACCAATCCCTTCCTGCGCGCCGGCGAGCCGGGAATCGTGGACAGTCTGGTGGCGGCGGGACGATTGGCGCGGGGGGCGTCCAAGGTGGAGGCGTTTGCGGCCTTGCGGGAGTGGAAGAACGTGTTTTAACGGATCGAGACCCCAATCCGTGGGCACGGGGTGCCCACCCTACGTGGGACGAAAATATCGTAGGGTGGGCACCCCGTGCCCACCAAAAGACTCAGATCTCTTCGTACAGCGGCAAGGTCAGGAACTCCGCAAACGCTTCCGACGTCGACATCTTCTCGAAAATCTCCGCCGCCCGCGCATAGGTCGGGTTGTCACCGTTCGGCGCCACCTCTTTCACCTTGGCCAGTTCCTCAGGAATCATTGCCCGCACCATGTCGGCCGTCACCTTGCGGCCGTCGTCCAGCACGCCCTTCGGCGAGCGGATCCACTGCCAGACCTGCGAACGGCTGATCTCGGCGGTGGCGGCGTCTTCCATCAGGTTGTGGATCGGCACGCAGCCGTTGCCGGCCAGCCAGGCGCCCAGGTAGTGGATGCCGACGTTGATGTTGTAGCGCAGTCCGGCCTCGGTGATCGGCGCTTCCGGCTTGAAGTCGAGCAGCTGGGCCGCGCTCACCTCGACGTCCGGACGCTGCTTGTCGAACTGGTTGGGGCGCTCGCCCAGCACCTTCTTGAATTCGGTCATCGCCGGCTCGACCAGGCCCGGGTGGGCGACCCAGCCGCCGTCGTAGCCGTCATTGGCGTCGCGCGACTTGTCGCCGATGACGCCGGCCATCGCGGTAGCGTTCTTTTCCGGATCGTTCTTGATCGGGATGAGTGCCGACATGCCGCCGATCGCCGGCGCGCCCCGCTTGTGGCAGGTCTTCAGCAGCAACAGCGCGTAGGCGCGCATGAAGGGCGCCGTCATCGTCACCTTCGGACGGTCGGCCAGGCAGAAGTCCTTGTCGAGCTTGAATTTCTTGATGCAGGAGAAGATGTAATCCCAACGGCCCGCGTTCAGGCCGGCGCTGTGCTCGCGCAGCTCGTACAGGATCTCGTCCATCTCGAAGGCGGCCAGGATGGTTTCGATCAGCACGGTGGCCTTGATCGTGCCCTGCGGCAGGCCGAGTTCGTTTTGCGTCATCACGAAGATGTCGTTCCACAGGCGCGCTTCCAGGTGCGATTCCATCTTCGGCAGGTAGAAGTAGGGACCGGCGCCGCGCGCCAGCTGCTCCCTGGCGTTGTGGAACATGAACAGGGCGAAGTCGAAGATGCCGCCGGAGACGCGCTTGCCGTCCACCAGCACGTGCTTCTCGTCCAGGTGCCAGCCGCGCGGACGCACGACCAGGGTCGCGACCTTGTCGTTCAGCTTGTACTGCTTGCCGTTCTGCTCCAGCGAGATGGTCTTGCGCACGGCGTCGCGCATGTTCAGCTGGCCGGTGATCTGGTTGTCCCAGTTCGGGGTGTTCGAATCCTCGAAGTCGGTCATGTAGCTGTCCGCGCCCGAGTTCAGGGCGTTGATCACCATCTTGCGCTCGACCGGGCCGGTGATTTCCACGCGGCGGCATTCCAGCGCCTGCGGAATCGGGGCGATCTTCCAGTCGCCGTTGCGGATGTGGACGGTCTCGGACAGGAAGTCCGGGCGCTCGCCGGCATCCAGTTTCCTGGCGCGCTCGACGCGGGCGGCCAGCAGCTGCTGGCGGCGCGGCTCGAATTCGCGGCTGAGCTTGGCCACGAGGGCGAGCGCCTCGGGCGTCAGGATCTGTTCGTAGCCGGGCTTGATCTCGGCGCGGATTTCCATTCCGGACGGGGTGGCAATGGTCATGACGTACTCCTCTTAAGTATGAAAACTCGGCGCCGCCAAGGGCAACAGCGGTCTTGGCGTTTGCTATCTCGTCAAGTATATTCACTCAAGCGTCATTAAACGAGACAAAAAATACATTCATCTATGCGTTTTTGTCACAGCTGAGGATCAGAACAGGAGCAAACGCCGCGCATGGGACATTTCCGCCAGATTTCCACCTTCGTCGAGGTCGTCGCCCGCGGCAGCCTGTCCGCCGCGGCGCGCGCCGAGGGTATCGCGCCGGCCATGATCGGGCGCCGCCTCGATGCCCTGGAAACCCGTCTTGGCGTCAAGTTGCTGCAGCGGACCACGCGCAAGCTGGTCCTCACCGACGAGGGCGCCACCTTCCTCGAGGATTGCCAGCGTATCCTGGTCGAGCTGGAAGAAGCGGAATCGGCCGTCTCCGAGCGCAGCGCGCGCGCCACCGGGCACCTGCTGGTGTCGGCCCCTGCGGGCTTCGGGCGCCAGCACGTGGCGCCGCTGGTGCCGTCCTTCTTGCTGGAACACCGCGATGTCACCCTCAACCTGAACCTGAACGACCGCCTGGTCGACGTCATCGGCGAAGGCGTGGACGTGGCGATCCGCATCGCCAGCCTGTCGGATTCGAATCTGGTCGGCGTGAAGCTGGCCGACAACCACCGCGTGGTGGTGGGTGCGCCCGCCTACCTGAAGCGCCATGGCAGCCCGCAGACGCTCGCGGACCTTGCGCGCCACAACTGCCTGCCGATCAGCAGCGAAGGCAGCCAGCGCGGCTGGACCTTCCGCGACGGCGGCAAGATCGTGACCCGGAAGGTGGGCGGGAACATGGTCTGCAACGACGGCGCGGTGCTGCATGACTGGGCGCTGGCCGGACGCGGCCTGGCCTGGCGCTCGATGTGGGAAGTGGGACCGGAAATCGCGGCCGGCCGCCTGGTGCCGGTGCTGGAGCAATATGCGGCGCCGGGCAACGACATTTACGCGGTATTCGCACAACGCCGGCACCTGCCGCTGCGAATCCGCAGTTTCGTCGATTTTCTACGGCATGCCTATTCGCAACCCGATTATTGGCGGAATTAAAAAGAAATACGACAGGCAAAAAAAATCCCCGGACATGCCGAGGATTTTTTGCGACATCAGCGACTAATCGTGACGATTAGATCGGCTGGATGTTCGATGCTTGCTTGCCCTTCGGACCCGAGGTCACGTCGAACGAAACACGCTGATTCTCTTGCAGCGACTTGAAGCCTTGGGATTGGATCGCCGAGAAGTGAGCGAACAGATCTTCGCCGCCTTCGTCCGGGGTGATGAAGCCGAAGCCCTTGGAGTCATTGAACCATTTAACGATGCCAGTTGCCATTACTATTTCCTATTTCAGTTGAAGTGGGCTTGCGCCCGTTTACGATCGTTTGAAGAAGCAAGAAACAAATGACAGACTAACTGCACTGCAACCGCGAATCCAACGATCCCACATTATACCGAATAAACCAAAAAATACACGGTTTTCGCAAAATAAAATCCACAGCTCGTAACATTCCTAAAACCAACTTTTACGAGCCCTTATTTTGCGTCGGTGGTAAGCAGAATATAGATTATCGAAACTTAGCAAGTTTGTCATACATCAAACGACTTCAAAACAATGTTTTTGTCGAAGGTCTAGATGGCGGACTCGTCATTGGGGTAGGCATCCTTCGGGTCGCGCAGTGCCCAGGCCACGAACATGTCCAGCTCGGCCAGCCAGGCCGCCCATTCTTCCGGGGCGACGGCGTCGAAGGTCATCAGCACCCGCAGGCGCTGCTCGATATTCCGCGCCTGGTGGCCGAGGATGCGGAACCCGAACGTCGCCGAGGAACCCGCCAGCGTGTGCAACACCGCATGCAGCTCCTCCATCAATTCGGGCTGCGGCCGCACAGTGTCGAAAGCGTTGCGCGCAGCCGACACCCGTCCCAGGGTCTGCGGAAGCGACGCCGCGAACCTGTCGTTCAGTTCCGCCAGGCGTTCGAAGAATTCCGCGTCGGCCGCGCTGCCGGTCTGCATTTATTTGGTGCCGAAGATGCGGTCGCCGGCATCGCCCAGCCCAGGGATGATGTAGGCGTGATCGTTCAGGTGGCTGTCCAGCGAGGCGACGTAGAGCTTGACGTTCGGGTGGGACTTCTGGAACACCTCGACGCCTTCCGGCGCCGCCACCAGCGCCAGGAAGATGATCTGCTCGTCCGGCACGCCGCGCTTCTTGAGCACGTCGACGGCATAGACCGCCGAGTTGCCGGTCGCAACCATCGGATCGCAGAGGATGAAGGTACGCTCGGTGGTGTCAGGCAGGCGCACCAGGTACTCTACCGGCTGGTGGGTTTCCGGGTCGCGGAACACGCCGATGTGGCCGACGCGCGCCGACGGCACCAGTTCCAGCAGGCCGTCGCTCATGCCGATGCCGGCGCGCAGGATCGGGACGATGGCCAGCTTCTTGCCGGCGATGATAGGCGCGTCGATGGTCATCAGCGGGGTTTCGATCTCGCGCGTGGTCAGCGGCAGGTCGCGCGTGATCTCGTAGCCCATCAGCAGCGTGATCTCCCTCAGCAGCTCGCGGAAGGTGCGGGTCGAGGTGCCGCGGTCGCGCATGTGCGACAGCTTGTGCTGGATGAGCGGGTGATTCAGGATGTACAGGCTGGGAAAACGCGGGTCTTGTTTCATGTAGGTACTCTATGTAAATGCGGCCAGTGTTGGCGATCAGACCAGCATTATCCCAGCCGCGGGCCAGTTTGTCCCTACCTGGTTGAAGAAATTTCCAGGGCCCGGGCCAGGATCGCGGGCGCGTCGGCCCCATCCGGCAGCCTGCCGAAGGCGCCGCCCACCTCGCGCGCGATGCGCGAGGCCACGAAGGCGTCCGACACGAACACCGGGGCATGGCGCAGCAGCAGGCCGCCCTGCACACCGACCACCAGCCGCTCGGCCAGGCGGCGCGCGCCGAATTCCGACGTGGCCGCCGGGTTCGTCCCGCCTGCGAGCTCTTCCAACAACCGCGCGCACCAGGCGTCGTAGCGCGCATCGATGCCCGCCGCCAGGCCAAGTTCCTGCGCCAGCGCCGCACGCGCTTCCGGCGACTTGCCGAAGGCGCGCAGCACGTCCAGGCACATCACGTTGCCGGAACCTTCCCAGATCGAATTGACCGGGAATTCGCGGTACAGGCGCGCCAGCGGTCCGTCCTCGACATAGCCGTTGCCGCCCATGACTTCCATCGCCTCGGCGCCGAAGGCCGGGCCGCGCTTGCAGAGCCAGTACTTGCCGGCCGGGGTCAGGAGGCGGCCCAGCAGCACTTCAACGGGATCGTCCTGGCGGTCGTAACAACGCGCCAGGCGCAATGCGAAGGCGGTGGCGGCCTCGGATTCCAGCGCCAGGTCGGCCAGCACGTTCTGCATCAGCGGCTGTTCGGCCAGCGGGCGGCCGAAGGCGCTGCGTCCACGCGCGTGGTGCAGCGCGTGGCACAGGGCGGCGCGCATGATGCCGGCCGTGCCCGTCACGCAGTCGAGCCGGGTATGGCTGCCCATCTCGAGGATGGTCGGGATGCCGCGCCCCTCCCTGCCGATCATCCAGCCGATGGCGTCGCAGAACTCGACCTCGGAGGAAGCGTTCGAACGGTTGCCCAGCTTGTTCTTGAGGCGCTGCACGCGGATCGCGTTGCGGCTGCCGTCCGGCAGGAAGCGTGGCACCAAGAAGCAGCTGAGGCCCGCGCTGCCTTCGCTGTCGGTCTGCGCCAGCACCAGGTGGGCGTCGCATTGCGGCGCCGAGAAAAACCATTTGTGACCCACGATCACAAATGCGCCCTCGCCTTCCTCGCCGAAGCGCGCTTTCGCCCGGGCCGGATCGAGCGGCGCGGCGCGGGTCGTGTTGGCGCGCACATCGGTGCCGCCCTGCTTTTCCGTCATGCCCATGCCGACCAGCGCGCCGCGCTTCTGTTCCACCGGCAGCGAGCGCGGATCGTAGTCCCGCGACAGGATCTTCGGCAGCCAGCGCGCCGCGATGGCCGGGTTCTGGCGCAAGGCGGGCACCGAGGCATAGGTCATCGTCACCGGGCATTGCGAGCCGTTCTCGACCTGCCCGAACATCAGGTAGGCGGCGGCGCGCGCGACCTGGGCGCCAGGCTGCATTTGCCCATCCGGCGCTTCCCACGGCAGCGAATGCGCGCCGTTCTCGATCAGCATGCCCATCAGGCGATGCCAGGACGGGTGGAATTCGAGCTCGTCGATGCGCTGCCCGCTGCGGTCGAAGTTCACCAGGCGCGGCGGGAACTCGTTGGCCAGGCGCGCAAGATCCAGGACCTCGCTGCTGCCAAGCCGTTGGCCGAGCGCATCGAGGGTATCGGCGGCCCAGCCGGCGCCTTCGCGCTCCAGGCCCTCGCGCAGCGCGGGATCGCAGCGGAACAGGTTGACGTCGCCGAAGGGCGGCGCCTGGTTGAAGACCTCGTGGGTATCGAATCGGTTCATGGCCGCGTCTCTTTCATGTTGCATCGAAGCATCAGACAATCGAAGGAAAAGTTTCCCAATTGCACTGCATCGGCGACAATGCACCGGCTCGGCATCCGGTTCGCGTTATCGACAAGGCAACAAGGCTAGCGCAAAGCCTTATCCCGGGCAAGCACGACCTGTACGGAATGGCAGCTGCGGGCCGTCAAGGCGGGGCTGAACACGGGGCTCGATTGTGTTTTATAGTGCTCCCGAGAATCTTTCAGTGATACATTTCCAAAGGATTTGATACACTCGTGCGGTTTGCCGCTGCTTCGCGCCGCGGCCAGGATTTAAGAAAGCACCTATTCAAGACATGCGCCCCGGTTCATCAGCAGCAGCGAACGAGGATCCGCGCCATGCGCCGCCGGCCCACGGGCTGGATGCGCTCATGGAAGCGGTGGGCGACATCGCGTTCCACATCGACCCTTCCGGCCTGATCCGCCATGCCAGCAAAGCTGCCGCGCGCCTGCTCGGCGCGGCCGGCGAACTGCGCGGCGCCGCCCTGTCCGCGCTCGCCATCGAGGTCGACCAGCCGGCGCTGCGCAACGCCATCGTCGACGCCACCGTGCGCGCCGAGCCGGTGCTGGTCGAAGCGCGCCTGCTTACCATGGACGCCAGGGCGGGCGACAAGGAGACCTGGTTCGAGCTGCGCGTCAGCCTGCTGGACGGCGGCCCGGAACTGCTGGCGGTCGGCCGCGACATGTCGGCCCAGCGCGCCACCGAGCAGCGCCTGCGCCACATGGCGACCCACGACGCCCTCACCGACCTGCCGAACCGCCTGCTGCTGTCGGACCGCATCCGCATGGTGATCGCCAACGCGCGCCGCTCCGGCCAGGGCTTTTCGATCGCCACCATCGGCCTGGACGGCTTCAAGAAGGTCAACGACGGCCTCGGCCACCCGGTCGGCGACGCCGTGCTGCGCATGGCCGCGGGACGCCTGCGCAAGACCCTGCGCGACAGCGACACCCTGGCCCGCGTCGGCGGCGACGAATTCGTCGCGGTCCTGCCGGGCACCTTCAACGAAGCCCAGATCAAGCTGGTCACCGGACGCCTGCTGGCGGCACTGCAGTCGCCCTTCGAAATCGACAGCCATACGATCTACCTGGGCGCCTCGATCGGCGTCTCGGTGTATCCGGAGCACGCCGAGGACGAGGTGCGCCTGGTGGCGCTGGCCGACAGCGCGATGGGCCGCGCCAAGGAAACCGGCGGCGCCCGCACGGTGGTCCACAAGTGCAGGCAGTCGGGCGACCCGGTCGGCTCGCCCCAGCACGACATCTCGCTCGAAGCGGCGATGTTCCACGCGGTGCGCGAGGGCGAGTTCATGCTGTATTACCAGCCGATCGTCAGCAGCCGCACGCGCCGCATCGAGGGTTTCGAGACCCTGATGCGCTGGAAGCATCCGACCCTGGGCATGGTGCCGCCAGTGCGCTTCATCCCCATCTCCGAGACCAATGGCCTGATCAACATGCTGGGCGCCTGGGCGCTGAAGGCTGCGCTGGTGCAGATCCGCCAGTTCGAGGAAGTCGCCAAGCGCGAGCTCTACATCTCGGTCAACATCAGCCCGCGCCAGTTCCGCAACGACCGCTTCCTGTCGGTGCTGGACGACGCCCTCGCCTTCTCCGGCACGCCCGGCGACAAGCTGGTGCTCGAGATCACCGAGGGCACGCTGATGGTCGACCCGGCGCATGCCGAGAGCATCCTCGGCAAGATGGCCGAGCGCCGCGCGCGCATCGCGATCGACGATTTCGGCACCGGCTACTCCTCGCTGGCCTACCTGAAGCGCTTCCCGATCTCGGTGTTGAAGATCGACCGCGCCTTCATCAAGGACCTGCCGGCCTCCGCCAAGGATGCGGCGATCTGCAACGCCGTGCTCGACCTGGCCAA
The DNA here is from genome assembly GCF_042656905.1 of Massilia aerilata. Lineage (NCBI taxonomy): Bacteria > Pseudomonadati > Pseudomonadota > Betaproteobacteria > Burkholderiales > Oxalobacteraceae > Massilia > Massilia aerilata. Next base: position 416,292 of record NZ_JBHSMZ010000001.1, read on the forward strand.
GCACCTCGACCTGTCGGTGGTGGCGGAAGGCGTCGAGACCGAAGAACAACTCAGCTACGTGGAATCGCGCGGCTGCGACTACGTGCAGGGCTACCTGACCGGCAAGCCGATGCCGGCCCACGTCGCCATGGCGGCGCTGAAGGAAGACCTGTACACCGAACTGCTCCCGAACGAACTGCGGGCGGGCCATTTATGAATCAGACCCTGAATTACGAACGCTCGCCGAAAGCCGACGCCACCCTCGCCCTGCTGTGGGAACGCATCCGCCGCCGCGGCGACATGCCCGGCTTCACCCGCGCCATCAACGCCATCCTGGCCTCGATGCGCGGCGAGGACGAGCGCGACTTCTCCATGACCCAGACGGTGCTGTCCGATCCGGTCCTGACCCAGAAGGTGCTGCGCCTGGCGAACAGCGGCATGTACTCGGCCTTCGGCCAGCGCATCAATACCGTGTCGAAGGCCGTGCTGGTGCTTGGCACCGAGGCGATCGGCCACCTGGCCCTGGGGCTGAAGCTGATCGAGGAGCTGAGCAAGTCGACGCCGGATTCGCTGCAGGCCCACATCGAAATGGAAAAGGCGGTGCTGGCCGGGATGGTGGCGCAGCAGGTGGCCGCCAGGGCCGACGTGCGCGATCCGGAAGAAGCGGTGGTCTGCTCGATCCTGCATTCGCTGGGCCGCATGATGGTCACCTTCTACCTGCCGGAGCGCTGGACCGTCCTGCAGCAGGCCGCCGCTGAAGGTGCCGAGGACGCCGCCGCGCTCGACCAGCTCGGCCTGAGCCTGGAACAGGTCGGCCGCGCCACCGCCGAGCACTGGGGCCTGCCGCGCAACCTGGTCGCCGGCATGCGCCGCGTCGAACCGGGCGAACGGGGCGAGGCCTTCGCCCACGAAGACTGGCTGGCCGCGCTGGGCACCATGTCCTCGCAATGCGCCGAATCGCTGTGGCACGGCGACGAAGACGCTGCCGCCCAGGTGGCCGAACTGGCCTCGAACTTCGCGCCGATGCTGGGCATCGAAGCCGAAAAACTGGTCGGCGCCATCGAGCAGGCCAAGGTCGAAGCGACCGCCGACCTGTCGATCGCGCCGCTGGCGAATCCGCCGGAGAAGCGCGCCCGCGCCGCCGCCGCGACCCGCATGCGCGACGCCGGCAACAAGATCCTGACATCCGGCGTGGCCGAGATGCGCGGCGCTGCCAACGCCACCCCGGGCCAGATGATGTCGATGGCGATCGAGAGCGCCTACCACGGCCTGTCCTTCACGCGCGCCTTCGGCTTCCTGCGCAGCCGCCGCGAGGGCAAGTACAGCGCCAGGATCAGCCTCGGCGATGGCGCCAAGGCCCTGCAGCCGAACCTGGTCTTCGACGACGCCTACGAGCCCAACGTCTTCTTCGCCGCCCTCGGCAGCGACCGCGTGATCTTCATCGAAAACGCCCGCGACCCGAAATTCGCCAGCAAGCTGCCCGGCTGGTGGAAAGGAAGCCTGGGCTCGGCGCGCTGCTTCGTCATCATCCCGCTGTGCACCAACGGCGAGCCGGTCGGCTTCATCTACGGGGACTGGGACGACCGCTTCCCGTCGGTGTACCTGAGCCAGACGGAGTTTTCGCTGTTGAACGACTTGCGGGCGCTGGTGGTGAAGTCGGTGGAGCGCAGGCAGACGCTGGAAGCTGTGGCAACCCGCGCGTAAAGTCCTTGGCCTATAAGCCCTCGTTCCCGCGAAGGCGGGAATCCAAGTTCGGCGCGCGCGCTTAAATCGTTTTTTGGCCGCTATTCAAGCAAAGTCAGCGCCTTTCCGCAGCCGGCGCGCTCCAGGTACAGCGAGTAGAAGGCATACAGCGAGGTATGCGCGCCGACCATCAGCGCCGACTGCGGCTGTGGTCCGCCACCCAGCCCCACAGGGTCGGCCCGACGATGCGCATCACCTGGACCAGCGACATCAGCACCCCGACTTCGGCGGCGCTCACGCCATGAAAGGCGAAGTACAGCGGGGCGTAGCTGGTGAGGGTGCCCATGAACGCGTAGTACGCGAACAGCAACAGGGCGAAGTTGGCGAGCGGACGATACATATGAAGCGTCGTTCCCGCGCAGGCGGGAACCCAGGTTGGATGCGGGCCGTTAGCGCAATCGACGGCTACGCATGCAAACTTGGGTTCCCGCCTTCGCGGGAACGACGGTCTGGAGGATAACGACGAAGTCTAGATCCGCGGGGTGCCGACCCGCACATCCCCGCACTGCGCCCTATGCATCAACGCATGATCCATCAGCACCAGCGCCAGCATCGCCTCCGCGATCGGCGTCGCGCGGATCCCGACGCAGGGGTCGTGGCGGCCGAAGGTTTCGACCATGGCCGGCTTGCCGTCCTTGTCGATCGAGCGGCGTGGGGTGCGGATCGAGGAAGTCGGTTTGATCGCGATCGAGACCGTGATGTCCTGGCCGGTCGAGATCCCGCCCAGCACGCCGCCGGCATTGTTGCCGACGAAGCCTTCGGGGGTCAGCTCGTCGCCGTGCTCGGAGCCCTTCTGCACCACCGAGTGGAAGCCGGCGCCGATCTCCACGCCCTTTACCGCGTTAATGCCCATCATGGCGTAGGCGATGTCGGCGTCCAGCTTGTCGTAGATCGGCTGGCCGAGGCCCACGGGCACGTTCTTCGCCACCACGTCGATGCGCGCGCCGATCGAATCGCCGGCGCGGCGCAGCTCGTCCATCGCCGCTTCCATGCGCGCGATCAGGGCGGCGTCGGCGGTCGCCGCGAAGAAAGGATTCGCATGCACGTGGTTCCAGGACTCGAACGGGACGTCGATGTCGCCCAGCTGGCGCATGCAGCCCATGAATTCGGTGCCGTAGTGCTCGCGCAACCACTTCTTCGCAATGGCGCCGGCGCCGACCACCGGCGCGGTCAGGCGCGCCGAGGAACGGCCGCCGCCGCGCGGGTCGCGCACGCCGTACTTGTGCCAGTAGGTGTAGTCGGCGTGGCCGGGGCGGAAGGTCTCGGCGATGTTGCCGTAGTCCTTGCTGCGCTGGTCTTCGTTCGGGATCAGCAGCGCGATCGGGGTGCCGGTGGTGACGCCCTCGTAGACGCCGGACAGGATCTGCACGCGGTCGGCTTCCTGGCGCTGGGTCACGTGACGCGAGGTGCCCGGCTTGCGGCGGTCCAGCTCGGGCTGGATGTCGGCCTCGGACAGGGCGATCCCGGGCGGGCAGCCGTCGATGACGCAGCCGATGGCCGGACCGTGCGACTCGCCGAAGGTGGTGACGGAAAACAGCTTGCCAAATGTGTTGCCGGACATGGGTGAGCGCGTGTTGAGTAAACGGAATGATCGATTTTACCAGCAGCGGGTGTCCCGTGCTTGGCGGAGGTTCTGGAACAACGGATCGAATGTTGCCTTGAAGAATTTTTTCCTGACGAGTAGTCAAGTCAGATATACTAACTTCATTGATCCAAGTCAAACCGGAGACGCAGCAATGCCCGCACCGCCCCCAGCGCAGGACGATGAACTGGTCTTCGTCGACGAAGCGCCGGCTCTATCCAGCGGCGCCCCGGACGCAGTCGCAGGCGCATCCGGCGGCGCCTGGCGGGTGATGATCGTCGACGATGACGCCGACGTCCACTCGACCACCACCTTCGCGCTCGGCAGCCTCGAACTGCACGGCCGCCGCCTCGAATTCCTGCACGCCTATTCCGCGGCCGAGGCCAGAGCCCTGCTCGAGGCCGAGAGCGACATCGCGGTGATCCTGCTCGACGTCGTCATGGAAGAAGCGGACGCCGGCCTGCACCTGGTGCGCCACATCCGCGAGACCCTCGGCCTGCACGATACCCGCATCATCCTGCGCACCGGCCAGCCCGGCTACGCGCCGGAGATGGACGCGATCCGCGGCTACGACATCAACGATTACCGCACCAAGTCCGAACTCACGCGCACCAAGCTCTACACCTCGGTGGCCACGGCGATCCGCGCCTACGAACAGATCCGCGCGCTGGAAGCCAGCCGCCGCGGCCTGGCCGAAGTCGTGCGCGCCAACGCCGAGCTGATGGCGCTGCGCTCGATCGGCGGCATGGCGGAAGGCATCCTGCGCGAAGCGGCGCGCCTGATCGGCCAGCCGGCGCCGGGCCTGATGTGCTCCTGCCTCGGCGGCCCCGAAGCGACGGGCTGGGAAGTGCTGGCCGCGTCCGGCGACAAGGCCGCACTGGCGCCGACCGGCGTGCTGGCTGCGGCGCACGACGGCGCCGCGGCCGCGGTCCGCGAGGGCCTGGCCCGGCAGCGCCACGTGTTCGGCGAGCGCCACCTGACCCTCTACTTCGGCGGCAAGGCGCACTGCGACTTCACCGCCTGGATCGAGCTCGAACGCCCGCTCGACCCGCTGCGGCGCGGCCTGCTGGAGCTGTTCGCCTCGAACATCGCGGTCGGCCTCGACAACGTCGCCCTGCTGACCGACCTGCAGCGCGCCGCCTTCTACGACCCGCTGACCGGCCTGCCCAACCGCACCCGCCTGGTCGAACTGATCGACGCCGGCCTGGCGGCAGGCGATGTGCGCCGCGACGAGGTGCTGTGCCTGGTCGACCTCGACCACTTCGCCGAGATCAACGACGCCCTCGGCCACCAGTTCGGCGACGCCCTGCTGGTGGCGGTGGCGCGGCGCCTGCGCGCCCGCGTGCACCCGCGCCTGCAGCTGGCGCGCATCGGCAGCGACATCTTCTGCATCCTCGGCGATGCCTCCCAGGTCGACCCGGAAGGCATTCACGCGCTGTTTTCGGCGCCGTTCTCGATCGAGGGCCAGGACGTGCAGGTGTCCGGCACCCTCGGCCTGGTGCGCCTGCTGGAGCATGACGGCAGCGGCGCGGATGCGATGAAGGACGCCGACATCGCCCTCAAGCGCGCCAAGAGCCGGCAGCGCGGCGGCCATTTCTATTTCTCGCGCGGGATGGGCGTGGAGATCCGCGAACGCGTGCGCCTGATGCACGCGCTGCGCAGCGGCTTCGCGCGCGGCGAACTGTTCCTGGCCTACCAGCCGCAGGTCGAACTGGGCGCCCACCGCCCCTTCGGCGCCGAGGCCCTGCTGCGCTGGCGCACCGAGGACGGGCGCCTGGTCCCGCCCGACCGCTTCATTCCGATCGCCGAGTACTCGGGCCTGATCATCGAGATCGGCGAATGGGTGCTGCGCCAGGCCTGCGCGGAGCTGATGCGCCTGCGCGCGGCCGGCTACCTGGACTTCACGATGTCGGTCAACGTCTCGCAGGTGCAGTTCCGCCACCCGGGCTTCCTCGACATGCTGCGCGGCGCGCTGGCGGACACCGGCGCGCCGCCCGAGCGGGTCGAGCTGGAAATCACGGAATCGATGGCGATGGAAGAGCCGGACCTGCTGATCGAGCGCCTCGCCGCGATCAAGCGCACCGGCGTCTCGATCGCGATCGACGACTTCGGCACCGGCTTCTCGTCGCTGTCCTACCTGCAGCGGCTGCAGGTCGACCGCCTGAAGATCGACCGCACCTTCGTCACCGAAATCACGGGTTCGGCGCGCGGCAGCAGTATTGCGGAAATGGTGATCGAGCTGGGACGCAACCTGGGCCTGTCGATCATCGCCGAGGGCGTGGAGGACGAGCGCCAGGCGCAGATCCTGCAGGCGCTGGGCTGCCCGCTGGCGCAGGGCTTCCTGTTCTCGCGGCCGCTGGCGCCGGAGGCCTTGCTGGAGTGGCTGGGGCAGGATGCGCTGACGCGGGCGGCATAAGCCGTCGTTCCCGCGAAGGCGGGAACCCAAGTTTGCTTACGTGGAGCAGGTATACACCGCCAGTCCGCTACGAACTTGGGTCCCCGCCAAGGCGGCCGCCGAGGCCGGGAACGACGGTGTTCAGTTACGCGGTAACGCCCGACGATCAGTCTTCGGCCACCTGCTCGGCCGGCCAATCCCGAATATAAGCCTTCAGCATCCGGTTCTCGAAACTCTGCGCTTCCAGCACCGCCTTGGCGACGTCATAGAAGGAGATCACACCCAGCAGCGTACGGGCGTTCATCACCGGCAGGTAGCGCGCGTGCTTTTCCAGCATGATGCGGCGCACCTCGTTGACTTCGGTGTCCGGGGTGACGGTGATGGGGCTGTCGTCCATGTGCTTGCGCACCGTGCCGGCGCCGATCGTGCCACCGTGGGCGTTGACCGCCTGGATCACTTCGCGGAAGGTCAGCATGCCGACCAGGTCGCCGTATTCCATCACCACCAGCGAGCCGATGTCGCGGTCCGCCATTGTCGCTGCCGCGTCGGCCAGCTGCGTGTCCGGAGACACCGTGTACAAAATATCGCCCTTCACCTGCAGGATTTCGGATACTTTCATAGCGGTCACCATGTCGTGAGTACGGGGTACGGGAGCGGATGGAACGAGAGAGCTGGACACTGGATTCGGGGAGCTGAGCAAGCTTGATTAACACATAACGCCGACTCTAGCCTATGCCTTCCAAAAAAGCCAGTCTTGCGCGCCTTTAATTGAGGTAGCATGCGGTCGTCTATACTAATTTGGATGACTTACCCATGAGCGGTCCCAGGTATCCCGGCTTCGACACCCTCTCCCTGCACGCCGGCGCCAGCCCCGATCCGGCCACCGGCGCGCGCGCCACGCCAGTCTATTTCACCTCTTCCTTCGCCTTCCGCGACGCCGACCACGCCGCGTCCCTGTTCAATATGGAGCGCGCCGGCCACGTCTATTCGCGCCTGTCGAACCCGACCAACGCCGTGCTCGAGGAGCGTATCGCCGCGCTCGAAGGCGGCGTGGCCGGAATCGCCACCGCCAGCGGCCAGGCCGCCATGCACCTGGGCCTGAGCACCATCGTCGGCGCCGGCAGCCACATCGTCGCCTCGCGCGCCCTGTACGGCGGCTCGCACAATTTGCTGGCCTACACCCTGAAGCGCTTCGGCATCGCCACCACCTTCGTCGACCCGCGCGACCTCGACGCCTGGCGCGCCGCGATCCGCCCCGAAACGAAAGTCCTGTTCGGCGAATCGGTCGGCAATCCGGGCCTGGACGTGCTCGACATTCCGCGCGTGGCCGCGCTGGCGCACGAGCACGATCTGCCGCTGATGGTCGATGCCACGCTCAGCACGCCATATCTCCTCAAACCCTTCGATCATGGCGCCGACCTGGTGTTCCACTCGGCCACGAAATTCTTGTGCGGCCACGGCACGGCGATCGGCGGCCTGCTGGTCGACGGCGGCGGCTTCGACTGGCAGCGCGCCCATGCGCGCACGGGGCGCTTCGCCGAGCTGTGCGAACCGTATGACGGCTTCCACGGCATGGTCTTTGCCGAAGAGTCGACCGTCGGCGCCTTCGCCCTGCGCGCGCGCCGCGAGGGCTTGCGCGACTTCGGGGCGGCGATGAGCCCGCACAACGCCTTCGCCATCCTGCAGGGCGTCGAAACCCTGGGCCTGCGCATGGAGCGCCATGTCGCCAACACCCGCAAGCTGGTCGAATTCCTGCTCAGCCAGCCGGCGGTGGAATCGGTGGTCTGGCCCGAACTCGAAAGCCATCCGGACTACGAACTGGCCAAGACCCTGCTGCCGCGCGGCGCCGGCGGCGTATTCTCCTTCCACCTGCGCGGCGGACGCGCGGCCGGCAAGCGCTTCGTCGACGGCCTGAAGCTGTTCTCGCACCTGGCCAACGTCGGCGATGCGAAGTCGCTGGCCATCCACCCTGCCTCGACCACCCACTTCCGCGTGCCCGCCGATCAGCTGGCGGCCGCGGGCGTCGGCGAAGGCATGATCCGCCTGTCCGTCGGGCTGGAAGATGCGGACGACCTGATCGAAGACCTGGCGCGCGGCCTGAAACTGGCCCAGAAGGGAGCCTGAGATGATCTACGAAATCGACGGCGCCCCCGCCTACACCTACACCGGCGGCAAGCCCTTCGTCACGGAACGGCCGACCATCGCCTTCCTGCACGGCGCCCAGAACGACCATTCGGTGTGGGCGCTGCAAAGCCGCTGGTTTGCCTGGCACGGCTGGAACGTGCTGGCGGTCGACCTGCCCGGTCACGGCCGCAGCGGCGGACCGGCGCTGGCGACGGTCGAAGCGATGGCCGACTGGGTGCTGGCCCTGCTGGATGCGGCCGGCGCAGGCAAGGCCGTCCTCGTCGGCCACAGCATGGGATCGCTGATCGCGCTGGAAGCCGCGCACCGCGCGCCCGAGCGGGTCGGCGGCCTCGCCCTGCTGGGCACGACCTGGCCGATGAAGGTGTCGGACGCCTTGCTGGCGGCCTCGAAGGACGCGCTGCCGGCCGCCATCGACATGGTCAATATCTGGTCGCATTCGGGCCCGCTGCCGCGCCCTGCCTGCCCGGCCCCCGGCTTTTCGGTGACGGGCGTGTCGCGCCGCCTGATGCAGCGCCTGGCCGAGCAGAACCCGGACCAGCTGTTCCACACCGACTTTTCGGCCTGTAACGCCTATGCGAACGGCGGCGCGGCGGCCGCCGGCGTGAGATGCCCCGCCCTGTTCGTGTTCGGCGCGCGCGACGTGATGACGCCGCCGCGTTCCGCACAGGCGCTGACGGCGGCGCTCAAGCATGGCAAAATCGTCAGCGTGGATGCCGGACACGCGATGATGGCCGAGCAGGCCGACGCCGTGCTGGACGCCCTGATCGCGTTCGCCGGGCCGCTCGGAACGGGCGGATGACAAGGAGACCCATGCGATGGCTGCCGTTCGCTACAACAGCTTTGCCGAGTTCTACCCTTATTACCTGACCCAGCACGAGCACCGCCTGTGCCGGCGCGCCCACTTCATCGGGAGCTCGTCGGCCATCGCCTCCGTCGCGCAGTACATCGACAGCCTGAACCCGTGGTGGCTGCTGTTCGCGGTGGTGAGCGGCTACGGCGGCGCCTGGGTCGGACATTTTTTCTACGAGAAGAACCGCCCGGCGAGCCTCGGCAACCCGTGGTGGTCGTTCCGCGCGGACTGGGTGATGTACTGGCAGATGCTGACCGGGAAGATTACCTGGTAGGGTGGGCACTCCGTGCCCACGATTGCTTGCCGGCAGTCTGCACGTCGTGGGCACGGGGTGCCCACCCTACTGGACGGTTTTCACATTGACCAAATCGACCAGTCCGTCCGCCGACGCCTGCCCCAGGTCCGCATCGGCCGCGGCAATCGCCGCCGGCGTCAGGGCATTCGCATCGGCGACGCCGAAAGCCTGGTTCCTGCCGGCCGTCTTGGCCAGGTAGAGGCAAAGGTCGGCCAGGTGCACTAGCTTTTCCCAGTCCGGGCCGCCGTCCACGTTCGCCAGCGGGCGCGGGCAGAAGCCGATCGACACCGAGACGGTCAGCTGCTGGCCTTCGGCAGCGATGCTTGAGCCGCACACCGCCGCCAGCAGGCGCGCGCACAGCTGGCGCGCCTCATCCAGCGCGACGCCCGGCAGGTAGGCCAGGAATTCCTCGCCGCCCCAGCGGATCAGCACATCCTGCTCGCGCAGGCTGGCGGCCAGCCGCGCCGCCACATTCTTGAGGACGACGTCGCCGGCGCTATGGCCGAAGCGGTCGTTGATCGACTTGAAATGGTCGACGTCCATCAGCAGGAACACGCCGCCCGCCTTGCCGTCGCGGCCCGGATTCTCGTGGTAGCGCGGCACCACATGCTCGTAGAAGTAGTGGCGGTTGAACAGGCCGGTCAGCGAATCGCGGGTGCTCTGGTGGAACAGCTGCTCGTTCTTCACCTTCAGCGTGCGGTTGGCCTTTTTCACGCGGCCGTACAGCAGCGCGATCAGCAGCACCGCGACCAGGGTCGTCACGCTCAGCGCCACCCACAGCGTGCGCAGGCGCTTGACGGTGGTGAGTTCGGCCGCCTTCAGCTGGCTTTCGTGGTGGGCCGCAGTCAGCTCGGCCTGTTTCTTCTGGTAGGCATAGGCACGCTGCAGCGCCTGGTAGGACAGCTGTTTTTCCTTGCGCCAGGCGGCCAGCGAGACCGATCCCGCCTTTTCGTAAACGGTCAGTGCGACGTCGCCCCAGCCCACCTGGTTCAGCGCATGGCCGTAATCGAGCAGCATGCGCACATAGCGCTCGTCGTCCTTCAAACCGTCGAGCGCGGTGTCGACCATCTGCCGGCCCTGGGCCACGTTGCGGAAATAGATATAGCTGAGGCCCAGCTCGTAGGACGCCAGGCGGGCGCCGTTCTCGTCGCCGACCTCGCGCGCGATGCGCAGCGCCGCCTCGCTGGTGCGCGCGGCTTCGCCGAAGCGGCGCGACTGGACGTAGAGTTCGGCCAGGTTCGCCAGCGGCACCGCCAGGCGTTCGCGGGCGTCCAGCTGTTCGAGGATGTCCACGGCGGACTGCAAGGCTTTTTCGGCGCGCCTGGGATTGCCGGCATGTGCGGCGGTCGCGTATTCGATCAGCCTGGCATGGGCCAGTTGGGCCGGGATGCCGCGGCTCCTGGCGATGGCCAGCAATTCGTCGGCCAGCTTCAGCGCCGGCGCGGCATCGCCGACCACCGCCATCAATCTGGCCTGTTCGCGCAGCGCCATCGCCAGCGCGTCGGGATCGGCGCCGCTGCGGGCCAGGCCGGCGGCCTGCTCGACGTAGTCCAGGGCGTCGTCGCTGCGGCCTTCCTGGTCGGCCAGCAGGCCCTGGGCCACCAGCGCGCGGGTCTTCAGGTGGATGTCTTCGGTCGTTTCGGCCAGCGCGGCGGCGTTCGCGATCAGCTTGCGCGCCGCGTCCTGGTCGTGCACCAGCCGGGACAGCACCAGGCCGTGGCTCAGCATGGCCTTCGCCAGCAGCACATCGTCGTGGGATTCGCGGCCGAGTTTTTCGGCGTCGAGAGCGGCGGCCAGGGCTTCCTGCTTCTTGCCGAGCCAGAAGTTGGCGCGGCTAGTTTCGACCAGCAGGTGGCCGAGTTCCTGGCCGCTCCGTCCTTCCTTCAATTGATCGAGTTTGGCGAGCGCCGCGCTGGGCGTGACGTAGGCTTCCTCGCGGGCGGTGGCCAGCGCGTGCATGAAATCGTCCTGGTCCGTTCCGGCATGGGCCAGCGCAGTCCAGCACAGGAACAGCAGGCCAAAAAGGAAGCGGCGAACGATCATGTGATCTCCAAACGTATGCCGACAATAGTAACATCCGGCAACGTTTGATTCCACAATTCAATATATTCCGTATCCAGACAGACACGGAACAGCCGCGGCTCCTCCGATTAATTAGCGAAATGCTCAGCCAGAGTCTGGTCCAGGCCGCGCTCGACAGCCTCTTCGACCCGCCGCGCCAGCCCCGCCGTATCCAGCGCCAGCGGCGAAGCGGGCCCCGGCTCGCCGGCCGCGGTTCCCGCCCCGGCGCCGGCGCCGGCTGCCGATTCCACGCCGGCCGCGCCGAACACGAAGCGCCGGTACACGTCGGACAAGCGGATCAGTCCCGGATCGACCAGCAGCACCCAGCCCTCCCCGCCCTCGCGCGCGCCGCGGCCCCAGACCGCCCGCAGCGATTCCTCGGCATGCACCCGGCCCACCCAGCCGGCCGCCACCATCTGCTCCAGCAGCAGGCTCATCTCGTCGTAGCCGATGCGCGTGTGGGCGCGGATCTGGGCGCCGGTCACCAGCGCCGTGCCGGTGATCGCCGCGCCGCCGTGCAGCACCTTCAGGATGGCCATCGCGTCGACGAAAGCGCCGCCCGGCGCCGGCTCGTACCACCAGCGTTCGTACTTCACCACCGGCAGCGCCGCCGTCAGCAGCGCGCCCACCAGCGTGATCAGCCAGGACAGATACATCCACAGCAGGAACAGCGGCAGCGCCGCCAGCGCGCCGTAGATGATGGCGTAGGTCGGGAACTGGCGGATGAAAATCGCGAATACGCGCTTCGCGACCTCGAAGGCGATCGCCGCCACCAGCCCGCCCCACAGCGCATCGCGCCAGTCGACCCAGCGGTTCGGCACGGTCATGTAGAGCAGCGTGTAGGCGCCGGTGGTCAGGGCCACCGAGACCGCGCTATAGAACAGCGCGCCGAGGAAGGGAACGGCGCTCATCAGGCCCGTGGTGGCGCTGAACAGCTGCGAAGTCAGGGTCAGCGAGATGCCGAACAGCAGCGGCCCGAGCGTCACCAGGGCCCAGTAGATCAGGACCCGCTGCACCAGCGGACGCGGACGCTTGACGCGCCAGATCTGGTTGAAGGCGCGCTCGATCATGCCGATCATCGCCGCCGTGGTCAGCACCAGCGCCACCGCGCCCACCGCGGACAGGCGCGTCGCCTTGCTGGCGAACTGGGTCAGGTTCGAGGTGATCGTGTTGGCGATCGCCTTCGGCATCACCATCTGCACGAAATAATGGTCGAGGCTCGACCGCAGCTGGCCGAAGATCGGGAAGGTCGTGAAGATGGCCAGCACGATCGTCAGCAGCGGCACCAGCGCCAGCGTGGTGGTGAAGGTCAGGCTGCCCGCCACCTGCGGCAACTTTTCATCCAACAGGCGCCGGCGCGCGAAGCGCACCAGGTCGCGCACCTCGGCCCAGGTCAGGCCGCGCACCATGTCGACGCTGACGTTGATCATCTCGCTGGTGGAGCGGGAGATGGAGGAAACCGTTTTCGATAGCATCTGGACACGTTGGAGGAATAAACCGCCCTATAATACCAACGATGAACCCAACCAATCCGATCATCCTCATCCTGTATTACTCGCGGCATGGCAAGACTCGCAAACTGGCTGAACTCATCGCCCAGGGCGTCGAAAGCGTTCCCGGCGCGGAGGCTCGCCTGCGCACCGTGCCTGCCGTCTCCACCGTGGCGGAGGCGACCGAGCCCGACATCCCGCGCAGCGGCGCGCCCTATGTCGAGCTGGATGATCTGGCGGAATGCGCCGGGCTGGCGCTCGGTTCGCCCACCCGCTTCGGCAACATGGCGGCGGCCATGAAGTACTTCCTCGACGGTACCTCGGCGCAGTGGCTGTCCGGGACCCTGGCGGGCAAGCCGGCGGCCGTGTTCACCTCCACCGGCAGCCTGCACGGCGGCCAGGAGTCGACCCTGCTGTCGATGATGATCCCGCTGCTGCACCACGGCATGATGGTGATGGGCCTGCCCTACACCATGCCGGAACTGATGACCACCGCGAGCGGCGGCAGCCCCTACGGCGCGACCCACTGGTCCGGCGTGGACGGCAACCGCCCGATCACGGACGACGAGAAGCGGCTGGCGGTCGCGCTGGGCCGGCGCCTGGCGCTGGCGAGCCGCAATCTGCAAGGGATGGAATAAGCAATGCAAGTGCATCGGGTATTTCATACGGGAGCGGTGACCAGCCTGGTCATCCTGTGCGCCTGGCTGCTGGCCTGGGAAATCGTGGTGGCCCCGCTGCATCCGGGCGGCTCGCTGCTGGCGCTCAAAGCCTTGCCGCTGCTGCTGCCGCTGCGCGGCGTGATCAAGCGCGACCTGTACACGCTGCAGTGGTCGTCGATGGTCATCCTGATCTATTTCATCGAGGGCGCGGTGCGCGCCTGGAGCGACCGGTCCGAGATCTCGCGCATCATGGCGCTGGGCGAGGTGCTGCTGGTGGTTTCCTATTTCGTGTTCGCCCTGCTCTACCTGCGCCCCTACAAGAAGCAGGCGAAAAAGCTGGCCAAGGAGCTGCTCGACAAGGTCAAAGTGCCGCATGACTGATTTGTTCCTCGCGCATTGCCGCGAGCTGATCGGCGCCGACCATGTGCTCACCGAAGACGCCGACGTTTCGCCCTACCTGAGCGACTGGCGCGGCCGCTACATGGGCCGTGCCCGCGCCGTGCTGCGCCCCGCCGACCCGCAGCAGGTGGCCGGCCTGGTCCAGCTGTGCGCCGCGCACCGGGTGCCGGTGGTGCCGCAGGGCGGGCGCACCGGCCTGGTGATCGGCAGCGTGCCGGATGAATCCGGACGCGCCGTGGTGCTCTCGCTGCGGCGCCTGAACCGCATCCGCGCCGTCGACGGCATCAACCGCACCATGACCGTCGACGCCGGCTGCATCCTGCACGACATCCAGCAGGCGGCCGGCGCAGCAGGCATGCTGTTCCCGCTGTCGCTGGCGGCCGAAGGCAGCTGCACCATCGGCGGCAACCTGGCGACGAATGCCGGCGGCACCGGCGTCCTGCGCTACGGGAACACGCGCGAGCTATGCCTGGGCCTCGAAGTGGTCACCGCCCAGGGCGAACTGTGGAACGGCCTGCGCGGGCTCAGGAAAGACAATACCGGCTACGACCTGCGCGACCTCTACATCGGCGCCGAAGGCACGCTGGGCGTGATCACCGGCGCCGTGCTGAAGCTGTTCCCGCAGCCGAAGGCCGGCATCACCGCCCTGGTCGCACTCGGCAGCTGCCGCGACGCGCTGGCACTCCTGAAGCTGGCCCAGGAAACCGCCGGCCCGACCCTCACCGGCTATGAGCTGATGAGCGACGTCTGCCTGCGCCTGGTGGGCAAGCACTTCCCCAACCTGCCCCAGCCCTTCCCGCAAACGCACCCGCAATACGCCCTGCTGGAACTATCCAGCCACGAGTCCGAGCAGCACGCCGTGCGCCTGCTGGAAGAGACCATCGAGAACGCGCTCGAAGCGGGCCTGGCCCAGGACGCCGTGGTCGCGACCTCGATCGCGCAGTCGCGCGCGCTGTGGGCGATCCGCGAGCACATCCCGCTGGCCCAGGCCGCGGACGGCAAGAACATCAAGCACGACATCTCGGTGCCGATCTCGCGCATCGCCGATTTCGTGGAAAAGACCGACGCCCTGCTGGCCCGCGCCTGGCCGGGCGTGCAGGTGGTCTGCTTCGGCCACCTGGGCGACGGCAACCTGCACTACAACATCGCGCCGCCCGCCGGTACGCCGCATGAAGCCTTCCTGGCCTACCAGGGCGACGTCAACCGCATCGTGCACGACAGCGTGGCGGACTTCGCCGGCTCGATTTCGGCCGAACACGGCATCGGCGCCCTGAAGCGCGACGAGCTGCCGCGCTACAAGGCGCAAGTCGAGCTGGACCTGATGCGTGCCATCAAGGCCGCGCTCGACCCGCTGGGCATCATGAACCCTGGCAAAATTCTTTGACCGGGAGAGCTTCATGATGCGCCTTCTTTTGTTGATCGGTTCCTGCGTGCTGTCGGCCTCCGTGCAGGCCCAGTCCGTGTACAAATGCACGGTCGACGGCAAGACCAGCTATGGCGACCGTCCCTGCGCGCACGGCGCATCGCAGGCATTGCCCCCGCCGCCGGCCGGCATCTCGCCCGCCGACACCATGGGGCCGCAAGGCGGCGATGCCCGCACTCTGCTGGAACTGGAAAAGGCCCGCATCGCGCGCGAGAAGGAACAGGCCAAGGAGGAAAGAACGCAGGCCAAGCAGAACCGCGCCGCCTACGCCAGGCGCCAGAAATGCGAGAAGCTGCGCTTGCGCCACAAATGGACCGAGGAAGACCTGGCGCGCACCGTGCACGGTCCAAAGCATGAGGCGGCGCGGCTGGAAGCGAGGCGCCAGCGAGAAGCGCTGGCGGTGGAATGTCCGGCCTAGGACTGCTCTCGCGCTGGCTGCTGTTCGGCGAGTGGCGCGCGCACCCGATGCGCGCCCTGCTGGCCGTGGTGGCGATTGCAGTGGGGGTGGCCATGGGCTTTGCCATCCACCTGATCAATGCCGCCGCCTTCAACGAATTCTCCGCCGCGATCCAGAGCCTGGCCGGCCAGGCGGATTTGCAGGTGGCCGGGCGCGAAGCCCAGTTCGACGAGCGCATCTACCCGCGGCTGGCCACGCACGAGGGCGTGGCGGTGGCCTCGCCGGTCCTGGAAGTCGATGCCGCGCTGGCCGGCAAGCCGGGATCGCTCAAGATCGTGGGCCTGGATGCGCTGCGCGCCGGCTATGTCTCGCCAGACCTGAGCGGCGTGCCCGCGAAAGATCACGGCGCCGACGTGCTTGGCGACGACACCATTTTCCTGTCGCCGGCGGCCCAGGCATGGCTGGGCGTGCGCACCGGATCGATATTGACGCTGCGCGCCGGCACCCACGACGTGCCGCTGCGCGTGGCAGGCCCCATCCTGCGCGCGCGCAGCGGCCAGCGCCTGGCCGTGATGGACATCGGCGCCCTGCAATGGCGCTTCAAGCAGCTGGGCAAGCTGTCGCGCGTCGACCTGAAATTGCGCGACGGCGTCGACCGCGGCGCTTTCGAGCGCGCGCTGGCGCTCGAGCTGGAAAAGGCGTATCCGGGCCGCTTCACGGTGGCCGCGCCCAACGACGCCAACCAGGAAAGCCGCAACAATAACCTCAGCCGCGCCTACCGCGTCAACCTGACCGTGCTGGCGCTGGTGGCCTTGTTCACCGGCGCCTTCCTCGTGTTCTCGACCCAGGCCCTGTCCGTGCTGCGCCGGCGCAGCCAGTTCGCGCTGCTGCGCGTGCTGGGCCTGCCGCGCCGCGCTTTGCTGCGCCAGGTGCTGGTCGAAGGCGCGAGCCTGGGCGTGATCGGTTCCCTGCTCGGCATCGCCGCCGGCTACGGCCTGGCGGCGGCCGCGCTGGCCTTCTTCGGCGGCGACCTTGGCGCCGGCTACTTCCCCGGCGTGAAGCCGACCGTCGTGTTCACGCCGCTGGCGGTCTGCGTGTTCTTCCTGCTGGGCCTAGGCGTGGCCCTGCTGGGCTGCGCGGCGCCGGCCTGGGAAGCCGCGCGCGCCCGGCCCGCGGTGGCGCTCAAGTCCGGCAACGACGAGACCGCGCTGGAACGCCTGTCGCGCCTCTGGCCTTCGCTGCTCTGCCTGGGCGCCGCCGTCGCCTGCGCCTTTGCGCCGCCGGTGTTCGAGCTGCCGCTGTTCGGCTATGTCGCCGTCGCCCTGCTGCTGATCGGCGGGATCGGCCTGATGCCGCGCCTGGCGGCCAGCAGTTTCCGTTTGCTGAACCGTTGGCAGCTGCGCCGGGCTTCTTCCGCTCAATCGCCGGTCCTGAACCTGGCGCTGGCAAGGCTGGCGAATGCGCCGGGCCAGGCCTCGATCGCGCTGGGCGGCGTGCTGGCCAGCTTCAGCCTGATGGTCGCGATGGGCATCATGGTGGCCAGCTTCCGCGTCTCCGTCGACGACTGGATCCTGCACATCCTGCCGGCCGACCTGTATGTGCGCACCGCCAGCGGCGGCAATACCGGCGACCTGGGCGCGCCGGAGCAGGCGGCGATCGCCGCGCTGCCGGGCGTGTCGCGTTCGGCCTTCCTGCGTACGCGCCCGCTGTCGCTGGATTCCGCGCGCCCCGCCGTCACCCTGATCGCGCGCGACATCGACGCGGCGGACCCGGGACGCCTGCTGGCGCTGGTCGGCGAGGCCGTGCCGGCGCCGGCGGGCGAACTGCCGCTGTGGGTGTCGGAAGCCATGACCGACCTGTACGGCTTCCGCCCCGGCCAGCGCGTCGCCCTGCCGCTGGGCGGGCGCAGGGAAAGCTTCTTCGTGGCCGGCGTCTGGCGCGACTATGCGAACCAGTCCGGCTCCGTGGTGGTGCGCCTGCCCGACTACCGGCGCCTGACCGGCGACGGCACCGTCACCGACGCCGCGCTGTGGGCGGACAAGGGCGTGCCCGTCGATGCCATTGCCGCCCGCCTGCGCGCGCTGCCCTTCGGCGCCACCCTGCAATTCGCCAGTCCCGGCGAGATCCGCGCCGCCAGCCTCAGGATCTTCGACCGCAGCTTCGCCGTCACCTACCTGCTGGAAGCGATCGCCATCGCCATCGGCCTGTCCGGGGTGGCGGCCACCTTCTCGGCCCAGACCCTGGCGCGCGCCCGCGAGTTCGGCATGCTGCGCCACGTGGGGGTCTCGCGCGGCCAGGTGCTGCGCATCCTGGCCCTGGAAGGCGGTTCGCTGACCGTGCTGGGCGTGGCCACCGGCTTCGCGCTCGGCCTCCTGATCAGCCTCATTCTCGTTTATGTCGTGAACCCGCAATCCTTCCACTGGACCATGCAGTTGCACCTGCCCTGGCCGCTGCTGGGCAGCGTGGCGGCGGTGCTGGTGGCGGCTTCGGTGCTCACGGCGCTGGTGTCGGGCCGGTATGCGCTGTCCGGCGGGCCGGTGCGCGCGGTGCGGGAGGACTGGTGATGCTGCGCCGATTGCTCTTCATCCTGCTGCTGTTGGCCAGCGCCGTGCAGGCCGCGCCACCTTCGTTTGCGCCCGTCCTGCCGGGCCGTACGCTCGTCTTCCCGCAGGACTTCGGCGCCCACCCGGCGCACCGCACGGAATGGTGGTACGTGACCGGCTGGCTCGAAACACCGGACGGCAAGCCGCTTGGTTTCCAGGTCACCTTCTTCCGCAGCCGTACCGAACACGACGAGGCCAATCCCAGCGCCTTCGCGCCCAGGCAGCTGATCATCGGCCACGCCGCCCTGTCCGATCCGGCCACCGGCCATCTCGTGCACGAACAGCGCAGTGCGCGCGAAGGATTCGGCCTGGCCTGGGCCAGGACCGGCAGCACCGACGTGAAGCTGGAAGACTGGCGCATGCAACGTGGCGCGGACGGCCGCTACCAGGTGTCCGTGCGCGGCGGCGAACTCGCCTTCGATCTCCAGCTGGCGCCGACCCAGCCGATGCTGCTGCAGGGCGAGGCCGGCTTCTCCCGAAAAGGCTTGAGGCCCGAACACGCCAGCTATTACTACAGCGAGCCGCAACTGCGCGTGACGGGCGCCGTCACCCGCGCCGGCACGCCGGTACAAGTCAAAGGCAGCGCATGGCTGGATCACGAATGGTCCAGCCAGGTGCTGGAAACGAACGCCGCCGGCTGGGACTGGGCCGGCATCAATCTCGACGACGGCGGCGCCCTGATGGCCTTCCAGATCCGCGCCAAGGACGGCGGCAAGCTCTGGGCCCATGCGACCCACCGCGATGCCGCCGGCCGCGTCACACAGTACAATCCCGGACAGGTCGCCTTCACGCCGCAGCAACAATGGAAGTCGCCGCGCACCGGCGCCAGCTATCCGGTCGCCACCACGATCACGACCGGCGCCCTGGCCTGGCGCTTGACGCCGCTGCAGCCCGACCAGGAACTCGACTCGCGCCGTTCCACCGGCGCGGTGTACTGGGAGGGCGCGGTGATGGTCGAGCGGGAGGGCCGCCGCCTGGGCCGCGGCTATCTCGAGCTGACGGGTTACGTCGACCCGATGAAACTTTGAACCACACGAAAACAAGAAACCAGGACACATGAGCGACAGTTCCACCCCCAGCCGCCAAAGCACCTTCAAGGCCCTCGCCGGCCTGCTGCCTTTCCTGAAGCCCTACCGCCGCCAGTTCGTGCTGGCCGGGATCGCCCTGCTGGTCGCCGCCGGCGCCACCCTGGCCATCCCCTACGCCTTCAAGCAGATGATCGACCACGGCTTCGGCGCCGCCGGCAGCGGCAGCATCGCCAACGTCAACGCCACCTTCCTGGCCCTGTTCGGCGTGGCCGCGGTGCTGGGCGTGGCCACCGCCGCGCGCTTCTACATGGTGTCCTGGCTGGGCGAGCGCGTCACCGCGGACATCCGCAGCGCGGTTTACTCCCACGTGGTGCGGCAAAGCCCGGAATTCTTCGAGACCACCCGCAGCGGCGAAGTGCTGTCGCGCCTGACCACCGACACCACCCTGATCCAGAGCGTGGTCGGCACCAGCATCTCGCTGGCCTTGCGCAATACCCTGCTCTTCGTCGGCGGCCTGGCGATGCTGTTCGTGACCAGCGCCAAGCTGACCTCGATCATCCTCGGCCTGCTGGTGCTGGTGGTGGTGCCGATCGTGCTGTTCGGCCGCCGCGTGCGCAAGCTCTCGCGCGATTCGCAGGATCGCATCGCCGACGCTTCCGCCATGGCCGGCGAGATCCTCAACGCCATGCCGACCGTGCAGGCCTACACCGGCGAAGCCCGCGAGGCCCGGCGCTTCGGCAACTCGGTCGAACAGGCCTTCCAGACCGCGATGCGGCGCATCCGCGCGCGCTCCGTGCTGACCATGCTGGCCATCGTGCTGGTGTTCGGCGCCATCGTCTTCGTGCTGTGGCTGGGCGCCCACGCGGTGCTGGCCGGGACCATGACCGGCGGCGACCTGGGCCAGTTCATCCTGTATGCGTCCATCGTCTCGGGCGCGGTCGGCGCGCTGTCGGAGGTGATGGGCGAGGCCCAGCGCGCGGCCGGCGCCGCCGAGCGCCTGCTGGAACTGCTGGCCCTGCGTTCGAGCATCGCCAGCCCGCTGCATCCGAAGCCGCTGCCGCCGCGCCACGCCGGCGGCGCCTCGCTGCAACTCCAGGAGGTCGGCTTCTCCTATCCCTCGCGTCCGGACCACGCCGCGCTGTCGCACCTGGATCTGCAGATCCAGCCCGGCGAAACGGTGGCCGTGGTCGGCCCTTCCGGCGCCGGCAAGACCACCCTGTTCCAGCTGCTGCTGCGCTTCTACGACCCGCAATCCGGCGCGATCCTGCTGGACGGCGCCGACATCCGCGACCTCGACCTGCAGGTGTTGCGCGGCGCGATCGGCATCGTTCCGCAGGACACGGTGATCTTCTCGGCCGACGCGATGGAGAACATCCGCTACGGCCGCCCGGAAGCCAGCGACGCCGAAGTCATCGCCGCGGCGAAGATGGCGGCCGCCCACGAATTCATCGAGCGCCTGCCGCAGGGCTATGCCTCCTATCTGGGCGAGCGCGGCGTGCGCCTGTCCGGCGGCCAGCGCCAGCGCATCGCCATCGCGCGCGCCCTGCTGAAGAATCCACCCCTGCTGCTGCTCGACGAAGCCACCAGCGCGCTGGATGCCGAATCCGAACGCCTGGTGCAGAGCGCGCTGGAGGCGGCGATGGTCGGCCGCACCACCCTGATCATCGCCCACCGCCTGGCCACCGTGCAGCGCGCCGACCGCATCATCGTGATGGAAGACGGCCGCATCGTCGAGACCGGCACCCATGCCTCGCTGGTGGCGCTGGGCGGGATCTATGCCAACCTGGCGGCGCTGCAATTCCACCACGTGCACGCATAACAAAAGGGCATGCCAGCATAATAATTTGTTGCAGGAATACGTCGGACTAAGGGTTTCTCCGTAGTTGCCCTGCGGATACTTCCGGTATCATCGGGGATTCCCCTTGCATAACCGGATTTCATGAACAAGCCCATGTTCGACGTCTCGCGCTGGTCGGTCGGCTCGAAGATCACCGCTTTCACTTTCACACTTGTCGGCCTGATCCTGGCCGTGCTGGTCACCACCATCAGCTGGACCACTTCGAACCTGCTGCACGAGCGCGCAGTCGTCAACGTCAAGGCCGAACTGGGCAGCGTGATGGCGACCGTCGAGATGTTCGACAAGGCCGTGTCCAGCGAGGCCGTCAGCTTCGCCAAGGTCTTCGCCGCCGCCCTGCCGGGCGAATTCAGCGTCGATACGGCCAACACCGTCGACGTCGCCGGCAAGCAGGTGCCGGTGCTGAAGAACGGCGACACGCCGCTCAACCTCGATTTCAGCGTGCCCGACCGCTTCACCCGCGAGACCGGCGGCAACGCCACCGTCTTCGTCGCCAACGGCGAGGACTTCGTTCGCGTGAGCACCTCGGTGCGCAAGGAAAACGGCGAGCGCGCGGTCGGCACGGTGCTCGACCACGCCAGCCCGGCCTATGCCCGGGTCCGCGCCGGCAAGGCCTACGTCGGCCTGGTCACCCTGTTCGGCAAGCAGACCATCACCAGCTACGACCCGGTGCTCGACAAGAGCGGCAAGGTCATCGCCGTGCTTTACGTCGGCATCGACATCAGCCGCGACCTGGCCATGCTGAAGGAGCGCATCCGCGGCATGAAAGTCGGCGAGACCGGCTACTTCTACGTGCTGAACGCGGCGCCCGGCAAGAACTTCGGCGACCTGATCGTCCACCCCAACAAGGAAGGCCAGAACATCCTCGGCAACCGCGACGCCGACGGCCGCGAATACGTGCGCGCGATGCTGGCTTCCAAAGAAGGCCTGACCGTCTATCCGTTGCAAAGCACGGACGGCACGCCGCCGCGCGACCGCATCGTCGCGTATTCGCTGTTCCAGGACTGGAACTGGCTGATCGCCGGCGGCACCTTCGACGACGAGATCGTCCAGGAAGCCACCAAACTGCGCAACCGCGCCATCCTCAGCGGCCTGGTCGCGCTGGCGATCTTCGCCCTCATCCTGAACGCCATGATGAAGCGCACTGTCACCCGTCCGCTGGGCGCGGCCCGCGACGCCGCCGTGCGCATGGCCCAGGGCGACCTCACCGTCTCGCTGGACGCCGGCCGCCGCGACGAGATCGGACGCCTGGCCGCGGCCATGAACGAGATCGGCAAGGGCCTGTCGAACGTGGTCGGCCAGGTGCGCGGCGGCGCCGAGCAGATCCTCAACGCGTCGAATGAAATCTCCTCCGGCAACCTCGACCTGTCGGCCCGCACCGAGCAGCAGGCCGCGACCCTGGCCGTCACCGCCAACTCGATGCAGGACCTGACCGAGACCGTGCGCCAGAACGCCGGCGACGCCCGCCAGGCGAACCAGCTGGCGGTGAACACCTCGATGGTCGCGCAAGAAGGCGGCCGCATGGTGAGCCAGGTGATCGAGCGCATGGAGGCGATCAAGCAGTCCTCGGGCCGCATCGGCGACATCATCGGCGTCATCGACGGCATCGCCTTCCAGACCAACATCCTGGCCTTGAATGCGGCCGTCGAAGCGGCGCGCGCCGGCGAACAGGGCCGCGGCTTCGCGGTCGTGGCCTCCGAAGTGCGCAATCTGGCGCAGCGCTCTGCCGCCGCGGCAAAGGAAATCAAGACCCTGATCCAGGCCTCGGGCGCCGAAGTCGACGCCGGCAGCCGCCTGGTGCAGGAAGCCGGCACCACCATGGCCGAGGTGCTGCACAGCGCCGAGCAGGTAACCGGCATCATGGGCCGCATCAGCGCCGCCAGCACCGAACAGACCGGCGGCATCGAGAACATCAACCGCGCGATCGGCGAGATGGACCAGGTCACCCAGCACAACGCGGCCCTGGTCGAGGAAGCCAGCGCCGCCGCCCAGGCCATGCAGGAACAGGCCGGGCAGCTGGCGCGCGCGGTGCGCCTGTTCAAGCTCGACGATGCGCAGGCCGCGCAGGCGGCCGGCGCGCGCCCGGCGCTGCCGCGTTACTAATCCCCGGCAGGGCCGCCCTTCACGGCCCTGCTTGTTCGGTGTACAGTTGCTGCATGAGCGATACCGAACTTCTTGCCCGCTGCACCACCATCCTCCCCGGCCACCGCCCGCGCCGCCCGGCCGAGATGTTTTCCGCCATGGCCGCCTGGTGCGAAGCCAATGGCATCAGCCACGACGTCTACGGCGAAGGCGCCCTGATCCAGGACTTCGAACGCAAGGTGGCCGAGCTGCTCGGCTTCGAAGCGGCCGTATTCTGCATTTCCGGCACCATGACCCAGGTGACGGCCCTGCGCCTGGCGGCCATGGAGCGTGGCAAGGCGCCGGTGGCCTTGCACCCGACCTCGCACATCTTCGTCCACGAAGGCTCGAACTACCAGCTGCTGCACCACTTCGATGCGCTGTCGGTAGGCGACCGCCACCGTCCCTGGACGGCGGCCGACATCACCGACATTCCAGACCGCTTGTCCGCCGTCAGCCTCGAAATCCCGATGCGCGAAATCGGCGGCCAGCTGTCCGCCTGGGATGAGCTGGAGGCCATCAAGGCGCATTGCAAGCAGCAGGACATCCACCTGCACATGGACGGCGCGCGCCTGTGGGAAGCGGCGGCCGGCTATGGCCGTCCGCTGGCCGAGATCGCGGCCGGCTTCGATTCGGTCTACGTGTCGCTGTACAAGGGCATCGGCGGCCTGGGCGGCGCCATGCTGCTGGGTTCAAGCGAATTCGTCGCCCGCGCCGCCAAATGGTTCGCGCGCCAGGGCGGCAAGCTGGTGCACCAGTCGCCCTATGTGGTGGCGGCGGCGATGCAGTTCGATGCGCGCCTGGCCAGCATGCCGCCCCTGTTCCGCCGCACCCAGTTCTTGTACGACGTGCTGCGCGACCATCCCGTCATCAAGGTGAATCCGGCGGCGCCGCAGGCCAACATGCTGCACCTGCACCTGCCGGTGAGCCGCGAACGCGCGCTGGAGATCCGCCGCAAGCTGGCGGCCGAGCACGGCATCTGGACGTTCCACCGGATCAATCACGGCGTGCTGCCGGACACCTCTTATTTCGAATGCTATGTCGGGGACAATCTGCTCGATACGCCGGACGGCCGGGTGCGCGAAGCGGTGGCCTTGCTGGCGGCAGAACTGGCTGCGGCGATCGGGTAAAATGCCGGCTTGTTAACCGCTTTAGATTCACGACTCCGATGCGCCAATATTCAGACCTGATGCGCCATGTCCGCGACCATGGCGCGGTCAAGCTAGATCGAACCGGCACCGGCACACGCTCCGTGTTCGGCTACCAGATGCGCTTCAATTTGCAGGACGGCTTCCCGCTGGTGACCACCAAGAAGGTGCACCTGAAGTCCATCATCCATGAACTGATCTGGTTCCTGGCCGGTTCCACCAACATCGCCTACCTGAAGGAACACGGGGTTTCGATCTGGGACGAGTGGGCCGACGCGAATGGCGAACTGGGTCCGATCTACGGCTACCAATGGCGCAGCTGGCCGGCGCCCAACGGTGGGCATATCGACCAGATCAGCCAGGTGCTCGACCAGATCAGGAACAATCCGGACTCGCGCCGCATGATCGTCTCGGCCTGGAACGTGGCCGACGTGCCGCAGATGAAGCTGCCGCCCTGCCACGCCTTGTTCCAGTTCTACGTCGCCGACGGCAAGCTGTCCTGCCAGCTCTACCAGCGCAGCGCCGACATCTTCCTGGGCGTACCCTTCAATATCGCCTCCTACGCCCTGCTGACCCACATGATGGCGCAGCAGGCCGGACTCGAAGTCGGCGATTTCATCTGGACCGGCGGCGACTGCCACCTGTATTCGAATCACCTGGAACAGGTCGAGCTGCAGCTGTCGCGCGAAGAGCGCCCGCTGCCGCAGCTGTCTATCCGCCGCAAGCCGGATTCGCTGTTCGACTACAAGTTCGAGGACTTCGACGTGGCCGGCTACGATCCCCATCCGGCAATCAAGGCGCCGGTGGCGGTATAGATATGAGCAAGCACATCACCTTGGTGGTCGCGATGGACGCCCAGCGCGGCATCGGCGTCGACAACCAGCTGCCCTGGCACCTGCCCGAAGACCTCGCGCACTTCAAGCGCGTCACCATCGAGCGCCCCATCATCATGGGCCGCAAGACCTTCGACTCGATCGGCCGGCCGCTGCCCAAGCGCCGCAACATCGTCGTCACGCGCAACCGCGACTGGTCGCACGAGGGCGTCGAAGTCGCCGGCTCGCTGGAGGAAGCGGTGGCGCTGGTCGGCGATGAGCAGGCCAGCATCATCGGCGGGGCGCAGATCTTCACCGAATCCATGGGCATCGCCGACCGCCTGATCGTGACGCACATCGACGGCGTCTACCGCTGCGACACCTTCTTCCCGGAGATCGATCCGGCGGTGTGGACCGCCAGCGCGCGCGAAGAACACGTATCGAAGGACGGCGTCGCCTTTTCCTTCGTCACTTACGAAAAGAAATAAACAATATGTCCGGACACGGTTTCCACGTGCATGGCCCGCACGATCACGCGGTCGAACACGCTGCCCATGGCGGCGACAACTTCTCCAACAACATCGCCGTCATGACCGCGGTGCTGGCCACGGTCGGCGCGCTGTTCGGCTACCTGGGCGGCGCCACGCAGAACGACGCGGCCCTCTTCAAGAACAACGCGGCGATCGCCAAGACCACGGCGGCGAATTCCTGGAACTACTACCAGGCCAAGTCGAACAAGCAGAACCTGGCCGAGATGGCGTCTTCGCTGCCTGGCATGCCCGAACCGACCCAGGCCAAGTACAAGGCCGACGTTGCCCGCTATGAAGGCGAGAAGGCCGCCATCAAGAAAGAGGCCGAGAAGTTCGAGAAGGAATCCGACGAATGGAACGAGAAGTCGGAGAAGGCGCTGCACACCCACCACCAGTGGGCGCTGGCCACCACCGCCGAGCAGATCGCGATCTCGCTGGCGGCGATCACGCTGCTGACGCGCCGCCGCTGGCTGCTGTCGGCCACCTACGTGGTCGCCGTGATCGGCTTTGCGCTAGGCGCTTTCGCGTGGCTGCATGTCGACCCGATCGGCGCCCTCATGGCCAGCGGCGGCGCGGGGCACTGAACGGCGCTCGCCGAATTCGCGGCGCAGCACGGCGTGGCGGTGCGCGAAGAAGCGCCCCACGAACCAGCCGACCACCGGGCCCGCGATGCGCGGCGTGAACTCGAGGCTGTCGACCACCAGCGCGCCGTCGTCGACCGCTTCGATCACACGCTCGTGCCGCCACGACTTCATCGACAGCAGCGGCGACTGTTCGACGAAGCGGCGGCCCGGCTCCATCTCCACGAAGGTCAGGCGCGACAGGTCGACCGGCACCACGCCGAACAGCAGGAAGCGGCAATTCCCCAGCGGGCTGCCGAGACTGTCCTGGCTTTGCGGGATGTGCTGCATCCCTTTCGGGAACTCCAGCTTGAGCACCGGCGCCATCTCCGTGTGCACGCCGCGCGCGGAGGTGCTCCAGGCCCAGAGTTCGGCTGGCGACCGGGGGATCCTGCTCTCGAATCTGATGCGCACTGGGTTCATGCCGCCCTCCGCTGAGTAGACCCTGGCATTTTATCATTGCCTGGCCAACAACAACGGTGCGCCGCCATCGGTCCAGTCTGGCTAAGCTAACAAAAAAACTTGCGCCGACTTGCGGAAATTCTGCGAAAATCCGCTTCTATTTTTTTTCGGTGCCGTGCCCGGCCATCTCTACTTTGAGGGAGATGGGGTGCACGGCGCTTCGCTTTGGAGCTGTCCATGAAATTTCGATTCCCAATCGTCATCATTGACGAGGACTTCCGTTCCGAGAATACCTCGGGCCTCGGCATTCGCGCGCTGGCCGCCGCGATGGAAAAAGAAGGCATGGAAGTGCTGGGCTTGACGAGCTATGGCGACCTGTCCCAGTTCGCCCAACAGCAGTCGCGCGCCTCGGCCTTCGTGCTGTCGATCGACGACGAGGAATTCGGCAGCGGCACCATCGAAGAGACCAACTTCGCCCTGACCGCGCTGCGCGCCTTCGTGCAGGAGATCCGCCACAAGAATTCGGACATCCCGATCTATATCTACGGCGAGACCCGCACCAGCCGCCACATCCCGAACGACATCCTGAAGGAGCTGCACGGCTTCATCCACATGTTCGAGGACACCCCGGAATTCGTCGCGCGCCACATCATCCGCGAAGCGAAGGCCTACCTGGACAGCCTGGCGCCGCCCTTCTTCCGCGCCCTGGTCAACTACGCCAACGACGGCTCGTATTCGTGGCACTGCCCCGGCCACTCGGGCGGCGTCGCCTTCCTGAAGAGCCCCATCGGCCAGATGTTCCACCAGTTCTTCGGCGAGAACATGCTGCGCGCCGACGTCTGCAACGCGGTCGAGGAACTGGGCCAGCTGCTCGACCACACCGGTCCGGTGGCCAAGTCCGAGCGCAACGCCGCGCGCATCTACAACGCCGACCACTGCTACTTCGTCACCAACGGCACCTCGACCTCGAACAAGATGGTCTGGCACTCGACCGTGGCGCCGGGCGACATCGTCGTCGTGGACCGTAACTGCCACAAGTCGATCCTGCACTCGATCATCATGTGCGGCGCGATCCCCGTGTTCCTGATGCCGACCCGGAACAACCTCGGCATCATCGGTCCGATTCCGCTGGAAGAGTTCACGCCCGAATCGATCGCCCGCAAGATCGAAGCGAACCCGTTCGCCCGCGAAGCCAAGAACAAGAAGCCGCGCATCCTCACCATCACGCAGTCGACCTACGACGGCGTGGTCTACAACGTCGAGACCCTGCGCGAAATGTTGGACGGGAAGATCGACACCCTGCACTTCGACGAAGCCTGGATCCCGCACGCGACCTTCCACGACTTCTACAAGAACATGCACGCGATCGGCCGCGACCGCCCGCGCGCCAAGGAGTCGATGATCTTCTCGACCCAGTCGACGCACAAGCTGCTGGCCGGCCTGTCGCAGGCCTCGCAGGTGCTGGTGCGCGAATCCGAGACCGTCAAGCTGGACCAGGACGCCTTCAACGAGGCCTACCTGATGCACACCTCGACCTCGCCGCAGTATTCGATCATCGCCTCCTGCGACGTCGCCGCGGCGATGATGGAAGCGCCGGGCGGCACCGCCCTGGTCGAAGAGTCGATCTACGAATCGCTGGACTTCCGCCGCGCGATGCAGAAGGTCGACGAAGAGATCGGCGACGACTGGTGGTTCAAGGTCTGGGGCCCGCAGGTCACCAGCGAAGAAGGCATCGGCACCCAGGCCGACTGGATGATCCACGCCGACCACACCTGGCACGGCTTCGGCAAGCTGGCCGAAGGCTTCAACATGCTGGACCCGATCAAGGCCACCGTGGTGACCCCGGGCCTGGCGCTGGACGGCTCCTTCGACGATTCCGGCATCCCGGCCTCGATCGTGACCAAGTACCTGGCCGAGCACGGCGTGATCATCGAGAAGTGCGGCCTGTATTCCTTCTTCATCCTGTTCACGATCGGCATCACCAAGGGCCGCTGGAACACCCTGGTGACCGCCCTGCAGCAGTTCAAGGACGACTACGACCGCAACCAGCCGATGTGGCGCATCATGCCGGAATTCTGCGCGGTCAACCCGCGCTACGAGTCCTGGGGCCTGCGCGACCTGTGCCAGCAGATCCACGACTTCTACAAGTCGCGCGACGTGGCGCGCCTGACCACCGAGATGTATTTGTCGGACATGATCCCGGCGATGAAGCCTTCGGACGCCTTCGCCAAGATGGCCCACCGCGAGATCGAGCGCGTGGCGATCGAGAACCTGGAAGGCCGCATCACCGCGATCCTGCTGACGCCCTACCCGCCCGGCATCCCGCTGCTGATCCCGGGCGAGCGCTTCAACAAGACCATCGTCGACTACCTGCGCTTCGCACGCGACTTCAACGAGCGCTTCCCGGGCTTCGAAACCGATGTGCACGGGCTGGTCAAGCGCGAGGTGGATGGGAAGCTGGGTTACTTCGTGGATTGCGTGAAGCAGGACTGAGCGATTCAGGCCTGACGGCGTAAAAGAGGAGCTGCGGCTCCTCTTTTTTTCGCCCGCGCTGCGCGGCGCTGTCAGACGTGCGCAACGGGGGCAATGCGACAATCGGTGAGTTTCCCCGGCCATTCCGTGCACTAGAATTGGACATTATTCCTGGGAGGCAGCATGGCAGAAATCCTGATCCGCAGACCGTCCGCATGGGGCGACAAACTGCGCAGCTACCGCATCCTCGTCGACGGCGACCATGCCGGCACCATCGGCGAAAAAGGCGAGGCGCGCATCGCGGTCAAGCCTGGCCGCCATACGGTGCGGCTGAAGATCGACTGGTGCTGGTCGCCCCCGCTCGAGATCGAGGTCGACGCCGGTACCCAGCGCACGGTGGAATGCGGTCCGAACGCGCATCCGCTGCTGGCGCTCGTCTATATCAGCTTCCTGAAGAACCGCTACCTGTGGCTGCGTGACAGCGGGACGCGCGCACTGCCCATTGCAGCGTGAGGACGCGAAAAGAAAACCCATGCAAATAACACCGCCACCAGAATTCACATCGACCGCCATTTTCCAGCGCCGCGCCCTGCTTCTTGCCCAACTGCTTTACGATCACTGGGAAGAGAAATCGGGATTCGACACGCGCTTTTTCCATATGCCCCTCATCCGCAACGAGTGGGTCCTGCGGGGCCGCTCGATCAAGGGCGAAGGCTACGGAGAGCACATCGTGCCCCGCGTGCTTATCCGTGACGAGTGCCTGAAAATGTACGATCGCGGTGAATCCCTCATGGCGGTCAGGGATGCGATCGTCGCCCACCTCGGCATCGTCATGATTTCGCGCGAGGAAGCACACCACCTGGACCATGTACGCGGCTGGAAAACGACGATGCCGCCGGGATGGCGCTTTGGCGTCGATGACCCGATGGCGCGCATCACCGATGCAGGGATCATCCTCGCCGTGGCCTGAAACAAAGCCGGCACCATATAAAAAGGAGGCCGCAGCCCCCTTTCAATGTGATACACCCTGGACGGCATGCCGCCCGAAACCGTATCAGGTCTTCGGCAAAGTCACCCCATGCTGCCCCTGGTACTTGCCGCCACGATCCTTGTACGAAGTCTCGCAGACTTCATCGCTCTCGAAGAACAGCACCTGCGCGCAGCCTTCGCCGGCGTAGATCTTGGCAGGCAGCGGCGTGGTGTTCGAGAACTCCAGCGTCACATAGCCTTCCCACTCCGGCTCGAAGGGCGTCACGTTGACGATGATGCCGCAGCGCGCATAGGTCGATTTGCCAAGACAGACCGTCAGCACATTGCGCGGGATGCGGAAGTACTCGATGGTGCGGGCCAGCGCGAAGGAGTTCGGCGGGATGATGCAGACGTCGCTTTTCACGTCGACGAAGGAGTTCGAATCGAAGTTCTTCGGGTCGACGATGGTGCTGTTGATGTTCGTGAACACCTTGAATTCGTCGGCGCAGCGGATGTCGTAGCCGTAGGACGAAGTGCCCCAGGAGATGATCTTGCGGCCTTCGCTCTCTCGCACCTGCCTGGCCGAGAAAGGTTCGATCATGCCGTGTTCTTCCGCCATCCGGCGGATCCATTTGTCGCTTTTGATTGCCATCGCAGGGCTTCCCGGTGAATAAATGTTAACCGGGGATTCTACGCGAAAGCCTTGCAGCGGTCACCTGTCGCCAGGGCCGGCAGCAGGCGCGCGATCATCTCGCGCGTCAGCTGCGCCGTCAGCTGGGGCGACTCCATCGGATACAAATGCGTCCCTTCGATCATGACCAGGTTCTCGCCGACCAGCTTGCGGGTCGAGGCCATGCCGGCCTGGCGCAGTTCTTCCGAGCGGGTGCCGGCGACGAAGCCGATCGGCAGCGGGTAAGGCTTGCGCAGCACCGCGTTCATGTCATGCGGCAGGCTGCTGTAGATGGCCGCTTCGACGTCGCGGTCGAAGCGCAGCTGCACACCGTCCGGGTGCGGCGCCAGGCCGTGGTCCAGGTAGTCGTCGAGCGCGCCCGGCGCCCAGGCCTGGAAGATCGGTTTCGAGATGAAGTGCGCGTAGGCCGCCTCGCGCGAGGGCCAGCTGTTCCTGCGGCGCTCCGCGATCCCGCCCGGCGACAGCTTGCGGCCCAGGCCCAGCGCCTTTGCGAGTCGCCAGACATGGGCGCGCCAGCCCGCCACCACCGGCGAATCCAGCATCACCACGCAGCGCGCGAGGTCCGGACGGCGCCACGCGGCCAGCATGCCGACCGCGCCGCCGAGCGAGTGGCCGACCAGGATCGGCGCTTCTTCATGGCGCTCGAGCTGCGCGATCAGTTCGTCGATCAGCGCATGCCAGTTATCGTCCACCGGATAGCGCGGATCGTGGCCGAGCATGTCGGTGGTGCGCACGTCGAAGTCGCGGCCCAGCTCCTCGAGCAGGCGCCCGTAGGCGCCGGACGGATAGCTGTTCCCGTGCGTGAAATGCAGCAGAGGCTTGTTCATGCGGCCCATTGTAAGGGCTTTGGCCCGAACCCGATCCAGCTTTAGAGTGAAACGCCTACTACTAATGTGACGGTGTAACCGGTGCTGGCGTTGCCGCTCACGCTGCCCATCTGCAGCGAAGTACCGTCGCTGAACACGTTGTCGGTGGCATAGCTGATCGACGCCAGGTTGCGCGAACTCGCCGCATACGCCGTGTTCGCATAGACCTCGTTCAGCGTCGCCATCGGGAAGGTGAACTGTGATGTCTTGATGCGGCCCGCCGCACTGGCGGCCTTGGCCAGGCTGGGGAAGACCTCGAAGTGCACATGCGGCATGCGGCCCGCGTAGCAGCCGGGGAAGATGCTCGTGAACGTCACATGGC
This sequence comes from Massilia aerilata, assembly GCF_042656905.1. Classification (NCBI taxonomy): domain Bacteria; kingdom Pseudomonadati; phylum Pseudomonadota; class Betaproteobacteria; order Burkholderiales; family Oxalobacteraceae; genus Massilia; species Massilia aerilata. Next base: position 448,149 of record NZ_JBHSMZ010000001.1, read on the forward strand.
CGTCGGCGTCGGCCGCCTGTACGCCGCGCAGGTAGTTTTCCCTGGTCAGGCCGCTCGCGTACATCGAGTAGTTGCCGTCGCGGTCGCAGTGCCACAGATAGACGGTGGCGCCGGCGATCGGCGCGCAGCCGGCGCCGACGTTCACCAACTGCAGCCTGATGGTCAGCGGAATGCCCTGCGCGGTCGCGCTGCCCGGCGAGACGCTGGCGCGGATGTCGCTGCGCACGATGCCGGACAGGGTCAGCGCATTGGCGACGCCGCTGCCATTGCTGTTGGTGCCGTCGCCGGGGTAAGGGCCGCCGGTCTCCTCGGGGATGACGGCGCAGCTGTTGCCGGTGCTGCCGGTGCTGGCCGTGCCGGCGCTGCTGGCCGTGCTGGCATCGACGCTGCCGATCGTGCTGCCGCCGCCGCAACTGGCGAGCGGCAGCGCCGCCATCCCGCCCAGCAGCCAGCGCAGCGACTGGCGGCGGCTGGCAGCGATCTCCAGCAAGGGTTCGAGGTCCTCGGCGAGGCCGTCGCGATGGTGGTCCATGTCTTGTTCCTCCATCGCTTACGGGCGCTCTTGCGGCGCTTGCGGGCGGCGCTGGCGCAGCTGTTCCCGCTGCTCCGGCGTCAGCACGGCCAGCAGCTGGGCATGCAGGCGCGCTTCCAGCAGGGTCTCGGCGGCGATCGCCTGGCCAAGCTCGCGCGAGGCGGCGCCGGCCCTGGCTTCGTCGAACTGGGCGGCGTCGCGCAGGGCGCCCAGGGCTTCGTGCGCACGGCGGATCGCCTTTTCCTGCTCGCGACGCTGGGGTGCGGCGGCGTGCTCGATCGCGAACAGCTTGTCCTGCTGGGCTTCGCTCAGCTTCAGGTGGCCAAAGCGGTGGCCGAAGCCCGGGCCGCCGGGGCCGTGGCGCGGACCGTCTTCGGGTCCGCGTCCTTCGGGTCCGCGTCCTTCGGGTCCGCGTCCTTCGGGTCCGCGGCGCGGGCCCTGGCCGGCAGCGTGATCGCCATCCGCCGGCGGCGCCTCGGCCTGGCCGGCGGCGAAAGTGGAGGCGCAGCAGGCCGCGAGCAGTGCGGCCGCGATCGATTTGCGGATCGTATTCATGTTCGACATCCTTGTGTGGTTGGGATGCCGCATTCTCGTGCCCGGTCCTGTAAAGTGGTGTTAAATGCTTGTAAAACCGGGTAAAGACCTGGGACCGGCGCCGCCAGACCCCATCCCCATTTGCTAAGATGCGAACATGACACAAGTGCTGTTAATCGACGACGATACCGAACTGGTAGGGATGTTCACCGAGTACCTGGAACAGGAAGGCTTCCGCGTGGCCTGCGCCCATGACGGCGAGCTGGGTGCGCGCGAAGCGCTCAGCGGCCAGTACGCGATCGCCATCCTCGACGTGATGATGCCGCGTATGAACGGCATCGAGACCCTGCGCCGCATCCGCGCCGCCAGCCGCATCCCGGTGCTGATGCTGACCGGCCGCGGCGACGACGCCGACCGCATCCTCGGCCTCGAGCTGGGCGCGGACGACTACGTGACCAAGCCCTGCACCCCGCGCGAGATGACCGCCCGCGTGCGCGCCATTTTGCGCCGCACGCAAGGCGCCAGCAGCGACGGACCCGGCATCAAGCTCACCGTCGGCAAGCTGACCATGCTGCCCGAGCAGCGCCGCGCGACCTGGGAAGGCACGCCGCTGGAACTGACCAGCACCGAATTCAACCTGCTCGAAGTCCTGGCCCGCAACGCCGGCCGCCCGGTCAGCAAGAACGACCTGTCCGAACAGGGACTGGGCCGCCCGCTGGCGCGCTTCGACCGCAACATCGACGTCCACCTCAGCAGCCTGCGCCACAAGCTCGGCACGCTGTCGGACGGCCGCTCCTGCCTGCAGACCGTCTACCGTCTCGGCTACCAGCTGATCCGCGAGTAAAGATGGGCCGGCTGTTCTGGAAGTTCTTCCTGTCGATCCTGCTCGCCCAGGTGGCGGCCACCATCGGCATCGGCGGCACGCTCTGGCTGCGCGACCAGGCCCGGCACCGCAACACCGAACCGACCCTCGACCTCGGCCCGCCCGCCGTCATCATGCTGGACGCGGCCGCCGCGACGCTCAAGCACGGCGGCGTCGACGCCCTGCGCGAACTGGCCGCGACCACGCGCCGCGTACACCTGTATGTCCTGGACGACCAGGACCACGAGCTGCTCGGACGTACGGTCCCGTCCAGGCTGCGCGAGGAAGTCGCGCGCAAGCTGGCCGACGGCACCGTCACACACGCCGTGGCCCGGCTGATCGCGCCGGATGGCCGGCACTATCTCGCCTTCGCCTCGCGCGAACCGGGTCCACGCCCGGACGACCAGGACGGACCGGGTTTCGCGCCGGACGGCAAGCCTGCGCCGGCCGGCGGCGGTCATGCGGACCCGGCGCACGGCGCCAGGGCCAGCCTGGATGCCGCGGGAGCTGGCGGCACGGCGGCGTCCAGATTCGAGCGCGCGCGCGACCCCTATCCGGGCGCGGGTGCCGGCCCGGGCGGCCGCGGAGGCCCCGGCAGTGGCCTGTTCGGCCTGCCGCCGGAATTCGGCCGCCACGTCGGCCGCTGGCTGCCGATCGCCGCCGCGACCATGGCCAGCTTCCTGTTCGCCGCCCTCCTCGCCTGGTACTTCTCGCGCCCGATCCGCGCCCTGCGCGGCGCCTTCGAAGCCGCCGCCGCCGGCGACCTCGCGCCCAAGTTCGGCGAGGCCAGGATGGCGGTCGCGGGCGACGAGCTGGCCGAACTTGGCCACGACTTCGACCGCATGAGCGCGCAGCTGCGCACCCTGATGGAAGGCCAGCGCCGCCTGCTGCACGACGTCTCGCACGAACTGCGCTCGCCGCTGGCGCGCCTGCAGGCGGCGATCGGCCTGGCGCACCAGCAGCCGGACAAGATCCAGGCCTCGCTTGAACGCATCGAACGCGAAAGCGTACGCATGGACCGCCTGGTCGGCGAGTTGCTGACCCTGTCGCGCCTGGAAGCCTCCAGCGCGCCGCCGGCGATGGAAGCGGTGGACCTGGTCGAGATGGTCGACCAGATCGCCGACGACGCCCGCTTCGAGGCCGGCGCCCGCATCGACGTCGACGCGCCGGTCCCGGTGACGGTCATGGGCGCGCCCGACCTGCTGTGGAGCGCGGTCGAGAACATCGTGCGCAACGCCGTCAAGCACGGCGGCGCCGCCGGCGCAGTGGACGTCGCCCTGCACCCCGAGGATGGCCTGGTCCACATCGAGGTGCTGGACCGCGGCCCCGGCATCGCCGAAGAACACCTGGGAGAGATCTTCGAACCCTTCTTCCGCTCGAACCCGACGCAGAACAACGTCGACGGTCATGGCCTCGGACTGGCGATCGCCAAGCGGGTGGTCGAGACGCATGGCGGGCGGATCACTGCGGCGAACCGCGCCGGAAGCGGACTGCGGGTGACGATCACGCTGCCGCGCGAGGCTTGATCTACTGCGGCGCTGGGCTCCAGTAGCGCGCGTGCTGGCGCCGGTAAGCCTGTGCTTCGACTGTCTCGCCGAACGCCAGCGTGAGCGCGCCCAGTTCATCGGTCCGCAGGCGCTCGATGCCGAGCTCACCGTAACGCTCGTAGACTTCCTTCTTGGGATGCCTGTAGCGGTTGCGCCAGCCGACCTGGAACACGCTCACGCTGGGGTGCACCGCCTGCAGGAAGGCTTGTGTCGACGACGTGCCGCTGCCGTGATGCGGCGCCAGCAGGACGTCGGCGCGCAGGCCGTCAGCGCTGTTTGAAACCAGCGCCGCTTCCTGGGCCGCTTCGATGTCGCCGGCCAGCAGGATCGCCGTGCGGCCATTACCGATCCGCAGCGTGCAGCTGCGCGCATTCGGCTTCGGCTTCGGGTCCGCATAGCTGGCGGCGGCCGGGTGCAGCATCTCGAATCGCACGCCGTCCCACTCCCAGCGCTGGCCGGCCGCGCAATGCAGGTGGCGCGACGCCGCGCGCGCGACCGGATGGCTCGCCGGCAGCGAGGACGCCAGCCAGCCGACCTTCGTTTCGCCCAGCACCGCCAGCGCGCCGCCGGTATGGTCGGCGTCGCTATGGCTGACCACCATGCCGTCGAGGTCCGCGATGCCGCGCATGCGCAAATACGGCAGCAGCACGCGGCTGCCCGCGTCCGCGCCGGGCGCGTAGCCCGGGCCGGTGTCGTACAGCAGGCGATGGCCGGCCGTTTCGATCAGCAGCGCCATGCCCTGCCCGGCGTCGAAGGCGATCACGCGAAAGCGCCCCGGCTCCGGATGTTCCGGCATCTGCAGCAGCAGCGGCAGCCAGGCCGCCGCGCCGGCCCAGCGATGCGGCCAGCCGCGCGGCATCAGCATCCACAAGGTGCCGCCCAGCGCCAGCAAAAAGACCCAGGCCGGCGGCGCCGGCGCGCGCCAGACCGCGGCCGGCATCTGCGCCAGCTGCCCGAGCACGAACGCCAGTCCTTCGACGGCGGCATGCGCCGCCAGCAGCAGCCAGCCGCCCAGCGGCGCCGGTGCCAGGCTGCCCAGCAGCGCCAGCGGCGTCACGATGAAGCTCACCAGCGGAATCGCGATGGCGTTGGCCAGCGGGCTGACCAGCGAGATCTGGCCGAACAGCAGCATCGTCAGCGGCACCAGCCCGAGCGTGACCGACCACTGGGTGCGCCATGCCGCTTTCAGGTTCGCCCTGAATCCGGTCTCGCGCCGGGCGATGCGTCCGTGGCCGCCGAACAGGATCACGGCCACCGCGCCGAACGACAGCCAGAAGCCCGGCCACAGCACGGCCCACGGGTCGAACAGCACCACCACGCCCAGGGCCAGGCACAGCACGTGCGTGACGCTAGCCAGCCGCCCGAACCACAGCGCCAGCGCGACCACCACCAGCATGTACAGCGTGCGCTGGGCCGGCACGCCGAAGCCGGCCAGCAGCACGTAGAGCAGCGCCGCCACTGCGCCCGTCAATGCCGCCACCTTCTGCGCGGGCAGCAGCAGCGGCAACCGGGCGCCGGTAAAGAAGGAGCGCCGCCACAGGCTGGCCATCGCCAGCGCGGCAAGTCCCGCGATCATCGTGATGTGCAGGCCCGAAATCGAGATCAGGTGGCCGATGCCGGTGCGGTTGAAGACCTGCCAGTCTGCCTGGTCGATGCCGCGCTGGTCGCCGATCACCAGCGCGACGATCACGCCGGCGTACTGCCTGTCCGGCAGCGCTGCCTGGATCCGGTCGCGCAGCGCGGCGCGGGTGCGCTCGATCAGGGTCCCGATGCGCGGCACGAAGGCGTCCAGTTGCGCGTTGCCGCTGTCCACGCGCACGTAGCCGGTGGCGCGCACGCCCTGCTCCAGCAGCCAGGCTTCGTAGTCGAAGCCGCCCGGGTTGGCGTTGCCGTGCGGGCGCTGCAGGCGCACCGTCAGGCGCCAGCGTTCGCCGGGTTTCAAGCTGTCGGGCAGGCTGCCGGCGCCGCTGCCACGGTCGGCGTACCAGGACAGGGCGATCCTTGGCGGGACTGCCGTTGCGGGCGTCTCGGTGCGTTCGACCCGCAGGTTGAAGCGCAGGCCTTGCTCGAAGCGGTATGGGAGGCTGTCGACGATGCCGATGACTGTCAGGTCGTGGCCTTCGTCGGCTGGGGCAAGCTGGGATGCGAGGGCGTGGTGAGCGATCAGGGCGGCCCAGGTGTAGCCGAGGAGTGTGCCGGCGCAGGCTGTGAAACAAGCTGTGCTCCAGAATCGTTTCACGATGCGTTCCAACGCGATGCAAGCGATCGCACATGCCACGCAGACGCACATGACCGGCGCGCTTGGCAGCACGGCGGCGCTTTGCAGCGCAAGCACGCCAGCGGTGAAGGCCAGGATGGCGCAGCGCATCGAGTGCGTCGGTCAGAGTTTGTTTGGAACGGTTGTGGCGACCGCCTTGAGTCGCCCGGGATCGTTAGAGCGCTGCAGAGAACCTAGCTCGGGGTCGCGCAACCGAATGCTGGAGGCGATACTGTCCCACAAAGCTAATAGAGCGTCTTGGTGGAGGCTCGCGTCGACTGGCTTTCCTCCCGCCCGTTGACTCATCCCAGCTTGAAGCTCGAGCGATAGAAACGGGCGAAGTGGATTACCTCTTATTCCTCTCGCTTCCCATATGAATGAATACGTGGTCGCGAAGTTCAATTCGATGAAGCTTTCGAGCGCCTCCTCGCCCTCCAGTCCATCAACACTTCGCTTCTTGAGACGAAGTTTCGTAGTCCGCAGGCGTTCGCCAAAGTCAGCTTTGGAGTCTGTTTCAGCAACACGTTGGAATAAGCCATGTTCGGCACCACCGCCAGGCAGGCTAATTAAGGTCATCTTTACATCTGCATGGTCCGGGAGACCAATTTGCAGCGCGAAATGCTCGGCTTCGCGTATTGGAAGTGGCTCCGAGAAGAATGCACGCTCAATACAAAAACCGGGCTCGGACGGAATCTCGTCCTCACCGCGCAGGCGTAGTCGGGCCAGGAGTGTTTCGGCCAATCTTGCCCTGCCCTCGTCCCCATACTTCGCAGAGAGCGTGAAACTCTGCTTTCCAATATGCGAGTGGACCTCGACTGACGAGAACTGGTCTTTGACCCGGCGACCCGGTTCCATTAAATAGCCGGTATTCCGTCCAAAGATCATCGTACGTCCGATCATTCCCGGTATGCGTAGATCGCGAACTTTCGCCAATCCGTTTGACTCATCGGACGGTCGGCCCGATGTCGCGATTTCTGCCTCGCGCGCTGCAAGACGAGCCCAAAATGTCGCCTCGTCCTCCGCGAGCGTCTGGATCTCGAAACCAGCGAGCTGCTCGCTGGATAGACTCACATTGGCCTGCGCTGGCACATCGACGAGATAGCGTCCAACGCAGACTATCTTCATTCCCTTGGTAAACTGTGCCACCTTGGACCGGTCGTGCACACTGCGCACCCGACTCGCAATCCAAACTCCTGCACAAAGAAGGACCGCCAGTAGAAAAGCAAGTTGAAGCCGTCGGTGCATGCGCGCGCTCTCCTTCACCCTAATGATCGTCAAACCAATTCAGGCGGCTCGTTAATCGACAATCGGTCGGATGTCGGCGATATGTTTTGCGCCGCCACCGATGCTTCGGCATGCCGCAAAAGCTGCCACATGCTCCGCCGCTGAATCACTTCGGGACCGGCCGACTTGGCGAACACACCGGCAGGTACTTGGAAGGTCGCCACCGGCATCAAACTTCCCTGGGCGAACCAGCGCGTTCCGTCGAGCGCATGCGACTCCTCGCAACGCCACCAGCCGCTCGCGAGACAAACCTCGCCAGTACGCACATGGCTTCCGAGAGGCACCGCGCGTCCGTCCTTCGCAGCAGATACCGACCCTTCTGCCGGTGTAGGGGCCGGTGCCAATGCCACCGTGATCGCGGTACGAGGCCGGAGGCGTTTATCGACCAGGGTCCAGGCCGTGAGCTCCGCGCTTTCAACGCTAGGCTGGACGCGCTTGAGCTTTTGCCAGACCGTCTGGCGAAGCAGCAGCAATGCCTGCGGCATGCGCGCGCCCTGGCGGATGAACTGCACCGCGCCACCGTGCACGGTCATACTTTCGCCACCGGCATTGCAGCGCCACCAGCCGGACTGTGGGCAAATGTCCCCGGCATTCGCTACCGCGCCCAGTTTCGGACCGGAGGGTTGGGGCGGTGCCAATGGGGGCGGTGGCGGGCCGCTTTTCCGTACACGAATGCTGGAAGCAATGCTGTCCCACAGAGAGAGCAACGCATCTTCATGCAGGCTTGTATCGACTGGCTTGCCGCCTGGCCGCTCACCAACGCCGGTCTGAAGTTCAAGAGAAATATATGGTTGAAGCGGGTCTTCTGCTGTTCCTCGTGTCTCCCAATTGAACCCGTAAGTGGTCGCAAAGTTGAATTCGCGTACTCGCTCCAATACTTCCTCCCCCTCCAATCCATTGATGTTCCGTTTACCAGCGCGTAACTTCGTCACGCGCAGCAGCTCTTCGGCGCTAGCACTTGCGTCAACTTCCGCAGTCCTGGAAAGAATGCCGGAGCCGGATTTAACCCCCGCGATACTGAAAAGCGCTAAGGCTACATCGGGGTGGCCAGGCAAGCCTAGATGCATGACCAAGTGTTCGCTATTGTGGCTCGGGAGCGGTTCAGCAAAGACGGCACGCGACACGCAGAAGCCTGGAACCGTAGGGATTTCGTCCTTGTCTCGGACCTGAATCCGCGACAGCAGCAACTCGGATAATTTAACGTCGGCTTCATCGCCATATTGCATGGCGAGCACAAAGCTCAGTCCAGCCACATGTGCGTGCGTCTCGATCGAAGCGTACTCCGATGTCACCCTGCGATCGCCCTCGAACCCATGGCTGCGGGTACGCCCAAATATCAGGGTACGCCCGATCATGTGCGGAATATGTAACTCGCGCGTCTCGATCACTCCGGCAGAAGCGCTCCCGCTGTCGCCCTTGAGCTCGGTTTCGCGTGCAGCGAGCCGTTCCCGGAAATTCGCCTCCCCCTCCTCGCGTGTGCTGATTTCGAATCCGCCCAGCATCCCCCCGGAAAGGCTTACTTCCGCCTGGACCGGCACGTCGACCAGGTAACGCCCGACGCATACCGTTTTCAAGTTTTCGGTCATTTTTGCCACCTCGGATCTGTCACGCATACTGCGGACGTGGCCGGCTGCCCAGCTTCCAGCACAGGCAAGGGCTGCCAGCAGGACGACGAGTTCCCGCCATCCGCCTTTTCTTACTCGTGTCATGGCAATTTTTGCGTTAACTTGACGACGAGGTGTTGGGTCAGCAGCAGTGCAGCTTCGTTATTGAAGACATCTTGATGGTCCACGCCACGAATTTCAAATAACTGCCGCACTTTTCCCCGCGGTCCGGCGCCGGATTGGAGTGGCACGGTCCCATCGCCGCCAATATCCTGAAGCGCAGGCACAAATTCCAACGCGGTCCTTCCTTCGACTTTGACCCGGCGGCCGACAGTTTCGCGATACCCGATCAACACCGCCTTGCGCAAGTTCGCTTCGGTAAATACCGCCCCGAGTCCAGGCTCTCGTGCTACCCACCGCACGGCGCCGAACGACATATGCGCCGAGTCCGCTCCGTAAAAGGCGTAAGTACTCGGGTGGTAATACGTATCCAGAACGTCACGGTGAAACTTTTCTGCATTGTCGACCGCGACCCGAACGGCATGGGCCAGCCTTCGCTGATCCCCAGCATATTTGCGTGCCGGATCGACCAGCTGCAAATCGATTAGCCGATACCAGGACTGCGTGTCGCGGTACATGTCATAAGGATTACCGACCGGAAGATGAACTAAATCACGAGCTACGTCCTTGTTGTTAACTCGGCTGACCATGCATACATGCAACCAAGGTTGCGGATAGAGGTGGTTCGGCAACAACTGCAGTGGACCAGGAGCGGTAGCCATCACCGGCATGGTTTGTTCCGGCTTTCCGCCCAGGATGTCTGCGGCAAAATCGGCTTTGAGATTAGCAGTGATGTCGTTGCTTGGACTCCAGCGCTCCGTGCCGCAAGCAATCCGGCGATAGCAGACTGGGGCGCCCAATGCTGGCATTACGCCGTGAATGACGCCCAATATCTGATCGGGAATTTGTTTGGCGCAGGCCCGTGCCACCAGCCCACCCATGGAATGCGTCACGAGAATCACCTTGTTGCATTCGCGCTTGAGTCTCTTCCAGTGCGCGATCGTGCCTTCGATACGCCGGCGTAGCCTTGCGGCAGAGTCTTCACACGATTCCAGCCAGTTATAGCCGCATACATACACAGGGTAATAATAGCCAGCATGCTTTTCCAGCTCAGTCTGCGTGATCCTCTCGATGCTGCGAACGCCCCACTTTGCCGGGTCACAGGCCATTACTTCTTTCCAGTGCCGGCAGACCACGGGCGCGTTATCGAGCGGATCCAATTCAAAGGTGTGGTTCAATCCAACATGAAGCCCGTATAGAAGTCCTCCATAAGAGTCCCAGTGAACTTCGCCCCAGTAGCGATCACGGACTTCCTTTTCCAACATGCCGTAGTTTCTGGCTTCCAAGGGCAAGCTGATATCGCCACGATCGTCGACCTCGAGTTTTTCGGCGTTCAGAAGCTTCTGCCGCGTAACGGGATCCCGCTTTTTCCAGATACGGGCCGCGTTAATCCCGGCTATTGAACCGTTTGGCGGCCGCCAGGCCTCCTCTTTCGGTCTGAGTGCGCCGTCAGCGAGTTTTGCCGGATCGCTAATCGCCCTTAAATTCGTCCCCATAATCCCCGGCACCACGATCACCGGCACCACCTTCGACGGCGGCATCGTAAACAAGCCACGGGTCTTCAGGGCCGTCGGCGTCAGCACCGTACGCCCGGTCCAGCTGCCATCCGGCTGCGGGACGAGGTTCGGCAAGGGTCGGGTTGGATCTGCCATTTGCGGCGCTTCGTGGTCGTTGACTGTCCGGCTCAGGCGGCCGGATCGTCCTGTTCGGGTAAATAGGCCATGTCGACGCCGCCGATCATTTCCCCGATCAGCAGCGAGGTCCGGCCCTGGTCGTCGGTGCGGCCGGTGACGGTGCGGCCGTCCTCGAAGGTCGCCTTGTAGCGCTGGTTCGGGATCGGCGCGCCGGTCTGCAGGTGGCGCAGCACCACGTATTCGTCGGTGTGCAGGTGCGAGGTCGGCAGGCGCACGTCCCTGGGGCTGGCGCCGCCGGGGCCGAAGTACATGAAATCGGAGCCCTTGTGGATCTGCTGGCTGCTGCTTTGGTGGGTGATCTTGCCGTCGGCCCAGTCGGTGGTGGCGCCCGGGGCGATGATTTTCACGGCCGGCGCTTCCAGCTCGATGCGCTCGGCTGCGATCAGGCTGATGCGGCCCGAAGACTTGATCTGGATGTTGCCGAGGTGGGTCTGGACCACGATGTCGCCCTTCCCTGCGCCGATCTTCATGCCCAGTTCATGCGCGAACATGCTCAGGCCGCGCGCCGCGCGCAGGAAGATGTTGCGGCCGGTGGAGACTTCGGCGTCGCCGGCGCTGACCACGTCGATCTTGTTCTGCGCGCCCAGCGCCAGGTTGTCGCTGCTGGCGAAGATAGCGCCGGCCGGCGCGCTGGCGGCGACGATGGGCGCGCCGCCGCCCGAATTTGTCACACCTGCGCCCTCGGCCACGTTGCTGCCTTCGTGCCAGCGCTTGAGTTTTTCGACCAGCGCGGCCAGGCGCTGCTGCGAAGGTTCGTCCTCGTTGTGCACCGCCGCCAGCTTGCCGACTTCGTCGAGGATGCCCTGCATGACGTCGGCCAGCCCGACCAGGCCGGCGCGCGCCAGCTGGCCGCCGGCGCCGCCCTGGTCCCCTTCCGCACTGATCAGCACACCCTGGGCGCCGCGCACCGCCACCGACAGATCGCTGCGCAGTTCGGCGCCTTCGCCGCGCGGCGCGCCTTTGCCATGGTCGCGCGGCTCGGTCATCCAGCCGAGGTTCAGCTCCGAGGCGCCGTGGTCGCTGCCCAGCTGGGCGCTGATCTGGCCGCGGGTGTCGTCGAAGCGCAGCTGGTTGCCGCGCGCGCCGGCGATTTCGCGGGTGCGGGTGCCGGACAGGTAGCGGTTGCCGGGCAGGTCGCCGTAGCCGTTGAAGGCCGGCGGGCTTGATCTCTGGTTATACAGCTGGGCGAGGACGATGGGGCGGTCCGGGTCGCCGCCCAGGAAGGCCACCAACACTTCGGTGCCGACCCGCGGCAGGCCGAGCGCGCCGGACTGGTGCTGGCTGCCGCTGCCGTTGCCGGCCCAGTTGGAGGCGACGCGCACCCAGGCCGAATCGGCCGGTCCGCCGGAGGCGCCGGCGCCGCGCGCGTGCGCGTGGTCGGCCGCGCGCATGCCCGGAAAACGGATCTTCACGCGCCCCAGCGCGTCGCAGTGCACGTCTTCGTTGGCCGGGCCCACCACGACGGCGCTTTGCAGCTCGGGATGCGGCAGGTCGCTGCGCGGATCGAAGGCCGGCACGATGGCGATACCGCGCCGGACCGCCGTGAAGGCGATGCGCACGCGCCCGGACGGATCGGCGTTCGGCGCGCCCATGCCCAGCAGGCTGGACACGGAAGCGGTGAGGTCGCGCGGCAGGTTGTTGTCGGCCACCACGCGCAGTTCGGTGATGACGAACTCGCGCTGGTCCGCCGGATGGGTGTCGATCTCGGGATGGTCGGCCAGCGAAAAGTACTGGCCGGCGCAGAAGTCACGCACGCTGCCCTCGCCGTGGAAGCACTTCGATTCGAATTCGTGGCGGCTCATGCGCACGTGGCCCAGGCGCCAGTGGTCTTCGACGTCGTCGCCGGCGTGCGGCATCTCGATCAGGTAGTCGTCGAGGGTGGCGGCGAGCTGGTTGCCGCTCGGGCCCTGGTCGGCCATGCCGCGCGCACTGGCGGTCATGAACTGCGGGCCGCCCGGGTTCTTGTAATCCCAGCTGTGGCGGGTGGTGAGGCCGGGCTGCAGGCGGCGCGCGGCGGTCCAGGAAGTCACGGTGTCGCGGCCCTCGGCCACGCCGTCGCGGTGATAACGCACGCTGCCGGCGCTGTTCCTCGGCAGGTTGCCGGCGTCGGCGAACAGCACCAGGGTGTGCGCCGGGGTGCGGTCATGGGCCGGGTCGACCGCGGTGCCGCGGCTGCGGCCCGGGCGGAACACCCAGCCGATGCCGCGCCGCTTCAGCAGGCGGCGCACGAAGGCGGCGTCCGACTCGTTGTACTGCATGGTCTGTTCGCGCGGCGGGTACTGGGCCAGGTCGAGCAGCGCGTCGAGTTCCAGTTCAAAGGCATTCGCCAGCACCGTGTTCGAGTGGCGCCATTCGTCGCACAGCAGCTGCACGATCTCGATCTCGTTCTGGTAACGGAACACGCGGCTGTTGCTGCGCTTTTCCATGACCGCGAAGACGTCGCGCACCACCAGTTCGTACGATGCCAGGGCGCCGTCCGAATCGCCGGCGCGCGCTTCCGTCACCAGGCCGCAGACGCTGCGCAGCTGGCCGCGGTCGGTGACGAACTGGATCTCGGCCGGCAGCGCGATCAATTCCTTGAGCGGCAGGTGCGGGCTGCTGGCCAAACAGGCGACGCGGTACTCGATGCCGCCGCAGACCGCCTCGCTGCCCACCACCCGCTGGGGCAGCAGGATGTCCTCGGCAAGCTGCCCTGCTTGCGCGAGGCGCAGGCGCAGGGGGCGGTTGGCCGTGCTGAGGGACTTTTCAATCTGCAGGACCCGCAGGAACTCGCTCGCGCTCTCCACCATCTCTCCGTGTATGCGTGCCGCAGTGCGGCGGAGAAGGTATTTTTCCACGCTTGCCAGGGCGGTCCGTTGCCGTGCGTCATACGGTTTGGGGCCGGTCAAGACGGAACTTTCGTCCAGGCGGAATTGTCGTGGCCGCCAAAATCCGGCGCGGATCGACAGCCTTATGACGCCAGGGTGCGCGCGACGCTCCCGGCAGGCGCGCGCGGCGCAACCATGCGCGGCGAATGCGCGAATGAAGCGGGACTAGGCGTGGATCAGGATGCGAGCAGGTTTTTCAGGCGCGGAATCGCGGCCAATGCATTTCGCCCGGTGGCGGCGCGGACTTCGTCGCCGGACAGGCCACGCAATTCAGCCAGCATACGGCCGATCGCCGGCAGTTCTTCCGGGCTGTTGCGGCCGGGGTGGAGCCAGCTGGGGGCGATGTCCGGCGCATCGGTCTCAAGCACGATGGCGCCAAGCGGCAGATCGGCTGCCAGGCGCCGGATCTGCAGCGCGCGCGTAAAGGTCATGGCGCCGCCGAAGCCGAGGTGGAAACCGAGGTCGATGAAGGTCTGCGCCTGCTGGAAGCTGCCGTTGAAGGCATGGGCGATGCCGCCCGCGGGCCGGATCTGGCGCAGGTGCTTGAGCACCTGGTCCTGCGAGCGCCGCACGTGGGTCAGCACCGGCAGCCCGAAGTCGCGGGCGATGCGCAGCTGCTCGCGCAGGAAATGCGCCTGCTTCTCGCGCATCGCCGGTTCGCACAGCATGGGGATGAAGAAGTCCAGCCCGATTTCGCCGACGGCGACGAAGCGCGGATCATCCATCGACTCTTCTACCTGCCGGCGCAGCAGCGCCAGGTCCTCATCCGCCGCCTGCGGCACGTAGATCGGATGAATGCCCAATGCATAGGACGCGTTCGGCGCCGCATGCGCCAGTTCGCGCACCACGTCGAAGTTGGCGCGTGCGACCGCCGGAATCACGATCATGTCGACCCCCGCCTGCTCCGCGCGCGCGGCGACGGCCAGCGACGCCGCGCCGAACTCATGGGCGTCGAGATGGCAGTGGGTGTCGATCCACATGGGGGTCAGCTTTCCGGGCGCAGTCCGTGCTCGGTCAGGCGCAGTACGCGGTCGCAGCGGCGCGCCAGCTCGGGGTCGTGGGTGACGATCACGAAGGCGGTGCCGAGGGTGCGCGAGAGCTCCAGCATCAGGTCGAAGATGGTCTCGGCGGTGTTGTGGTCGAGGTTACCGGTCGGCTCGTCGGCCAGCACGCAGGCCGGTTCCGTCACCAGCGCGCGCGCCAGGGCCACGCGCTGGCGTTCGCCGCCCGACAGTTCGCCGGGACGGTGCACGGCGCGCTTGGCCAGCCCGACCCGCGCCAGCATCGCCTGCGCTTTCGCCACCGCTTCCTCGCGTTTCATACGCCGGATCAGCAGCGGCATGGCGACGTTGTCCAGCGCCGAGAATTCCGGCAGCAGGTGGTGGAACTGGTAGACGAAGCCCAGCGAGGCGTTGCGCAGGTCGCCGCGCTTCGTTTCCGACAGGGCCGCGAAGTCCTCGCCCTGCAGCACCACCGCGCCGCCGCTCGGCGTATCGAGGCCGCCGAGGATGTGCAGCAGGGTCGACTTGCCGGAGCCGGAAGCGCCGACGATGGCCACGCGTTCGCCGCGGGAGATGGAGAAATCGATTTTGTCCAGCACCTGCACCGCGTAGTCGCCTTCGCGGAAGGTCTTGCCGACGCCGCGGCAGGAAAGCACCGGCATGCCGGTCGTGGTTTCGATAGTTTCAGTAGTCATCGTATTATTCATAGCGCAGCGCCTCCGCCGGTTTCACGCGCGACGCCGACCAGCTCGGGTAGAGCGTCGCCGCGAACGCCAGCAGCACGGACACGCCGCCGATCTTGAAAACGTCCGGCCAGCGCATATCCGAAGGGATCTCGCTGATCAGATAAATATCCTTCGACAGAAACTGCACCCCGAGCAGATGCTCGATGAAGGGCACGATCACGTCGATGTTCAGGGCCACCAGCACGCCCAGGCACACGCCGGCGACCGTCCCGATGATGCCGACCAGCGCGCCCTGGATCATGAAGATCTTCATGATCGAGCCCGGCGAAGATCCCAGCGTGCGCAGGATCGCGATGTCCGGCTGCTTGTCGGTCACCGTCATCACCAGGGTGGACACCAGGTTGAAGGCGGCCACCGCGATGATCAGCGTGAGGATGATGAACATCATGCGCTTTTCGGTCTGCACGGCGGCGAACCAGTTGGCGTTCAGCTTGGACCAGTCGCGCATGACCAGGTCGCCGGACATCGACTTCTTCAGTTCCGCCGCGACCAGGGGCGCCTGGTGCATGTCGGCGATGCGCAGGCGCAGGCCGTTGGGCGCGTCGAGCCGCTCCATGCGTTCGGCATCCTGCAGGTGCACGAAGGCCATCGCCGAATCGAATTCGTAGTGGCCGGCCTCGAAGATGCCGACCACCGTGAAGCTGCGGGTGCGCGGCACCCAGCCGGCCGGCGTGACCTGGCCCTGGGCCAGCATCATGTTGACCTTGTCGCCGACGCCGACGCCGAGCGAACGCGCCAGCACATAGCCCAGCACGATATCGAACTCGCCGGGACGCAGGTTCTGCAGGCTGCCCTGGCGCACCTGGCGGCCGACGTCCGACACCTTGTGTTCCTGTTCCGGCAGGATGCCGCGGATGACCGCGGGCTTCATGACGTCGTCGCGCACCAGCAGGCCCTGGGTTTCCACGAAAGGGGCGGCGCCGCGCACGGCCGGGTTCCGGAAGGCTTCCTTCTCGGCGTCCTGCCAGTTGGGCATGCCGCCCCTGGCGTCGAACACCTCGATGTGGGCCAGCACCGACAGCATCCGGTCCGTCACTTCCTTCTGGAAGCCATTCATGACCGACAGCACGACGATCAGCGCCGCCACCCCGAGCGCGATGCCGGACACCGAAATCAGGGAGATGAAGGAGATAAAACTGTTGCGGCTGCTGCGCTTGCCGGCGCGCGTGTAGCGCAGGCCGACCAGCCATTCGTAGGGCAATTTGTGGATGATGCTCATGGGCTCCTGTGTAAATGCTGCTTCGCCCCGCAGTGTGCCATACAAAGCTCATCCATGTGAGGGCTTGTCACGATTGAAATAGTTGCCGGACAGATAGCGCTTCTCAGGCGATCTGATGCACAGATACAGTCCCACCTCTTTGAGACGGCTCAAGGCAAACGCTTTATATACCGCTATTTTTATTTTACTAAAGGCGCGGACGGAGGGCTGAACGATGATTACCTCGGAGACGACAGAGCTTCTTTATAAAGAGTCCGCGGGCAACCTTGGACTGCTTTCTCCCATATCGACGCTTATATTTTGTTTGTCTGGAATTGTTTCGGCGCCGCTCTATTTCGTTTTCAAGAAATTGCTGTCCACCGATTTTGTTTTACAGGCCTACACGGGATTCGTGCAAGCATTCCACGGCAACAATGAAGCGATCGACGTCGACCTGTTCCAATTTCTGATGGCCATGCTTGCCCTCTACGCTTCCCTGGGCGGCGTCGACGATTTCATCCAGAAGCGCGTCATTCCCTTCGTGTGCGATTTGATGGAACAGGATCCTTTTCACGTCAAATCGGTCAAGGATATCTCGGCGTCCGAATCGGCAGTTTTCGAGGCGGTGATCAAGAAATCGACGCTCGGCTTCAAATTCATGCAAATCGCCTTCCACGGCGCGGACACTTCGCTCTGGATCTACAAATACAATTTCTTCCTCAAATGGGCGTATTTGCTGCTGTCCTTCTTCATCGTCGCCGCCCTGCTCCGGTTCTTTATCGCCTGATATCGAAGCATCTTTGCAACATCCAGCGCGCGCCTCCCGGCATCGCCATGCTGCAACGGAAATGGCCTACAATACCGCATGGCCCATATTTCGCTCGTCCTGCCGTTCGCCCTGCCCGCTCCCGAATTCGCCTCCGACCTGGTCCGTGCCCTCGACGCACCGGCCCTGGCTGCGCTGTTGTCGCGCGCATCGAAGAGGACTTTCCATCCGCTCGAAGCGACCGCGCGCGTGCTGCCGCACGAGTTGTGGATCGCGCGTGCGCTGGGGCTGGCGCAGGGGACGGCGCCCGGCATCGCCGCCAGCGCCATGCGCGGCCTTGGCCTGGACCCGCTGGACGGCACCTGGTACATCGTCAACCCGGGCCATATCCAGATCGCGCACAGCCACCTGATGCTGGGCGATACCCGCCAGCTCGCCCTGACTGAAGCGGACTCGCACGCGCTGTTCGAGACCGCGCGCGAATCCTGCGAGGAAGCCGGCCACGTCCTGCTCTACGGCGCGCCCGATACCTGGTTCCTGCGCGCCGACGAGTGGGACGGCATCCACACCGCCAGTCCGGACGCGGCGGTGGGCATGAACCTGACCGACTGGGTCCCGACCGGCAGCCAGGCGCGCGCCTTCCGCAAGCTGCAGAACGAGGTGCAGGTCAGCTGGTACACGCATCCGGTGAACACGGCGCGCGAAAGCCGCGGCCAGGCGCCGGTGAATGCGATCTGGCCCTGGGGCGCGGCCAGCGTCGCCGCCGAGCACGCGCAAAAGCTGGTGGCGCGCGCCGCCGGCAAGCTGGCGCCGCCGCCCGCGGTCTCGACCTGGGACACGCCGGGCTGGCTGGATGCACTGGCCGAGCAGCGCTTGACTGACCTCGATGACGTCGCCGCAAAGCTGACGGCCGGCGCGGATGCCGGCGAAGGCGGCCGGCTGCTGGTCTGCGGCAGCGCCGCGGCGCCGGCCATCGCCGCCGACTGGCACGGCTGGCTGCAAGTCATGCAGCACTACGAGGCGGCGCTGTTCGCGCCCCTGCTCGCGGCCCTGAAGCAGGGCCGCATCAAGTCGCTGCGGCTGGTGCTGAGCCACCGCGACGGCCACCTCGACACCACCACGACACCGATGGCCCAGCGCAAATTCTGGCGCCGTCCGACTTTGGAAGCACTGAAGTGAAGACCCGTATTGCAATCCGTCCCTGCCCCGGCCGCCAATCCGAGCTGCTGGCCCAGGGCGGGATCCACCCCGTACTCGCCCGCGTGTACGCCGCGCGCGGCCTCTCCGACCCGCGCGAACTGGCCAGCGAGCTGCAAGCCCTGCTGCCGCCCGCGGCCCTCATGCAGATCGACGCCGCGGCCGCTTACCTGGCCGATGCCATCGCGGCAGGCAAGAAGATGACCATCGTCGCCGACTACGACTGCGACGGCGCCACCGCCTGCGCCACCGCGCTGCGTGGCCTGCGATCGATGGGCGCGAACGTCGACTACATCGTGCCCAACCGCTTCGAGTACGGCTACGGCCTGACGCCGGAAATCGTCGAGCTGACGGCGCGCACGACGGCGCCGGACATCATCATCACCGTGGACAACGGCATCGCCAGCATCGACGGCGTGGAGGCGGCGCGTGCGCGCGGCATCGAAGTCGTGGTCACCGACCACCACCTGCCGGGCGACGCCCTGCCCGATGCGCGCGTGATCGTGAATCCGAACCAGCCGCAATGCGGCTTCCCCAGCAAGCACCTGGCCGGGGTCGGCGTGGTGTTCTACGTGCTGCTGGCCTTGCGCGCGGAACTGCGCAAGCGCGGGGTGTTCGATGCGGCCTCGCAGCCGAAACTGGATTCGCTGCTCGACCTGGTGGCGCTGGGGACCGTGGCGGACGTCGTCAAGCTCGACACCAACAACCGCATCCTGGTGGCGCAAGGCCTGAAGCGCATGCGCGCGGGCCGCATGCATGCGGGGATCGCCGCGCTGTTCCGCGTGTCGGGACGCGAGGCGCGCTGCGCATCGCCGTTCGACCTGGGCTTTGCGCTCGGGCCGCGCCTGAACGCGGCCGGCCGCCTGGAAGACATGTCGCTCGGGATCGAGTGCCTGGTGACCGACGACGAAGACCGCGCCTGGCAGATCGCCCAGCAGCTCAACGAGATCAACCTGAAGCGCCGCGAGATCGAGGCCGAGATGCAGGACACGGCCCTGCTCCACCTCGACGATTTCAAACCGGCCGACGCCAGCACCATCGCGGTGTTCGACGACGGCTGGCACCAGGGCGTGATCGGCATCGTCGCCTCGCGCCTGAAGGAGAAGTTCTACCGGCCGACCATCACCTTCGCGCCGGCCGGCGACGGCTGGATCAAGGGCTCCGGGCGCTCGATTCCCGGCTTCCACCTGCGCGATGCGCTGGACCTGGTGTCCAAGCGCGTGCCGGGACTGATCGACAAGTTCGGCGGCCATGCGATGGCGGCCGGGCTGTCGATCCGGCTCGAGCACTTCGATGCCTTCCGCGATGCCTTCGAAGCGGTCGGCCAGGCCTGGCTGAGCGAAGCCCAGCTGGAACGCGTGGTCGAGACCGACGGTCCACTGGAGGACGACTTTTATACGGTGCAGTTCATCGAGCTGCTGGACGGCCAGGTCTGGGGCCAGGGCTTCGCGCCGCCGGTCTTCTGCGACGAATTCCGCGTGGTGAGCCAGCGCATCCTGAAGGAGCGCCACCTGAAGCTGCTGCTCGAGCGGAACGGCCGGCGCTATGACGCGATCTGGTTCGGCAACACGGCCTCGCTGGGCGAGCGCGCGCGCGTGGCGTTCAGGCTGGATGCGAACGAGTACAACGGCGTGACCAAGGTGCAACTGCTGGTCGAGCACGCGGAACCGGCCTGATTCGTGGACGTGCAGATCGATCCGCAGGAGGTCGAATTCAGCGCCATCCGCGCCCAGGGGCCGGGCGGGCAGAACGTCAACAAGGTCTCGTGCGCGGTGCACGCCCGCTTCGACATCGGCGCCTCATCACTGCCGGGCTGGGTGAAGGAGCGCCTGCTGGGAATGCGCGACAGCCGCATCACCGCGGACGGCGTGGTGGTGCTGAAAGCCCAGCAATCGCGCAGCCTGGAAGCCAACAAGGAAGATGCGCTGCGGCGGCTGCAGGAGCTGGTCGACCAGGCCAGCATCGTGCAGGCTGTGCGGCGGCCGACCAAACCGACCCGCGGCTCCCAGCGGCGGCGCCTGGACGCCAAAACCCGCAGCGGCCAGGTCAAGGCCTTGCGCGGCAAAGTCAGAGAATAATCAAACCGGGGTCAGACCCCGGATTTTGGCAAGAACCTGTTGGAAATTGCCAAAATTCGGGGTCTGACCCCGGTTTTATCTAGGTCAAGGGGTGTCGACTTTGGGCTTGCAGTTGCATGGTGCATCGCCGCGGTCGAAGACGATGCGCCAGCGGCCGGGGGCTTCGAGGCGCCAGATCGAGTTGAAGCGGCCGATCCGCTTGCCGGCGGCGTCGTAGACCGGGCCGCCGCTGTAGGCCAGGGTGCCGGACTCGACCACTTCCACCTCTTCGGGCTCCCAGGAAAACGGCGCTTGCGGGCCGTCGTAGAACTTGCGCCAGGCCGTGGCCACGGCTTCGCGGCCGCGCAGCACGCTGCCGGGGCCGGAGAAAAACACCGCCTCGTCGGACAGGAAACTGGTGAAGGCCGCGTGGTCGCGCGCCTTCATGGTCGCCGCGAAGGCGCGCTCATGGTCCGTCACCTGCTTTTTCAGCTCGGCATTCGTCGGCCGCGCGGCGCTGGCGACCGCCAGCATGAACATACTGATGCACAGAACCCCAATCGACAGCAGACGCATGCGTCCTCCACGTTTCGAGCTTACCCAATATCAAGCTTAATAATCGAACAATTTTGTCACGGCAATACAATTTGCACAAGCTGCTTGCGAGGTCTCCGAAAGCGGAGTATAAAAACTCCATAATCGGAGAATTCCTATGAGCCTCGCTTACGCCTACCCCAAAAGCCGCTTCGAAACCGCCGTGCTGGTCGACCTCAACGACCGCGAACAGCGCGAGCGCCTGTCCAGCTCCGCGCTGAAGGGCTTCTTCCAACTGGCGATCGCCTGGCAGATAAAAGACGAGGATGCGCGCGAGCTGCTCGGCGGCCTGTCCTCGTCGGCCTTCTACGACTGGAAGAAGAATCCGGCCCGCGTGCTGGAAGTCGACCGCATCACCCGCATCGCTTACCTGCTCGGCATCTATAAAGCCCTGCACATCCTGTACGGCGACCAGCTGGCCGACGAATGGGTCCACCTCGCGAACAGCAACCCGGTGTTCAACGGCCGCGCCCCGCTCGCCTTCATGCTGGGCGGCGGCCTGCTGGCCATGCAGACCGTGCGCCGCCTGCTCGACGCCCGCCGTGGAGGGCTGTGAGTGAAACTGGTCCCCCGGCCTGAGCCCGGCCTCGTCCAGCTGCGCCAGTTCGACACCGTCCGCCTGATCCCTTCGCGCTTCGCCGATGCCGAAGACTCGGTGCTGGCCCCGCTGGCGGAAAACGATGCCGTGCTGCGCGACCTGTTCGACCTGGACAACGCCACCAACGACCGCCTGCGCGGCGAATCGGGCCTCCTGCCCGGCATCGGCATGGACGAACTGGTGTTCGGCGTGCCGAACTTCCGCATGATCAATGCGGCCTACACCTATGCGCGCCCGGAAGGCAGCCGCTTCAACGACGGCGAGCGCGGCGCCTGGTACTGCGCCTTCGAACTCGAGACGGCGCTGGCCGAGGTCTGCTTCCACAAAACCGTCGAGTACCAGGAGATCGGCCGCTTCGACGACAGCGTCAGCTACCAGGCCCTGCTCGCCGACTTCACCGCCGCCTTCCACGACCTGCGCGGCAACGAGGCCTGGGCCGACTGCCTCGATCCGTCCAGCTACATCGCCTCGCAAAAACTGGCGGCCGGACTGCTCGACGCCGGCGCCATGGGCCTCATCTACCCGAGCGTCCGACGGCCCGGGGGCACGAACCTCGCCTGCTTCCGCCCGGCCCTGGTCGGGAATGTCCGCAAGGGACAGGCGTATCGGTTAACATGGGCGGGTTCGCCGGCGCCGAGCGTCGACGCCATCTGATTCAACGAAGCCATGAAAACCGATCCATTAAAAGACACCGAACTGCACGACAAGATCAACCGCGAGACCGCCCGCATCAACTGGTCCGAGCTGGAGCGCCATTTCGCCAACGGCGCAGTGGTCTGGGTGAGCCATGAACTCGACCTGGTCGAAGCCGCCCTGCGCATCGCCCACGACGACAAGGAACACATCGCGCGCTGGATGAACGAGGGCAAGCTGGCCAAGGTGTCGGACGCACAGGCGCTGGCCTGGCAGTCCACCGATGCCCTGCTGTGGGCATCGGTGCTCAGTCCCTTCGTGCTGGTCCAGGAAGACAAGGCGGCGCCGCAGGAGACGCTGCATTAAATAGCTTGGATCCCCGCCTACGCGGGGATGACGAGCGCGCGTCCGCTGCCGCGCGATGCGGACGCCGCCTGCTCCAGCTGAAAAGTATTCACCAGCGACGCCAGCTGGTCCGCCTGGCTGCGCAGCGACTGCGCCGCGGCCGAGGCTTCCTCGACCAGCGCCGCGTTCTGCAGGGTCATCTCGTCGAGCTGGGCGATGGCGCCGTCGACGCGCTCGATCTCTTCGCTCTGCGCCCGCGTGGCGCTCGAGATCTGGCCCATGATGCCGCTCACCTTGTGCACGCCGTCGACCACGCTGCCCATGGTCTGGCCGGCGCGCGCCACCAGCGCGGCGCCGGCGCCGACCTTGCTCACCGAATCCTCGATCAGGGCCTTGATTTCCTTGGCCGCCGCGGCCGAGCGATGCGCCAGGTTGCGCACTTCGGACGCCACCACAGCGAAGCCGCGCCCCTGCTCGCCCGCGCGCGCCGCCTCGACCGCCGCGTTCAGCGCCAGGATATTCGTCTGGAAGGCGATGCCGTCGATGACGGCGATGATCTCGACGATCTTTTTCGAGGAGTCATGAATCAGGTTCATGGTCTCGACCACGCCCTCGACCGCGGCGCCGCCCTGGCGCGACACCTCCGAGGCATCGTCCGCCAGGCGGCTGGCTTCGAGCGCGTAGTCGGCGTTGCGGCGCACCGACCCGATCAGCTCCTTCATCGCGCCGGCCACCTGGGCCAGCTCGGCGGCCTGGGACTCGGTACGCTGCGACAGGTCGACGTTGCCGGTGGCGATTTCCGCCGACGCCGAGGCGATCGCCTCGGTGCCGGTGCGGACCTTGCCGACGATGCCGGACAGGCTGTCGCGCATGGTGCTCATCGCCGCCAGCAGGCTGCTGGGCTGGGCGCGGCTGGTATCGACGCGGTGCTGCAGTTCGCCCTTGGCGATCGCGTGCGCGACGCTGGAGGCGTAGGCCGGCTCGCCGCCCAGTTCGCGCAGCAGGCTGCGGGTGATGGCGATGCCGATCACCGCGGCCAGCGCCACGCACAGCGCGCTCAGGCCGGCGATCATCCAGCGCGCCGAACCGGCCGTCGCCCCGGCGGCCAGGCCAGCCCTTGCGCTGTCGGCCTGCAGCGACTTGAGGAGGACGTCGATGTCGGCGACGATCTTGCGGCGCAGCGGCGAACAGTCGTTAACCAGGAAGGCGCCGAAGGCTTCCATCTCGCCCGCGGTGCGATATTGGCGCGGACGCTGGAGCTCGCGCGTCATCGTCGCCATCTCCTCGCGCAGCTTGCGGTACTGGGCATCGCCCTGCAGGGAGGCGTCGAGCTTCGCCAGCGCCGCCTGGTAGACCGCGATCTGCTGGTCCACCAGCTCGAGTTCGCGCATGGCATCGGCCTTGTCGCTGAAGATGAAGGCGTTGCGGGCGGCGATGCCGGTCTGGTCGAGCGCCTCACGCAGTTCGTACAGGGGCTCCAGCCGGCTGCTGCGGAGACTGTCCGCATTTGCCAGCGCCTGGCCGATGCCGTTCACCCGGGTGATCGCGAACACCGCCAGAACCAGGGTCACCAGCACCACGATGGCAAACGCCGCGCTCAGTTTTGTCGAGATTGCAGCACCTGCGCGTCCCCGCATCCCGCTCCCTTTTTTGCTTGTGTCCATCTTGTAAGCCAATGATTTGATTAAAGTGACGAGATAGTGCCGCAAAGATTACAGGCAGGCAATGATCTTTCCTTAATTTGAGCGAACTTTTGGTGTGGGTGGTATAAGCTACATTTATAAACTCGGTGGTAAAATATTGACGGAATGCAAGAAAACAAGATGTGAACAAATTTATCCGCTATACTGTTGGGATACGAGGAAGTTTATGCAGAGCAATATCACAACCGACGATCCAGTGATGACCACGAGCGAGGTGGCACGCCTGCTGGGCGTGGCGACCAGCACGGTGCAGATCTGGATGGAAAGCGGCGCGATCGAGTCCTGGAAGACACCGGGCGGGCATCGCCGCACGCGCCTGAGCCTGGTCCAGGGACTCCTGCACGGGAAGGACGACAACGCCCAGTTGCGCCCCGCGGCCAGCAACGACAAGGAATTCCTGCCTGCCCTGGATCCGAACTATCCGGTCCCCGCCGACGAGCGCGCACGCCTCGCGGCCGTGGGCGCGAGCGGCCTGGTCGACACCGGCGAGGAAGCGCGCTTCGACCGCATCGCGCGCCTGGCGGCCATGGTGACCGGCTCGCCGATCGCCCTGATTTCGCTGCTGACCTCGACCCGCCAGTGGTTCAAGGCCAGGGTCGGCCTCGAGCCGCGCGAAACCCCGCGCGACTGGGCCTTCTGCTCGCACGCCGTGCTGCGCGAAGAGATGTTCGTGGTCGAGGATGCCCTCGGCGACGAGCGCTTCCGCGACAACCCGCTGGTCCAGGGCGACCCGAAGATCCGCTTCTACGCCGGCGTCCCGCTGCGCGACCGCGCCGGCCACCCGCTCGGCACCCTGTGCGTGATCGACCGCGAACCGCGCCGTCTGCGGGCGGCCGAGGTGCAGGGCTTGCTCGATCTGGCGGCGATTGCCGCGGCCGAGATTCAGGCGAGCCGGCCGAACAGGTTCTAATCCGACCAACCCGTCGTTCCCGCGCAGGCGGGAACCCAAGTTTTGCGCAGACCACTGTAGTCAAGGGCTAGCTCGATGCGACGAACTTGGATTCCCGCGTTCGCGGGAATGACGGCGTAGCGGAGCGCTTACCTATTTCGACAGATCCACCGCGTATAACGCAAACCCCTTCCCCAAGCCATCATCCGCGGCCAGCTGCGACACATTCTCCAGGCCCGCCGCACGCGCCAGTTCAAGCTTGCCCGGCGCCGAATGAAACACCACCGGCCCTTTGATCGCGACCTTCGCAAAACGCCAGCTGCGCTGCGTCCCGTTGGCCGCGCGCGTCAAACGCTTCGCCTCCTTGACGTAGGCAATCAGCACATCGCGGCTCGCATCCGGCGCTGCCAGCACGGTGCGGCTGCCGTCCAGCCCAGGGAAGTTGCCGCCGCCGCTGGCACGGTAGTTGTTCGTCGCGACCAGGAATTCCTGCCCAGCCGGCAGCGGCTTGCCGTGCAGGCGCAGATCGACGATCCTTTGTCCCGGCGGCTGGGTCACGTCGATTTCGTAGCGCAGCGCCGGTGAAGTGACGGTGTCGAAGTTGTAGCCGGCAAAGCCCGTATTC
The DNA here is from genome assembly GCF_042656905.1 of Massilia aerilata. NCBI lineage: Bacteria > Pseudomonadati > Pseudomonadota > Betaproteobacteria > Burkholderiales > Oxalobacteraceae > Massilia > Massilia aerilata. The sequence continues at coordinate 473,802 of NZ_JBHSMZ010000001.1, forward strand.
ACCAGTTCCTGCGGCGCCGTCTTCGAAGGATCGATGGTATTGAAGCGCGACGCCGCCTTCTCCAGCCAGGCCTTCAGCCCGGCCCCGTCCACCTTCACCAGCGCCAGCGCGTTCGGATACAGGTAGAGATCCGCGGCGTTGTTCAGCGCCAGGTCGCCGGCCGCGACGTCGGTGTAATCGAGCACGCCGGCCGAGCCGCTCTTGAAGGGCGCGGACACCGACAACACCGGCAACTGCGCATACTGCGGCAGATTCGCGGCCACGTAGCGCTGCGCATAGTCGGCCTGGGCCTGGTTCACGACCTCGATCGCGCTGACGTCGCCGACATCGGCGAAATAGGTCGACATGCGGAAGTCGGCGCTGCCGATCGGCGTCCTGACGTAGCGGATCGTCGCTTCGTGCTCGTCCTTCACCAGCGCCGTCACCTCCGGATCGGCCGCCACATAACGCTTGTCCGGCTGCTGGGTACTGCGGTTCTCGACGATGGCCGCATCCTGCTCGGCGCGCCAGCGCTTGCCGTCGTGGCGCAGCTGCAGGCGCACCACGCCCAGGTTCTTGCCCCACAAATTCGCCATCACGGTCGGCACGCCGAATACCCTGCCCTTCACCTTGTCCACGTGCGGCAGGTTGAATTGCGCGACGGTGCTGGTGGGGTTCGGGAAAGGCTGGTGCGAATGGCCGAGCAGCAGCGCGTCGATGCCGCCGACCTGCGCCAGATAGTAGTTACCGTTTTCCATCGTTGGCGAATACGGGCTGGCATCCAGGCCGCCATGCGAAATCGCCACCACCAGCTCGGCGCCTTTTGCGCGCATCTCGGGCAGGTAGCGCTTCGCGGTTTCGACCAGGCCCTCCGTAGTGATCTTCCCTTCCAGCCAGCGCCGGTCCCAGTTCAGGATGGCAGGGGGCGTGAAGCCGATGATGCCCACCTTGACGCTGGTTTCGAAGGGCTTGCCCTGCGCGTCGACGGCCTTGATGCGGCGCGTGAGGATGCGGTAAGGCGCGAACAGCGGCTTCCTGGTCTTGACGCTGTAGACGTTGGCCAGCACCACCGGAAAGCCCGGCCCGGCACAGCGTCGATCGGGCACGCCTTCGACTTCCAGGCGCTGCCCGGTCACCTGTCCCAGGTAGGCCAGGCCGAAATTGAAATCGTGGTTGCCGATGCCGATGCCGTCGTAGCCGAGCTTCCGCATCGCCTTGTAGATGCCGAGCAGCCGGCCGCACTTGAGCGGATCGACGGTGGCCTGGTAATCGCCCAGCGCATTGCCCTGGATGGTGTCGCCGTTGTCGAGCAGGAGCGTGTTCGGAAAATCGCGGCGCGCCTGGGCGATCAGCGAGGCCGTGCGGTCCAGGCCCATCGACGGGTCCTCGGCCAGCTTGAAGTAGTCGTAGCCGACCACCGCCGAGTGCAGGTCGGTGGTCTCCAGGATCGCCAGCTCGGCGGTGGCGCCGGCGGGCGGTTTCGCGGCCAGGGCCGGCGCGGCGCCGGCAGCGGCGGCGATGGCGACGGAAACGATGAGGCGGAACGGGCGGGGTTGGCGGTAGCTCATGCCCGAATCATAAGGCAGGCGCCTTCCACGGGGCAAGGAATGCGCGCCGACGCGCTCCCCGGGGCCTGGCTGCGGTATAATCTCCGGTTCGATTCAACCCACTAAAAATACCTCAACGACCATGGAAGCTGAACGCATCAACGCCCTTTCCGCCCTGCTGAACGACCTGAGCAGCCGTGAAGCCGAACTTCGGAGGTATCTTTGACTTCGATCGGAAGTCGGAGAAACTAGAACAGGTCAACCAGGAACTGGAAGACCCGAGCGTCTGGAACGACCAGAAACGCGCGCTCGAACTCGGCAAGGAAAAGAAGGCCCTGGAAGGCGTCGTGCTGACGCTGGAGAAGGCCAGGTCCGACATCGACGATTCGCGCGACCTGTTCGACATGGGACGCGAAGAAGGCGATGACGACACGATCGAATCCGTCGAAGCCGACGCCGCCGAGATCCTGAAGGTCATCGAGCAGATGGAATTCCGCCGCATGTTCAGCAATCCGATGGACCATGCGAACTGCTTCATCGACATCCAGGCCGGCGCCGGCGGCACCGAAGCCCAGGACTGGGCCTCGATGCTGATGCGCCAGTACCTGCGCTATTGCGAGCGCAAGGGTTTCAAGGCCGAGGTGCTCGAGATTTCCGAGGGCGAGGTCGCGGGCATCAAGACCGCCACCATCAAGGTCGAGGGCGAGTACGCCTATGGCCACCTGCGCACCGAGACCGGCGTGCACCGCCTGGTCCGCAAGTCGCCGTTCGACTCGGCCAACGGCCGCCACACCTCGTTCACCTCGCTGTTCGTGTATCCGGAAGTCGACGAGTCCTTCGAGATCGAGATCAACCCGGCGGACGTGCGTATCGACACCTACCGCGCTTCCGGCGCCGGCGGCCAGCACATCAACAAGACCGACTCCGCGGTGCGCCTGACGCACGCGCCTTCGGGCATCGTGGTGCAGTGCCAGAACGACCGTTCGCAGCACCGCAACAAGGCCGAGGCCTTCGACATGCTGCGCGCGAAGCTGTTCGAGCTCGAGATGCGCAAGCGCATGGCCGAGCAGCAGAAGCTGGAAGACTCGAAGACCGACGTCGGCTGGGGCCACCAGATCCGTTCCTACGTGCTGGACCAGTCGCGCATCAAGGACTTGCGTACCGGCTTCGAGACCGGCAACACGAAAAACGTGCTGGACGGCGACCTCGACGAGTTCATCTCGGCATCCCTGAAACAAGGCGTGTAATCCGATGACAAAAAGCGCATTCATCTTCGACATGGACGGCACCATCGTCGACAACATGGCCTTCCACACCAAGTCCTGGCTCGAGTTCTTCGCGCGCCGCGGCAAGGAGTACGAGGCCGAAGCCTTCTTCCGCGAGACCGCCGGCGCCCAGGGCCGCGAGATCCTGCGCGACCGCCTGGGAAGCGACGTGAGCGACGAGGAGATCGCCGCGCTGGCCGCGGAGAAGGATGCGCTGTACCGCGAGATGTACGGCCCGCACCGCGCCGCGATCCAGGGCTTCGACGCCTTCGTCACCGCTGCCGATGACAAGGGCGTGGCGCTGGCCGTGGCCACCTCGGCGCCGCCGAAGAACATCGTGTTCACGCTCGACGAACTCGACCTGCGCCGCCACTTCGCGGCCGTGGTCGGCGCCGCCGACGTCAAGCAGGGCAAGCCGCATCCGGACGTGTTCCTGAAAGCCGCCGAGCAGCTGGGCGCCAATCCCGCCGACTGCATCGTCTTCGAAGATGCGCCGATGGGCGTGGAAGCCGCGCGCCGCGCCGGCATGCGCGCGGTGGTCATCACGACCACCCTGCCCGCGGCCAGCTTCGCGGAATTCGACAACGTGATCAAGATCGTCAACGACTATGACGAGCTGTCCGTTGAGGATCTTCTGGCGGCCCTCTGAACCAATACTAGACAAGATAAAACCTGATATGAGCACCGAAAACCAAGAACAAGGCCAAGAACAACAGTCGACGCTGCAGGCCGACGACAACAAGATCATCGCCGAGCGCCGCGTCAAGCTGGCCGCCGTGCGTGAAAAAGGCATCGCCTTCCCGAACGACTTCGTCCCGCAGCACAAGGCGGCAAGCCTGACCGAAACCTACGGCGGCTGGACCCGCGAGCAGCTCGAAGCCGAACCGCAGCAGGTGGTGCTGGCCGGCCGCATGATGCTCAAGCGCGAAGCCGGCAAGAAGGCGGCCTTCGCGACCCTGCAGGACGCCTCCGGCCCGCGCGCCGACGGCCGTATCCAGATCTACGTCACCCTCGACAACACCGGCGAGGAAGCGATGGAAGCCCTGCGCCACTACGACCTGGGCGATATCCTGGGCCTGGAAGGCACGCTGTTCAAGACCAAGACCGACGAGCTGACCGTGAAGGTCGCCAAGCTGCGCCTGATCACCAAGTCGCTGCGCCCGCTGCCGGACAAGTTCCACGGCCTGGCGGACCAGGAGACCAAGTACCGCCAGCGCTACGTCGACCTGATCATGAACGAAGAGACGCGCCGCACCTTCAAGGCGCGTACCGCCGCGATCGCATCGATCCGCCGCTTCATGCAGGACAACCAGTTCATGGAAGTCGAAACCCCGATGCTGCACCCGATCCCGGGCGGCGCCGCGGCCAAGCCTTTCATCACCCACCACAACGCGCTCGACATGCAGATGTTCCTGCGTATCGCGCCCGAGCTGTACCTGAAGCGCCTGGTGGTCGGCGGCTTCGACCGCGTCTTTGAAATCAACCGTAACTTCCGCAACGAAGGCGTCTCGATCCGCCACAATCCGGAATTCACGATGATGGAGTTCTACGCCGCCTACACCGACTACAAGTGGCTGATGGACTACACCGAGGCCGTGATCCGCCAGGCCGCGGTCGACGCGCACGGCACCGCCGACCTGACCTACGGCGGCCGCCAGCTGGACCTGGGCAAGCCCTTCCACAGGCTGACCATCGTCGAAGCGATCAACAAGTTCGCGCCGGAGTACACCGATGCGCAGCTGCACGACGCCGAATTCCTGAAGAAGGAATTGAAAGAAAAGTTCGGCGTGAAGCCGCACGTGATCTCGGGCCTGGGCGCGCTGCAGCTGTCGCTGTTCGAAGAGACCGCCGAAGCCCAGCTGTGGGAACCGACCTTCATCATCGACTACCCGGTCGAAGTCTCGCCGCTGGCGCGCGCTTCCGACACCCGCGAAGGCATCACCGAGCGCTTCGAGCTGTTCATGGTGGGCCGCGAGATCGCCAACGGCTTCTCGGAGCTGAACGATCCGGAAGACCAGGCCGCCCGCTTCCAGGCCCAGGTGGCCGCCAAGGACGCCGGCGATGAAGAGGCGATGTTCTACGACGCCGACTACATCCGCGCGCTGGAATACGGCCTGCCGCCGACCGGCGGCTGCGGCATCGGCATCGACCGCCTGATCATGATCCTGACGGATTCGCCGAATATCCGCGACGTGCTGCTGTTCCCGCACCTGCGCAAGGAAGATTAAAAACCGTCATTCCCGCGCAGGCGGGAATCCAAGTTCGTGACAATTCGCAAAGCTTAGATTCCCGCCTCCGCGGGAATGACGTTTTCAAGTAGCGGGCCGACGGTCAAGCGTCAGCGCACCACCCGGTAGCAGGGAATATATTCCTTCCCCGGCAGCTTCATCCGGCTCTGCTCCACGAACGACTGCAGCAGCCTGTCCATCGGCGCCATGATCTCTTCCTCGCCGTGGATCTCGAACTTGCCGTACATTTCGATCTCTCGGATCCCCTCTTCCTTCACATTCCCCGCCACCACGCCCGAAAACGCCCGGCGCAAATTGGCCGCCAGCAGGTGCGTCTCCTGGCCCTTGTGCAGCGACAGGCTGCGCATGTTCTCGTGGGTCGGCTTGAACGGCTTCTGGAATTCCGGGTCGATCTTCAGGCCCCAGTTGAAGTAGTAGGCGTCGCTGCGCGACTTGCGGAATTCGCGCACCTGGCGGATCCCGGTGTGCATCGCCTGGGCCACGGCTTCCGGATCGTCGACGATGATCTGGTAGCGTTTCTGCGCTTCCGGGCCCAGGGTCAGGCCGATGAAGCTGTCGATCTGCTCGAAATATTCCTTGCTTGTGGACGGACCGGTGAACACCAGCGGGAACGGCACTTCGGCGTTCTCGGGGTGCAGCAGGATGCCGAGGATGTAGAGGATTTCCTCGGCGGTGCCGGCGCCGCCCGGGAACACCACGATGCCGTGGCCGGTGCGCACGAAAGCCTCGAGGCGCTTCTCGATGTCCGGCATGATCACCAGGTCGTTGACGATCGGGTTCGGCGATTCCGCGGCGATGATGCCCGGCTCCGAGATGCCGAGATAGCGGCCGCCCTGCAGGCGCTGCTTGGCGTGGCCGATGGTGGCGCCCTTCATCGGGCCCTTCATCGCGCCCGGGCCGCAGCCGGTGCAGATGTCCAGTTCCCGCAGGCCGAGCTGGTAGCCGACGTGCTTCGAATAGTTGTACTCGACGCGGTTGATCGAGTGGCCGCCCCAGCACACCACCAGGTTCGGATTGCGCTGCGGCTGGATCGCATTGGCATTGCGCAGGATGTGGAAGACGGCGTCGGTGATGCCTTCCGGGCGGTTCAGGTCGAAGCGCGGATTGTCCGTCACCTCGAAACTCACGTAGACGATATCGCGCAGCACCGAAAACAGGTGCTCGTGGATACCCTTGATCATCTTGCCGTCGACGAAAGCGTGGGCCGGCGCGCTGCGGATATCGAGCTTGATGCCGCGTTCGCGCTGGATGATCTTGATGTCGAAGTCCTTGTAGCGCTCCAGGAGTTCCTTGCCGTCGTCGATCGAACTGCCGGAGTTCAGCACCGCCAGCGCGCATTTGCGGAACACCTGGTACAGGCCGCCCTGGCTGGTATCGAGCAGCTTTGCCACCTCCGCCTTGGACAATACTTCGAGGCGCCCTTCCGGGGAAATCAATGTGTCGACAACGTCGTTCGTCATGTTCTGCTCCCTTTCTTTCGTCTATCTGTGCTGAGGTGTTTCCGTACAGCTTTTACGCCAATATACGACATCTGAACACAGTTTGCCCCCACGCTTGCACAGGCTTCCTGTGTCAATACTGTTGAGCAGGAAAAAGTTGCCTTGACGAGCAGAATTTCCTCTAAAATGCGACGCTACTGGATTTGCGCCCGCACACAATGCAGGCATCCGGTCCAGCCATTCCTATTCTTATAAAACGTATTTGGGGAGGAACCGCATGAGCGGTGCAGCTACTTCTACCGGCGAACAGAAGGCGATCCCGGAATTCAAACAGATCATGGGACACCCAGCGCCGCTGTGGATGCTGTTCATGACCGAATTCTGGGAACGCTTCGCTTTCTACGGCATCCGTTGGGCCCTGGTGCTCTACATCGTCGCCCAGTTCTACGGCGGCAGCGGCGTCGGCGAAGCCGATGCCAACCTGACCTACGGTTCCTACCTGGCGCTGGTCTACGCCGGCGCCGTGTTCGGCGGCTACGTCGCCGACCGCGTGATCGGCTACCAGCGCTCGATCCTGGTCGGCGCGGCCTTCATGGCGGCCGGCCTGTTCGCCATCACCGTGCCCGACCCGAACGTGTTCAAGCTCGGCCTGGCGACCATCATCGTCGGCAACGGCATGTTCAAGCCGAACATCTCGACCATGGTCGGCCAGCTGTATGGCGTCGGCGACGAGCGCCGCGACTCCGGCTTCACCATCTTCTACATGGGCATCAACAGCGGCGCCTTCATCGCCCCGATCCTGACCGGCATCCTGGCCAACGCCATGGCCGACAGCACCGGCGTGCCGGCCTACAAGGTGGTGTTCTTCGCCGCCGGCGTCGGCATGCTGCTGTCGCTGGTCTGGTTCCAGATCGGCCGCAAGGGCCTGAAGGGCATCGGCGCGCCGGTCGGCGAGCTGGCCAGCCCGACCCGCCTGATCGGCGTGATCGTCGGTTCCGCCGTCGTGATCCCGGTCGTCTACTACCTGCTGAAGCTGGGCGCGGACACCATCCAGGGCATCCTGTCGGTGCTGTTCATCGTGCTGGCGATCATGCTGATGGTCGAAGGCATCCGCAACGGCAAGGTCGCGCGCGACAAGACCATCGCCATGCTGCTGATCTTCTTCTTCAACATCATGTTCTGGTGCTTCTTCGAACAGGCCGGCAGCTCCTTCACCTTCCTGGCGAAGAACATCGTGCGCCGCACCTTCGGCGACTGGGAATTCCCGGTCGGCTGGTTCCAGTCGGTGAACTCGATCGCGATCATCGTCTGCGCGCCGATCGTGGCCGCCATCTGGGTCAAGATGGGCCGCGCCAACCCGTCGATCCCGCGCAAGTTCGGCCTTGGCCTGATCTTCAACGGCCTCGCCTTCCTGCTGCTGATGTTCGCGCTGCAGCACCTGGTCGGCCAGGATTCCAAGATCCCGTTCTGGACCCTGTTCATGGTCTACGTGATCCAGTCCATCGGTGAACTCTGCCTGTCGCCAATCGGCCTGTCGATGGTCACCAAGCTGGCCCCGGTCCGCCTGGTCGGCCTGGGCATGGGCGGCTGGTTCCTGTCGACCGGTATCGGCAACAACCTGTCGGGCATCTTCGCCTCGATGGTGTCGGGCGAAAAAGGCATGAGCGTGGAATCGGCGCTGGGCGGCTACACCTTCGGTTTCTGGGCCCTGATCGGCTCGGGCGTGCTGCTGTTCCTGATTGCGCCGCTGATCCAGAAGCTGATGCATGGCGTGAAGTAAACGGCATGTTCGCTTGATCGAGAACGGCGGCCCGCGGGCCGCCGTTTTTCATTTGAGGAGTCCATCGCGCTGGCGCCTGCGCGTGTGGGACCTGGCGCATCGCACGAGGATCGCCGCGACGGTCCGGTTCACCAAAGTCGCCGCCAGGGAGTCCTGCATGGCCGGCAACTGAAGCGCCTGGTGGTGGAAGCCATCGAGATTCGCGACGAGCGGTTCTTCCCGCTTGCCCAGGCGCTCGCGTACACCATCGAGAACGGTCAACTCGTCGCCGGCCGAACGGGCGTCTGCGACGGCTGCCTGTTCCTGGTCCGCAAGCCGGGCAAGCAAAGCATCGCAGGCGCCTTCCGCGCGACCGGTTTGGGATCCAGCGAGAAGCTCGGCGACTTCGACTTGACCATCGTCCCCTGACGGACTAAAGGGCGTGCTCCCTGTCCAGCATGAGCTTTTCGTAGGACTTGCGCATCGCCGCGATCTGCTCCGGCGTGATGCCGGAATCCTTGAACCCGCGCAGTTCATAGACGGTGAAACGGCTGGACAGATATTGGCTGTCGACCTGCTCGAGATCCGCACGCTCCAGCACCGCCTTGTCGGTCTTGCCCCGGCCGTGCCATCTCTCGGACTTTCCCTGTTTCAGGGCGATATAGCCGTCCAGTTCCTTGCGCAAGCCGGTCACGAATGGGTTCTGGTAGACCGCGTAGTATCCCGCCAGGGCGGCGTCGGCGGTACTGGTTCCCTGGGCCTGTGCAGTCGAAAACAGGCCCAGGCCGATGGCGATCGTCGCGCAGAATGGCAGTAGTCGAAGAGACATGGCGGCTCCACCGTTGAGAGTTCTTTAGTATATTGCAATACCATGGATGGCCACCCTCTTCCCTGGCGTGCTTTTTTATTGGCCCCGCTTGCGAGCGTGCCTGCGCTGACCATTCTTGGACTCGGCAGCTCGGACGCCGGCATCGCCTCCGACATCTTGCTCGGCCTGTATTTCGGCATCACCATCGGACTGCCTTTCGCCTATGCCGGGATGCTGCTCGCCGGCCTGCCTCTCTATCTTCTGCTGCGCCGGTTCCATCTGGTGCGCCTCTGGACGATTTGCACGCTTGGCATGATCGTACCGCTTGCATTATTCTCGGACGCACCAGCGTCCATCACAATGGGCGCCATCTGGGCCGGACTGGCGGTGTGCATCACTGCCTTTCTGCTCCTGCCCAAAGATCTTCGTTCCTGACGCCTTTACGACCGATACACCATGAAAAGCAGTTCCAACAGCAGCCTCGTCTACTCCACCGAAACCGGCCGCATGTGCCCCGACTGCCGCCAGCCGCTCGCCGCCTGCGCGTGCAAGGCGAAGCCCGCCATCCTCGGCGACGGCATTGTGCGCGTGGCGCGCCAGACCAAGGGCCGTGGCGGCAAGACGGTGACCATCGTGAAGGGCGTGGCGCTGGATGCCCTTGCCCTGGCCGCGCTGGGCAAGCAATTGCGCTCGGCTTGCGGCGCCGGCGGCACCGTGAAGGACGGCGTCATCGAAATCCAGGGCGATCACTGCGACCTCGTCATGGAAACGCTCGAAAAGCTCGGCCACGACCCGAAGCGCGCGGGCGGCTGAGGCCCTCGGCCGGTGGTACCGGTCGGCCAAACGGCCGGAATTGAAGCCGCAGCTGCTTGCCTGGGGCACGAACGCGGTGGCGCTGGGTGTCGGGCGACGCATGCCTGAGGCGCTTCGCACACATCCTGCGCGCGAACTTCCGCCCCGGCGACACGCCGATCCGGTACGCCGGCGAGGAATTCATCGGGGTGGCGCCGGCGGTGCGGCCGGAAAGCATGGACGCCCGGATCGCCGCGGCCCGCGCCCAGCTCGGCGAAGCCGGTGACGGCACGCCGCCGATCGGCTTCTCGGTCGGCCTGTCCTTTCTCGACGCCGATGGCGATATCGAGGCGGCCGTCGCCGCAGCCGATTCCGCGATGTACGTGCAGAAGAAACGCAAGCGCCGGAGCGCCGCCGGGCTGACGGCGGTCCAGTCGCGGGCCGCCGGCGGCTGAAGCGCCGGAACCTGCGTCCTGTCTAGCGCTGCGGCGCCGGCTGGGCCGGTGCGCTCGGCGCGGCTGCCGCCTTCTCCTGCGCCTGCTGCATCTCCTGCGCGCGCTTGATCGCTTCGCGCGCCGCCGGGCTGTCCACGTTCACGCCGGCCGCCGCCATCGCGTTGCGCACCGCATCGTTGCCGGTCACGCCGCCGAAGGTGTAGCGCAGGCCGACGTAGATGCGGCGCTGGTGCACGGTGGTGTCGGTGCGGTCGCGCAGGGTATCGGTCTCGATGCGGAATTTCTGGCCGGTCGAGTTCAGCACGTCGTTGGCGCGGATGTTCAGCGACAGGCGCTTGTCGAACTTGTGTTCGAAGGCCAGCGTCATCATGCCGAAGGGCTCGCGATAGCCCTCGCCGGACAGCAGCTTGCCCTGGCGGAAGCCGAACAGGTTCAGCGTGTTGTCCGGGTTGATCATCCATTGCCCGCCGCCCTGCAGCTGGAGCGAGGGCGAGGAGCGCTTCTCGCCGGTCAGGCCCAGCGGGCCGACGCGGTCCTGCTCGATGAAGCCCCAGTTACCGTTGAACATGAAGCGGATGTTCGGCATCTTGAAGCCGCCCGGCTTCCAGTTCGGCGGGATCATGCCCATCAGCGAAAACTCGATGCCGCCCGCGCGGCGGTCGCCCAGGTTTTCGCGCGTGGTCAGCAGGGTGTTGGCGTCGAGGAAGACGCGGCGCTCGGTGATCACGTCCGACTCGCGGCGCAGGTAGGCGCGCACGCTGGCCGGCGCCAGGCCCATGATCTTGGTCTCATAGCCCAGCTCCAGCGAGTGCAGCTTGACCGCGTGCAGGCGTGGATTGCCCGAGCTGACGTAGTAATCGTTGGCGTAGTTGACGAACGGGTTCAGCTCGCCCGAGTTGGGGCGCGAGATGCGGTCGGCGTAGGACAGGCGCAGGTTCGAGTTCGGGCCCAGCTTGTAGGTCAGGAACAGGCTGGGCAGGTAGCTGGTGTACTGGTTGGTGGCCTGGATGCCGGTCGTGACCTGGTCCAGGTCCTGGTCGGTGCGCTCGACCCGCAGGCCGCTCTTGAAGGACCACAGCTTATTCAGCGGCATCTCGTAGGTGCCATACACGGCCAGAACCTTCTGGTCCAGCTCGAACAGGTTGCTGCGGCGGGTATCCAGGCCGCCGCCGTTCAGGAACAGGTAGCGGTTGTCGGCCGTCTGCTGGGTGCGCTGCCAGCGCGCGCCGGTGTTCAGGAAGCCAGGGCCTGCCTTGCCGGAATAATCGGTGCTGAGGTCGGTCAGGCGCACGCGCGTGTCGACGTCCTGGGCGTAATCGCGCAGCACCGGCCCGCAGGCGCAGGACGTCGGCGCGTTCTGGTACAGGGTCGAGGTATCGGCGCTGTTATCGTTCGAGGAATGGCGCAGGTCGACCTTCAAGGCCTCGCCGTCGGCGGCGAAGCGGCGCTCGAAGCCGGTCACGATCTCGTGGTTGAGGGCGTCGCCGTCGGTGTTGCGGCGGGTGCGGTAATCGACCACCGGCGCCTGCCCCGTGCGGAAGTCCGTGAAGTGCTGGTTCGACTCGCTGTCGTTGCCGCGCTTGTTGACCGAGAGCGAAGCGGTGACGGTGTCATGCTCGTTGTAGTTGTAGCGCCCGCCCACGCCGGCCTGCACGAAGGTGTTGACGCCCTGGCTGTGGCTGTCCTGGCGCAGGCGGCTGACGGCGCCGGTCTGCGGGTCGATGGCTTCGCGGACCTGCTCGGTGTCGAGGTCGTTGCCGTCGCGGCGCAGGTTCAGGCTGCCGTTCACGGAGGCATAGCCGGCGCTGTAGCTGCCGTTGGCGAAGGCATTGCCGCGCCCGCCCGGAGCGACGGTGCTGGCCAGGCTGCCATTGCCGCCCGGCTTGGTATAGCGGCGCGAGATCAGGTTCAGGATCGGGCCGCCGCCCGCCTCGTTGCCGAATTCGGCGCCGGGGTTGTTGATCACCTGGACCGATTCATAGTTCTCGGCAGGCAGCGCATTGATGGCGGCGGCGCGGTTCTCGCCCTGCAACTGGGCGGTGGGCTTGCCGTCGACCAGCACCGTCACGCGCTCGCTGCCGCGCAGGCGCACGGTGCCGTTCGGATCGACGTTGACCGAGGGCACGTTGTTCAGCACGTCGCCGATCGAGGCGCCGGCGGTGCTGGCGTCGTTCTTGATGTCGTAGACCTGGCGGTCGACGCGGTTGGTCTGGCGCTCGCTGACCACGTTGACGGTGGCGATCTGGCCATCGGCCTGCGGCGGCTCCGCCTTCACCGCGGTTTTGGCCTCTGCCTTGGGCGCCGGCTTGGCTGCCGCCGCTGGCGCGGGTGTGGCGTCGGCGGGGGCCGTTTGCGCGCCGGCGTTGACGCTCAGGAGCAGCAGCGCGATGGCGGCAGGGATGGCCTTGCTGGCGAAGGGAGAAGAAGCCGCGGTGCGAATCGACATATGTATGAGAAAGATGATTAAAAGTAAAAAGATTAACCGTGAGAAAATATCATCTTTCGTATGTATCGGCTAGGTCTACTTGCTTATGATGACGCTATGAAGAAAGCGATCGGTACCCTGCTGTGGCTGGCTGGTCACATCGTCAATGGCCTGGCACTGTTCGGGGCCGTCGTCTACCTGTTCGGCACCGTGGTGTGGATGCATGCGCCGCTGGCCGGCGTGCTTCTGGCGGGCGCCCCGATGCTGCTGGCGCCGCTCGCGCTGGCGTGGCTGTGCCGGCGCATCGGACGGCGTTGGCGCGACGGTCTTCCCGCGCTGCCGGCGTCGCGGCGGAAGCGCGGGCTGCTCGGCGGGCTGGCCGTAGCGACGGCCGGCGTGTTGGCGATGCTCGCGCGTACGGGCGTGAACGAATACAAATGCAGCATCGACCCTTCGCGTACCGCGGCGACGCATGCGGCCGAGACGCGGAAGAATGGTTTCGAACTGGTCTGCGAAAGCGCCCTGGCGCGCTACGATGTGGGCTTGCTGCCGAAGCTTATCGCCACCCGCAAGCTGGCGTTCACGCCGGTCGACCTGTCGCGCACGCCCTTCGCGCAACTCGAGAGCCTCGGCAGCCGGGCCGAGACCGTCGTCGGCGTCCGCTCGCGCCTCTACCGCGGTTTCCGCCTGCCGGACGGGCATCGCCTGATCCTGTTCGAGCAGGACATGTCCGCCGACGGCAGCACGTCCTGGCGCGATCCGAAGGACGAGCCGGAGCGCGTCAACGGGCACCCGGCGCGTCTTAGCGTCATGGAAGACCCCACTGGCAAGGCGGTCTCGCTGTTGTCCTGGATGGAGGGACGTCGGGATTACCAGCTGTGGGTCGATGCGAACGTCGCGCGCGTGCCCTTGCGCCAGCAGCTGTTTGCGCTGGCGGCGTCGATACCGCAGGCGGTGCCGGCGTGTCCGAACGAGCCGCCGCCGCGGTCGGCACGCCTGGGGGCGGACGGCCAGCCGGTCGAGGAGCCGATGCCGCAAGTGCTGACTTCGGCGCAGATGGATGCGATGTTCGACAGGAGCAAGCGGCCTTGCAAATAGTGGCGAGATAGAGAGAGGATCGAGGATGAGCAATCAGGCATGGGGTCCGGTGACGATTGACAACTGCGGCGAGGTCGAAGGACCTTTCTACCACGGCACCCGCTGGTCTCTCGCGCCGGGCGCGCTGCTGACGCCGGGCTTCGCATCGAATTTCGAAGAAGGCCGGGTCTCCAACAACGTGTATTTTTCCGCCCTGATCGAGCCCGCCGCCTGGGGCGCCGAGCTGGCGAGCGCGCTGGCCGGCGTGGAAGGACGCGGCCACATCTACCTGGTCGAACCGGTGGGCCCCTTCGAGGACGACCCGAACCTGACCAACAAGCGCTTTCCCGGCAATCCGACACGGTCGTATCGCACGCGCCACGGACTGCGCATCGTCGCAGAGCTGCAAAGCTGGGAAGGCCATTCGCCGGAAGCGATCGGGCAGATGCTCGATCACCTGGCGGAGCTGCGGCGCAGCGGCCGCGCGGCGATCGAGGACTAGCGCTGGACGCGCTCAGCCGCCCCCATCCAGCGTCCGCCGCATCGTCTCCATCTCATTGATCACCCAGGCGCGGAACTGCTGCACCTTGGCCATCGCTTCCTTGTGCGGATTCACGAGGAAGCGGTAGCCGTTCCCATACGGCGCGCTGCGGCAGTTCAGCACCCGCAGGGCGCCTGAAGCGATGTCCTCGAACGCGATCCCGTAGGGCACCAGCGCCACGCCCTGCCCGGCCACCGCGGCCTGGGCCAGCACGCCCCAGTGGCTGAAGGTGCGCGAGAAATCGTATTTGCCCTTGAGCGCCTTGTTCTCGTTCAGCAGCTGCAGCCAGGCTTCCGGCGTGCGCTCGCACAGCAGCGGGAAGCGCGCCAGGTCGGACAGCAGCAAGGCCTGCTGGCCCTCCGCCAGGAGCTCGGGGCTGTAGACCGGCACCAGGCGCTCACGGAACAGCAGCGCCGGGTCGCCGTCCTTGACCGGGCCGAAGCGGATCGCCACGTCGACGCCGTCGTCCAGCAGGTCGACCGGGGTATCGTTCGAATCGATGCGGATGTCCAGCTCCGGATGCAGCTTGGTGAAGCGCGGCATGCGCGGCACCAGCCATTTGATGGCGAAGGAGTGGGTGGTCGAGATGCGCAGGATGGCTTCCTCGTCGCCGCGCTGCAGCGCCGCGACCTTGGCGCGCAAATCGCCCAGGGAGCGGCCGACCGAGATCGCCAGCTCCTGGCCCTTGGCGGTCAGCGCGATGTGGCGCGGGTGGCGCACGAACAGCGGGAATCCCACGGTCTCCTCCAGCTGCTTGACCTGCAGGCTGACGGCGGCCGGGGTCTTGTGCAGCTCCTGCGCCGCCAGCTTGAAACTGCCCCAGCGGGCGGCGCATTCGAAATCGATCAGACCGGACAAGCTGCGCAGGGGCTTCAAGCGACCACCATGCATAAGTTTTTCTTATTCATCGCACCGTTTTTTTCTTGTTTGAACAATTGCTGCACTGCATACAAAATATAGCTGATTCGCCAAGAACTAGCTATATGTATAGCGTCTTCAGCGTAAGGAAAACCATGTTCAAGAACATCCTGGTGATCGGCGGCACGCGTTTCATCGGCAGGCTGCTCGTGCAGCGGCTCCTGCGCGCGGGCCACCGCGTCACCATCGTCACCCGCGGCTACGCCCCCGACCCTTTCGGCAGCCGCATCCAGCGTATCCGCGCCGACCGCCGCAACGAACTCGCCATGCGCGCCGTGGCCAAGGCCGGCCCTTTCGATATCGTCTTCGATCAGATGTGCTACAGCCCGCTGGACGCAGCCATCGCCGTGCGCACCTTCGCGGGCCAGGTCGGACGCTATGTAATGACCTCCACCGTCGACGCCTACCGCATGCTCGGCTTCGAACGCGCCGGCTTGTTGAAAGAGGCGGATCTGGCGATCGAGGCCCAGGCCATCGACGCCGGCTATCCCTGGCACGACCCGCGCCGCGCGACCGAGTGCTACGTGAGCGGCAAGGTGCAGGCCGAGGCCTACCTGGTGCGCGAGGGTTCGCTGCCGCTGGTGACGCCGCGCATGGCCCACGTGCTGGGCGGCCCGGAAGATTTCACGGGCCGGCTGGCCCATTACGTGGAACTGGCGCGCGCCGGCGCCACGCTGCACTATTCGAAGGAGGACGCGGCGGTGTCCTTCATGACCGCGCACGCGGCGGCCGACTTCCTGTTCTGGACCGGGATGCAGGATTTCACGGGGCCGGTGAATGCGGCTTGCGATGGGGCGCTGTCGGCGTACCGGCTATACGAGCGGGTTGGCGAGGTGCTGGATGCGCCGGTGCGGACGCGGCGTGTGGTGCCTTCGGCGGTGCCGGGGAGTTTGTCGCCTTTCGATTTACCGGGGGCGATGGTGCTGGATACGTCGCGCGCCAAGGCGCTCGGTTATTCGTTCGGCCATACCGATGAGTGGCTGGATCATACGATTCGGCAGCACGACCTGGCGTTTGTTTAAGCCCGTGGCCCGTAAACGTCGTCCCCGCGGAGGCGGGGACCCAAGTGGCACGCGTTATCGCAGTGCACGCAGAACTTGGGTCCCCGCCTGCGCGGGGACGACGGTTTTAGCGCTAACGACAGGCTTTATTTACTCGCCTTCTCCCGCCCAACCCAATACAGCAGCACGATCAAGGCCGCATACGGCAGGATCGACAAGGCATCCGCGCTCAGCCCGGCAAAGAAGGGATTCGCCGCCTCCGCCCACTTGCCCATCGCCGTGTCGAAGTCCGTCAGCACCCCCGCGGTAATCGCGATGACGATGCCGGCCAGCGCACCGCCGGCGATGTAACCCGAGGCCAGCAAGGTGCCCGAGCTGCGGTCGCCCGCGGCCTGCAGTTCTTCCTCGTTCAAGCCGGCGTACTGCGGCAGCTTGTTGTTGCGGCGGTCGACCGCCCAGCGCACCAGGCCGCCGATCGCGATCGGCAGCGTCGACACCAGCGGCAGGTACACGCCCACCGAGAAGGCCAGCGACTGGATGCCGGCCATCTCCAGCACCACCGCGATCATCACGCCGAACAGCACCAGGGTCCAGGGCAGCTGCTGGTCGAGGATGCCCTTGATGATGTAGGACATGAGCACGGCCTTGGGCGCGTCGTATTTCTTGACCTCCGAGCCGTCGGGGCGGGTGTGGAACTGGCCGTTGATGCCCGGGTCGACCAGCCAGGCCAGCGAGCCGTCGTCGCGCACCAGGTATTTGCCGGCCGGGCCGCCGGCCGTGTCGGTCTTCTGCCAGACTTTATAGGTGGCGTGGTCGCTCGACGCCTGCGGGCCTTGCAGCTGCGCGGTCTGCGTCAGTTTCGTGGCATCGGTCCTCACGTGCGGCGCCACCTGCGCAGCCGGCACGTAGACGGTGCCGGCATCGTTCAGCTTCAGCAGGATCGGTCCGAGGATCAGCGCCGAGGCAAACGCGCCGGCCAGGATCGCGTACTGCTGCAGGCGCGGCGTCGAGCCGACCAGGAAACCGGTCTTCAGGTCCTGCGAGGTGGTGCCGGCGTTGGATGCGGCGATGCAGACGATGGCGCCGACCGACAGCGCGGTCACGTAATAGCGGCCGCCGGTCCAGCCCATCACCAGGAAGATCAGGCAGGTGAACAGCAGGGTCGCCACCGCCATCCCCGAGATCGGGTTCGAGGACGAGCCGACCTCGCCGGTCAGGCGCGACGACACGGTCGAGAACAGGAAGCCGAACACCAGGATCAGCAGCGCGCCCAGCAGATTCATGTGCAGCGGCGTGGCGAAGGTGATCACGGCGATGATGGCCAGGCAGCCGATCACCACCCACTTCAGCGGAATGTCCTGGTCGGTGCGCAAACTGGCATCGCCGGTCGAACCCGACTTGAAGCCGGCCAGGCCGCCCTTCAGGCCATTCCAGATCGTCGGCATCGAACGCACCAGGCTGATGAGGCCACCGGCCGCCACCGCGCCGGCGCCGATGTAGAGCACGTAGGCGCTGCGGATGTCGTCCGGGCCCATGTCGCGGATCAATGTAGTCCCTGGAGACAGCGGCACCGTCAGCAGATCGCCGAAGAATTTGATCATCGGGATCAGGAGCAGGTAGGACAGCACGCCGCCGGCCGCCATCGTCATCGCGATGCGCGGGCCGATGATGTAGCCGACGCCCAGCAGCTCCGGCGAGATCTCGGCGCCGATCGAGCCGGCCTTCAGCGGTGCGCCGAAGATGAAGTTGACCGTGTCCTTCCACAGCTTGAAGGAGATGTTCAGAGTTTTGTACAACAGGCCCAGGCCGAAGCCGCCGAAGATGATGAAGGCGCGCTGGCGTGCGGCCTTTTCCTCATCCGAGCCTTCCAGGCGGATCTCGCCGGCGGCTTCGCGCGAGGACGGCGTGGCGGCGGCCTTCAGCACCTCGGCGCAGGCCGTGCCTTCCGGGTATTTGAGTTCGCGGTGCTGGTCGACGATCATCGTGCGGCGCATCGGGATCATCATCAGGATGCCGAGCAGGCCGCCCAGCACGCCCACCAGCATCACGCGCGAGATCTCGAGGTCGAAGCCGAGGATCATAATCGCGGGCATGGTCACGCCCAGGCCGAAGGCCAGCGATTCGCCGGCCGAGCCGGCGGTCTGGGTGATCGAGTTCTCGAGAATGGTCGATTCGCGTCCACCCGCCTTCTTGGCCATGCCGAACAGGGTGATCGCAATGACCGCCACCGGGATCGAGGCGCTGACCGTCAGGCCGACCTTCAGCACCAGGTAGAGCGAGGACGCGCCGAAGATCATGCCCAGCACCGTGCCCATGATCAGGGCGCGCAGGGTCAGCTCGGGCAGGTGTGCGGACGCGGGAATATACGGCTTGACCGCGGGCGGATGAGGGTCGTACGGCATGTTTTCCTTGGGACGTATCGTGTTTCTGGACGACAGGGACCGCCTGGCGCTCCCTTAAAGGAGCACTATGGCACATGCCGTAATGGAAGAAAAGCGGATTATAATTTTGACGTAGACTGTGTTTACCACTAGAGAAAGTTCAAGTTTTGGCAACTACCAGTAAAACACCCCGCCGCGCCTTCAGCGGCATCCGCGGATTCATCTTGATCGCCCTCGCCGCCCTCCTCCTGCTCGTCGCGGGCGTGGTCGGCTACGTCCTGTTCCGCGTCCTGCCGAACGTGCCGGCGCTGGACGCCGTCACCGACTACCGGCCCAAGATCCCGCTGCGCATCTACACCGCGGACAAAGTCCTAATCGGCGAATTCGGCGAGGAGCACCGCGATTTCGTCCCGATCAAGAAGATCCCGGACCTGATGAAGAAGTCGCTGCTGGCGATCGAGGACGCGCGCTTCTACGAGCACGGCGCGATCGACTTCCAGCGCGGCGTCGGCGCGGTGGTCGCCAACCTGCGCCACGGTTTCGGCGCCGGCGGCGCCTCGACCATCACGATGCAGGTAGCAAGGAATTTCTTCCTGTCGCGCGAAAAGCACCTCACGCGCAAGGCCAACGAGATCGCACTGGCCTACAAGATCGAGGCCGCCCTGTCGAAGGACGAGATCCTCGAGCTGTACATGAACCAGATCTACCTGGGCCAGCGCGCCTACGGCTTCTCGAGCGCCGCCCGCACCTACTTCAACAAGACCCTCGACCAGCTCAGCGTGGCCGAGATGGCGATGCTGGCCGGCCTGCCGCAGAATCCGTCGCGGCATAATCCGGTGGCCAATCCGAAGCGCGCGCGCGAGCGCCAGCACGCGGTGCTGAAGCGCATGCGCGAGCTGGATTACATCAGCGAAGACCAGTACCAGAAGGCGCTCGACGAGCCGCTGCGCGTGAACACCCGCGGCCAGGAATTCGACACCCACGCCGAGTACGTGGCGGAAGCCGCGCGCCAGGCGGTCTACAGCCAGTTCAAGGAAGAGGCCTACACCAGGGGCATCCGCGTCTACACCACGATCCTGAAGGCCGAGCAGGAAGCGGCCTACAACTCGGTGCGGCGCAACGTATTGGCCTATGACCAGCGCCACGGCTACCGCGGCCCCGAGGGCCGCATCGACCTGCCCGACGATCCGGTCGAGCGCGAAGACGCGATCTCGGAGGCGCTGGGCAAGCGCCCGGTCAGCGACGGCCTGATTCCAGCCGTGGTGCTGGCCGCCTCCGGCAAGGCGGTGCGGGTCGAGACCATCGACGGCGACGAGGTCAACATCAGCGGCGCAGGCCTGAAGTTCGCGGCGGGCGCGCTGGCATCGAGCGCCAAGGAGGAACGCCGCATCGCCAAGGGCGCCATCGTGCGCGTGGCCAAGGATGCGAAGGGCAACTGGTCGATCACCCAGGTGCCGCAGGTGGCCGCGGCCTTCGTCGCCATCGATGCCAATACCGGCGCCTACCACGCGCTGGTCGGCGGCTTCGACTTCAACCTGCAGAAGTTCAACCACGTGACCCAGGCCTGGCGCCAGCCGGGTTCCGGCTTCAAGCCCTTCGTCTACTCGGCTGCGCTGGAAAAGGGTTATTCGCCGGCCACCCGCATCCTCGACGCGCCGCTCGACATGCCCGGCGAGAACGCGGGCGCCACCTGGTCGCCGCAGAACGACGACTTCAAATGGGACGGTCCGATCACCATGCGCCGCGCACTGGCCGAATCGAAGAACGTGCCCTCGGTGCGCCTGCTGCGCGCGATCTCGGTGCCCTACGCCCATGAATTCATCGGCAAGTTCGGCTTCGACGCGGCGCGCCAGCCGGCCAACTACACCATGGCCCTCGGCACCGGCGCCGTCACGCCGCTGCAGATGGCCGGCGCCTACGCGGTGTTCGCCAACGGCGGCTACCGGGTCCAGCCCTACCTGATCGCCCGCGTCGAGGACGCCGAAGGCAAGGTCATCGCCGAGGCCAAGCCACCCGCCATCCAGCAGGAAGACCAGCGCGTGCTGGATGCCCGCAATGCCTTCATCACCGACACCATGCTGCGCGACGTGACCCGCTACGGCACCGGCGCCGCCGCCACCAAGGAGCTGGGCCGCAGCGACATCGCCGGCAAGACCGGCACCACCAGCGATGCCGTCGACGGCTGGTTCAACGGCTACGGCGGCGGCGTGGTGGCCGTCGCCTGGATGGGCTACGACGATCCGAAGTCGCTCGGCGGCCGCGAATTCGGCGCGACCCTGGCGCTGCCGATCTGGATCGACTACATGCGCGTGGCCCTGGCCAAGCGGCCGCAGGAAGAGCGCCCGCAGCCGGAAGGCGTGGTGCGCGAGAACGACGACTGGGTCTATGCCGAGTTCGCCGAGAGCCCGGTCTTTACGGGCATCGACCTCGACCAGCAGCCGGCCGTGGATCCGAACGCGGCGCCGGACCCGAACGCACCGCTCGATCCCAACGCGCCGCCGCCGGCGCCACAGCCGGCAACCCTGCCGCCAAAGGAGAAGCAGCAGCTGCAGAACAGCCTGTTCTAAGACCCAAGTAGGGCACCCCGTGCCCACGAAGATACGATAGACCAGAGGCCCCGCTCACCCGGGGCCTTTTCTTTTGGCGAAACAGTTCACCACAAATACAGTGTTTATTATGAAAATTGCCACATGTCGGTGAGTTTTATCCTACATGCATGGCCGGGCTCTTCCTATTTCAAACATCCGCGCTCCCCTCCATCATGGCCTTATCCATAAAACATCGATCCCGGCGCCCAGGGTACCGGCATCTGCTCAGCGAGGAACACCGAATGAGGAAGGTACATAGCGTATTCATCAACACCAGTCTGCTGTTCAGCCTGGTGGCATGCAGCTCGACCAACACCACCGGCACCGCCAGCGACACCTCGACCGGCGGCTCGACCACCGGCACGGCAACCGCCACCGGTTCGGCGGCGGCGAAGGGCAATTCGGACGCAAACGGCACCGGGAAGCCGGCCGGCGGCATGCCGGCCAGCGGAACCAGCGGCACGCAGGGCACCACCGGCGCGGTCATCGACGACACCACCGGGGTACAAAAGCCTGCCACCGGCACCAACGGCCAATAGCTGAACCCGCGGCCTGGCGCCGCCCCTCGGGTTAGAATGCAGCCTGATCGACTCGAGGGTGCCAGGCGATGAAAAACTGGATTGCGCGGCTGTTCGGCGGCGGCATGGCTGCCGCGCGCGCAGGGCCCATCGTGGCGCAAGCCGCCGCGGCCCCTGCCACGCCCGCAGGGCGCAAGGACCAGGACCTCTGGCATTGCCTGACGGCCGGCGCCACAGCCTCCGCGCCGACCCCGCAAGCGCTCACCCATGCCCAGCTGGTGCTGGCCGAACTCGATCGCCTGATCGCATCTCCGGCGGATGCCGAAGGCCTGGTGCCGCGCGTCCCGGAAGTCATTCCCCAACTGCTGCGCAGCCTGCGCGACGAGGACGCCTCCAGCGCCGACCTGGCGCGCCTGGTCGCGCGCGACCCTGCCCTGGTCGCGGAACTGATCCGCGAAGCCAACAGCCCGTTTTACCGCTCGTCCAGACAGGTGCGCACCATCGATGCCGCCCTGCTGGTGCTGGGCCGGAACGGCCTGCGCATGCTGCTCGCGCGCGCCGCCTTCCGTCCGCTGATCGGCATGCAGGGCGGGCGCCACAGCCGCCAGGCGGGACCGCGCCTCTGGAACCATACCGAAAACTGCGCGCTGGCCGCCAGCCTGCTCGCCCCGTCCTTCCGCGCCGACCCGTTCGAAGCCTACCTCGCCGGCCTGATGGACGACCTCGGCCTGATCGTCGCCTTCCGCCTGTTCGACAGCGTGCTGGAAGCCGACGCCCTGCCCCGGGAGCCCGCCTTCGTCGACGCCCTGCTGGCGCGCACGCGCACGCTGGCGGCGCGCATCGCCATGCAATGGGAGATGCCGCCGCCGATCGCCGCGGCGATCCTCGGCGCCGCGGACCAGGCCCCGGCGACCGCGCTGGCCGGCACGCTGCTTGAAGCCGAACGGCTGGCCTGTTTGCGCATGATGATGGACCAGGGCGTGCAGGATGTGGACTATCCGGGCGCGGACGACAGCGCCGACGAGCGGACGCGGGTCTTCGAACGGCTGCTTGGACCGTAATCCCGGCATGCCTTTCGACCTGAAAAAGCACCTCCCCAAGCCCGGACAACGCTTCGCCCTGCCGCATACGCGCCGTGAATTCGTCCGCCGACTGACGCCGATTGAATGCGAACGCTTGCACGGTCTGCCGGACGACTGAACGAATATTCCTTGGCGGGGCAAGGCCAAAGCGCCGGAGTCGCTGCATTATGCCGCATTGGGTAATTCAATGGCGGTCCCGGTCATGCGCTGGCTTGCCTTGCGCCTGTCGCGCGTGATGGCTGAAAGCGCGCCTTATCGCCTGCCTGAATGGGTATAAAAAGCGTCGATTCGGTTCCCACTTCGGAATTGTTGCCCGCGAAGCGTCGAGCGCTTCGGCAAGTTCGTTTTCCATACATGCGCGGGGTCGTTGTGTTGTATCTAACAACTACATGGGAACCAGCAAACTGTCCGCGCGGGCGCTTACCTATGATGGGTTGCTGCCGTCCGTACGGCGGACTTTCATAAACGATCATGGAGGCAATAATGTCGAAATGGTTCAAGACCTTATCCGGGGCAATTGTCCTGGCCGCCTTGGCCCTACCGTTGGGCGCGCAACAGTTGGGGACTGTGCGCGAAGCCCCGCCGCAGACCGCGCCGAAAAAGCTTGATCTGAAGCCCAGGTATTTGGCCGTACGCGGCAGGGTGCTGATGCGGAGTGATAAAAACGGCGTGACGCGGTACGGCTACGAAAACGGGCGGTTGGTGAAGGAAATCGGCCAAAACGATGTAGTCGGAACCTACCAATACGACGGCGGCAAATTTTCCGGCGTCGTCTACACTGACGGCAGGTATATCAAGGCGTCCTACGGGCCGAACGGCGAAATGCTCGGCCTGACGAGCGACACCAGCGCGCGGGTAAAATTCCGCGTCCAAAACAAGCCGACGCGCGTAACTTCTTTCATGGCGATTCAAAACGGCATTGCCGCGCTTCGCAATCCCGGCGCGGCCAATTCCTGCGTCGGGACCGATGACGACCAAACATGCACCATTGTGATTGAAGGGACAAGGCCTGACGGCGATGAATGGGACGATGGCGGGTGGGATGGCGGCGGTTATACGTGGGGGAACGATTTCCCGCCCGCTGGGTAAATGCCGTCCGGTGGGGGCGACGTTAGTAATCCGCCCGGTTAAAAACCCGTCGATTGCGTCCAAAATGTATGCAAGCCCATTTCCCGAACGTTTTTTGAATACTGCGACATTGCGGCCAAGACCCCCGAAAACAATTTCGGGTGCCGTACTGTGGCTACAGATTATTATTGGAAATGCAAGGATAGCTGCTACACGAATAACTGGGCGTGGCTCAACTCGTGGGTTTTCGCTTGGTAATCACTAGTCCGGCACTGTCAGCACTCGCTTAACAGCGAGGGCTTTTTATCGGGGTGAAAATGCGAAATTTAGCGAACACATTGCAGGAATCGGCAGACGCCGCTACGGCGGGCGATTACGCCAAAGCCCTTGAATGCCTGATTTGGATACATGACAACCCAGACCCGTCTGACCCGCGTAGCGAGCTCTTTCGGCGTTTTAGCGGCTTTCCGGCATTGGGCATGCTGGCAAGGGTCCATGAACCGGCAAAGGCCAAGCTGATTGAGCTAGTGACGGCAAAGCGGGATCAGGTCGCAGCAGGGCTTGCAGATGACGCGACAAAGGCCGATTTAAGGGCACTAGAAAAGTACCTGCGCGACTTGGAAGCCTGACGGCGCGGGGTAGCGCCGGGGGACGAAAAAAGGGGCGCTAACCGCGCCCTTTCTTGTTACTGCTGTTTTCGTTTCAGTCAGTGCCATTCATTCACTTGGCCTGGCGTGCAATCCGGTTGCGTATAGGCCAACGCTGGAAGCGCCAATGTCCCTGCCATGCGCCATGCAGTCCGACGACCGAGCAAGCGCGCTGCGCGAAGCCGAACGGCTGGCCTGCCTGCGCATGATGATGGACCAGGGCGTGCAGGATGCGGACTATCCGCGCGTGGGCGACGGCAGGGACGAGCGGGCGCGGGTCTTCGAACGGCTGCTTGGACTATAATTCCCGCATGCCTTTCGACCTGAAAAAACACCTCCCCAAGCCCGCACAACGCTTCGCCCTGCCTCACCTGCACGGTTCGTCGGACGCCTATGCGCTGGCGCTCGCCGCGCTCGCGCTGAAGGCGAACAAACAGATGCTGACCGTGATCGTCGCCAATGCCAGCGACGGCCAGCGCCTGCTGGACGAAATCCCCTGGTTCGCGGACGGCAAGCTGGCCTGCCACTTGTTGCCGGATTGGGAAACCCTGCCCTACGATGCGTTCTCGCCGCACCAGGACCTGGTGTCGGAGCGCCTGGCGACCCTGCACGAGATCCGCAACGGCCAGTGCGACGTGCTGGTGGTGCCGGCCACCACCGCCCTGGTGCGCCTGGCGCCGCCTTCCTTCCTGGCTGCCTACACCTTCTTCTTCCGCCAGGGCGAGAGCCTGGACGAAGCAAAGCTGAAGGCCCAGCTGACCCTGGCCGGCTACAGCCACGTGACGCAGGTGATGTCGCCGGGCGAATACTCGGTGCGGGGCGGCCTGATCGACCTGTTCCCGATGGGCTCCGCCCTGCCCTACCGCCTCGACCTGTTCGGCGACGAGATCGAGACCATCCGCACCTTCGACGCCGACACCCAGCGCTCGCTCTACCCGGTCCGGGAAGTGCGCCTGCTGCCGGGCCGCGAATTCCCGATGGACGAGCAGGCCCGCACCGCCTTCCGTGGGCGCTGGAGGGAACGATTCGAAGGCGACCCGAGCCGCTCGCCGGTCTACAAGGATATCGGCAGCGGCATCGCCTCGGCCGGCATCGAATACTACCTGCCGCTGTTCTTCGAGGAGACCGCGACCCTGTTCGACTACCTGCCGGAAGACTCGCCGCTGGCCCTGGTCGGCGACATCGAAGAAGCGATCCAGCGCTTCTGGCTTGATACGGAATCGCGCTACAAATTCCTGAAGGCCGACCGCGAACGGCCTATCCTGGCGCCGAAGGAGATCTTCCTCGGCGCCGAGGATTTCTTCGTCTGCGCCAAGCCGCACGGACGCTGGGCGATCACGCGCGATGGCTCCGTAGCCGCTTCCGAGGTCTCGGCGCCGCTGCCCGACATCGCCGTCAACCGCCGTCTCGACGATCCGCTCGCCAACCTGCGTTCCTTCCTCCTGAAGACGGACGCCAAGGTCATGATCTGCGCGGAGTCGAACGGCCGCCGCGAAACCCTGCAGCAGTACTTCAACGAATACAGCCTGGACACGGTCCCGGTCGAGGGCTACCAGGGCCTGTGTGCCTCAAGCGCGCAAGTGATGCTGGGCGTGGCCCCGCTGCAGGCCGGCTTCGAGCTGATGGACGCGCAGTGCGGCCATCTGGTGTTCATCACCGAGACCGAGCTGTATGCGGGCTCGGGCCGGCGCGCCGGCAAGAAGAAGCAGGAAGCCAGCTCGCAGGTCGAATCGATGGTGCGCGACCTGTCGGAGCTGAAGATCGGCGACCCGGTGGTGCACATCAACCACGGCATCGGCCGCTACATGGGCCTGGTCAGCATGGACCTGGGCGAGGGCGACACCGAGTTCCTGCACCTGGAATACGCCAAGGAGACCAAGCTCTACGTGCCGGTGTCGCAGCTGCACGTGATATCGCGCTACTCCGGCGCCTCGCCGGAAGACGCGCCGCTGCACACCCTCGGTTCCGGCCAGTGGGACAAGGCCAAGAAAAAGGCCGCCGAGCAGGTGCGCGACACCGCCGCCGAACTCCTGAACCTGTACGCCCGCCGCGCCGCGCGCACCGGCCACAGCTTCGAATATTCGAGCATCGACTACGAGAACTTCGCGCAGAGCTTCGGCTTCGACGAGACGCCGGACCAGGCCGAGGCGATCGCCAACGTCATCAAGGACATGACCTCGGGCCGTCCGATGGACCGCCTGGTGTGCGGCGACGTCGGCTTCGGCAAGACCGAGGTCGCGCTGCGCGCCGCCTTCATCGCCGTCATGGGCGGCAAGCAGGTCGCGATCCTGGCGCCGACCACCCTGCTGGCCGAGCAGCATGCCCAGACCTTCGCCAACCGCTTCGCCGACTGGCCGGTCAAGATCGCCGAGCTGTCGCGCTTCCGCACCGGCAAGGAGATCAACAACGCGATCAAGGGCATGGCCGACGGCACCGTCGACATCGTGATCGGCACCCATAAGCTGCTGTCGCCGGACGTCAAGTTCACGCGCCTGGGACTGGTGATCATCGACGAGGAGCACCGCTTCGGCGTGCGCCAGAAGGAAGCGCTGAAGGCCCTGCGCGCCGAGGTCGACGTGCTGACCCTGACCGCGACGCCGATCCCGCGCACGCTGGGCATGGCGCTCGAAGGCCTGCGCGACTTTTCCGTGATCGCTACCGCGCCACAGAAGCGTCTCGCCATCAAGACCTTCGTACGCAGCGAGGACGGCTCCATCATCCGCGAAGCCGTGCTGCGCGAGCTGAAACGCGGCGGCCAGGTCTACTTCCTGCACAACGAGGTCGAGACCATCGAGAACCGCCATTCGATGCTGCGCGAGCTGCTGCCGGAAGCGCGCATCGGCGTGGCCCACGGCCAGATGCACGAGCGCGACCTGGAAAAGGTGATGCGCGACTTCGTGGCCCAGCGCTTCAACATCCTGCTGTGCACGACCATCATCGAGACCGGCATCGACGTGCCGACCGCGAACACCATCATCATGCACCGCGCGGATAAATTCGGCCTGGCCCAGCTGCACCAGCTGCGCGGCCGCGTCGGCCGTTCGCACCACCAGGCCTATGCCTACCTGCTGGTGAACGACGCGCTGAACATGACCAAGCAGGCGCAGCGCCGGCTGGACGCGATCCAGGCGATGGAAGAACTCGGCAGCGGCTTCTACCTGGCGATGCACGACCTGGAAATCCGCGGCGCCGGCGAAGTGCTGGGCGAGAACCAGTCCGGCGAGATGCTGGAGATCGGATTCCAGTTGTATTCCGATATGCTGAACGAGGCGGTGAAGGCGCTGAAGGCGGGCCGCGAGCCGGACCTGGCGGCCCCGCTGTCCTCGACCACCGAGATCAACCTGCACGTGCCGGCCCTGCTGCCGTCCGACTTCTGCGGCGACGTCCACGAACGCCTGTCGATTTACAAGCGCCTGGCGAATTGCGAGACCCAGGACCGCATCGACGACATGCAGGAAGAGCTGATCGACCGCTTCGGCAAGCTGCCCGATGCCGTGAAAGCCCTGATCGAAACCCACCGCCTGCGGATCTCGGCCAGGCAGGTCGGCATCGTCAAGATCGATGCGCACGCGGAAGCGGCGAGTCTGCAGTTCATGGAAAAGCCGCCCATCGATCCGATCAAGATCATCACGCTGATCCAGAAGAACCGCCAGGTCAAGCTGGCCGGCCAGGACAAGCTGCGCATCACGGCCGCGATGCCGGACCTGCAGGCGCGCGTGAACCAGGTCAAGCAAACCATCAAACAATTATTAGCGTAAGCCATGTCCAAAAAACTGATCGTTCAAGGCCCCGCGGCCGGCCACGGCGTGCTCGCCGCGGTCGCCGCCCTGGCCCAGCCGCGCAGCACCACGCCCCTCAATGCGCACGCGCTGCGCGCCGACGGTGTCGACTTCACGCCAGCGCTCAAGGCGAGCATCGAGGCGGCCGCCGAAGCAGCCGGCGTCGACGCCACCTTCATCGATGCGGATCTGACCCT
Organism: Massilia aerilata; assembly: GCF_042656905.1. Classification (NCBI taxonomy): domain Bacteria; kingdom Pseudomonadati; phylum Pseudomonadota; class Betaproteobacteria; order Burkholderiales; family Oxalobacteraceae; genus Massilia; species Massilia aerilata. Next base: position 502,317 of record NZ_JBHSMZ010000001.1, read on the forward strand.
GGCCGACTTCAAACTGGTGGCGATGGACATGGACTCGACCCTGATCACCATCGAGTGCATCGACGAGATCGCCGACATGCAGGGCCTGAAGCCGCAGGTGTCCGCCATCACCGAAGCCGCGATGCGCGGCGAGCTCGATTTCGCCGAGAGCCTGAAGCGCCGCGTGGCCCTGCTGGAAGGCTTGCCGGTCGAGGCGCTCGGCCGCGTGTATGAAGAGCGCCTGCGCATCTCGCCGGGCGGCGAAGCGATGCTGGAGGCGGTGCAGGCGGCCGGCCTGAAGACCCTGCTGGTGTCGGGCGGCTTCACCTTCTTTACCGGACGCCTGCAGGCGCGGCTGGGGCTGGACTACGTGCACGCCAACCTGCTGGAAGAACAGGATGGCAAGCTGACGGGCCGCGTGGCCGGCGGCATCGTCGACGCCGAGGAAAAGATGCGCACCGTGCAGCGTGTCTGCGCGGAGCTCGGCATCGAACCCCGCCAGGCCATCGTGATGGGCGACGGCGCCAACGACCTCAGGATGATGGGCATTGCCGGGCTGTCGGTGGCCTTCCGCGCCAAGCCGGTGGTGCGTGCGCAAGCCGATGTGGCGCTGAATTTCACCGGCCTGGACGGTTTGCTGGCAATTCTTTCCTGAATGGAAGCTGAGCGGGTTTCGACCTGGCGCAAAAAAGCATCCCGGCCGCATAAGCGAGCTGGACAGTAAAAGGCGTAGATTATGCGGGAACCATAGGAGATTCCCGCATGCCTGCCCAGCCGCCGTCCGCTGCCGCGCCGCGTTCGATCCAGGCGCGGCGCCATTTCCTGCAAGCCGGTCCGGCGCTCGCCGCCGCTCTCGCCACGTGCGCGCCACCGGCAAGCGCAAGCGCCGCACCGCTCGAAGCCTGGTGCGCCACCTGGGGCGCGGCGCCGGCCGGACCGCCCGCGGCCGCGTCCACGCTGGCCATCGCCAACCAGACCCTGAGGCTGATCGTCCACACCAGCATCGGCGGCAGCCGCGTGCGGGTGCGCCTGTCCAACGAGATGGGCAGTACGCCGCTGCGCATCGGCACGGCGCAGATCGGCCTGCGTTCCAGCGGCGCCGGCGTCGTCGCCGGCAGCAGCCGTGAGCTGAGGTTCGGCGGACGCAGCTTCGCCACCATTCCGCCCGGCGCGCCGCTGGTCTCGGATCCCGTGGAGCTGGCCGTGCCCGCGCTGGCCGATCTCGCCGTCAGCCTCTACCTGCCGGACAGCGTGCAGGCCACGACCCTGCACGATATGGCGGCGCAGACCAGCTACATCTCATCGAGCGGGGATTACGCTTCCACGCCCAGCCTGCCGGTCCAGAAGACCATCGGTTCCTGGCCCTTCCTGGCCGAGGTCGACGTGCTGCCGGCGTCGGGCACGGCCCGCGCCGTGGTCGCGCTGGGCGATTCGATCACCGACGGCGCGCGCAGCAGCAGCAACACCAACCGCCGCTGGCCCGACTGGCTGTCGCGCCGGCTGCAGCAGGAATCGCTGCCGGCTACCAGCTGATGGCGCAGGCGATACCTCTGAGCCTGTTTTCGGCGTGAGACGAAGCGCGGCCCGTGTGGTCTAACGCTCGTCCATTCCGAGGAGACCTTCATGAGACCGATCCAGCATCCCGAGCACGAGGGCGAGCCAGGCGACGCCCCGTCCAACCCGCCACGCCGCGGCTTCCTGAAGAGCGGCCCGGCCCTCGCCGCCGCGCTCGCCCTGCCCGCGCTGGCGCCGCTATCCGAGGCCCAGGCCGCCGAGCTCTGGGTCGCTTCCTGGGGCGCGGCGCCGGCCGGTCCGCCCCCGAGCGCATCGACGATGACGCTGTCCGGACAGACGCTGCGCCTGATCGTGCACGCCAGCGTGGCCGGCAGCCGCGTGCGGATCCGCATCTCGAACGAGATGGGCAGCACGCCGCTGAGCATCGGCACGGCCCGCATCGCGCTGCGTTCCAGCGGCGCGGTCACCGTGGCCGGCACTGAGCGCCAGTTGCTGTTTGGCGGCCGCGGCTCGGTGACGATCGCGGCCGGCGCGGCCGTGCTGTCGGACGGCGCGAATTTCAACGTGCCGCCCTTTTCCGATCTGGCCGTCAGCCTCTACCTGCCGGGCAGCGTGCGCGTCACGACCCTGCACAACGTGGCCCTGCAAACCAGCTATGTCTCGACCGCCGGCGACCGCAGCGCCGTGCAAAGCCTGCCGGTCTCGCGCACCATCGCTACCTGGCCCTTCCTCAGCGAAGTCGACGTCAGCGGCCCCTATTCCGGCCTGAGCGCATCGTCGTCCGTGGTCGCGCTCGGCGACTCGATCACCGATGGCCAGGCCAGCACCGCCAACGCCAACCGGCGCTGGCCGGACATGCTGGCGCGGCGCCTGCAGCTCGAGCTGGGCGTGAGCGGAAATATCGGCGTGGCCAACCGCGGCATCAGCGCCAACTCGCTGCTGAAGGACTATCCGGAAGCGATGCTGGCCGGGCAGAAGGCGCTGACCCGCTTCGACCGCGACGTGCTCGGCACATCCGGCGTGCGCTGGCTGATCGTCCTCATCGGGATCAACGACATCGTCTACAGCCCGGGCTCGAATCCGATCCCGGCCAGCAGCCTGATTTCCGGCCACCAGCAGCTGGTCTCGCGGGCGCGGGCGCGCGGCATCCGGGCCACCGGCGCCACGCTGACGCCCTTCGAAGGCCATGTCTACTACACGGCGGCGCGGGAAAATGTGCGCAAGGGCCTGAACGCCTGGATCCGCGGCGCCGGCAACTACGACGCCGTGGCCGACTTCGACCTCGCGCTGCGCGACCCGGCGCGCAGCACGCGCCTGCGCGCCACCTACGACAGCGGCGACCACCTGCACCCGAACAATGCCGGTTACCAGGCCCTGGCGCAGGCGCTGCGGATCGACTTGTTCAACTAGGGATTCACCGAGGGCGAACGTTTGAGGCACCTTAGCGCGAATGTCGAGCGCGTGTGGCGCACGCCGGGCAGCTTGTACAGCTTCTGGCGCAGGAAGTTCTCGTAGCCCTCGGTGCCGGCCACCGCCACCTTGATCAGGTAGTCGTATTCGCCGGACAGCAGATAGGCTTCCGTCACTTCGGGCAGCTCGGCCAGCGCGTCCGAGAAGGCCTTGAAGATCTCGTCGTCGTGCCGGTCCACGGTGACTTCGATGATCACGGTGTCCGGCACCCCCATGCGGCGCTGGTCGAACACGGCCGCATAGCCGGTGATGAAACCGGCTTCCTCCAGCGCCTTGACCCGGTGCCAGCAGGGCGTGGGCGAGAGGTTCACGGTGTCGGCCAGTTTCTGGTTGCTGATGCGTCCGTCGCGGCTGAGGGTGCGCAGGATGTGGCGGTCGATATCGTCGAGCTGGCCGTCCTTCATGGCAGGGCTTCCTTGTCTATACAAGCGAGGTTAAAGATAGTTCTTGCGCATTTTAGCCCATATGCAAAAGATTCTTCCATATGCATTTTGTGGAGCGAATGGAACAGAAGCACATTTTTTGTGCGGTGCAGTATGATTTCCCGGCATTCAAAACAAGGAGTCATGTAGTGTCGGAAGCAGTATCCCGCGGCGGACTGGGTGTCCAGGGCGCCGCCTTCAGTGCCGAATTGCCGCTCATGCTGGTCACCCCTGCCCTGTTCGCCGCCAACCTGGTGGTCGCACGCTGGGCCCAGGGCGCGGACATTCCCCCGGTCTTCCTCGCCTTCGGCCGCTGGGCCCTGGCCTTCCTGGTTCTCGTGCCCTCCGTCGGGCCACGACTGTGGGCGCTGCGCGGCACCCTGCTCGCCAACTGGCCGCGCATCCTGCTGCTGTCCATGCTCGGCATGGGCATGGCGGTGGCCCCGCAATACATCGGCGCGCGCCACACCGGCGCCGCCAATGTCGCCATCATCCTGGCTGCCTGCCCGGCCCTGGTGACCCTGGTCGAACGCCTGGTGTGGAAGGCGCCGCTGGGCCGCCGCCAGGGCTGGGGCCTGGTGGTGGCGATCGCCGGCGTGCTGGTGGTGCTGTCGAAAGGCGACATCGCCGCCCTCGGCCAGCTCGAGTTCGGCCGCGGCGACCTGTGGGTGGTGCTGGCCGCGATCGGCTGGTCGCTGTACACGGTGTTCAATAAACGCCTGCCGCTGCCGCCGCTGCCCGGCACCGTCAAGCTGGCGGCCCTGATCGGCGGCGGCGCGCTGGTGCTGGCGCCCTTCGCGGCGCTGGAAGCGATCGGCGGCGACGTCCCCTCCTTCGGCGACGGCCGCCTCTATGTGGCGCTGGCCTTCCTCGCGATCGTCCCCAGTCTTGGCGCCTACTTCTGCTTCGACCGCCTGGTGGCGGTGGCCGGCCCGGCGCGCGCCAGCATGTCGGTCTACCTGATCCCGCTGTTCGCCACCCTGGCGGCCTGGCCGCTGCTGGGCGAGGCGCCGCACCTGTACCACCTGGCCGGCTTCGGCATGATCCTGGTCGCGGTGGCGCTGTCGAGCCGGCGCCGGCGTGCATGACGTTTCAAGAAAGTGAACAGCTGTAACAGGCTGTAAATGAACAAGCAAGCGGCAACAGAATCCCTATAGTATGGAGGTGAGGAGAACCGCCATGAAAAATCTCGCCATCATTCTTGCAGTTGCCGCCCTGAGCGGCTGCGCGACCCAATATCCGGGTCCCGCCAACTACGGCAGCCGCGCGTATGCGCAGGCGCCCGACGCCAACGGCTGGCAAGTCGTTTCGGTGACCCCGGTCCCGAACGGCACCGGCGCCCAGGCCGCCGCCGCCGGCGACGCCGGCCGTGTGACGAGCTCGGATGTCGTCACCTACAGCCCGGCGCCGTCCAGCACCACCTACGTGACCCAGCCGGTCTACGTGCCGGCGCCGGTGTATGCGCCGGCCCCGGTCTACGATCCCTTCTGGTACCCGCCGGTCACGATCGGACTCGGATTCAGCTGGAGCAACTGGGGTCACCGCGGCGGCTATCGCGGTGGATACCACGGCGGTCCGGGCAGGCATCGCTAAACGGCAAAATCTGCACTAAAATGGGGAGGTCGCACTGCGTGCGGCCTCTTTTTTTTCGTCCCGCCATACACCCCCTTCCTTACGTTTTTCTTACGCGTTTGTATGAATGACGCATGTTGCAACGCGCAACATGATTCGTTTGCTGTTGCTCAATTGCCATCCTACAATTGCCCGACGATCGGTCCGGCGCCCCCGCGGCGCATACCCACGTACGGCAAGAAAATCAACTACGGAGACAGCAATGAATTTCAAACTGAAAGCATTGGTTGCAGGTGTAGCACTGGGTTTGTCGATGTCCGCGATGGCTGCGGATCCGATCAAGATCGGCGTGTCCGGTCCCTTCACGGGCGGCTCGGCGCCGATGGGCGTGTCGATGCGCGACGGCGTGCGCCTGGCGGCAGCTGAAATCAATGCCAAGGGCGGCGTGCTCGGACGCCAGCTGCAGCTGGTCGAGCGCGACGAGGAAGCCAAGCCGGAACGCGGCGTGCAGATCGCGCAGGAGTTGATCAACAAGGAAAAGGTCGTCGCCACCGTCGGCTTCATCAACACCGGCGTGGCCCTGGCCTCGCAGCGCTTCTACCAGCAGGCCAAGATCCCGGTGATGAACAACGTCGCCACCGGCTCCATCGTCACCAAGCAGTTCGCCAACCAGCCGGAGAACTACGTCTTCCGCAACTCCGCCAACGACACGATCCAGTCGACGATGATCGCCGATGAAGCGATCCGCCGCGGCTTCAAGAAGCCGGCGATCCTGGCCGATTCGACCAACTACGGCCAGCTGGGCCGCGAAGACCTCGAGAAAGTCCTGGCCACGAAGAACGTGAAGCCGGTGTCGGTCGAGAAGTACAACATCGGCGACGTCGACATGACCGCGCAGCTGCTGCGCGCCAAGCAGGCCGGCGCCGACGTGGTCCTCACCTACGGCATCGGCCCGGAACTGGCGCAGATCGCCAACGGCATGCAGAAGCTGGGCTGGAAAGTGCCGATCGTCGGCAGCTGGACCCTGGCGATGGCCAACTTCATCGACAATGCCGGGGCCAACGGCAACGGCACGCGCATGCCGCAGACCTTCATCCAGAACCCGGATACGCCGAAGCGCAAGGCCTTCATCGACGCCTACGTGAAAGCCTACAACCCGCCGAACGGCCGCATGCCGTCGGCGGTGTCGGCCGCCCAGGGCTACGACTCGGTCTACCTGCTTGCCGCCGCGATCCAGCAGGCCGGCAGCACCGAAGGCCCGAAGATCGCCGCCGCGCTGGAAGACCTGAAGACCCCGATCGAGGGCGTCGTCGCCACCTACAACAAGCCCTACAGCAAGACCGACCACGAGGCCATCAACTTCGAGAACACCAAGTTCGGCGAAGTGCAGAACGGGCGTGTGGTGCCGGTAAAGTAAGCTTTTACCCGTCGTTCCCGCGCAGGCGGGAACCCAGGTTTTGCGTCCGCTGTGGCGAACTTGGATCCCCGCCTGCGCGGGGATGACGGTGCACACGCATCGGGTCACTCAGGGTAAAAAAATGGAAATCCTCCTCCAGCTGGTGTTCTCCGGGATCGCGCTCGGCATGATCTATGCCGTCATCGCCTTCGGCTATCAACTCACGTTCGCCACTTCCGGCACGCTGAACTTCGGCCAAGGCGAGGCCCTGATGCTGGGCGCGCTGGTCGGTTTGTCCCTGGTCGGGACCATCCACGGCGGCCCCTATATCAGTTACTGGCTGATGATTCCGCTTGTGATGGTGTTCGGCGCCATCCAGGGCATGTTCGTCGAATGGATCGGCGTGCGTCCCGCCATCCGCATCAAGTCCGAGTTCGGCTGGATCATGTCCACCATCGCGCTGGCCATCATCTTCAAGAACGTCGCAGAAAACATCTGGGGCAAGGACGTGCTGCCCTTCCCCTCGCCGATTTCGTCGGAGCCCTTCACGCTGATGGGCGCGAACGTGCAGCCGATGCAGGTGGCCGTCATCATCGGCGCCGTCGCCATCATGCTGGCGGTCGAGATCTTCAACCGCAAATCCATCTACGGCAAAGCGGTGGTCGCGACTTCGAACGACCGCGAGGCCGCCGGTCTCATGGGCATCAACACGCGCATGGTGATCACCTTCTCGTATGCGCTGTCCTCGGCCACGGCAGCCTTCGCCGGCGCCCTGATCGCGCCGCTCACGCTGACCAGCGCCACGATGGGCGCCTCGCTGGGCCTGAAGGCCTTCGCGGTGGCGATCATCGGCGGCCTGACCTCGGGCGTGGGCGCGATCGTCGGCGGCATCATCCTCGGCATCGCCGAAACCGCCACCGGCTTCTACCTGTCGACCGGCTACAAGGAAGTGCCGGGCCTCGTTCTCCTGCTGCTGGTGCTGGCCGTGAAGCCGTCCGGCCTGTTCGGCAAAGCCGCGATCAAGAAGGTCTGACAATGAACAAGAATCCCCTGGCGCTGGCCGCCATCGGTGCGGGCATCGTCCTGGTGGCGGCCTATCCGCTGCTGTTCACCAATCCGTACTACGTGCACCTGGCCGAGACCATCCTGATCTACGCGATCCTGCTCTACGGCCTGGACATCGTGGTCGGCTACACGGGCCAGGTCTCGCTCGGCCACGCCGGCCTGTTCGGGATCGGCTCCTACGCCACCGGCATCCTGGTGCTCAAGCTCGGCGCGCCCTGGTTCGTCGCGGTCCCGGCCAGCATCGGCTTCGCCGCGCTGTTCGGCGCGGTCCTGGCGCTGCCGGCCTTGCGCGTGACCGGTCCCTACCTGGCGATGGTGACGCTGGCCTTCGGCACCATCGTGCAAATCCTGATCAACGAGATGACCTTCCTGACCGAAGGCCCGCTCGGCATCCAGCTGCAGAAGCCCAGCGTGTTCGGGCGCGAGCTGACCGAGGTCGAGTACTACTACGCGGTGGCCGGCTTCATGTTCCTGTCGCTGCTGCTGGTGCACCGCCTGCTGCGCTCCCACGTCGGGCGCGCCTTCGAGGCCCTGCGCGACAGCCCGATCGCCTCCGACTGCATGGGCGTCTCGGTCTACCGCTACAAGGTGTACGCCTTCGTGATCAGCGCCGGCTTCGCGGGCCTGGCCGGCAGCCTGTATGCCTACTCGGAGCAGTACATCTCGCCGAACAGCTACAACTTCGAACTCACGATCCTGTTCCTGCTGGCGGTGATCATGGGCGGCCGCAAGAGCCGCCTGGGCGCCCTGATCGGCGCGACCATCGTCGTCATGCTGCCCAGCCTCCTGTCCGACATCGAGGTGTTCCGCAAGATCGCGGTGACGGCGGCCGTCCTCGGCGTGATCGTCGCCGCGCTGATGATCGCGAAGCGCCGCACCACGCCGGCCCGCACGGCGGTGCCGGTGCTGGCGACCCTGGCCCTGGCCGTGGTCGCATATAAACTGGACAGCATGGTCGACTGGCGCCTGACCATCTTCGGCCTGATGACACTGTTCGTGGTCTACTACCTGCAGGACGGCATCGTCGGCTTCTTCAAGAGCCTGATGGGACGCGGCCGCGTGCACGTGGTGGCAGCCCAGGGCGCCGGCCAGGCCGACCCGTTCGCGGGCGTACGGGCAGCCGGCGCCAAGCTCGATGCGAGTGCGGCAGGCGGCGAGCTGCTGCGCGTGGAACAGGTGCTGATGCAGTTCGGCGGCCTGAAGGCCCTGAACCAGGTCGACCTGAAAGTGGAACGCGGCACCGTGCACGGCCTGATCGGCCCGAACGGGTCCGGCAAGAGCACGATGATGAACGTCCTGACCGGCATCTACAAGCCGACCGCCGGCGCCGTCGTGTATGCCGGCCAGCCGATCACCGGCCGCACGCCTTCGCAGATCGCGCTGGGCGGCGTGGCGCGCACCTTCCAGAACGTGCAGCTGTTCGGCGAGATGACCTCGCTGGAGAACGTGCTGGTCGGCCTGCACCACAGCTTCCGCTCGTCCTGGCTCGACGCCATGCTGGCCACCCCGCGCTACCGGCGCGAGGAACTGGCGGCGCGCGCGCGGGCCGCGGCGATCCTGGAGTTCATCGGCCTGGCCGAACTGGCCAACGAAGAAGCGCGCAACCTCCCCTACGGCAAGCAGCGCCTGCTGGAAATCGGCCGCGCGCTGGCGCTCGATCCGCGCCTGCTGCTGCTGGACGAGCCTGCCGCCGGCCTGACCGCCCCGGACATCCGCGAACTGATGGCCATCATCCGCAAGATCCGCGACCACGGCATCACCATCGTGCTGATCGAGCACCACATGGACGTCGTGATGTCGATCTCGGACACCGTCACGGTGCTCGACTTCGGCCAGAAGATCGCCGAGGGCACACCTGGCAAGGTGCAGTCCGATCCGAAGGTCATCGAAGCCTACCTGGGCGGCGCCGCCGAAGCCCCGCCCGCGCCGCAAGCGGCCGCACAATAGGAGCCAGCATGTTAGCCATCCAGAACCTGCACGCCGCCTACGGCAAGGTCGAAGTCCTGCACGGGATCTCGCTCGAAGTCCCGAAGGGCAAGCTGGTGACCCTCATCGGCAGCAACGGCGCCGGCAAGACCACCACCATGCGCGCCATCTCGGGCATGATCAAGCCGAAGAGCGGCAGCGTGCAGCTCGGCGGCCGCGACATCACCGGCCTCGACTCGCACCGCATCGCGCGCGCGGGCCTGGCCCATTCGCCAGAAGGCCGGCGCGTGTTCGCGACGATGAGCGTCACCGACAACCTGCTGCTCGGGGCCTTCCCGCGCTTCACGCGGGCGCGCCCGAAAGGCGACATCCAGCACGACCTCGAACGCGCGCTGGAACTATTCCCGCGCCTGAAGGAACGCCGCACCCAGCTGGCCGGCACCCTGTCCGGCGGCGAGCAGCAGATGCTGGCGATGGCGCGCGCGGTCATGCTGAATCCAGAGGTGGTGCTGCTCGACGAACCTTCGATGGGCCTGGCGCCGATCCTTGTCGACGAGGTCTTCCGCATCATCGCGCGCCTGAAATCCGAGGGCGTGACCATGCTGCTGGTGGAGCAGTTCGCGCAGGCGGCCCTGAACGTGGCCGATTACGGCTATGTGCTGGAGAACGGCAGCATTGCGGTGCACGGGCCGGCGGCGAGTTTGAAGACCGATCCGAAGGTGGTGGCGGCTTACCTGGGTGGCGGGCAGGCGCATTGAGCCCGCGGTAGCGTCGTGCGATACCGGAGGTGCCGGATTCCGGGCCTCCGTTTTCTTTGATTTGATGCGCTTTCAAGCAATGCCATCATGCCATGATCCGCCGCTCGGGCGGCCTCACTGAAAGGCATGCATGAAGCGCTTGATCACCCTGTTCTTCGTTACCGTCCTCCTCTCGCTGGGCGGCTGCGCATCGATGTTCGGCAACCACCAAGGCCAACGCCAGGCCGGCAGCGTCGTCGACTATCTCTACCCGGACGCCAAGGAGCCGCCGAAGATGGAAGCCACCGTCACGCGCCTGCGCCTGCCGGTGCGGGTCGGCATCGCCTTCGCGCCGGGCGGCGGCGGCGCCGGCCTGCAGGAAGCGGCGAAGACCCAGCTGCTGGAGCGCGTCAAGGCATCCTTCGGCCAGTACGACTACCTCGGCAGCATCGAAGTCATCCCGAGCAGCTACCTGCGCCCGCGCGGCGGCTTCGCCAACCTGGACCAGGTGGCGCGGATGTTCAACGTCGACGTGATCGCGCTGGTGTCCTACGACCAGATCCGCTTCAACGACACCAACCGCCTCGCGGTGCTGTACTGGACCGTGGTCGGCGCCTACCTGATCAAGGGCGACCAGTACGACGTGCAGACCATGGTCGACGCCGCGGTGTTCGACGTCCGCAGCCGCAAGCTGCTGTTCCGCGCGCCGGGCACCAGCCAGGTGAAGGGCTCGTCCACGCTGGCCGGCTACAGCAAGGAGGTGCGCGGCGCCCAGTCGGACGGCTATGCGCAGGCGGTCGACCAGATGATTCCGCAGTTGCAGGCGCAGCTGGCCGGCTTCAAGGAGCGCGCGAAGTCCGATCCCGGCATCCAGGTGGACCGCAGCGAGTACCGCGGCGGGCATGGCGCCGGCAGCTTCGGCTGGCTGGCGGCGCTGCTGGCCGTCGGCGTCGCCTGGTGCCTCGGACGCCGCCGTGCTTAGGCGCGCACCGGTCACCTGTACGATCGGCGGCGCCTGCCTGCTGCTCGCCTGCGCGGGCGAGCCGATCGCCGCCGGCTTCGCCTTCGAACGCGCCGCGGTCCTGCGTGGGGAATTGTGGCGGCTGTGGAGCGGCCACCTGGTCCACTACTCGCTCTCGCACGCCGGCGCCGATGCGCTGGTGCTGATCGCGATGGGCGTCGTCGCCGAGCCGGCGGTGGGTTCGCGCCGCCTTGCGCTGGTGCTGGGCGGCGGCGCCTTGCTGATCTCGCTCGGCCTGCTGGCGCTGGCGCCGGGCCTCAACGAGTACCGCGGCGCCTCCGGCCTGGCCGTGCTCACGGCGGTGCTGGGCGGCGCGCTGGCCTGGCGCCATCATCCCGTCAGCCGCCCGGTGCTGGTGTGCGCCGCGCTGGCCCTGGCCAGCAAGACCCTGTGGGAAGCCTTCGCGCACACGGCCGCCTTCACCGATTTGCCCGCCGGCGTGAGCGTGGCCTGGCAGGCGCATTTGCTGGGCACGCTGCTGGGAGCCTGCGCCGCGCACGCCGTCATGTCCCCGCGACTCAAGGAAAGCCATGCCCGGCATCGCGATCGTGCACCGCAGTGAGCTGGCGCGGGTGCGCGCGTTCTATGAGGAGGCCGGTTATGGCGGCGGCGTGCTCGATATCGACCGCGTATTCGCCGCAACGACCGATGGGCGCATCGTCGGCGTTGTGCGCTTGTGCGAAGAAGAAGGCGTGATCGTCCTGCGCGGCATGCACGTCGCGGCGGCTTGCCAGCGCCAGGGCATCGGCCGCGCGCTGCTGGCGCGCTGTGTTCCGTGGCTGGAGCGCGGGGAGGCCTTCTGCCTGCCCTACGCTCGCCTGGCCGGATTTTATGGAGAGGCCGGCTTCACGCCCGCGCCGCCGGAGACGCTGCCGCGCTTCCTGGCCGAACGGCTGGACGGCTATCGGTCAAAAGGCCAAGGGGTGCTGGCGATGCGCCGCGCCGGCGCGGCTCACATGCCGAACAAATCGTTCGCATCCAGGATCGCATAAGTGATCTCCGGATGCCGCTCCAGCGCCTTGCGCACGGCGGCCGGGATCGATTGGCGCACCTTCTTGCACAGGCCGGGCCGGTCTTCGAGCAGGATGACGATGCCGCGCAGGGTGCGCACCTCGTTCGGGCTGGGCGTGATCTTCAGCTCGACGCCGAGGTTGGTGCGGATCCTGTCCTGCAGGCGCTTGAGTTCTTCATAGCTGGCGATGCCCTCGATGCGGTCGATCAGCTTCTGCTCCTCCATGCGCGTCAGGCGCAGCGGGCGCAGGTCGGCATCGGGCTCGGCGAGCAGGCGCTCGCGCTCGCAGACGCAGGCGCCTGGCGGACATTCGGTTCGGAGGGGGAAGCTTACCTGTTGCAACATGCTCTCACGCTGTCTGGCAAAGGATCGGTATAGTGTACATCACGAAAGTAGTCAGTCATTGCGCGCGGCCTGCGCCAGCATGCCGCTCATGCGCTCCCAGTGCGAGCCTTTCCAGTAGACGCGCCCGCAGACTGCGCAGGTGCTGAATTCTTCCTTGGCGGCGGCGACCTGGGGCGGCAGGCGCGCCAGCACCTCGGCCTTGGGCACGGTGCGCAGCGGCGCGTTGTCGTGCAGGCAGCGCGTGAAGGGGCGCGCCCGCTCGGCCAGCCCGAGGCGCTCGAAGACTTCGCGCAACTGCGCCTGGGCCTTCAGCGCGCGCACATAACAGCCATGGGCGATGGTGCGGCGCTTCAGCAATTCGCGGTCGCGGGTCAGTACCAGCCGCTTCTCTTCCACCGCCAGCGCCTCGACCTGGTCGCCGCTTAGGCTGTTGTCGTAGATGGTGTCGAACCCGGCCATTCGCAAGAGCCGCGCGAGCCCGCCGAGGTGGGCATCGGCGACGAAGCGCAGGCGTCCCGGCGGCAGCGCCGGCGCGGGCGCCAGGCCGGCGACGTCGAGCCGGGTGAAATGCGGATAGACCGACACGCGGTCACCCTCTTCCAGCAGCAGATCGAGACCGGCGGGTTCACCATTGACCAGGACCAGTTCGACCTCGGTATGCGGCACCCCCAGCGCCTCGATCATGTGCTTGGTCGTGGCCATGCGCGCGCAGGGCGTGGCGATGTCGTGCTGGCGCCGTTCGCGCGGCAGGAAGTCGTTCAAATTACCGTAGAAACGGAAGGAAGCGCGGACCATAATGCGTCAAACGATGGCGGCTGGCTGCAGGGCGCGCAGCACCTCCAGCGCGTTCGGCACCGCGGCAAAGGCGGCCGTGTTATCGAAGATGCACCAGCAATCGGCGCCGTTCGCGGTCAGGGATGCGATGCGCTGCTCGACCTCTGCCAGGGCCTCGGGCGGATAGCTGGAGTAGTAGACCCTGGGCGTGCCGTGCAGGCGGATGTAGCTGGCGCTTGTCGTCGGCATGTGCGGGCCGGGCTGGCCGGCGGGCGGATCGGCCATCACGCGTGTGACGCCGTGTTCGCGCAGCACGGCGCTGGCGGCCTCCGAGAACCAGGTCGGGTGGCGCGCTTCGAGCGCCAGCATGCAGCCGACGCGCGCGCGCAGGCGCGGCAGGAAGTCGCGCGCCGCCTCTTCGTCGAACACGCCCTTGGGCGGCAGCTGCACCAGCACGCAGCCCAGCTTGGCGCCCAGGTGGTTGACCTCGAAGGCGAAGCGGTCGAGCAGGTCGTCGGCGTCGCGCAGGCGCGCTTCGTGGCTGATCGATTTCGGCAGCTTGACCGAGAAGCGAAACCCGGGCTGCACGGCGGCGGCCCAGCGCGCATAGGTCTGCGGCTGGTGCGGGCGGTAGAAGGAAGAGTTGATCTCGACGGCCGGGAACACGGCCGCGTAGCGCTCGAGGTGGCTGCCATCTTCGGGAAACGCGGCCGCCACGTCCTTGTGGAGGCTCCAGCCGGCGCAGCCGATCAGGCGTGCGCCGGTGGAGACGGCTTGGGTGCTTGTGCTGTCGCTCATGGGCCGATTTTATGCCGGGAGCGCGAACTGGCGTCGCACGGCCTTACAATATGAACAATCGATATCTGGAGGAGCTTGCCATGGCCGACCCGCTGCACATCGTCTGTCCCCACTGCGACGCCGTCAACCGCGTCGCCAACGAACGCCTCGCCGACCAGCCGGTCTGCGGCAAATGCACGAAAACGCTTTTCGAAGGCAAGCCGCTGGACGTCGACAGCGCCCGCTTCTCGCGTCACATCAGCCGCAACGACATCCCGGTGCTGGTCGATTTCTGGGCCGCCTGGTGCGGACCCTGCCGCATGATGGCGCCGGCCTACGCCCAGGCCGCCGGCCGCCTGGAACCGCAGGTCCGCCTGCTGAAGCTGGACACCGAGGCCTCGCAGGACATCGCCGGGCTGTTCGGCATCCGCAGCATCCCGACCATCGCGCTGTTCCAGGGCGGCAAGGAGATCGCGCGCCAGGCCGGGGCCATGGACGCCGGCAGCATCATTTCTTGGGTTCAATCCCGGGCGCGCGCCGCCTGAGTGCGCGATCCACTATCTTCGAATCGACCTCATCAATCAGCCAGCAAGGAGCATGTCATGTCCCAGGAACTCGTCTACGAACGCGGCATGGAAGACGCCAAGCAGTTTGCCCGCATCCTCTACATCGCCCACGCAGCCACTTTCTTCTTTTCGCTCGGCCTGTTGAACGTGATCGTCCTGATCGTCAATTACATCAGGCGTCCCGAAACCGCCGGCACCATGGTCTATTCGCACCACACCTGGATGATCCGTTCGTTCTGGTGGTACGTGGTGTGGATGGTCGCAGCGGGCTTCCTGTTCATCACCCTCATAGGGATTCCACTTGCCTGGGTGATCTGGGTCGGCGCCTGGCTGTGGATGGCTTACCGGATCATCCGTGGCTTCCTGGACCTGAACAACAACCGCGCGATGCCGGTCTAGTCCCGTCGTCCCCGCGAAGGCGGGGACCCAAGTTTGTCGGCGCTGTCGTAACGCATGCATGACTTGGGTTCCCGCCTTCGCGGGAAGGCGTTTCCGGCAGTGCCGGGAACGACGAGGCAACGATTACAGTTTGCCGAACGCCTGCTCCAGGTCCGCAATCAGGTCATCGGTATCTTCCAGGCCAATATTGAAACGCACCAGGATCCCGGCATCCGGCCAGTTGCGGCGCATGCCCTGGATCCGGTACGGCATCACCAGGCTGTTCGCGCCGCCCCAGCTATAGCCGATGCCGAACAAGTCCAGCGCATCGACGAAGCGGTCGGTCTGCGCTTCCGTGTAGCGGGCGTCGAACATCACCGAGAACAGGCCGCCGGCGCCGGTGAAGTCGCGCTTGAAATGCTCGTGGCCGGGGCAATCCTCGAAGGCCGGGTGCAGCACCTTTGCGATCTCCGGACGATTCTTCAGCCAGGCCGCGACCTTGCGCGCGGCCGCGTCGTGGGCGTCGAAGCGCAGCTTCATGGTCGGCAGGCCGCGCATCACCAGCCAGGCATCGTCGGCGCTCACGCCCATCCCCAGCCGCATGTGGGCCATGGCGATGCGGTCGATCAGCGCCTTCTCGCGGGTGATGACGGCGCCCATCAGCACGTCCGAGCCGCCCGACTGGTACTTGGTGAGCGCCTGCATGACGATGTCGACACCCAGATCGAAGGCGCGCAGTGCGATCCCGGCGGACCAGGTGTTGTCCAGCGCGACCAGCACGCCCTTCTCCTTCGCCGCGGCGCAGATCGCGCGCAGGTCCGGCACTTCCATCGACACCGAGCCCGGCGCCTCGGTCCAGACCAGCTTCGTGTTCGGCTGGATCAGTTCCGCGATGCCGGCGCCGACCAGCGGATCGTAATAGCGCGCCGTGATGCCGAAGTCGGCGCTCAGCCAGCGTCCCAGTTCGCGGTTGGGGTTGTAGACGTTTTCGGGCAGCAGGACGTCGTCGCCGGACTTCAGCAGGGCCAGGTCGACCATCGCGATCGCGGCCAGGCCGGACGGCGCCAGCAGGCAGTGATTGCCGCCCTCGATCTCGGCCAGGCGGGCTTCGAGCGTGAAGGTGGTCGGCGTGCCGTGCAGGCCGTAGGTATAGGCGTTCTTGTCCTTCCACTCGCCGCTGCGCATGCTGGCGACGTCCTTGAACAGGACCGTGGAGGCGTGGTGGATGGCGCTGGGGAAGGCGTCGAAGCCCTGCGGGGCGACGTAGTCGGTGTGGATCAGGGTGGTCTGGAGGGATTTCTTGGTCATTATTTTTGCTCCGGAGTCAAAAGTGCTGCCACCGCTTGCGATATCGTCGTCTCCGCGAAGGCGGAGACCCAAGTTCGTCAAGCAGTCGATACGCGCGCAAACTTGGGGGGATAGCGCTGGGGCGCTATCCCGCCTGCGCGGGAACGACGGCTTAGCTCTTAAGCCACAGTCGCCCAAAGATCGTGCGCATCGGCCTTGGTCACGATTACCTCGATGAACTCGCCCACCGCCGGCTTGGCCTTGCCCGGGGTCAGCGCGCGCTTGATGTGGACCACGCCGTCGATTTCCGGCGCATCCGCGGCGGTGCGGCCAATCGCTTCGCGCGGGCCGACTTCATCGACCAGCACGCGCATCTTCTTGCCGACCTTGGCCTGCATGCGCTTCAGCGAGATCTCTTCCTGCAGCAGCATCACGCGCGCGCGGCGTTCTTCGCGCACGGCTTCCGGCACCGGATTCGCGATCTCGTTGGCCGTTGCGCCTTCGACCGGCGAATAGGCGAAGCAGCCCAGGCGGTCGATCTGCGCCTCGCGCAGGAAGTCCAGCAGGTATTCGAATTCCTCTTCGGTCTCGCCCGGGAAGCCGGCGATGAAGGTCGAGCGGATCACCAGGTCCGGATTCATCTTGCGCCAGGCGAGGATGCGGTCCAGGTTCTTTTCGCCGCTGGCCGGACGCTTCATGCGCTTCAACACATCCGGGTGCGCGTGCTGCAGCGGGATGTCCAGGTAAGGCACGAGGTTCTCGCCCATCAGCGGGATCACTTGGTCGACGTGCGGGTACGGATACACATAGTGCATGCGCACCCAGGCGTCGTACTGCTTTGCCATCTGGCCCAGCGCCTCGGCCAGCTGGGTCATGTGGGTCTTGATCGGGCGGCCGTTCCAGAAACCGGTGCGGAATTTCACATCCACGCCATACGCGCTGGTGTCCTGCGAGATCACCAGCAGTTCCTTCACGCCGGACTTGAACAGGTTCTCCGCTTCCTTCAGCACCTCGTGGATCGGGCGCGAGACCAGGTCGCCGCGCATCGACGGGATGATGCAGAAGCTGCAGCGGTGGTTGCAGCCTTCCGAAATCTTCAGGTAGGCGTAGTGCTTCGGGGTCAGCTTGACGCCGTGGTCCGGCACCAGGTCGACGAAGGGATCGTGCGGTTTCGGCAGGTGCAGGTGGACCGATTCCATCACCTCGGTGACGGCGTGCGGGCCGGTCACGGCCAGCACCTTCGGGTGCACCTTGGTGATGATGTCGTCGCCCGCCGCATCCTTCTTGGCGCCCAGGCAGCCGGTGACGATGACCTTGCCGTTCTCGGCCAGGGCTTCGCCGATGGCGTCCAGCGATTCCTGCACGGCGGCGTCGATGAAGCCGCAGGTGTTGACGATCACGAGGTCGGCGCCGTCATAGGAGTTCGCGGTCTCGTAGCCTTCCGCGCGCAGCTGGGTCAGGATCTGTTCGGAGTCGACCAGGGCCTTCGGGCAGCCGAGCGAGACGAAGCCGACCCTGGGTGCGGCGACGCCGGCCGCGGCTGGCGGAATCACGACCGGCGGAGCAGCCTCGGCGACGGCGACGGCGGAATCTTGGGAGGCAGGAAGCGGATTGCGGCGGAGTTCAGGCATGTGGATTGCGGCGGAAAATTCTGGGCAATCCGCGATTGTACAGGAAGCGGCGGTTCAGGAAAACTGTTGCACCGTCGTCCCCGTGGAGGCGGGGATCCAAGTTGCTTGAGCAGACGATATGCTTGCAGAACTTGGATTCCCGCCTGCGCGGGAACGACGGGCCCGCAGTGCGGGAACGACGGGCCCGCAGTGCGGGCCCGTCGAAACACTTCTTACTTCTTGGTCTCCGTCGGCACCCCGAACGGGAAAGTCCCGAACATCGCCTTGCTCTGGCTCTGCATCTGCTCCTGCATCTGCAGGAACAGGTTCTTGCTCTGGTCGATGTAGTTGTTCATCATGCCCTGCATCATCGGGCCCTGGATGTTCATGAACTGAGTCCACATCTCGTTCGAGAAGGGCTTGCCTTCGAGCGCGCCGGTGGCGGAGCCGACGAACTTGTTCTGGATGTCGGTGAAGGCCTGGACATTCTTTTCCAGGTAGGAGCCCATCATGCCCTGCATCGCATGGCCGTAGTAGCGGATGATCTGCGACAGGACGGCGCTCGAGAACATCGGCGCGCCGTGCGCTTCTTCTTCGAGAATGATCTGCAGGAGAATGCTGCGGGTCAGGTCTTCGCTGGTCTTGGCGTCGACCACCGTGAACTCGTCGGCATCCAGCACCAGCTGCTTGACGTCGGAGAGGGTGATGTAGGAGCTGGTCTGGGTGTCGTACAGACGGCGGTTCGGGTATTTCTTGATCAGGCGTTCGCTACTCTTTTTTCCACTGCTCATCTCAGGTTCCAAATATTGCGCCGCAGCGCTCTGTTATGCGGTCCACGGATGGGGAAGCTGTCCGTGGTGTCTCCGATTCCAAGAGGATAGACGCTAAAAATACCACGTTGCGAACGCAGGTGCAGCAATTATTCGGTAGGCAACTCATTTATTCATCTAGCAAGTTGCCTTCCCGACAAGAAATCAGTCTGCGCGTGCTTTTACGTAGCGCCCCGGCGCCGGCTCGATCGCCCGGTAGCGCTCGTTGCCCGGCTGGGCGGGCGGCGCCACGTCCTTGCCGCCGTTCTCGGCCAGGAATTTCGCCCACTCGGGCCACCAGCTTCCCTTGACCTCGGTGGCGCCGGCCATCCACTCGGCCGCGCTCTTCGGGCGGTTGCGGCTGTTCGCCGTGTTGACCCAATGGCTGCGCTTGCCTTTCGATGCCGGGTTGATCACACCGGCGATGTGGCCGGAGGCGCCCAGCACGAAGCGGTTGGCCTTGGCTTTCTTCGGATTCAGCAGGTTCATCGAAGCGAACGCCGCTTCCCAGGGCACGATGTGGTCTTCCTTAGAGCCGTAGACGAAGACCGGGCAATCGATCTTGCCGAGGTCGACCTTTGCGCCGGCCACCGTCAGCGCGCCCGGCACCTTCAGTTTGTTTTCCAGATAAGTATTGCGCAGGTACCAGCAGAACATCGGGCCCGGCAAGTTGGTGCTGTCGGCGTTCCAGTACAGCAGGTCGAAGGCCGGCGGGTTTTTGCCCTTCAGGTAGTTCTGCTGGACATAATTCCACACCAGGTCGTTCGGGCGCAGCGAGGAGAAGGTGGTCGCCAGGTCGCGTCCCGGCATCAGGCCGCCTTTGGCCAGCTGCTGTTCGCGCATGGCGACCTGGGTCTCGTCGACGAAGACGTCGAGCACGCCGTTGTCGGCAAAGTCCAGCAGGGTCGTGAACAGCGACAGGCTGGCCGCCGGCTGGCGTCCGCGCGCCGCCTCGACCGCCAGCGCGGAAGCGGCAATGGTGCCGCCGACGCAGAAGCCGAACACGTTCACCTTGTCCTTGCCCGAGATTTCGCGGGCGACATTGATGGCGGTGAGCGCGCCCTGGTCGACGAAATCGTCCCAGGTCGTGTTGGCCATGCTCTGGTCAGGATTGCGCCAGGACATCATGAACACCGTATTGCCTTGCTCCACCAGATAACGCACCAGCGAGTTTTCCGGCTGCAGGTCGAGGATGTAGAACTTGTTGATGCAGGGCGGGACCATCAGCAGCGGCACTTCGTGCACGGTAGGCGTTGCCGGCGTGTACTGGATCAGCTGGAACAGTTCGTTCTCGAACACGACCGTGCCCGGTGTGGTGCCGACGTTGCGCCCGACTTCGAATGCGGCCTCGTCGGACTGCGAGATACGGCCCTTCTGCATGTCGGCGAGCATATTCTGCAGACCCTTGGTCAGGCTCTCGCCCTTGCTATCGATCAAGGTTTTCTGGGCTTCAGGATTCGTCGCCAGGAAGTTGGCCGGCGACAGCGCGTCGACGATCTGCTGCACGGCAAAGCGGATCTTCTGCTTGTCGCGCGATGGCGCTTCGACCGCTTCCGCCATCGCCATCAGGAATTCGGCATTCAACAGGTAGGACGCGGCGCTGAAAGCCGACATCGGGTTCGCGGTCCACTCCGGCGCCGAGAAGCGCCTGTCCTTGAATTCCGGCGTCTTGCCGCTCATGAGGTCCTGCCACAGGCGCATGGCCTTCTGCAGATAGTCGTTGCGCAGCCCTTCCAGCCTGGCCGGCGGCAGGCCGGCGCCGAAATCGCCCAGCATGCGCATCACCGGCGCCGCCTGCTGGGCCATGCCGCCGCCCATGGCCGAGGGGTCGGCGAATTTCATCCAGGATTGCCAGACAGAGGGATCGGAAAACTGCGACATCCATGCAGCGCCTGGCTGCGAAGGTGCTTCGGGCGTATTCATATCGGCATCCATTGTTTAGAATCGGGTATTCATTGAAAACAGGGAAAAACCATGTGGATCGTCGCCATCGGATGGATGTATGTCGTCACCTTGATGGCGGCCACCGAAACCTCCGTCGTGGCCGGCCTCATGACCTTCCTGTTTTACGGGATGTTGCCATTATCTCTTGTTTTCTACCTGACGGGAGCATGGCGGCGCGGCAGGGCGCGCAAGCGCGAAGCACAGCAGACTACGCGCGGCGCGGGTCCTGGCCCTTGATCGGGCTTAAACTCGCCAAATCAAACTCGCCTGGCGTCCGCTACCGGCGCCGTCGCGGCGATATGAATAGAAGCGATCGCGCTCGGTAAAAGTGCAGCGCTCGCCGCCGTGCACGCGGGTGACGCCGTCGCGCGCCAGCATGCGCCGCGCCAGCAGCGGCATGTCGGCCAGGTATTTTCCTTCGCGACCGGGATAGGGACGGAAGCCCTGCTCCGCCTCGCCGTCCGGCAGCGCGGCGCGGAAGGCGTCCAGCACGTCCGGACCGACTTCGAAGGCTTGCGGGCCGATCGCCGGCCCGAGCCAGGCGGTGATCTCGCCGGCGCCCTGCTCCCGCATCCGCGCCACGGTCGCGCCCAGCACGCCGGCCGCCAGGCCGCGCCAGCCCGCGTGGGCAGCGCCGACCACCTTGCCTTCCAGATCGGCGAACAGCACCGGCAGGCAATCCGCGGTCAGGATCGCGCACACCACGCCGGGTTCGAACGCGGTGCTGGCATCGCCGGTCTGCACCGGCGCGCCCGGCTGCACCAGGCGCGCGTCGACGACATCGGCGCCATGCACCTGGGCGATCCAGGCCGGGCGTCCCGGCAGCAGCGACTGCAAGCGCGCACGGTTCTCGCGCACCGCTTCCGGGTCGTCCTTCACGTGCAGGCCGAGGTTCAAACCACCGCCGCCCTTGCCATCGTCGAAGGGCGCGGCGCTGGCGCCGCCCAGGCGGGTCGTCGCGAGCGCGCCGACATTCGCAGGCAGGTCCGGCCAGTCGGGCCGGACCACGTGACTGGCGTCGAGCCCCGGCATCAAGCCGCTTCCGGCTCTTCGATGCCGGAACGCGCGAGCAGCTCGGCGAAGTCGGCCGCCAGCGGCACGACCCATTCCATGTGCTCGCCGGTGGCCGGGTGGCTCAAGCCCAGGCGGCGCGCCTGCAGGGCCTGGCGGTGGAAGAAGGACAGCAGGTGCGGCTTGCCGTACACGGTGTCGCCGACCAGGCTGTAGCCCAGCGACTGCATGTGCACGCGGATCTGGTGGGTGCGGCCGGTTTCGAGGCGGCACTGCACCAGGCTGACCGGACGGCGGTCCAGCTCGCCCTTCGCCAGCAGTTCGTAATGCGTGATTGCCGGCTTGGCCATCGGTGCGTTCGACACCGCCATCTTGGTGCGCTCGGTCGGGTGGCGGCTGATCGGCGAGTCGACCGTGCCGGACAGGCGCGGCGTGCCCCACACCAGCGCAAAGTATTCGCGCTTGACGGTACGCGCCGCCAGCTGGCGCACCAGGTCGGTCTGGGCCTCCAGGGTTTTACCCACCACCATCAGGCCGCTGGTATCCTTGTCGAGGCGGTGCACGATGCCGGCGCGCGGCACGGACACCAGCTGCGGGCAGTAATGCAGCAGGCCGTTCAGCAGCGTGCCGGACCAGTTGCCCGAACCCGGGTGCACGACCAGGCCGGCCGGCTTGTTGATGACCATGATGGATTCGTCTTCGTAGACGATGTTCAGTTCCATCGCTTCCGGGGTGAAGGCGGTGTCCTCGGGCGCCGGCTGCGGCTCCACGTGGATGGTTTCGTCGCCGTAGGCCGTGCCCTTGCCCTTGGCCGGCTTGCCGTCCACCAGGATGTGGCCGTCTTCGAACCATTGCTGCAGGCGGCTGCGCGAGAACTGCGGCACCAGGCCGGCGACGACTTTGTCGAGGCGCTGGCCGCAGTGCGACGGGTCCAGGGTCAGGGTAATCGGCGAAAAGTCGACGCCGCTTGGCGCGAGGCCGGGTTCGGGCGCGAACTCGGCGTCCAGATCGTCGTCCAAATCGGGGTTGGAAAGGATTTCCGCCGAATTCGGCGCAGCATTTAATATCACGTTGTTCCCATCGGCTATAATCAGCCGTTCGTTGAATCTCGGTAAAAACTTTCTTGCAAAAAGCTCATGCAAAAAAAATTGTCTGTATTGGTTGTGACGTCGGCCCTGCTCAGTTTGTCAGCTTGCGGTTTGTTACCGGGAAAGTCGGACGAAAGCAAGAACGTGTCAGCGTCGAAATTATACGCTGAGGCGCGCGAAGAAATGGATGGCGCCCACTACGAAGCCGCCATCAAGCTGTTCGAAAAGCTGGAATCGAACTATCCCTTCGGCACGTATGCGGCCCAGGCGCAGATGGAAATCGCCTACGCCCATTACAAGGCCCAGGACCAGGCCGAGGCGCTGGCCGCGGTGGAGCGCTTCATCAAGCTGCACCCGAACCACCCTGCCGTGGATTATATGTATTATCTGCGCGGCCTGATCAACTTTAACGACCAGATCGGTTTCATGAGTTTCGTTTATTCTCAGGACCCGACCGAGCGCGACCCGAAAGCGACCCGCGAAGCCTTCGCCGCCTTCAAGGAACTGGTCGACAAGTTCCCGAACAGCAAATATGCGCCGGACTCGATCCAGCGCATGAGCTACCTGATCAACGCGATGGCGGCCTATGAAGTGCACGTGGCGAACTATTACTACCGCCGCGGCGCCTACCTGGCCGCACTGAACCGCGCCCAGGGCGCCGTGACCGACTACTCGGACGCGCCGGCGCGCGAAGAAGCGCTGTTCATCATGATCCGCGCTTATGACAAGCTGGGCATGTTCGAGCTGCGCGACGATACCCAGCGCGTGTTCCAGAAGAACTACCCGAACAGCCACTTCCTGGGCGGCAAGGGCTCGGGCGATGCAGCCTGGTGGAAATTCTGGGCGAAATCGGGGCCGCAGCCGGCGCCGAAGGATGCTGTGCAGTAAAGAGGAAACGCCTGCTCGATGCAGGCTTTTTTTCACCGTCATTCCCGCCTGCGCGGGAATGACGTTTACGGGTACGTGTCCCGGCTTTAGCCCTCGATACGCCGCCGGAAAACCCATGCCAGTTCCGTCGATGCCGCCTTGTCGAACGCATACCCATCCACATCGAACTTCTTCAGCTTCAGCGGATCGGTCATCCCCTTTTCCGCCGCATAACGCGCCATCATGCCCCGCGCGCGCTTGGCGAAGAAGGAGATGATCTTGTACTTGCCGTTCTTCCAGTCCTCGAACACCGGCGTGATCACCGGCACGCTCAGGAGCTTTGGTTTCACCGAGCGGAAATACTCTTCCGAGGCCAGGTTCACCAGCGCCGTCGCGCCCTTCGCCGCCAGCGCCTCGTTCAACGCCGCCGTCACGGTCTCGCCCCAGAAGGCATATAAATCCTTGCCGCGCGGATTGGCGAGCCTGGTGCCCATTTCCAGGCGGTAGGGATGCATCCGGTCCAACGGGCGCAGCAGGCCGTACAGGCCGGACAGGATCCGCACATGGTCCTGCACATAGGCCAGCGCCTTCGGCTTCAGGCTGCGCGCGTCCAGGCCGCCGTAGACGTCGCCGTCGAAGGACATCACGGCCTGCCGAGCATCCGAATGGTCCGGATGCCAGCTCGCGTAACGGGTCACGTTCAGCACCGCCAGCTGGTCGGAAATATCCATCAGCTCGCCGACCTGGGCCGGCGAATAGTCCTTCAGCACGCGGATCAGTTCGGCGGCGCGGTCGATGAATTGCGGCGTCGTGTGCAGTTTGGTGGTGGGCGGCGAGTCGAGGTCGAGCGATTTGGCGGGCGAAAGAACGATCAGCATAGGTAAAGAACGGGGACAACCAGTAGAATTGCCGACATGATACCTGCTCCAACGAAACTCATCGTCATCGACACCAATGTTTGCCTCGACCTCTTCGTGTTCCGCGACCCGCGCTGGGCCAGCCTGCTGGCCGCCCTGGAGTCCGGCGCGGTCGAGGCGGTGACGCGCGCCGATTGCCGCGACGAATACCGGATCGTCCTCCACTATGCCCACCTGCCGCTCGACGACAGCACCCGGCCCGATGCCGCCGACCGCTTCGACCAACTGATCCGTGTGGTGGCGCCCGACAGCCGTGCCGTCCGCCTGCCGGTCTGCACCGACCGCGACGACCAGAAGTTCTTGGAAATCGCGCGCGACGCCGGCGCCGCCATTCTCGTCACCAAGGACAAGGCGCTGCTCAAGCTGGCCAGGAAGACGGCGAAGGAAGGCCTGTTCCGCATCATGACGCCGGAGCTGTGGGTCAAGAACGAAGCGCCTATAATTTCCACACCATGCCAACTCCCATCCTGAAGTCGCGCCTGCCGGCGGTCGGCACCACCGTATTCACCCTGATGTCCAAGCTTGCCGCCGAACACGGCGCGGTCAACCTGGGCCAGGGCTTTCCCGATTTCGGCTGCGATCCGCACCTGCTGGACCTGGTCGACGAAGCCATGCGCGCCGGCCTGAACCAGTACCCGCCGATGGCCGGCGTGCCGGCCCTGCGCGAAGCGATCGCCGCCAAGATCCAGACCCTGTACGGCCGCGCCTACGACCCCGACGCCGAGATCACGGTGACGGCCGGCGCCACCCAGGCCCTGACCACGGCCATCCTGTGCGCCGTGCATCCGGGCGACGAAGTCATCATCGTCGAACCGGCCTACGACAGCTACCTGCCGGCGGTACAACTGGCCGGTGGCGTGCCGGTGACGGTGTCCATGCGATTCGATGAAAGGGGCTACAGCGTGCCCTGGAACGAGATCGCAGCGGCCGTCAGCCCGCGCACCCGGATGATCGTCATCAACAGCCCGCACAACCCGACCGGCACCATCCTGCGCACGGACGACCTCGATGCACTGGCCGACATCGTCGACGGCACCGGCATCCTGATCCTGTCGGACGAGGTCTACGAGCACATGGTCTATGACCGCCAGCGCCACGAATCCGTCAGCCGCGATCCACGGCTGGCCGAGCGCGCCTTCGTCGTCTCGAGCTTCGGCAAGTCCTATCACGTGACCGGCTGGAAGGTCGGCTACGTGGCCGCGCCCGCAAGCATGATGGCGGAGTTCCGCAAGGTCCACCAGTACAACGTGTTCACCGTGAACACGCCGATGCAGCACGCCCTCGCCGGCTACATGCGCAACCCCGCGTCCTACCTCGAGCTGCCAGCCTTCTACCAGCGTAAGCGCGACGCTTTCCACGCGGCGCTGATGCGTTCGCGCTTTACTTTGCTGCCGGCGGACGGCACCTACTTCCAGTGCGTGCGCTACGACAGGATTTCGAATCTGAGCGAAGCGGAGTTCGCGCAGTGGCTGACGCGAGAAGTGAAAGTCGCGGCGATTCCGGTGTCGGCGTTTTATAGCCGGGGGAAAGAGTCGCGGATTGTGCGGTTTTGTTTTGCAAAGCGGGATGAGACCTTGGAGCTCGCTTTGGAGCGGCTGGCGCAGGTGTAACGCCGGCTGTGCTTCGGCCCGCGGCTTCCGCCCGTCGTCCCCGCGCAGGCGGGGATCCGGGTTTGCTTGCGTTCCGTCTGCTCTAGCGGAACTTGGGTCCCCGCCTTCGCGGGGACGACGAAATCAGCGTGCCAACTGCTGCAAACGGCGCTCGACGAACGCGGTCAACTCCGCCGACAGCGATCCGCTGGCGCGCGCGCGCTGGAAAGCCTCCAGCGCCTCGGCATTGCGCTTCTCGGCCTGCAGCGACATCCCCAGCCCCATCCACCACACGCCATTCCCCGGCGAGCTACGCAGCGCCGCCTGGTACTGTTCGGCCGCCTCACGGTGGCGCTGTTCGCGCTGCAGTGCGCCGGCCAGGAAGGCCCGGTAGTCGGCGTTGGTGCCCGCGTACGGCAGCGTGCGGGTGAGCGTATCGACCCCGGAGGCGCCGCGTTCGATCTGCAGGCGCGCCAGCAGCATCGCCAGCGCCGGTTGGCGCGCGTCCAGCGCCAGCGCGGTCTGCAGGTGGCGGATCGCTTCGTCGCTGCGCTTCGCTTCGATCAGCAGGCCGACCAGGGTCTGGCGCGCGGCTTCATGGGCCGGGTCGAGCTTCAGGGCGTGTTCGAGCGCGGCCATGGCTTCCGTCATGCGGCCGTCCTGCAGCGCGTTCAGTGCGTGGCGATATTCGCCCTCGGCGCGCTGGGCGCCGGATTCCTGGCGGCCCTGGGCGCCGCTCGCGCCGGTCCCGGCGCTGCGCTTGCCTTTGGCCGCGGCGGCGTCGGCGCGGGCCTCGGCGACGGCGTTCGCGCGGCGCGCGGCCTTCAGCTCGCGCTCCTCCGCAAGCTTGCGGCGCTTCGCCTGACGCTTCGATTCCTTCGTTTCCTTCGCTGCCTTCGCTGGGTGCGCGGCTGCCGCCGGCCTCAGGTTCGGCACCTTCATGCGTGATTGCAGCTCGGCCATGGTGGCCTGGCGGGCGGCGCGCGCTTGCTCGCTGTCCGGTGCGTAGCCAGCGACGCGCTTCGGCGCCGCCGGCTGTGCCGTGCCCTTGCCGGCCAGGCCTTCCATTTCCGCTTGCCGCACTTTCGGCAACGCACGCACCGGCGCTTCCGTCAACGGCGGCGCATCGAAACTGTCCCCGGCCTGTTCGCGAACCGGCGCCGGCGCTTCGGCAACAGGGGCTGGCGCCGCCGCAGGCGCGCGCACGGCTGCCGGCGCGGCCATTGCCGCCGGCCTGGCCGCGCCACGGCCCTGCTGATGATGGCCCCAGCCGTACCAGGCCAGCGCCGCCGCCGCGCAGACCGTGAAGGCGCCGCCGGCGGCCAGCACCACGGTGCGGCGCTCGAAGCGGTCCGCCAGGCGCTCGCGCGCAGGCGCCACCGGCCGGATCTGGGATGGGAAGGCCTCCGCGCCCGGCGTGCCGCGCGCGTCCAGGTCCTGGAGCATCTTGTTAATCAGGCTCATCGCCGCCTCATCATCGTGTAATCACCCAGCCGACGCTGGCGGCGGCGCCGGCCAGCAGGGCGCCGAGCGCGGCCCAGGGCAGGAGCCGGCGTCCGCGCCTGCCGCCGGCGCTGGTGGCCAGGGTGTCGCGCGCGGCCGCGTCCACGTGCGCGCGCGTCACCGCGTGGCCGCCTTCGCCGTAGCAGAGCATCAGCGCCTTGTGGGCCAGCACGTTCACCAGGCGCGGCACGCCGCCGCTGGCCTTGTACAACTTCGCGATGGCGCCGCCCGAGAACAGGCGTGCTCCCGCAAAGCCGGCCACGCGCAGCCGGTGCGCCACGTAGAAGTCGAGATCGTCGCGGCTCAGCGGGCCGAGGTGATAGTGGAAAGTGATACGCTGGGCCAGCTGGCGGATCGATTCCAGCTCCAGCTTGCGGTTCAGTTCCGGCTGGCCGAACAGGACGATCTGCAGCAGCTTGCGCTTTTCGGTTTCGAGGTTGGTCAGCAGGCGCAGGGCCTCCAGGCTCTCGACCGGAATCGCCTGGGCCTCGTCGAGGCACAGCAGCACGCGCTTGCCCTGCCCCGCCAGTTCGAGCAGGCGCTCCGTGATGGACTTCAGCAGGCGGTGCTGGTCGACGTCCTTCTCGAGCACGATCTCGAGTTCATCGGCCAGCGCCAGCATCAGCGTGCGCGCTTCCAGGAAGGGGTTCGGGATGTAGGCGGTGACGAAACCCTCGCCCAGGGTCGCCATGAACTTGCGGCACAGCAGGGTCTTGCCGGTGCCGACTTCGCCGGTGATCTTGATGAAGCCTTCGCCGTTGCGCGCCGCCACCAGCAGCGTGTTGAGGGCTTCCTGCGAACCCGGGCTGCCGAAGAAGTAACTGGTGTCCGGCGTGATCCCGAAGGGCGCCTCGCGCAGGCCGAAGTGGGCCCCGTACATTACTTCATTCCCCGCGGCGCCAGCTGGTCGATACGGCGGCCGGCGTCGAGCAGATCGTCGTTCCAGTTATTGACGCCTTCGACGATGGTGGGCTTGATCAGCACCACCAGCTCGCGCTTCTGGTTCACGCGCTTCTTGGCGCCGAACAAATTGCCCAGCACCGGCACGCTGCCCGCGCCCGGCACCTGCGAATTGTCGGCGGTCGAGGATTGGCGCATCAGGCCGCCGATCGCCACCACCTGGCCGTTCGAGCCGCGCACGATGCTGTCCAGTTCGGAGGTCGCCGATGCCGCCAGCGGCAGGCTCAGGTTGCCGGCAGCGCCCAGGCTGACCGCTTTGTTCACGGTCGACACCTGGCTCACCGAGGGGTGCACGTGCAGCAGGATGTTGCCGCGGTCGTCGATCTGCGGGGTCACGTCCAGCACCACGCCCGAGAAAAAGGCCTGCAAGGTCACGTTCGGGGTCGTGGTGTTGCCGGTGGTGGTCGAATTCGTCGTGGTACTGACGCCGGTGACGAAGAATTCGTCGGTACCGATCTTCAGGACCGCCTTCTGGTTGTTGACCGCCGCCACGCGTGGACTGGACAGCACGTGCACCGTGCCCTGCGTCTCGAGGAAGGAAATCAGGGCCGCGAAGTTGCTGGTCTGGACCGCCAGGCCGAACATCGAACCGGCCGCGCCGGCGGCGTTCGACAGCGAGAAGCCGGTGCTGGCGGCCAGGCCGGTGCTCGGATCGCTGATGGTGGCCGGCTGGCCGCCGTTGAACGGCAGCGGGGTCAGGGTCGAGCCGGGCGACAGCAGCCCGCCCGATACGCGATTGTCATGGCCGCTCTTGAGCGAAGCAAAGGAGGCCCAGTTCACGCCGCTCTGGAAGCTGTCGTTCAGTTCGACCTCGAGGATCTTTGCCTCGAGGATCACCTGGCGGTCGACCGACAGCTGGGTGGCGCGGAGATAGGCGTCGACGTTGCGCAGCTCGTCCGGCATGGCGCGGATCACCAGCACGCCCGATTGCGGGCTCACCACGACGCTGCGCCCAGCTGTTTTGGCGCCGACGATGGTTTCGATCGATGCCTTCAGGTCGGCCCAGAAATCGGTATTCGAGACGGTGCTGACGTCCGTGCTCTCGACCTGTTGCTGGTTCTGGCCATTCTGGCCGTTCTGGTTCTGGTTTTGATTCTGGCTACCCTGGTTGCCGCCCTGGCCGTTGTTCTGGCCATTCTGGTTGTTGACGGCGTTGGCCACCGAGGTCGAGGACACGCGCAGGTTCGACAGGCCGCGGCGGTTGCCGACCAGGTAGTTCACGCGGAACATCTTGGTCTGCATGGTCAGCGGCTTGATCGAGATCCGGGTACCCTCGATCTTGTAGTCGTAGCCGTACATTTCGCGCACCGCATCGAGGGTCTCCTGCAGGGTCACGTCCTTCAGGTTGGCCGTGATCGAACCCGTCACGTCCGGATGCACCAGGATGTTGTACCGGGTGCCGGCGACGATGGAGCGGAAGAACTGCTGGGCCGGCACGTTGTTGAAGGAGACGTTGAAGCGCTCCTCCAGCGCCGGCCGCGCCTTCGGCAGCTGGGTCGCCAGGCTGGCGGCGGGCGGCAGCAGTGCATTCGCGACGGCGTCGTCGACTGCCGGCGCGGCCGGGCGTCTTGCGGCGTCGCGCGCGACTTCGGCGCGGATCGCGTCATAGGTCGTGTTGGCGGGCGGCGTCTGGCAGCCGGCCAGCGCCAGCAGCAGCGCGATGGCGGTCAGGCGGGCTGGCCGGCGCACCGTTGCGCGCCTCATCGCCGTTCTCCAGGACGGGACGCGGCGGGCACGCGGGTAACGCCGGCTGCGCTGTCCGGCGCATACAGGCGCAGCACCTGGCGCTCGGCGCCACGCTGCAGCTCGACCGCGCTGTCGGCAATGCGCACCACGCGCGCGCCACGGAAACTGTCGCCGACACGCACGCCCTGGCCGTCGATCACCGCGATGCGGCCTTGTCCACCGGCCCGCGCGAGCATGACGGATTGGAGTTGCGGGGCGGCTTCCTGTTTGGCCGCGTCGCTTGCACCAGGCGCCGCAGGCAACGCGGCGGCCGGCGGGCGGGTCGGATCCGGCAGGCTGCGCGCCGCCTGGGGGCTGCCGGTACTGGCAGCGCTGGCGGCGCCGGCAGCGAGTGCCAGCGCCGCCAGCGCGGCTCGGGCTGCGATCTTGGTCAAAGCTTCATCCATTTCGGGTCCAGGCTCAGGGTGTAGAGGGTCAGGGTCAGGCGCACGGTCGGGTACTGCTCGACCTGAAGCTGGGCCTTGCCCCAGAACAGCTGGGTCGGCAGGGCTTCGAGCGCTCCCATGTAATCGACCATATCGAGGTAGCTGCCGCGCACCGTCAGTTCGACGCCGTGGCGGAACAGCAGGTCCGGCTGCCTGGCCGCCGGCGCGGCCGGGGCAGGCGTGGCGGCCGCCTCCGGCGACGCGCCATCCGCGCCCAGTGCATTCAGCGACCCGACAGGCAGGGTTTGCAGCGAGACCAGCTTCAAGCGGCCGTTCGCGCGCAGGATCGATTCGAGCAGGGGCGCGATGCGCTCCGGCGGCACCAGGCCGCTCTGCACTTCGCGCATGCGCTCGCTCATGCGCGCCGTCTCGGCGCGCAGCGCCGCCAGCTGCTTGCGCGCCTGCAGATCCGGATCGACTTCGGCCTCGGCCACCTTGTGCGCGATCGCGGTTTCGGTCTCGGCCAGGCTGGCACGCTGCTGCACGATATGGTTCTTCAACAGGTCCTGTTTGCGCTGCAAGGGCGCCAGCAACGCAACCTGGCCCAGGAAAGCCAGCGCCGCCAGCACGGCAGCAAACACCATCACCCGCTCGCGCTGGCTGAGGGCGTCGATGCGCGCCGCGAATTGAAGCCAGCGCTGCTTCATGGCTTCGCTCCCTCCGGCACCGGCTGCAGGCTGAATTCCACGTAAGGCGCGGCGACGCTGCTCTCCTTGCCGTCCGGGCCGGACTGCTTGAGCGCTTGCGCCTCGCCGATCTGCAGACTGCCAACGGCCTTGCCCTGCAGGACCGGCTCGCTGCGCAGGCGGCTCAGGAAGCCGGGCACCATCGCCGGATCGAGGGCCCTGCCCTGTACGCCGATCTCGCGGCCGGCGCCGCCGATGCTCACCGCGGTCAGCCACAGGCCGTCGGTGCTCTGGCGCGCCATCGCGCGGAAGTACTCGGCATAGCCCTGGGTGTTGCCAAGCTCGCCGCGTTCGATCACCTGGGCCACGTGGCGCAGGGCGGCGTGCTGTTGTTCGGCCTCGGCCAGCTGGGCGCTCATTGCCGGGTCGCTGGCGCGCGGCTTGAATTCCGCCTCCACACCGGCCAGGCGCTTGTGCGCGCCTTCCAGGCGGCGCGTGACGGTGTCGGCCTCGCCTTGCAGCTGCGCCAGGCGCAGCTGTCCCCAGCCCACCATCGCCAGCAGTCCCAGCACCAGCGCGCCGCTGGCGGCCGCCATGGCAGCGGCCGAAAAGCGCGTGGCCTGGTGCTGCAAGGCCGGGTTGAACAGATTGATCTGCTGCCTCATGCCGGCGCTCCCTGCTCGCGCAGCGCGGCGCCGATCGCAAAGAAGAAGCGCTGCTGCACGGCCGCGGCCTGCAGTTCGGGCACGCGGGCCAGGTCGAAAAGCATGACCAGGTCGAGCGTTTCGACGCGAATGTACAGATTGCCCGACAGGTATTCTTCGAGCTCCGCGGCGCCGGTCGGGGCCAGCACCAGCTTGGCCAGGCCGATGAAGGAGAACTGGCGGTCGAAATGGTCGAGCGAGCGCTGCAGTTCGAGCGTGATCTTGTCGAAGACCTGGTATTTGCGGTCCGGGTCCGCTTCCAGCAATTGTCCCAGTGTCACTTCGATGCGGCGCGACAGATAGAGCTCCCCGCGCCAGGAAACGGTCAGCAAACCGCCATCCTCGCCGAACGAGAGCATCGCCACCCCACGCCCGTCGGCCTCGAGCAGGCTCGACACATTCCGCTGGGCCATCTCGGGAATGTCGATGGTGCCCAGTTCGAGCCTGGCATGTTCGAACAGCGCCTGGCGCGTCCGGATCACGCTGTTGCGCGCCGCCACGGCGAACACGCTTTGCTGGGGCCGCACGGCCGCATTCGGATCGAGCGGGATGTCGAGCACGTCGAAGGTGGCGTCGTCGACCGGAAAATCGAGGATGTCCTTCAGCCGGAAACGCATCGCGGCCTTGATTTCTTCGCGCGGCACGTTTGGCGCCTCGGCCGACATGATCTGGTATTCGCCACCGCCCAGCACCGTGGTGCAGCGGTATTGCGCGGCATGCAGCTCCTTGCCGGCCTTATCGAGCACATCGGCGGTCGGCTGGCCGGCAAAATGGCTTGCCAGCGTCACCGCCGGCTTGCCCTCGCCACGGCGCACGCTGGCCGCAGCAATGCCGTCGCGTTGCAACACCAGTGCCAGCCAATCGGCATGTTTCCTTGATTTTCTAAAAAAAAGCATGCGGGCAATGATGAGAGCAGACTTCCGGTTGTTGGTGCTAGTACTTGATTATATTCAAGTGTCGGAAAAAACCGATACCATTTTTTTACTCAAGGAAAATAATTAAAGGTTTCTGTATGGAACTCCACGCATATGTTGTAAGTACACCTCATAAGAAAACGGCATTTTCTTTGCGATTAGCGCCTAATTAATGCACACTCCTGCTTATATTGTTTTAAATCAATAATGTTTAACCATTTAGCCCAGGTGTTTTTGATGTGGCGCAGATGCCTGCCACGCATCTCCTTACGTTGCCTCCACTGGGGCCTGTCGCTGCTTGCTGCCCTGAACGCCGGGACCGTGCTGGCAGCCACCTATAACTTCGGCGGCGGCAACGTCGCAGGCTGCCCCCTATCGTCGGGAACCTATACCTGCAACAGCTTTCCGCTGGGCTCAAACAACGACAAGATGAGCATTGCCGACGGTTTCAAGGTGGTCGTCAAGGAAAGCGTCAGCTTCGATTTCAACCAGAGCCTCACCATGAGCGGCACGGCGACCTTGAGTGTCACCGGCAACCTGAGCATTGCGGATATCAGCCCCAACAACTTGTCGATCAACGGCGGGAACCTGGTCAGCACGGGCGCATTCACGATCGGCAACCAGGCCCAGACGATCGCCGCCAACATCAGCGCGTTCAGCATGACGCTCGGATCCGGGTCGCGCACCAGCATTACCGGTAACGTCACCGCCTCGAACAGCATCAGCATCGGCTCGCACGCCACGATCAAGGGTGCGGTCAGCGGCAGCACCATCAATACGAGTTCGCCCGTGTCGATCACAGGCGACATCACCGCGACCAGCTCGTTCACGCTGGCCTCCGGGAGCACGGTAACGGGCAACATCGTGGCGCCCACCGTGTCTCTCCTGCCTTCGGATAGTTCGGTAACCGGCAACATCACGGCCAGGACCTCGCTTCGCCTGGGCAGCTCGGTGAGCGTCACCGGCGACGTCAGCACCGGCAACCTGATCCTCGACAGTTCGAATGCGATCGTGACCGGCAACGCCACCGTCGATACCGCGACCCTGAACTGGGCAGGCCGCGTGACCAAGACCATTTACTGCACCGGCGGCACGACCAACGGCAAGTGCGATTGCGTCACCAACAATAGCGGCTTCGACGTCAACACGGTCAACGGTCCGCACTGCTCGCCGCCCGCGCCCGCGCTCGACCATTTCCTGATCGTTCACGACGGCAGCGCCAGCGCCTGCACGCCCGAACCGGTGACGGTCAGGGCCTGCGCCAATGCGGCCTGCACCAGCTATTTCACGGGCGGCGTCAACGTCACCCTCCAACCCGGCGGCGGCAGCTTTGCGATCGGCTCGACCGGGGTCAGCACCAACGCCACCGTCAGCCAGCAGAGCGTGGGCAGCGCGGCCGTGCGCGCTAGTGCGAGCAGCATCGCGGCGGCCGCCCCCAGCCAGTGCATCAATACCTCGAACGGTGCCGGGGCGGGCACCGGCAGTGTCCAGTGCGGCATGAATTTCGACGGCAAGGTCGGGCTGAGCCTGTCGATCCCGGACCAGTACGCCGCCAATAACACAAAGCTTCTGCTGACGGCAGCGGTAGCGGACCCCAGCGGCACGCAGTGCAAGCCGGCCTTCCCCGGAGCGAACCAGCCGATCCAGTTTAGTTGCAGCTACAGCAACCCGAACAGCGGCAGCCTGCCGGTGATGGTGAGCGCCAACAGCGATGGCTCTTCGCTCGCCGCGCTCAACGCCAGCACAACCGGCGCCCAGTTGTGCGACGGCAGCGCCCGGACCTTCAGCGTCGCTTTCCCCAATGTTTCCACGCTCGCGGGCAGCGCCGCCACGCTGATCATGAACTACGCCGACGTCGGCAAGCTGACCCTCAAGGCGGCGACGACCGTCAATGGCGTTATCCCGAACACCACCGCGGACGTGGTGGTGGCGCCGGCGTCCTACGCGATCACCACCTTCCCTGCGACGACGACCGCCGCCATACCCTTCAACGTGGTGGCGACCGCCCGCAACTCCCTGGGCAACCCGACCCCGAACTTCGGCAAGGAAAACGCCAACCCGGCCATTCAGCCCGAAACCCTCAGCTTCGCGCTGGGTGCACTCGGCACGGTCAGCTGCAGCCTGACCCCGGGCGTGCTGGGCTCGCTCGGCATCGTCGACAGGAGCGTCGCGGCCGGCGCCGTCACGGGCAAACTGAGCTATACCGAAGCCGGCGCCATCAACGTCCAGGTCCAGCAGGCCAGCATTTACTACCTGGGCGGCAGCGTTCCGCGTCCAGCCACGGTCCAGACCAGCGCCGCCGCCGGCTGCGGCGCAATCCGCTCGGTGCCGGCCTGGTTCCTGGTCCACGAAGGGCGGGTCGGATCCGGCCTGGCGAATTTCTACTATGCCGGCGAGCCGATCGACGTGGTCGTCACGGCCAAGAATGCGGCCGGCAACACCACCCTCCTGTACGACAAGAACTATGGCTACAGCAATCCGGTGCTGTTCACGGCCTTCGACGCCGCCGGCGCCACGGCCATTCCTGCGGCCACCGGCAGCCTGTCCGGTACCGGCGCCAGTGCGGCGGCGCCGCTGACTGCCGGCGCCTTCACCCTGGGCACGGCGGAACTGAAGAAGACCACTGCCCCGCCACTGGCCTTCAGCTTCGCCTCGGCGCCGCGCGCGCCCATGAAAGTGCGCCTGCGCGCGACCGAGGCCGCGTCGGGCGGCGTCAGCTCGGCCAATGCCGCCGCCTACGGCGTGACGGCGGAAGACAGCTTCGAGGCGCGCAGCGGCCGGGTGAGCTTCGGCAGCAGCTTCGGCAGCGCCGCCGGCGACCTGGCCCTGCCGGTCACGCTGCAGTACTGGACCGGCGCCAGCTGGATACGCAATGTCGACGACAGCGAAGCCCTCCACCCGCTGCCGACCACGGCCTTTGCGATCCAGGCCGGCACTTTGCCCGCCAAACCAGGCATCGTGGCGACCGGTCTCAAGGACGGCGGCCTGCTCCTCACCAAGGGCCAGGGCAGCCTGACCCTGCGCGCCGCCGGCGGCGCCGGCACCGCGCTGGTCGCGATCAACCTCGGCAACACGGCCGCCGACAGTTCCTGCCTGGCGGGCAGCCGCCCGGTGACGGGCGGCGCCAACATGCCGTATCTGCGCGGCCCGAACGGCATCTGTACCGGCACGGCGGCCGCGGCGGCCGATCCGGCGGCGCGCGCGACCTTCGGCGTATTCGCGCCGGAAGCGCGGCGCCTGATCCATACCCGCGAGGTGTTCAATTGAGGTCGCGCGGCTTCACCACTGTGGAGTTGATCGTCGTCATGATCCTGATCGGCATCCTGTCGGCAATTGCCATCCCGCGGCTGATCGGCAACGGCGAACGCGGCGCCCAGGTCTTCGGCGACCAGCTGGTCAGCGGCCTGCGCCTGGCCTCCACGACGGCGCGCGCGCACCGGCGCACGGTCTGCGCCACCCTCGCTCCCAGGGCGCTTGCCCTGCGCATCGCCACGGTGGCCGGCCCTTTTGCCCCGTGCACGGCCACGCTGGGCAGTGCGCCGGAAAGCGATTTTGCGACCACCGATCCGGACGTCGTGGCGGACGGCCTGAGCGGCGCCCTGTATTTCCAGCCGAACGGCGAAATCACGAGCGACCGCGCGGGCGCGACGCAGGTCGGCAGGGCCAGCATCACGGTGCGTGCGCAAGGCCTCAAGCAGCGTAGCATCCAGCTCGAAGGGGCGACCGGCTATGTCGAATAAGCGCAGCGCGGCATGGCCGGCGCGGCGCAGCGCCGGCGCGACCCTGGTCGAACTGATCATCGCCATGGTCATCATCGGCGTGGCGCTCGCCGGCCTGGTCGCGGCCTTCCGCAGCAGCAACCGCGGCAGCGTCGACCCGCTGATCCTGCAGCAGAAAGCCGCCATCGCCGAAAGCCTGATGGGTGAGATCCTGCTGAAGCCCTACGACAACGACGCCAACCCGTCGACGCCGAACGTGCGCGACACCTACAACGACGTGATGGACTTCAATAACTACGGCAACGGCCTGTCCGGCATCCGCGACGTCAACAACACCCCCATCGCCGGTCTCGAAACCTACTCGGTGGCGGTCAAGGTCAGTGCGGCGACTCTGGACGGCGCGACCCCGGCGCTGAAGATTGCGGTATCGGTGTCGAACAGCAACGACGCCGGCCCGCAGGATGCCTTCGTCCTCACGGGATGGCGCACGGCCCCGGTGTCCCCTTCCCCATGAAGAAACAAGGCGGCTTTACCCTGGTCGAACTGGTGATCGTGATCGTGGTCACCGGCATCATCGCAGCCATCTTTGCGATGCAGTTCGGTCCGTCCCTGCAGCACTATCTGGCGGTCGGCCGGCGCGCCAACCTGACCCACCTGGCCGACACCGCCCTGCGCCGCATGGTGACCGAGATCCGTACCGCGGTGCCGAATTCGCTGCGCCTGCTGCCCATGCCGAGCGCGAAGCTGTCCTGCCTCGAGATGGTCCCGACCAGCGACGGCGGCCGCTTCCGCACCGGACCGGATACCCAGTGGGACACGGCCAATCCCGCCACGCCCTCCGAACCGCTCGACCTGCGCGCACCCGACGCCGTGTTCGACGTGCTCACCGCATTCGACAACGCGCCCAAGGCGGGCGACTGGGTGGTGATCGGCAACCAGAACACGGCCGACGTCTACGAAGGCAGCGACCGCGCCGCAATCGCATCGATCGGCAGCCCGCCTGCCACCGGCAGCAGCAATAAACCGCTTGGACAAAGCCGCATCACCCTGGGCGCAGCCAAGCAGTTCCCCTATGCTTACGAGGGCGGTCGTTTCAATATCGTCCCGGACAGCCTGCAGGCCGTGACCTATATGTGCAAGGATGCCGGCGTCGATGCCGAGGGCACCGGGACCGGCACCCTGACCCGCATCGCGCACTACGGCTTCAACGCCAGCCAGGCCTGCCCGGTGGCGGGCGGCACCAGCGCCGTCGTCGCGACCAAGGTCCGCAGCTGCAATTTCGTTTACAACCCCGACCAGGGCGCCACCCAACAAAGCGGCTTCGCACAGCTGCAACTGACCCTGGCCGATCACGGCGAAATCGTGACCCTGACGGTCGGCGCGCAAGTGGAGAATCTGCCATGAAGCTATCCAGGATCCCGCGCCGCCAAGGCGGCTTCGCCTACATCGCGGCGGTCATCCTGCTGGTGATCGTGTCCGGCATGGCGATCGCCGTCGTGCGGCTCAACCTCACGCAGGCGGAAACCGGTACCGGCGCGGCGCTCACCGCGCGCGCCAGCCAGGCGGCCCGCGCCGGCCTCGAATGGGCTTTCTATCAGATCGGAAAGAACAAGGCGGACGGTTGCGTGAAGCGCACGCTGTCCGACTTCAAGACCGACACCGGCTTCCTGGTGACCGTCAGCTGCCGCGTGACTGCCTACAACGAAGGCCAGGATCCGGCCACCGGCAGCCCGCTGGTCAAGAATCTGTACCGGGTCGAGGCGCTTGCCTGCAACGGCAGCGCGGCGTCCTGTCCGGACGATGCCAACAGTGCCCAGGCGGATTACACCGAACGGCGGCGCGTGGCGACGCTCTGCATGCCGGCGTCGGGCAACGGCGATTGCTACTGAAGGCGCGGTAAACGAAAAAACGGCCGGTCCGCGCCAGGCGCAGGACCGGCCGTTCCTGGAACGGACTTACTCGCAGTTGGCAGCGGTCGCGGTGTTGGCCAGCACGATGGCCGGCGGGGTGATGGCGCCGCTGGTGGCATCCTTGGTGGCCGGGGCGTAGGTCAGGTAGCACTTGTC
Source organism: Massilia aerilata (assembly GCF_042656905.1). Taxonomy (NCBI): domain Bacteria; kingdom Pseudomonadati; phylum Pseudomonadota; class Betaproteobacteria; order Burkholderiales; family Oxalobacteraceae; genus Massilia; species Massilia aerilata. Next base: position 541,057 of record NZ_JBHSMZ010000001.1, read on the forward strand.
AGGATTGGCAGCGCCGGCCGGAACCAGGGCGAAACCATCGGTCGGGATGGTCGGCTTGGGGTCGGCCGAGTCTTTGGTCAGCAGCGTGTAATCCTTGGCGGTGTCGATACCGGCGACCAGTACTGCGCCGTTCGCGGTGCCGTCCGGATAGCCGTTCGCCACCTTCACATTGTTCCCTTCGACCACCAGGGTGTTGGAAGTCACGGCGCCCGGATTCACGAGAATTTTGCCGTGCACGATGGCGGCCGAGGAAGCGATCGCACCTTTGGCCGCGCTCAGGCTGGCCACGCGGGCATCCCCGCTGAGGTTGGCGAATTTCGGCAGCGCCGTCGCTGCCAGGATGCCCAGGATAACGATCACGACGATCAGTTCGATCAGGGTAAAACCGCCCTGCGCCTGGACTTTGAAATTCTTGTTCATCAGTTTCTCCGAATGTGTGAGTTGGTTGCGGATTGCTTGCCGCTTGCGGGTATTAACGACGGCCTATCCGCTGACTTGATTCAGGGCCAGGCTTTTATTTGTGCGAATAAATTCTACCTTGAATCTAAGCAACCTTGATGTGCTGAAGGTAAAACTTTCACTGTTTTTGGGTAAATACACCAGGGTTTTGTCGCGTGGGTCAAACACCCAGCCGGCCTGGCCGATCTGTTTGGGGTCCGGCGCGTAGTACTCGCCCAGGTAGTTCGCCGGTTTCCAGGACAGCAGCTCGATCGGATTGCCGACGGCGAGCTTCTGCAGGTCCTGCTGGCGCCCATCCGAGGCCAGCTGGGCGCTGCGCGCCTGCAGCGAGGTACGCAACGCCGCCACGACCTGGCGCGCCGCCGTGATCTCGGCCTGTTCGCGGTAGTACTCGAAGCGGTTCAGGGCCACCGCGCTGAGGATGCTCGACACCACCAGCACCAGGGCAAATTCCAGCAGGGTGAAGCCGCCCTGTCCCTTTTGATTCGATCGCATCTTCATTTGTTGTGCAGGGCAGCCTTGCCCAGGTCCCAGATCGGCAGGAAGATACCCAGGGCCAGCACCAGCACCATCACACCCAGGAAGGTGATCAGGATCGGCTCGATCTGGCTCGACAGGGTCTTTAGTTCATAGTCGACTTCGCGCTCGTACATCATCGCGATCTCGTCCATCAGGTCGTCGAGCGAGCCCGATTCCTCGCCCACCGCGATCATCTGCAGCACGATGGGCGTGAACACCTGGGCGTTGGTGGCGGTGCGCAGGATGCTCTCGCCGCGCTCGACGCCGTCGCGCATCTGCTCGATGCGCTGGGACAGCCAGGCGTTGTCGGCGGTTTGCGACACCACCGTCAGCGCCTGCACGATCGGCACGCCGCTGCGGAGCGACAGCGCAAAGCTGCGCGCGAAGCGGGCCATGGTGGCCTTGTGGACGATCTTGCCGGCGATGGGAAGGCGCAGCTTGTAGCGGTCCCATGCCAGCCGGCCGGCGCTGCTGCGGGTCCAGCGCCGGAACGCAAACACCGAACCGGCGCCCGCGGCCACGAAGGCCGGCCACCAGGCGACAGTGAAGCGCGAGCTTCCGATCAGGACGCGGGTCATCAGCGGCAACTCGGCGTGAAAGCTCTTGAATACGGTCTCGAACTGCGGGATCACGAACACGTTCACCACGATCATGGCCGCCACCATCGCGATGATCACGAAGCTCGGGTAGCGCAGCGCGGTCTTCACGCGCTCGCGCATGTCGCGGTCGAATTCGAGGTGGTCGAACAGGCGCAGGAAGACTTCCTCCAGGCGGCCGGTCATCTCGCCCACCCGCACCATCGACAGAAAGAAGGGATTGAACACGTCGGGGTGGCGGCGCATCGCGTTCGAGAGTTCGCGGCCGGCGTCGAGCGATTCGCGCAGGTCGCGGATCACGACGCCGAAGCTCTTGTTGACGGCCGACTCCTGCAGGCCGGCCAGGCCGCGCATGATCGGCACGCCGGATTTGAGCAGGGTGTAGATCTGGCGGCTGAACAGCTGGACGTCGAGCGAAGTCACCTTCTTCGCCATCAGGCGCTCCCACAGGCTGTCCTTGCCGCCGGCGCCGGCCGACGAGGCCTTGCGCGTGGTCGGGCTGATCTCGAGCGGCGTCACGCCGCCGCCGGACAGCTGGTCGGCGATGGCGCCGGTATCCGCGCCTTCCAGCACGCCGGCCACCAGTTCGCCGCTTCCGTTGCGGCCTTTGTAGGCGAAGAACGGCACGCTTTAATCCTCGAGCTGGTTACTGATGCGCATGGCTTCGGCCACCGTGGTCCTGCCCTGCACCGCCAGCCGCACCGCGCTGCGGCGCAGGGTCTCGCCGCGCATCTCGGCGTGGGCCGCCTTCAGGAAGTGGCCCGGGTCCGGGTGGTTGATCGCCTCGTGCACCGCGCGGGTCATTTCCAGCAACTCGTAGACGCCGGTACGGCCGCGGTAGCCGGTGCCGTTGCAGTGCGAGCATCCGCGGCCGTGGAACAGCGGCACGCTCTCGGCCTTGTCGCCCAGTTCCGCGCGCAGCCAGGCGCGTTCCGGCGCCGGCGCCGCATGCGGCTGGTTGCAGCTTTCGCAGATCACGCGCACCAGGCGCTGGGCCAGCACGGCCTGCAGCGAGCCGCCCACCATGTAGCGCGGCACGCCCATGTCCATCAGGCGCAGCGGGGTGCTGGCGGCATCGTTGGTGTGCAGCGTCGACAGCACCAGGTGGCCGGTCATGGCGGCGCGCAGGCCGATCTGGGCGGTCTCCTGGTCGCGCATCTCGCCGACCAGCACGATGTCCGGGTCCTGGCGCAGCGCGCTGCGCAGCACGCGCGCGAAATTCAGTTCGATCTTGTCGTTCACCTGCACCTGGTTGATGCCGGGCAGGCGGTATTCGACCGGGTCCTCGACCGTGATCAGCTTCTTCTCGACCGAGTTCAGTTCGGCCAGCGCACTATAAAGCGTCGTGGTCTTGCCGGAACCCGTGGGCCCGGTCACCAGCACCAGGCCGTTGGGGCGCTGGACGACGGCGCGGAAACGCTCGACCAGGCGCGGATGCATGCCGATCGCATCCAGGCGCAGGTTCATCCCGACCTGGTTCAGCAGACGCATGACCACCGACTCGCCGTACTGGGTCGGCATGGTCGAGATACGGACGTCGATGCGCTGGCTCCTCACCTTGACGGCAAAGCGGCCGTCCTGCGGCAGGCGCTTTTCCGAGATGTCGAGATCGGCCATCAGCTTCAAGCGCAGCGCCAGCGGGGTCGCGATCTTGATGTCGGCTTCGGTCTGCAGGTGCAGCACGCCGTCGATGCGGAAACGAATTTGCAGGCGCCCATCCTGCGGCTCGATGTGGATATCCGACGCCCTCACCTGCGCGGCATCGTCGAACACCGACTGCAACAGCTTGACCACCGGCGCTTCTTCGAGGCCGGAGCTGGAGGCCAGCGCGCCGAAGTCGACCGAGGTCGAGTCGCCCAGGTCCTGCTCCAGCTCGCGCGCCAGGCCGGTGATCTCGCCGGTGCGGCGGTAGATGCGGTCGATCGCCTGCAGCACCTCGGTCTCGTTGACAACGGCCAGCTCGACGCCCTTCTTCAGCAGGCGCGCGATCTCGTCGTAGGCAAACAGGTCGGTCGGATCGGAGACGCCGACCAGCACGGTTTCAGGACGGTCTTCCAGCACCAGCGCGCGGAAGCGGCGCGCCTGGGTCTCGGGCAGCAGCCGGACCACGTCCTGGTTGATGTTGTAGAACTTGAGATTGATATAAGGGATGCCGAGCTGGCGCGCCAGCGCGCCCGAGATCTGCTCCTCGGTGACGAAGCCGCTCTCGACGAACACGCGGCCCAGCTTGCGCCCGGAGCGCCTCTGGTCGGCCAGAGCGGCATTCAGCTGCTCGTCCGACAGCAGCTTCTGTTGCACCAGGATTTCCCCGAGCCGGACTTTTTCTGGCCTCGCCATGACACCCTTTAACGTTTTGTAGGACTAGTCCTGCAATTGTAAAACAGAAAGTCGAGAAATTGACCTACGGAATTACTTTCTGTCGTCCATACGTAACGTCAAGTGCGTCCGCCATGTAATATGACCAACATCAACCCGGGGTCAGACCCCGATTTTTGGCAACAACCGATGAGAAATTGCCAAAATTCGGGGTCTGGCCCCGGTTTGAGAGAACGCAAATGGAGACGGTATGACAACTGGACGCCGGCGGATTTTTTTGATGCGCCATGGCAGCGTTAGCTATTTCGATGGGGCTGGTAAGCCGTATTTGCCGGAGACTGTGCCGCTGAACGGGGATGGACGGACCCAGGCGGATGCGGCTGGGCTGGCCTTTGCTTCTGCCGGCGTGCGCTTCGACCGGGTGATTGTGTCGGGGCTGCCGCGTACCGTGGAGACGGCGGCGCGGGTGCTGGCGGTGACCAGGCAGGCAATCGCGCCCGAGGTGTGGCCGGAACTGCAAGAGATTCGCGGCGGGCGGCTGTCGGCGATCCCGGCCGAGGAACTCAAACAGGCCTTTACCGGCGCCTTCGAGGGCATGGTGCCGCCTGAGCAGCGCTTCCTGGGCGGCGAATCGGTCGGCGAGTTGATGGACCGGGTCCATCCCGCCATCGCACGCCTGCGCGCCGACGGCGGCTGGGATACCGCCCTGCTGGTGCTGCACGGCGGCGTCAACTGCGCGATCCTGTCGCTCGCCCTCACCGGCCAGCGGCTGTTCCTCGGCGGGCTGGCGCAGGCGCCGGGCTGCATCAATGCGCTGGATGTCGGCGAGGCCGAGCGCGACTGGGTCCTGCGCTGCGTGAACCACTGCCCGCCGGACCCGCTGCAGCCGGGGGCCCGGGCGACCACGATGGAGCTGCTGTTCGAGCAATACCGGAAGTCGCGCTGAAAATAGCACGCTCGTTCGTGGCTGCGTTATGATGTTCCGGAAAAAGCAACTTGGGTTCCCGCCTTCGCGGGAACGACGGAGGATGGGATGTTTGAAGAGATGATGGGCACCAAGCCCGTATCCGAACGCCAGCGCTTCGACACCGCAGCCCTGGGCGCCTGGCTGCAGCAGCATGTCGTGGATTACCCCGGCGGCGCGCCCGGCGTGGAGCAGTTCAGGGGCGGCCAGTCCAACCCGACCTTCAAGCTCAGCGCCGCCAATAAGCACTATGTGTTGAGAGCCAAGCCGGGGCCCGCCGCCAGGCTGCTCCCCTCCGCCCACGCCATCGACCGCGAGTTCCGCGTGATGGACGCCCTGCACAAGACCGGCTTCCCGGTCGCGCGCCAGTACGCGCTGTGCCTCGATGAAGCCGTGATCGGGCGCGCCTTCTTCGTGATGGAGTTCGTCGAGGGCCGCGTGCTGTGGGACCAGTCCCTGCCCGGCATGGCGCGGGAAGAACGCGCGGCCATCTACGATGAGCTGAATCGCGTGATCGCCCAACTGCACATGATCGATTACACCGCGATCGGGCTGGCGGACTACGGCAAGCCCGGCAACTACTTCGCGCGCCAGATCGAGCGCTGGACCAGGCAGTACCAGGCTTCGCAAACCGAGACGATCGAGGCGATGGACAGGCTGATCGAATGGCTGCCGCGGAATATCCCGCCCGGCGACGATACCGCCATCGTCCACGGCGACTACCGCCTCGACAACATGATCTTTCACCCGACCGAACCGCGCATCCTCGCCGTGCTGGACTGGGAACTGTCGACCCTGGGCCACCCGGCCGCCGATTTCTCCTACCACTGCCTGAGCTGGCATATCCCGCCCGGCAAATTCCGCGGCATCGCCGGCCTCGACCTGCCGGCGCTGGGCATCCCCGGCGAAGACGAATACATCGCCGCCTACACCCGCCGCACCGGCCGCGCGATCCGCCGCGAGGACTTCGACTTCTACCTGGCCTACAACCTGTTCCGCCTGGCCGGCATCATGCAGGGCATCATGAAGCGCTATGTCGACGGCACCGCAGCAAGTAGCCAGGCGCTGGAGAATGGGAAAGCGGCGCGGCCGATGGCGGAGATGGCCTGGCGGTTCGCCGAACGCGCCCTATCCCGCGCAAGCGCCTGAAAGGAGATAAACGATATGAATTTCGACTATTCGGACCGCTGCAAGGAACTGCAGGCAAAGCTGCTCGCCTTCATGGACGAGCATATCTACCCGAATGAGAAAGCCTTCAAGGAAGAAGTCGAGCGCAACGGCGCGAACGGAAACCGCTGGCAGCCGACCGGACTGGTCGAGCGGCTAAAACCCCTCGCCCGCCAGCAAGGCCTGTGGAACCTGTTCCTGCCGCGCTCCGAGCGCGCGCCCGAAGGCTTGTCGAATCTCGACTACGCCCCGCTATGCGAGATCATGGGCCGGGTCGCCTGGGCGCCCGAGGTCTTCAACTGCGCGGCGCCCGACACCGGCAACATGGAGACGCTCGAGCGCTACGCACAGGAAGAACACAAGCGGCGATGGCTGGAGCCCCTGTTGAATGGCGAGATCCGCAGCGCCTTCGCGATGACGGAGCCGGACGTGGCCTCCTCCGACGCCACCAACATCGGCACCCGCATCGAGAAGCAAGGCGATGAATACGTGATCAACGGCCACAAATGGTGGATTTCCGGCGCCGGCGACCCGCGCTGCAAGCTGTTCATCGTGATGGGCAAGACCGATCCGGAAGCGGCCCGCCACCAGCAGCAGGCCATGATCCTGGTCCCCAGCGACACGCCCGGCATCACGGTCAAGCGCCCGCTGCCCGTGTTCGGCTACGACGACGCCCCGCACGGCCACTGCGAGATCCTGTTCGAGAACGTGCGCGTCCCTGCAAACAGCATCCTGCTCGGCGAAGGCCGCGGCTTCGAGATCGCCCAGGGCCGCCTGGGCCCGGGCCGCATCCACCACTGCATGCGCGCGATCGGCGTGGCCGAGCGCGCGCTGGAACTGATGTGCCGCCGGCTCGACAGCCGGATCGCCTTCGGCCGGAAGATCTCCGAACAGGGCGTCTGGCGCGAGCGCATCGCCGAAAGCCGCATCCGCATCGACACCGCGCGCCTGCTCACCCTGAAGACGGCGTGGCTGATGGACACCGTCGGCAACAAGCAGGCCCAGTCCGAGATCGCGATGATCAAGGTGCTGGCGCCGACCGTCGCCCAGCAGGTGCTGGACTGGGCGATCCAGGCGCACGGCGCGGCCGGGGTCTCGGACGACTTCCCGCTGGCTTACCAATGGGCCGGCAACCGCACGTTGCGCCTGGCCGACGGGCCGGACGAGGTCCACCGCAACGCCATCGCCAAACTGGAACTGGCAAAATACGCCTGAACGCGGCGCATGGGCGCCGCGATGGCGCCGGAGCGTGCAGTGCAGCTGTTTCATCGACGTTTTTATCCTTCGATCCGGTCGCGGCTGATCACCCTGGTGTTCGCCTGCGCCCTGCCGATCCTGCTCGGCTATTTCGCGTTCGCGCGCGACGCCGACCGCCGCGAAGCCCTGCACGTGGCGCAGGATGCGGAGATGATCGCACGGGCCCTGGCGGCGGCGGTCGACCGCGATCTCGACAACGGCGAGACCGCCGCGCGCGCCCTCGCCAGCCAGCCCAGCCTTGCGCAGGATGACCTGGCCGCGTTCCACGCCGCCGCGCGCCGGGTGCTGCGTCCGGAATTTCCCGTGTATGCCTTCGTCCTCAGCGCCGCCGACGGCCGCGACCTGGTCGACACCCGTCAGCCCTGGGGCGCCACGCTCGCGAGCAGCGGCAACGAGGCCGACATCCGGCGCGTCTTCGCAAGCGGCGATGCGGTCACCTCCGGCCTGCATCGCGGGAACGCAGCCCAGCCCTGGGTGATTTCGATCGCGGTGCCGGTCTGGCGCGAGGGCAAGGTGGCCTACGCCCTCTCGGTCGAGCAGCGCCCGCGGCGGATCACGGAACTGCTGGCCGGCCAGCAGCTGCCCGAGCACTGGGACGCCCAGGTCTACGACAACCACGGCCGCCTGGTGGCGCGCAGCGGCGAAGCGGCGGCCGGCGATCCGGGGCGGGCCATCGGTGCTTCCATCCCGCCGGCACTGCAGGCGGCGCTGGCGCGCAGCCCGAGCGGCAGGGCGGTCCTCGACCGGCCCGGCCACGAATTCGTCAACGCGGCCTATGCCGGCACGCCGGCCCACGGCTGGACCGTCACCATTGGCTTTCCGCGCCACGCCCAGCGCGACCTGCTGGGCCGGGCGCCGGGCACGACCCTGGCCGGCATCGGCATCCTGCTGGGCACCAGCCTGCTGCTGGCATGGGGCATCGGGGGTTCGATCGCGCGCGACGTCCGCGCCCTGACGGAACCCGCGGCCGATCTCGGACGCGGCCAGCCGCTGCGGATTCCCGAACTGCGCATCAAGGAAGCGGCCGCGGTGGCGCGCGCGCTGCGCAAGGTCGAGGGCGACCTGCTGCAATACCGGACCCGCCTCGAAGCGCTGGTGGCGGCGCGCACCAACGAGCTGCAGCGATCCAACGCCCTGCTCTCCACCGTGTACGCTACCGCGCCGGTCGGCCTGGCCTTTCTCGACCGCGAGCTGCGCATCGTGATGGTCAACGACTACCTGGCGGCGGTGAATGCGATCCCGGCCGCGGCCCACATCGGCCGCACCCTGCCCGAGCTGCTGGGCGAGCGCGGCGTGGCGGTCGAGGAGCCCTACCGCCGCGTGCTGGCCAGCGGGCGGCCGCTGATCGAAATCGAGGACAGCGGCGATTCGCCCGCCGAGCCGGGCGTGATGCGCCACTGGATGTGCAGCTACTACCCGGTGTACGGGGCGGACAACGAGCTGGCGGGCATCAACGCGGTGGTGCTCGACATCACCGAGCGGCGCGCCCAGGAAGAGCGCAACCGCGACAACGAAGCCCTGTTTCGCGCGCTCTTCGAGGGGTCTGCCGACGCCCACGTGCTGGTCGCCTACGGCGCCGGCTTCGTCAGCGCCAACCATGCCGCGGCCACGCTGTTCGGCTGCGCCGCGCCCGACGAACTGCTGCAGCTGTCGCCGGCCAGCGTGTCGCCCGAGTTCCAGCCGAATGGCCGCCGCTCGGATCAACTGGCGAACGAATACCTGCGGCGTGCGATCGACGACGGCACCTGGCAGTTCGAATGGATGCACATGCGCCGTGACGGCAGCTTGTTCCACGCCGACGTGCTGCTGAACGGCGTCGACATCGGCGGCAAGGGCATCGTCCACGGCACCATCCGCGACATCACGGTCCGGGTCCAGACCGACGCCGCCCTGCGCGCCGCCAGCCAGCGCCTGGAACAGAGCGAGCGCATGATCCGCACCGTGACCGACCACCTGCCGGCGCTGGTCGGCTATTGGGACGCCGGGCTGCGCTGCCAGTTCGCGAACCGCCCCTATCTGGAGTGGCTGGGACGCCCGGCCCGCGAGGTGATCGGCCACACCGCTGCCGAGCTGCTGGACGAGGTGCAGATGGCCCAGGTCCAGCCCTACCTGGACGGCGTGCTGCGCGGCGAACCGCAGTTCTTCGAGCGCCAGCTGCACCGCAAGGGCAGCGAACAGGTCATCCACGCCTGGGGCAGCTATATCCCGGACTTCGACATGGAAGGCCGGGTGCGCGGCTTCTACATGCTGCACGCCGACATCACCGAACTGAAACGCACCCAGTCGCGGCTCGAGGAAGCCTTGCGCGCGGCCGAAGCGGCCAGCAGCGCCAAGGGCGAGTTCCTGGCCAACATGAGCCACGAGATCCGCACCCCGATGAACGCCATCATCGGCCTGGCGCGCCTGCTCGAGGAAGCGAAGCTGGAGCGCCGCGAGCGCACTTACGTCACGCGGATGCAGATGGCGGCGCGCTCGCTGCTGTCCATGCTGAACGACGTGCTGGACTACTCGAAGGTCGAAGCCGGGCAGCTGGCGCTCGAACGCACCGCCTTCCGCATCGACGACGTCCTGGCCAGCGTCGCGGTGCTGGGCACGGCGGGCGCCTGGCACAAGGGCATCGAGCCGGTGTTCGCGGTCGACCCGGCGGTCCCGCGGCGCCTGGTCGGGGACCCGATGCGCCTGCAGCAGGTCCTGCTCAACCTGGTCGGCAATGCGATCAAGTTCACCGAGCGCGGCGAAGTCGTGCTGGCGATCGGCGCCGTGGATTTTGCCGACGGCGGCGTCGAACTGGCCTTCGCGGTGCGCGACACCGGCATCGGCATCGCCGCGGAGCAGCAGCAACGCATGTTCGAAGCCTTCTCGCAGGCCGACAGCTCGACCAGCCGCAAGTACGGCGGCACCGGCCTGGGCCTGGCGATCAGCCGCCGCCTGGTGGCGCTGATGGGCGGTGACCTGCGCGTCGACAGCGTGCCCGGCGAAGGCGCCTGCTTCCGCTTCTCGGCCCGGTTCGGGCTCGACGCCGGCGCCCCGCCCGTCCTCGCCGCGCCCGGTGACGGCCGGCGCGTGCTGGTCGCCGACGACAATACCAGCAGCCGCGCGGCGCTGGCGCGCGCGCTCGAAGGCCGCGGCTGGGCCGTGGACAGCGCCGCCACCGGCGCCGGGACCCTGGCCCTGCTGCGCGGCGGGCGCCGCTACGACCTGGCCTTCATCGACAGCGCCATGCCCGACCTGGACGGCGCTTCGGTGCTGTCCTTCGCGCGCGCCGACGGCGGCATCGCCATGCCGCGCTGCGCCCTGCTGGCGGCCGACCCCGAGCGCGAGCGCCTGGACGCGCTGGCGGCCGACCTGCGCGTCGATGCCGTGCTGGCCAAGCCCTTCACGCCGGCCACGCTGGACGAGGCGCTGGCCGAGCTGGCGGATGGCGGGCTGCCCGCCCCGGCGGCCCCGGCGGCGCCGCTGGGCGGACGCCTGGCCGGCATGCGCGTGCTGGTGGTCGAGGACAACCTGCTGAACCAGGAAGTCGCGAACTACGTGCTGGTGCACGCCGGCGCCAGCGTCGACTTCGCCGGCAACGGCCAACTGGCGGTCAGCATGCTGGCCGACCGCAGCCAGCACTACGACGCCGTGCTGATGGACCTGCAGATGCCGGTCATGGACGGCTTCGAGGCGGCCGGCGCGATCCGCGCGATGGGCTATGGCAGCTTGCCGATCCTGGCGATGACGGCCAACGCGATGGAAGCAGACCGTTCGCGCGCGCTGCAGGCCGGGATGGACGGCTACCTGGCCAAGCCGATCGACGTCGACGAGCTGGTGAACGCGCTGCGCCGCATGACCGGCCGCCTGGCGGGCGACCCGGCCGGTCCCGGCACCGCGCCACCGGCGCCGGCGATGCCGCCGGCGCTCCTGCCGGGCATCGACCTGAAGACCACGCTGCCGCGCTTCGGCGGCAGTTTTGCCGGTTTCGCCGCCGTGTTCAGGCGCTTCGAAGCATCCCAGGGCGGCGTGATCGCCGAAGTGCGCACGCTGCTGGCGGCCGGCGACCGGGTGCGCGCCGGCCAGGCCATCCACCGCCTGCGCGGGGTCGCGGCCAACCTCGGCGCCACCGAGCTGGCCGGCCAGGCGCAGGACCTGGAACACGCGCTGCGCTTCGATGCCGAAGCTGCGCTGGCCCTGCGCCTGGCAAAGCTGGAGGCTGCGCTGGCGACCGTGCTGGAGGCGGCGCGCAGCCTGCCCGACGAGCTCCCTGCCGGTCCGCCCGAGCCCGGGCTTGCCGGGGCAGCAATTGAACAGCCGCCACTGCGGGACGCGTTGGCGCATTTACGCGATTTGCTACAAAATAACAACATGAAGGCCATGGCGCAGTTCGAAGCGCTGCGCCCCGCCCTCGCGCGCCTGTCGCCCGAGGCCGTGCAGCCGCTGGCCGATGCGGTGGCAACGCTGCGCTTCGACGCGGCGGCGGCGCTGGTCGAGGCCCTGCCGGCCGCTTTACTGGACAAGGAGGAGGATGCATGAGCTGGACCGATATGGCCGTCAACGGCCGCATCCTCGTGGTGGACGACGCGATGGAGAATATCCAGATCCTGCACGCCGCCCTGCAGGACGAGCACGAAGTCCTGTTCGCGCTGGACGGCCCGCGTGCGCTCGCGATCGCGCGCAGCCAGCATCCCGACCTGATCCTGCTGGACGCCGTCATGCCGGGCATGGACGGTTACGCCGTGTGCAAGGCGCTGTTCGCCGCGCCCGAGACCAGCGACATCCCGGTCATCTTCGTCACCGCGCTCAAGTCGCCGGAAGACGAGACCCGCGCGCTGGGCGCCGGCGCGGCCGACTTCATCAGCAAACCGGTCAACGCCGCCGTGGTGCGTGCGCGGGTGCGGACCCAGTTGACGGTCAAGCGCCAGCGCGACGCCCTGCGCGCCCTGATCCTGACCGACGCGCTCACCGGCGTCGCCAACCGCCGCGCCTTCGACGAGCGCCTGGACATGGAATGGCGGCGCTGCGGCCGCGGGCAATTGCCGGTGTCTCTGCTGATGGTCGACATCGACCACTTCAAGCTGTACAACGACCATTACGGCCATCCGGCCGGCGACACCACGCTGGCGGAAGTGGCGGGGGCGATGCGCCGCGCCGCCGGCCGCGGCCAGGACCTGGTGGCGCGCTACGGCGGCGAGGAATTCGCGATCCTGCTGCCCCAGCTCGACGAGCAGGGCGCGATCGGCGTCGGGCGGCGCCTGATGCACGAGCTGGAGACGCTGGACCTGCCGCACGCGGCCTCGCCCACCAGCCAGCGCCTGACGGTCAGCATCGGCATCTCGTCCATGGTGCCGCGCGAGCACAGCCTGCCGGCTGATCTGGTGCAGGCGGCGGACGCCCTGCTCTACCAGGCCAAGGCCGGCGGCCGCAATCAGTACCGGATCGGCGCCGCTTAGGCCATACAGCCTCCAACAGAGCGCTCAGGGCAAGGCGCGGCGGGCGAACATGCCCATGCCTTCGACCGTGCAGACGGTCTCGCCGTGCTGGTTGATCGCCACCCACTTCGACCACACCACGCCGCGGTCGGGCTTCGATTCCGAGGCCTTGACCCGGATGGTCTGGTAATGCACGTTGAGCGTATCGCCGCCGCGCACCGGCGCCAGCCAGCGCACCCCGTCCAGGCCCGGCGAACCCATGCTGGAAGACTTCGCCATCAGGCCGTCCACCACCATCCGCATCATCATGCTGCAGGTGTGCCAGCCGCTGGCGATCACGCCGCCGTAGATCGACCGCGCGGCCGCTACCCTGTCGATGTGGAAGGGCTGCGGGTCGAAGGCGCTGGCGAATGCGACGATCTCGTCCTCGCTCACGCCGCGGGTGCCGAGGTCGATGTCCTGGCCCGGGTAGAAATCTTCGAAATACCACTCGGTCTTCATGCCGCGAGCCCCGTAAACCCCGGCTGCGCCATGAAGCGCGCCAGGTGGTGGTCCGCATCGCCCAGCGTCAGCTCGATCGTCGTCAGGCGCTTGAAATAATGGGCGGCCGGCAGTTCGTCGGTGACGCCCATGCCGCCATGCAGCTGGACCGCCTGCTGGCCGACGAAGCGCGCGGCCTGGCCGACCCGGTACTTGGCCGCGGACACCGCCTGGCGCCGCTCGGCCGCACGACCTTCGTCCCCATTGGCGGAGCGCAGCCGCACCGCCGCCAGCAGCGCCATCGAGCGCGCCTGTTCGAGGTGGATGTACATGTCGGCCATGCGGTGCTGCAGGGCCTGGAATTTGCCGATCGGGACCCCGAACTGCTGGCGCGTCTTGAGATAGTCCAGCGTGGCGGCGAACAGCGCGTCCATCACGCCCACGGCTTCGGCGCATAGCAGGCCGGCGCCGTAATCGAGGGCCGCTTCCAGCACGCTCCATCCCGCGCCCGGCTGGCCGATGAGGGCATCCGCGCCAACCCTGGCGCCGTCGAAGCGGACGTCTGCGGCGCGCTGGCCGTCCAGCATGCGGTAGCCGGTGATGTGCACGCCCGGCGCATCGGCGGGCACGGCGAACAGGGTGATGCCGTCCTCGTCGCGCTGGGCGCCGCCGCTGCGGCTCGAGACGATCAGCACGGCCGCCTGGGCGCCATGCAGCACCACCTTCTTCTCGCCATTCAGCAGCCAGCCATCGCCGTCCGGCGCCGCGCTGGTGGCGCGCATTTCTATATCGCGCATGTCATGGCGCGACTGTCGCTCGCCCAGCGCGCAGGCGAGTTTCAGATCGCCCGCCGCGACCCGCTCCAGCAGGCCGCCGTGGCCGCCGCCGAGGCGCAGGAATTCGGCGCCCAGCACGGTGGCGAAATAGGGCTCGACCACCAGGCCGCGGCCCAGCTCCTGCATCACGACGAACATGTCGACGGCGTCGCCGGCAAAGCCGCCCTGTGCTTCCGGCACCGGCAGCGCGGTCAGGCCCAGCTCGGCCAGCGTGGCCCAGGCCCGGTCGGACTGGCCGGCTTCCGACTGCACGATCTCACGGCGCGTCTCGAAGCCGTAGTCGCGCGCGATCCAGCGCTTGAGGGCGTCGGCCAGCTGCAGCTGCTCTTCCTTGAATTCGAAGTCCATTGGTGTTCTTCCTTACAGGCCCAGGATCATCTGGGAGATGATGTTGCGTTGGATCTCGTTCGAGCCGCCGTAGATCGAGGTCTTGCGGTAATTGAAGTAGTGCGGCAGCAGCGGCGCGGCGAAGTCGTCGTCCATCGCGCTGTGCGCCGTCTCGCCTTCGAGGTAGGCGGCATCGAAGGGCAAGGCCATCGGACCGGCCGCCTCCACCATCAGTTCCGTCAGGCGCTGCTGGATTTCGGTGCCGCGCACCTTCAGCACCGAGGCTTCCGGTCCCGGCGCCTTGTGGGCTTGCGCGAGCACGCGCAGGACCGTGGTCTCGAGCGCCATCAACTCGATCTCCAGCTCGGCGATTTTCACGCCGAACAGCGGGTCTTCGATCAGCGGGCGGCCGTTCTTCTGCTCGCGCCCGGCCAGCCGCTTGAGGCGGGCCAGCTCGCGCTTGGAGCGGCCGACGGCGGCGATGCCGGTGCGCTCGTGGCCGAGCAGGTATTTGGCGTAAGTCCAGCCGCGGTTCTCCTCGCCCACCAGGTTTTCCACCGGGACGCGCACATTGTCGAAGAAGACCTCGTTCACCTCATGGTCCTCGTCGAGCATGACGATGGGACGGACCGTGATGCCGGGGGCCTTCATGTCGATCAGCAGGAAGGAGATGCCCTCCTGCTTGCGCACGTTCGGATCGGTGCGCACCAGGCAGAAGATCATGTCGGCGTGCTGGGCCAGCGTGGTCCAGGTTTTCTGGCCGTTGACGACGTAGTGGTCGCCCGCATCATCCCTCCCCTTGACTGCGGTCGTTTTCAGCGAAGCCAGGTCGGAGCCGGCGCCCGGTTCCGAGTAGCCCTGGCACCACCAGTCCTCGCAGGACAGGATGCGCGGCAGGTAGTGTTCTTTCTGGGCTTGGCTGCCGAAGGCCATGATCACCGGCGCCACCATGTTGACGCCGAAGGGCATGATGGGCGGCGTGCCGGCGCGCGCGCACTCTTCCTCGAAAATGTGGCGCTGGGCCGCGGTCCAGCCGGGGCCGCCGAACTCGCGCGGCCAGCCGGGGGCCACCCAGCCGCGGCGCGCCAGGATGCGGTGCCAGCGCACGTAATCCTCCTTCGACAGGCGCAGGTGGTCGAGCACCTTGTGCTGCAGGTCGGACGGCAGCTCGGCTGCCAGGAAGGCGCGCACCTGGTCGCGGAAGGCCAGGTCGTCGCTGCTGTAATTCAGGTCCATGCGGTCTCCTTTTGTTCTTCTGGCCGGCACAAAAAAGCACGACCGTTCCAAAGATTGTACCCGAACATTGCTCAAAAGCGGCAGACGAAAAAAAGCGGGCCGCAGCCCGCTCGAGAGTGATGCCTTCTGCCAGTGATCAGCGTGCGCGGCGGCGTTTGAGACCGGCCACGCCCAGCATGCCTGCCAGCATCAGCGCGATGGTCGACGGCTCCGGAACCGCAGCCGCATCGGCGGCCTGGCCAGCCTGATTGCCCAGGTTGCCCTGATTACCCTGGTTGCCCTGGTTGCCCTGATTACCCGGGTTGCCGTCGAGGACGAGGATATCGGGGCTGCCAGGGATGCCATTGTCCAGATCGGCTTTGCCTGGCAGGCTGACCGGAGGGGTCACCGCCGGGGTGAAGGTGGGGCCGCCGATGTTGCTGGCGCCGCCGCCCGAGGTGGCGGTGTTGTTGCCAGCGCCGGTGTTGTCGACGATCTTGAAGCCGTCCGGCGTCATGACCACCGACATGCCGTCGCCCGCCAGCGCGGCCGCCTTGGCGGTGCTCAGGCCTGTCACATAGACGCCGTCGACGCCTTGTTTCAGGGTGACTTTCATGTCGTGGCCGACGCTGGCGCTGACCTTGGCGAACAGTGCCTGCACGAGGGCCTCGCTGTTGGCGCCGCGACTGACCCCGGCGATCACGCTCGAGTCACCCACTGCGCCAGCAACATTACTGCCACTGATGATGCCGGCCCCACCCGAGGACGGAATCACATCGGCATGCGCGGCGCATGCGCTGGCCATCAAGGCTGCAGCGATGAGATAACGAATTGTCATATTGCGCTCCTGGAACAATGTTAAAAATTATTTTCTTTGCAATTGCTGAGTTAATGTACCACAGCTACAAAAAGCGCAATTTTCAATTGTGCGGCATAAATAAAAAGGGCTTTTCCTCAGAAAAGCCCTTTTTTGGAGCACAACCCTGTTTTCGGTTATGTTAGGTATTTAACATTCGCCTAGTTACCGGCTTGTTTCATCATCGACAAGTATGGCATGGTGCGCGAAGCCATCCGCGTATCGGCCTTCAACATGCCGGCCTCGTCGGCCAGGATGTGGGCGGCTTCCTGCAGATACACGTCCTTGGCGTTCTTGGCCGCCTTCTCGGCCGCGATTTCCGCCGCCAGGCTGCGCTCGTCGCCCTGCAGGCCGTCGTCGGAGCGCGGGGCGCCCTTCAGCGCGACATTGCTCTTCTTCGGTGCGGTCGGATTCGGCGCCTTGGCGCGCTGCTCCTTGCTGCCCGGGCCGGCAACCGGCTCGTCGGCCTTGCCCGGTTCCTGGGCGTCGGCCAGGCGCGATTCGCGCAGGCGAGCCTTGGCTTCCTGGTTCTCGCGTTCCTTGCGGCGCACCGCCTCGTTCAGCGAGATCAGGTTGTCCTTGCGCAGCTTGAGGGCTTCGGCGATGTCCTGCTCGATGTCGCGGAATTCCTTGTCCTTCGCAACGCGGGCGTCGTGGCGCTTCTGCAGCGGGCTCACCAGCTCCTTCAGGTCGCCGGACGGCAGGTAGGTCGCCGGCTTGATCTGCACCCAGGGCAGCGCGTTGTCATAGGACGACTCGCCGAAGTTCTCGGCGTCCGAGGTCACCGGCAGCTTGATGTCCGGCGTCACGCCGCGCAGCTGGGTGGTGCCGCCGTTGATGCGGAAGAACTGGGCGATGGTCATCTTCAGCTCGCCGTACTTCGTCTTGTCGCTCTGCGAGAAGCGGTCGAGGTTGATAAGGGTCTGCACCGTGCCCTTGCCGAAGCTCGGTTCGCCGATCACGATGCCGCGGCCATAGTCCTGGATCGCGGCGGCGAAGATTTCGGAAGCCGAGGCCGAGCCGCGGTTGATCAGCACGCCCATCGGACCGTCCCAGGCCAGGCCGGCCTGGGTGTCGCTCTCGACGTCGATGCGCCCTTCGGCGGTGCGCTGCTGCACCACCGGGCCCTTGTCGATGAACAGGCCGGTCAGTTCGACCGCCTCGATCAGCGAGCCGCCGCCATTGTTGCGCAGGTCGATCAGCACATTGTCGACCTTCTCCTTTTTCAGCTCGCCGAGGATGCGCTGGACGTCGCGGGTCGCGCTCTTGAAGTCCTTGTCGCCCTTGCGGCGCGCCTCGAAGTCCTGGTAGAAGGTCGGCAGCGAGACGATGCCGATGCGGCGCTTCACGCCGCCTTCCTTGACTTCGATGATCTGTTTCTTGGCCGACTGCTCTTCCATGCTGATCTTCTGGCGCACCAGCGGGATCGTCACGTGCTTGCCGTCCTGGCCGGCGTCGGCCGGCAGCACATCCAGGCGCACGGTCGAGTTGCGCTCGCCGCGCACCAGCTGGACCACGTCGTCGATGCGCCAGCCCATCACGTCGGTGAAGCTGCCATTGCCCTGGGCCACGCCGACGATGCGGTCGCCGACCTTCAGCTTGCCGGATTTATCGGCCGGGCCGCCCGGGACGATCTCGCGGATGACCGTGTAGTCTTCGCGCGACTGCAGCACGGCGCCGATACCGTCCAGCGACAGGCGCATCATGATGTCGAAGTTCTCGGCCGAACGCGGGCCGAGGTAATTGGTGTGCGGCTCGATCGCGGTCGCATACGCGTTCATGAACATCTGGAACACGTCCTCGTTGTTCAGCTTCTTGAGGCGGTTCTGGTAGCCCTCGTAGCGCTTGTCGAGGGTCTCCTTGATGCCTTTGTCGTCCTTGCCGGCCAGTTTCAGGCGCAGCCAGTCGTTCTTGACGCGCTTGCGCCACAGGTCGCGGGCCTCGTCTTCATTCTTGGCCCAGGGCGCCTTTTCGCGGTCGATCTGCAGCGACTCGTTGGCGGTGAAGTCGAAACCGCCCTTCTGGACCAGTTCGCGTGCATACGCCATGCGGTCGTTGAAGCGCTGCTGGTAGACGTTATAGATCTGGAACGGGAGCGTCAGGTCCTCGTTGTTGATCGCGTCGTCGAATTTGGTGCGGGCCGGGGCGAACTGGTCGACGTCGGCCTGGGTGAAATAGAGCTTCTCGCTGTCGAGCGTCTTGAAGTAGTTGTCGTAAATCTTGGCCGACATCGCGTCGTCCAGCGGCAGCGCCTTGTAGTGGTAGCGCGCCAGCACGCGCGAGGCCCACAGCGCGGCCTGGGTCTGGGCGGCGGACGGCTTGAGCGGACCGGTGCCGGGTTGGGCCGCATTCTGGGCCGTGGTCAGCTGGACCTTCTCGGGCTGCGCGGTGACGACGTGGGCCGACAGGACCGACATCGCCGCTGCCACCGCAAGCATCAACATCTGCTTCTTCATTGTTCGTTTCTCCGGGCGGAATCTCGTGTGCGACCAATTCTACAGGATACCAGGACGACGTAGAGTCGGCCTGCGCACTTCTTCAGCCGAGCTTAAGAATATAGGCCGCGACTGCTGTCCCAAGGATAATGAGCAGCCAGGGCCAGCTGCGCACCGCCAGCCGCCAATCCACCGGCGACGGCCAGAAAGACAGGAACTGCGGCGCCAGCAGCAGGGTCAGGGCCAGGTCGGCCGGGCCGAAATGCCATGCCCCGCGGGTGCGCCACCAGGCCACCGCCAGCGGCACCAGCAGCACCAGCAGCGGCGCCAGCGCGGCCGGCGCGGCGTTATACCAGCGCAGGTTGGCAAAGGTGACGGAGCCGAGTTCCCAGGTGCGTCCGGTACGTCTTGGAATGATGGAGAAGCCGGTTGGTTCCGCGCCCAGCAGCAGGCCGACCGAGAAATGCGCCAGCTCATGGCACAGGGTGCCGGCCGCGCTGAACAGGAAGAACAGCGGGTGCAGCGAGGTCACCAGCCAGATCAGGAAGGCCAGCGCCAGCGAGGGCACCAGGTAGAGCAGGATGTCGCCCATCCCGGTGCTGCCCTTCAGCCCTTGTAGAAGCAGCGGCCGCAGGCCTGGCGGTAGCTTTCGTTGCCGCCGATGCTGACCTGCTCGCCTTCGCGGATGCGGCGGCCTTCCGCGTCGACGCGGATGTTCATGGTCGCCTTCTTGCCGCAGGTGCAGATGTTCTTGATTTCCTCGATGTCGTCGGCCAGCGCCAGCAGGTAGGCCGAGCCCGGGAAGGGGTCGCCGCGGAAATCGCTGCGCAGGCCGTAGCAGATCACCGGCACGCCGCGCACCTGGGCCAGGCGGTGCAGCTGCACGACCTGCTGCTTGGTCAGGAACTGCGCTTCATCGACCAGCACGCAGGCCACTTCGGGCGCGTTTTCCAGGAAATCGGTGTCGCCGTCGAACAGGCCGACTTCGCGCTGCGGACCCAGGCGCGAGGTGATCAGGCCGACGCCGTAGCGGTTGTCGATCGCGGCGGTGTAGAGCTGGACCTTCTGGCCCTGCTCTTCGTAGTTGTGGGCCACCTGCAGCAGCGAGGTGGATTTGCCGGCGTTCATCGCCGAATACCTGAAATAGAGTTTTGCCACTGCGCCTTCCGCCTGAGTCCGCTGGACTTGTTAACTTGCAAAATTATAGCAAGCGGGACCCGCAATGGAAAACCGCCCGGACCGATCATCGGCGTCCGGGCGGCTTGTCACCCTTGCGGCCTGGCGCCGCTCGCTCGGTACAGCTAGCCGCGGCGGCGGCTCACCAGGCCGACGAAGCCCAGCCCGGCCAGCAGCATGCCGTAGGTGGCCGGTTCCGGCACGGCCAGCACGACGTTGTTGGCGGTCGGCCAATAGCCGGCGCCGCCATCGGTGGCAAGCGTGACGGCCACCAGCGGCGAGGTCGAGACGAAACCGAGAAAGTCGGTGGTGGCGGGGCCGCCCAGGCCATAGCTCAGCGCGGTGCCGTCGATCGCGGTCAGGATCAGGTTGCCGGTGGTGTACTGGCCGAGTACATCGGAGGTGAAGAAATTGCCGCCGAACGCGGTCACCCCGCTGCCGAAGCCCGAGAACACGATGGGCGCGATCGCGGTGTTGTTCGACAGCCAGTAATCGCCGCCGGTGCCGCCGGCGCCCCACAGGCCGGTGGCGGAATACACGTTGTAGGTGTAGGCGCCGGCGTTGCGGGTCAAGGTTTCGCCGTAGGGCGCGAGGCTCAGGTCGTCGTAGGTATCGGTGCCCGGCGCCTGGACGGCGGCCAGCCAGTCGGCCTGGCTGGTGTAGACGGTGATGTCGGCCTGGGCGGCGGCGCTTGCGCAGAGCAGCGCCGCGGCGCAGAAGAGCTTGCCGAGTGAGGGTTTGCTAGCCATGTTTGCACTCCTGATAAGATCGATCGGAGGATCAGTAGATATCAGAAATGCAAGTGTTGCAATCGAGCCAACAGGGGTTTTGCGCGCACTTTGCGATGCATAAAAGTGCGTGCAGGGACGGCGCAGACCGCGTCACTGTCCAGGGTGGTATTTGCGCTCGAGTTGTTTCTCGATGTCATCTTTATAGAAGAGCACGTCCTTGAACTGGCCGCGGCTGTACATCTCGGCCTGGTCCATGAAATGCGGCGACTTCGGATCCCCGCTCTCGCCGCCGGCCAGGATGCTCTTCGCCCGCACGCGCGGCCCGAACTCCACCGCGGCCACGAAGCTGTTGCCGCGGTCGCCGTAGATGCGCTTGGTGGTCTGCTTCGCCGTCATGCCGAAGGACGCCAGCGAACCCCAGTTGGCCGAGGTGAAACCCACCGGAATGCTGGGCTTGCTGTCGTCGTAGTGCAGCTCGACCTCGCCGCTGGGGCGCTGGAAGCGGTTGATTTCGCCCCAGGGCGTCTTCCAGCTGCCGAAGTCGGCCTGCAGCTTGTCCGAGGCCCTAGCCAGCGCGTCCAGGCGCTCCGCGGCGCCCAGGCGGTCCTGGATGAAGTCGACCACCGGCATCTGCTGGGCGCGGGCGCGGTTGGCGGCCTCCTTCACCATCTCCTGGCCCCAGTAGACGGCCAGCGAAGTCGGCACGGAGTCCACGGCCCAGCGCAGGTCCCAGCCTCGCAAGCTTGCCACCTGCTCCGCCAGGCGCGTCTTCAGGGCGTCGCCCTGGGGCAGCACGTCCCAGTCCTTCAGCAGGGCCGGCAGCAGCGGTTCGAAAGCCGTCAGGTAAGGATCGTAGGCCTTGCCGATCAGGCCCTCCAGACTCAGGTCCTGCGCATCGTGCAGCACCCGCTCGGCGTGGATGCCGCGCGCGTTCTGCGGCAGCGACCACATGTATTTCGGATAGGCCGCGCAATCCGGGCTGCTGGCGCCGAAGCCGGTGCAGGGCCAGTTGTTGGTGTTCGAGATATAGCCACTCTTCGGGTTGAAGACGGTGATCGTTTCTTTCACTTCATGCAGGCCCTGCCACTCGGTGGCCGGGTCGCTGCCGTCGACCGGATGGGTCCAGTCGAAGCGCGGGTCGCGGCGCGGCACGAAATTGCCGTGGAAGTAGGCGATATTGCCGTCGGCATCCGCGTACACGGTGTTGTTCGAGGAGTTGGTGCGCAGGTCCATCACCTTCAGGAAGGCCGCGTAGTCGCGCGCCCTGGTGCGGCCCCAGGATTGCTCGAGCGCGTGCACCGGGTCGTCCATCATTTTCACCGCCACCCACTTGCCGCCCTCTTCCCGGATCACCGGACCGTGGTGCGTGAACCAGGCGGTGACGCTGCGGCTGGCCATGCCGTCCGCGGTCCTGTAGGGCAGCACGATGGTCTTGCTGCGCATCGCGCGTTCGCCGCCGCCGTACTTGTAGAAGAAGCTGCCGCCGCGCTCGACCACGGTTTCGAGGTATTCGTCGATGACGTCGCCGCCGCCCGAGGTATGCATCCAGCCGAGGCGCTCGTTGAAGCCCTGGTAGATGAAGAACTGGCCCCAGGTGACGGCGCCGTAGGCGTTCAGGCCCTCGTCGCTGACCATGTGCACTTCCGGGCGGAAGTAGAAGGAGGTATGCGGATTGATCATCAGCAGCGCGTGCTTGCCGGCCGTGCGCCAGGGTGCGATGGCGAAGCCGTTGGAGCCTTGCGGCTCCTTGTCGAAGCCTGTGCCCAGGTCGGCCATGGCGAGCGCCGGCGCCGGGACCTTGCCATAAAAGGCTTCCAGCTGCTTCAGGTTGATCGACTCGATGTCGCCGCCGATGCTGCCCTCGCTGAAACTGAGGGCCATCCAGGGTTCGAAGCGGGTCAGCAGCTTGGGCTTGACTTGCGGATGGCTGGCCAGGTACCAGTTCATGCCGTCGGCCCAGGCCTTCATCAGCTTCTGCAGCCAGGCCGGGCTCGCCGCATACTTGGCCTGCATGTCGGCCGGGTCGATGTAGAGCTTCATGCGCAGGTCGCGCCAGATCTCCTTTTCGCCCTCGACCTCGGCCAGGCGCCCCATCGCGTTGATGTAATTGAGTTCGACCCGGTTGAAGTCGTCCTCCGCCTGGGCGAACACCATGCCGAACACCGCGTCCGCGTCGGTCTTCCCGAACACGTGCGGAATGCCCCACTTGTCGCGCAGGATCGTCACGCGCTGCGCCGCTTTCTTCAGGCGCGCCAGTTCGGCGCCCGAAAAGCTGCGCGCGGACTGGGCTGCGGCTTTCGGCGCCGCGCCTGCCGCAAAAGCGGGCGGCAGCGCGGCCATCACGGCCAGGCTCAATACGGACGAAGCGATCAGGCGTGAAGTCGGCATCGGGTCTCCTGGATTTATCGTTTGTTTTATTCCGCGCCGAGCAGGACCAGCTTCTGCTTCAGCACATCGTTCTCGCCGATCAGGGTGGCGAGGCGGTCCTTCAGCTCGGCCACCTGGGCCTTGAGGGCCTTGATGTGGTCTTCGGGGGTCTCGAACTGGGCTTCCTTCTTCGGCTTGGCGGCGCTCTTCTGCTCGCGCACCTGGCGCGCGGCCTGCTGCAGCTCCTTCTTGCCGCCGGCGACCGCCGCCACCTGGGCTTCCTTCGGCAGCGAAGCGACGTTGGCGGCGGAACTGATCGAGATGGCGCCGCTGCGCACCGCGTCCACCAGCTCCGGTGCGGCCGTCTTCTGGATGCGTTCGATCTGGCTGATGGTGTTGGCCGAGACGCGGGCCGCGCGCGCCACTTCCTGGCGCGTGTTCCAGGGCGGGGCGAAAGGCACCGCCTGGTCGGCTTCGGTCTGCAGCTCGTCGTCGGTTTTCTGGACCACGCGCGCGGCCAGGATTTCCTTCTTGCGCAGGGCCATCAGGCCGCGCTGGAAATCGGTGACGCTGCGGCGCGCCAGCTGGTTATCGATCATCCACAGCTTGACGTCTTCGATCGAGTCGAAACTGTCGTTCTGGACGGTCCGGAAGGGGATGTCGTGCTGGCTGCAGATGGCGTAGCGGTTATGGCCGTCGATCAGGACGTCGCGCCACAGGATCAGGGCTTCGCGGCAGCCTTCGGTGAGCAGGCTGCGTTCCAGGGCTTCATGTTCGGCGGGCGTGAGGGGGTCGACGTAAGTACGGAGTTCGTCGTTAATCGTGATGTTCAATTCGGGTCCTTGCACTTCGATTGCTGTGTGTAGCGTTTGCTTTGCGCATGCTACACCATGCAGGGACTCAACTGAAGCTTGAAGATGAGGTGGTGCGGGCAGCCGGAATCGAACCGGCACGCCTCGCGGCGGCAGATTTTAAGTCTGATGCGTCTACCAGTTCCGCCATGCCCGCGCCGGGCGGGATTGTACTACGCCCGGCTTCCATGGTGTTAGTTTCGCATCAGGCCTCAGGCCCGGCGCTTCAGCTCCACCACCACCCCATCGCGGTAACGCGCTTCGAGCGCCGCCCATTCTCCCTGCGCCTTGTCCATGGCCGCCTGCTTGATATGGCCATAGCCGCGCACCTGCTCCGGCAGCTGCGCCAGCTTCAGCGCCGCCTCCTTGTTGTCCACGCGCAGGCCGGTCGACAGGCCGCGCGCGAAGGCCAGGTAGCGGTCGCGCAGCGCGCGCTCTTCCTTGCGCTCGCGGGTCCAGCCGAAGGGGTCCAGCATCGTGCCGCGCAGGCCCTTGAAGCGGGCCAGCACGCCGAACACCGGCATCATCCAGCCGCCCAGCGCGATTTTCGCCGGCACGTCGGAACCCGGCTTCTTGCGCGCGAACAGCGGCGGCGCCAGGTGGAAGCCCAGCTTGTAGTCGCCGTCGAACTGGGCGGCGATCTGTTCACGGAAAGCCGGGTCGGCATGCAGGCGCGCGACTTCGTACTCGTCCTTGTAGGCCATGACCTTGAACAGGTTGCGCGCCACCGCCTTGGCCACCTGCTTGCGCGAGCCGCCGCCTTCGAGGGCCAGCTCGCGCTGCTCGACCGCGGCCACCGCCTGCGCGTACTGCCGGGCGTAGGCGGCGTCCTGGTAGCGCGTCAGCCAGTCGACGCGGAAGGCGACCAGCTCTTCCAGGGACTTCGGCGCCGCGAACTGGATCACCTGGGCCGGCTGCCCCATGCCGTCGAGCTTCGCGCGGTCGGCGGCCAGCAGGCGCCCCAGCGTGAAGGCACGCTTGTTCATGTCGACCGCCACGCCATTCAGTTCGATCGCCCGCATCAGGGCCGGCAGGCCGACCGGCACCAGCCCCTGCTGCCAGGCATAGCCCATCAGCAGGATGTTGCTGCCGATCGGGTCGCCGAGGAAGCGCGCGGCCGTCGCCTGTGCGTTCAGGCGCAGCAGGTTCGCCTCGCCGGCCGCGGCGCCGAGCTTGCCCAGCAAGCCTTCGCGGTCGACCTGGGCGTCGCGGTCGCGGGTGAAATCGGCGGTGGGGATCTCGTGTTCGTTGGCGACCACCCTGGTGTGATCGCGGCGGATGACGGCCAGGCCGTCCGGCATGCCGGCCACCACCAGGTCGCAGGCGAAAACGGCGTCGGCCTGGCGCAGGTCGATGCGGACCTGGTGCAGGCGCTCGGGCGAGCTCGCGACCCGCACGTGCGAGAGCACCGCGCCGCCCTTCTGCGCAAAGCCCATGAAGTCCAGCGTCGACGCGCCCTTGCCTTCCAGGTGCGCGGCCATCGTGATCAGCGCGCCCACCGTGACGACGCCGGTGCCGCCCACGCCGGCCACCAGGATCTCGAAGGGTTTCGCCAGCGCCGGCTGGCTTGGCGCCGGATAGCTGTCCAGCGCACGCTCCAGGTCGGCCAGGGATATCTGGACGGCGGCCGGCTTGCGCAGCGTGCCGCCCAGCACCGAGACGAAGCTCGGGCAGAACCCCTCCACGCAGCTGTAATCCTTGTTGCAGGAAGACTGCTCGATCTGGCGCTTGCGGCCCAGCTCCGTCTCCAGCGGCAGGATGGACAGGCAGTTCGACTGCACGCCGCAATCGCCGCAGCCTTCGCACACGGCCGGGTTGATGAGCATGCGGCGCGCCGGGTCCGGGAACACGATCTTGTCCGGCTTGTTCTTCTTGCGGCGGCGACGCTTCTCGGCGGCGCAGGTCTGGTCGTACACCAGCACCGTCACGCCGGGAATCTCGCGCAACTGGCGCTGGATCGCATCGAGCTCGCCCCGGTGATGCACGCTCACGCCTTCCGGCAGGGCCACGCCTTCGTAATTGTCCGGGTAGTCGGTGACCACCACGGCCTTTTTGACGCCTTCGCTGAGCACCTGCTGCAGGATCTGCGGCACGGACAAGGTGCCGTCCACCGGCTGGCCGCCGGTCATCGCCACCGCGTCGTTGTACAGGACTTTATAAGTGATGTTGGTGCCGGCCGCCACGCTCTGGCGGATCGCCAGCGAGCCGGAATGGTAGAAGGTGCCGTCACCCAGGTTCTGGAAGATGTGCGGTTCATTCACGAAAGGCGAGGTGCCGGCCCAGCTGACGCCCTCCCCGCCCATCTGCGACAGATAATAGGTGTCCCGCTGCATCCAGGTGGCCATGAAGTGGCAACCGATGCCGGCCAGCGCGCGGCTGCCTTCGGGCACGCGGGTCGAGGTATTGTGCGGGCAGCCCGAGCAGAAATACGGTGTGCGGCGCGCGCCGTCCGCGGCATTGAAAGGCAGTTCGGCGGCGCAGAATTCGGGAAGGAAACGATGCAGCTCCAAGGCCGGGAAGCGGGCGCCCAGCCACTGCACCAGCACCGGCGCAATGCGCGAAGGCCGCAGCTCGCCCAGCGCCGACAGCAGCGGCGATCCATCGACGGCGGTCTTGCCGATCACGGCGGGGCGCTGCTCGGGCGCCAGGTTGTAGAACAGGTTCTTGACCTGCTGCTCGATCACCGGGCCCTTCTCTTCGACCACCAGAATCTCTTCCAGCCCCTGCGCGAAGGCCGACAGGCGGCTCGCTTCCAGCGGGTAGGTCAGGCCGGGCTTGTACAGGCGCACGCCCAGTTCCTGCAGGCGTTCGACGGAAATCTGCATGCGCTCCAGCGCTTCGATCAGGTCGAGGTAGGCCTTGCCGGCGCCGATGATGCCGATGCGCGCGTCCGGCGCTGGCACCACCAGGCGGTCGATCGAGTTGGCGCGCGCAAAGGCCTGCACCGCCTCCAGCTTGGCCGCCACGCGCTGCTCCAGCGCCAGGCCCGGCAAGTCCGGCCAGCGGTTGTGCAGGCCGCCGGCCGGCGGCGTGTAATCGGTGGGTGTGGCAAAGCTGGGCATGGCCGGCAGTTCGACCACCGCGCCGCCCTCCACCGTTTCGGAGATCGCCTTGAATCCGCACCAGGCGCCCGTGAAGCGCGACAGCGCCCAGCCGTACAGGCCGAATTCCAGGTACTCCTGGATGTTGGCCGGATTAATCACCGGCATGCCCCAGGCGATCAGCGCCTGCTCGCTCTGGTGCGGCATCGACGAGGACACGCAACCGTGGTCGTCGCCGAGGATGGCCAGCACGCCGCCGTGCGGCGAGGAGCCATACACGTGGCCGTGCTTGAGGGCGTCGCCGGCACGGTCCACGCCCGGCCCTTTGCCGTACCACATCGCGAACACGCCATCGACCTTGCGGGTCGGATTGGCTTCGACCTGCTGCGAGCCCATCACGGCCGTGGCGCCCAGTTCTTCGTTGATCGCCGGGAGGAATTCGATGCGGCGCTCGGCCAGCAGCTTTTTCGCGCGCCACAGTTCCTGGTCGACGGCGCCCAGCGGCGAACCGCGGTAGCCGCTGACGAAGCCTGCGGTGTCCAGCCCCTGCGCTTCGTCGAGCTGCTTTTGCATGCACAGCAGGCGCACCAGGGCCTGGGTGCCGGTCAGGAACACCCGGCCCTGCGTGCGGGTCAGGTTGTCGTCGAGTGCGTAGCCGGGGTCTGCCAGCCCGAGCTGCGCGGGATTCGTCATGTCGTTCATTTTTTTATAGTTCTGGGTAAATGATGAGACAGGATAGGCCGCCGGGCGCGAAAGATTTCTTCTATCTTTGCAATTTTGGGCCTTAGAATTGCAAGAACTTGTCTATTTCCGGTCAAAATCATGAAAAATCATTCGCTAGATGCAGCATCCATGAAAATTCTCGCCGAGCTGCAGAAGGACGGCAGGATCTCCTCGAACGAGCTGGCGGAAAAGATCGGCATGTCGGCCAGTCCCTGCTGGCGGCGCCAGAAGGAGCTGGAGGACAATGGCTACATCGTACGCTACACCGCGCTGGTCGACCGCCGCAAGCTGGGGCTGGCGGTGGTGTGCCTGCTGCACGTCTCGCTGCTGCGGCATGCGGAAGGCGTGGTCGAGCAGTTCGAGCAGGCCATGCGGCTGCGGCCGGAAGTCGTCGAGTGCTACGAGACCACCGGCAGCTCGGATTACCTGGTCAAGGTGGTGGTGGCCGACATGGACGCCTACCACGACTTCCTGCACAACGTGCTGGTGAAGCTGCACGGCGTCTCGCAGGTGAACACCAGCGTGGCGCTGCGTGAGGTGAAGTACGAAACCGCTTTGCCGCTGTAGCCGTGCAAGGAATGCCGGACAATGCGATCATGGCGGTCTTGGCATTCATCTCGCCGCCACATCAACAGGAACCGACACCCATGACGACAAGCAGCTATCCCGATACCCGCCTCCTGATCGCCAACGAATGGTCCGACGCCGCGAGCGGCAAGACCATCCCGGTCGTCAACCCGGCCACCGGACAGGCCATCGGCACCGTGGCCCACGCCGGCATCGCCGACCTGGACCGCGCCCTCGCCGCTGCGCAGAAGGGCTTCGAGACCTGGCGCGCCGTCCCCGCCTATGAACGCGCCGCGACGATGCGCCGCGCCGCCACCCTGCTGCGCGAACGCGCCGGCGACATCGCCCGCCTGCTGACCCAGGAACAGGGCAAGCCGCTGGCGGAAGCGAAGATGGAAGCCATGGCCGGCGCCGAGATCATCGACTGGTTCGCGGCCGAGGGCATGCGCGTGTACGGCCGCATCGTCCCGGCGCGCAACCCGGCCGCGCAGCAGCTGGTGCTGAAGGAGCCGGTCGGTCCGGTCGCCGCTTTCACGCCCTGGAACTTCCCGATCAACCAGATCGTCCGCAAGCTGTCGGCCGCGCTGGCCACCGGCTGCTCCTTCCTGTGCAAGGCGCCGGAAGAGACCCCGGCCTCGCCGGCCGCCCTGCTGCAGTGCTTCGTCGACGCCGGCGTGCCTCCGGGCGTGGTCGGCCTGGTGTTCGGCGACCCGGCCGAAATCTCCGGCTACCTTATTTCCCATCCCATCATCCGCAAGGTCACCTTCACCGGCTCGACCCCGGTCGGCAAGCAGCTCGCCGCGCTGGCCGGCGCGCATATGAAACGGGCGACCATGGAGCTGGGCGGCCATGCGCCGGTCATCATCGCCGAAGATGCGGACGTGGCGCTGGCGGTCAAGGCGGCCGGCGCCGCCAAATTCCGCAATGCCGGCCAGGTCTGCATCTCGCCGACCCGCTTCCTGGTCCACAATGCGGTCAAGGCGGAGTTCACGCGCGCGCTGGTGGCGCATGCCGAAAGCCTGAAGCTGGGCGACGGCCTGCAGGAAGGGATCACGCTGGGGCCGCTGGCCAATGCGCGCCGCGTGACGGCGATGGCCAAGGTGGTCGAAGATGCGCAGGCCAGGGGCGCGGTGCTGGCGACCGGCGGCAAGCGCGTGGGCGAAGCCGGCAACTTCTTTGCCCCGACCATCCTGGCCGACGTGCCGCTCGAAGCCAGCGTGTTCAACGACGAGCCTTTCGGCCCGGTCGCCGCGATCCGCGGTTTCGACAGCCTGGTCGATGCGATCGAGGAAGCGAACCGCCTGCCCTACGGCCTGGCCGGCTATGCCTTCACGCGCTCGATCAAGAACGCACAGCTGCTGATGAACCGCGTGGAAGTCGGCATGCTGTGGATTAACCAGCCGGCCACGCCGAGCGCCGAACTGCCTTTCGGCGGCATCAAGGATTCCGGCTACGGTTCCGAAGGCGGCCCCGAGGCGCTCGAGGCCTACCTGAACACCAAGGCGGTGTCGATGGTCGGGGTGTAAGAAGCTGCGCGTCAACTCTTGGGCGGCCATTGCTTGATGATGGCCGCCAGTGCGATCAGCACCAGCGCGGCATAATGATTGGCCTCCAATATGGCCAGGAATTCGGTAACTATCTGTAGCTTATCCATAACGGTCCTCCTCACTTCGTCACAATGAAACCCACTATCGGGCTGCTTTGCCTGGAAAGCCGCGCCCGGCTTGCCTTGCATTCGGTTGGACTGTCGAGGCTGGATGAAGTTGCTGGAGAAACCTTGATCTACTGACCCTAATCAACTGAGAGCAAGGGCATAGGCGCCAGATAGCTTCGGATAGAACGGCGAGCATGCGCGGGCAGGTGAGCGCCATCAAACCTGCCGATGATGCAAACCAGTAATGTCGAGTCAGTCATTACCGGAATGCTCATGGAAAGTGTGATCGTCTACACAGGCAAGGATTTGCGGCGGATGCGCGAGGAAGGCGGATGCGGCCACTGGACCGCCAGCCCGATCCGCGTGGAGGCGGCCCAGTACCTCGTTTGCGTCAGGAATCGCCGCGAGCAGTGGGCCGCGATGGATTTCGAGCACGGCGTCGCGTTTTTGATCGCGCGAATCAGGCGTACGAAGCCGTCGCCGCATGCGGCAAGGATCACGATTGAATTCGAGACCTATGCGATGGTCCACATCCCTGGCGCGTGGCAATTGCTCGCCAACAGCCAGCGCTTCCCGGTGGCTTACCTGGAGACGGCGGAACTGTTCCGCCGCCTGGACCTGGATCCGGAGGCGCTGAACTGGCAGCAGCTCACGCCCCCCGCCGGGCCGCCGCACGTGGCGGAAAAAGCGGCCTCTTACGCTGCGGCGGACGCAGGCGAAGGCAGAGGCGGCAACTTTACTGATGCGATCGCGGAAGCCAAGCGCAAGCTTGCCGAGTCCCTAGGCATAGCTTCCGAGAAGATCGAGATAACGATACGCCTGTAGGACTCAGGTCGCGGCAAACGTCCGCACCACAAACCTGATCAACTGGGCAATCAGCTGCCCGCCAAACACCGCCAGCACGGCAAACGCGAGGATCTGGCAGACCCGCAGCGCCAGCTCATGGCCGCGCCAGCGGCTACCGAAGCGCAGCGGGCGGTGGAAACTAGCCGGCAGGTGCACATGTGCGAAACGAAGCTTCATGATTGTCTCCATTTGTAGCAATGTTGTGAGTACAGCATACGCCTGCATCGGCCCGCCTGCAAATGCACGAGCGGCCGTCCAGGCGCGGCGCATAAAAAATGCCGCTGTCGCGCATGGCGACAGCGGCAAACACTCAGAGGATCACTGAGATGGAGACACAAAGAAACGGAGAGACTACCTGACGAAACATGACAGGAAGTTGGGCCGCCTTTGGGCTTCACAAGGGTCGGGATGGGTTAGCAAATGCCCGTCGTGACGTCAGCGGAATCGCACATCCACCTTGCAATGCCGGCGCGCCGCCCTGCTGCCGGGCTAACGGACGACCGCTTTGCCGCGACTGCGGTAGGATCGAGCCATGTGTGGACGATTTGACCAAAGCCAGACCGCGCGCCATTACGCCAATGCCTTCGGCTGGGCCGACGCGGTGTTCGACAGCGAATCCGCGCCGACGACCAACGCCGCGCCCGGCACCTATCGTCCGGTGCTGCACATGGAAGACGGCGAGCACCACGTCGACGACGTGTTCTGGAGCTACCGCCCCCGTTGGGCAGAGGGCAAGATCCCGGTCGCCATCAATGCCCGCCTCGAAAAGCTGAGCGGCAGCTACTGGTCGCGCCTGCTCAAGAACGGGCGCGGCATCGTGCCCGCCGAGGGCTGGTACGAATGGACCGGCGAGAAAGGCCACAAGCAGCCCTGGCACATCCACCGCAAGGACCACGCTCCCCTCTTCCTGCTGGCGCTGGCGAACTTCGGCCCCTTCGAGGAAAACCGCGCAGAAGCCGGCTTCGTGCTGGTCACCGACGATGCCCACGGCGGCATGCTCGATATCCACGACCGCCGCCCGGTGGTCCTCAGCAAGGAAGATGCCGAGCTGTGGATGTCGCCGAACCTCAGTCCGCAGCAGGCGCTCGAGCTGGCGCGCCATGCAGCCGTGCCGCCCGAGGACTTCGACTGGTACAAGGTCAGCACCAAGGTCAACAACGCCAGCGCGGGCGGACCGCAGATCGCCCGGCCCATCGCCGGCGAGGACGAGGACTGAAAAAGCCCGCACGCCTTGCGGGATGCGGGCTTTGACTGGTGCCATCCAGCGCTTGGCGATCAGTGCTGGTAGGCGCCGATGTCGTAACCGGTCGAAGCGTTACGTGGCTTGCCGTCCAGGTCGGTCGGGTAGGCGTTGGTCGCGGTGCCGCGGCCGATCGCCGGCGAGCTGCTGGTCAGGTGGAAGTCCGGGGTGGCCGCGGTCTTCGAATAGGCCTTGAACAGCGGGTTCGAGCTGATGGTGCCGGTGTCCTTCAAACCGTTGCGCAGAGAAATGTTGTAGGTCGGGTTCTGGAACACCAGGTTGTTGACATACTTGTTGGCGGTGCCGGTCTTGCCCTGCTCCGAGATGCCGTACTTGTTGTCGTAAATGATGTTGTTGGCGACATAGACATTGTTGGCGCCGGCCGTCGTGTAATAGAAGTCGCCGCCGCCCACCACCATGCCGAAGTTCGAGCTGGTCACGGTGTTGTTGGTGATGACCACGTCGGTGGCGTCGTGCCACAGGTGGATGCCGACCGCGCCCACGCGATAGACCAGGTTGTTCTTGATGCTGCCCGAGGTGCTGACGTAGATACCCTGGACATAGGTGCAGCCGGCCGGGCCGATGTCATTGACGACGTTGCCGACGATGTCCGACTTCACGCCGTGGTAATAGCTGTCCACGCCGATGGCCGAACCGCCGGCGCTGGTGCAGGCCACGCTGCGGGCCAGGTGGTGGATGTGGTTATCCTGGATCATGCCGTAGGA
>NZ_JBHSMZ010000001.1:573866-577183 GCF_042656905.1 Massilia aerilata
CTCGAAGGCGGAACGATCTTGGCGCCCCACTTGGTGGTCGAAACCCAGTAGATGCGTGCCGAGGCGGTGCCGTTGGCGGTGGTCTTGATGCCGCCGGCATAGGTGCCCGGGGCCACCCAGACGGTGGTGCCGGCCTTGGTCGCGGCTTTTGCTGCGCGGGCCAGGGTCTTGAACGGCGCGGCCTTGGTGCCGGCGGCGGTGTCCGAACCGGTCGGCGAGACATAATAGTTGTAGGTCGTCGTCGGGGTCGTGGTCGTGGCGCCGCTGCCAGTGCCGCCGCCGGTGGCGGCTTGCAGGTTGATGTACTCCTGGCTGGCCTTGAACTGCGCTTCGACGAAGCTGATCGGCACGCCAGACGCGACCAGGTTGCTCCAGTAGGTCAGGCCGCCCGAGTCCGGTTCGCGCTTCAGCAGCGTACGGTACAGGTCGGTCACTTGCTGGGTCGGGGTGCCGGTCGTCGCCGACGAGGTGATGCTGGCCAACAGGCGCGGCTGGGCCGAAGCCGGCTGGGCTTCGGCGGCCAGCGGGTGGCCGTCGTAGCCGCTCAGCGCGAAATTCGCAGGCGCGGTCGAGGCGCCCGCTGCTGTTGCGTCGGTCGTATTCGGTTCCACGGCGCTGGCGGTGGCATCGGCGCTGCTGGTAATGGCGGCAGCGGTCTGGCTGGCCGCGGCGCCCATGTCGGCGTTACCGCCGCAGGCGCTCAGGAGGACAGCGGCGCTGCAGCACAGCAGTGCGTTGATGCGGAGAGCCGGGGAAAACGAAGCTTGCTTTTTCATTCTACATTCCTTAGGTGCATAAGCGCCCCTGCGGCAACTAGAAAGGGCCGTATGGATGCGGGGGCAAGAGGAGTCCGCGGCGTCTAGCCGCGGACGCGGTGAAACTCAGTTCTGCTTGTTGGTGCTGCTCTTCTTAGTGCTGGTACGCGCCAAGGTCGTAACCGGTCGAAGCATTACGCGGCTTGCCGTCCAGGTCGGTCGGGTAGGCGTTGGTCGCGGTGCCGCGGCCGATCGCCGGCGAGCTCGTGGTCAGGTGGAAATCCGGGGTGGCCGCGGTCTTCGAATAGGCCTTGAACAGCGGGTTCGAGCTGATGGTGCCGGTGTCCTTCAAACCGTTGCGCAGAGAAATGTTGTAGGTCGGGTTCTGGAACACCAGGTTGTTGACATACTTGTTGGCGGTGCCGGTCTTGCCCTGCTCCGAGATGCCGTACTTGTTGTCGTAAATGATGTTGTTGGCGACATAGACATTGTTGGCGCCGGCCGTCGTGTAATAGAAGTCGCCGCCGCCCACCACCATGCCGAAGTTCGAGCTGGTCACGGTGTTGTTGGTGATGACCACGTCGGTGGCGTCGTGCCACAGGTGGATGCCGACCGCGCCGACGCGATAGACCAGGTTGTTCTTGATGCTGCCCGAGGTGGAAACATAGATACCCTGGACATAGGTGCAGCCGGCCGGGCCGATGTCGTTGACGACGTTGCCGACGATGTCCGACTTCACGCCGTGGTAATAGCTGTCCACGCCGATCGCCGAACCGCCGGCGCTGGTGCAGGCCACGCTCCTGGCGATGTGATGGATGTGGTTATCCTGGATCATGCCGTAGGAACCGCCGGTGTAGATGCCGTGGGTCCATTTGGTGCCCGAACCCGAATTGGTGCCGTCGACGTCGAAGCCGATGATGCTGACGTAGTTGCCGCGGTTGTCCCAGGCGTTGTTGTTGCTCGAGCTCGAAGGCGGAACGATCTTGGCGCCCCACTTGGTGGTCGAAACCCAGTAGATGCGGCCGCTGGCGGTGCCGTTGGCGGTGGTCTTGATGCCGCCGGCATAGGTGCCTGGAGCCACCCAGACGGTGGTGCTCGCCTTGGTCGCGGCTTTCACGGCGCGGGCCAGGGTCTTGAACGGCGCGGCCTTGGTGCCGGCGGCGGTATCCGAACCGGTCGGCGACACATAATAGTTATAGGTGGTGGCCGGGGTCGTGGTCGCGGCGCTCACGGTCGGGCTCGATGCCGAGATCGACGCCAGCAGCCGCGGTGCGCCGTCCGCCGGTGCTGCACCGCTGGACGCCGGGACGCCATCGTAACCGCTCAGTTCGAAGCTGCTCGCGGCGGCTTCGGTCGTTTGCGCCTCGGCTGCATCGGAAGCGTTGGGCGCGGTCGCGGCACTGTTTGCTGCGGTCTGGTCTGCACTGCTGGTAAGCACGGCGGCGGTCTGCGATTGCTGGCCGTTGCCGTTTTCGGTCATGCCGCCACCGCAAGCCGTCAGGAGGACGGCAGCGCTGCAGCACAGCATGGCGTTGACACGGATATCCGAAGCAAAAGTAAGGAGTTTTTTCATCTGAAAGTACCTTGCGGCAAAAAGTGAATGTAACCCTTTGACGCAAGGAAACTTTCTTAGTTCAATCTTTTTTAAAATAAATTTCCTACAGTAATCGAAAGCAAACGGATATTGCTGAGTAGAATCAGGTACTTATGAACAGACAATTGTTAAATATCGAATGCTTCGACAAACCGATAGCCGGCCTGATGTCACAATTAAAAAGCCCGCACACCATGCGGTATGCGGGCTGAAACCCAGCCAGAGAACTGGCCGGGAGCGCAAAACTGAGACGGTCAGTGCTGGCGTTTAATGCTCGGGTTTAATGTTGGTAGGCGCCGATGTCGTAACCGGTCGACGCATTACGCGGCTTGCCGTCCAGGTCGGTCGGGTAGGCATTGGTCGCGGTGCCGCGGCCGATCGCCGGCGAGCTGATGGTCAGGTGGAAGTCCGGGGCGGCCGCGGTCTTCGAATAGGCCTTGAACAGCGGGTTCGAGCTGATGGTGCCGGTATCCTTCAAACCGTTGCGCAGCGAGATGTTGTAGGTCGGGTTCTGGAACACCAGGTTGTTGACATACTTGTTCGCGGTGCCGGTCTTGCCCTGCTCCGAGATGCCGTACTTGTTGTCGAAGATGATGTTGTTGGCGACATAGACATTGTTCGCGCCGGCGGTCGTGTAGTAAAAGTCGCCGCCGCCCACCACCATGCCGAAGTTCGAGCTGGTCACGGTGTTGTTGGTGATGACCACGTCGGTGGCGTCGTGCCACAGATGGATGCCGACCGCGCCGACGCGGTAGACCAGGTTGTTCTTGATGCTGCCCGAGGTGGAAACATAGATACCCTGGACATAGGTGCAGCCGGCCGAGCCGATGTCGTTGACGACGTTGCCGACGATGTCGGTCTTGACGCCGTGGTAATAGCTGTCCACGCCGATGGCCGAACCGCCGGCGCTGGTGCAGGCCACGCTGCGGGCCAGGTGGTGGATGTGGTTATCCTGGATCATGCCGTAG